>NZ_BEWG01000024.1:161529-166872 GCF_002723835.1 Mycobacterium sp. shizuoka-1 | reverse complement strand
GCGGCGGGCTGGGCCGGCGGGCACCGGCCAGCCGGATGAGGCCGTAGATGATCACCACGGCGACCACCAGCACACCCAACCAGGGAAGCAGCAGACCGAAGAGCAGCACCAGGTTGCCGGCCACGGAAACCAATGCGTCCCAACCGCGTTCGATCTGGCCGAAGAAGCCCCGGTATTCGGTGGGCGCCGGGCCGCCGATGTTCTGGGCGACGAAGGTGACGTTGACGGTGCTGTAGTCGATGCGGTCGCCGAGCGCCTCACGTTGCGCACGCAGGCTGTCGAGTTCGGCTTGGCGTTCCGAGAGCGCACCCTCGGCCTTGATCAGCGCATCGGGGTCCTTGGCGTCGCGCATGATGCCGAGCAGCCGGTCCACCGAGGTCTGTAGCGCCCGGATCCGGGCGTCGAGGTCGACGCGTTGCGCGGTCACGTCGTCAGAGGCGATCTCGACATGTTCGACGGTGCCCAGCGCCTTGAGTTCGGCCAGCACGCCGTCGAGCTTGGCGGCCGGGACCCGCAGAACCACCGACGAGCGGGCCCTGGCGGTGCCCGATCCCGCGTCTTCGGAGCGGTTGTCGACCCGCCCGCCCGCGTTGGCGACGATCACGGCGGCTTTGTCGGCGGCCTCGGTGGGTTGGGCCACCGATATCGACATCGACGCGGTCTTGACCACATCGCGTTTGACCAGTGGCGGGCTGCCGGGAGCGTCCTGCGGCATCGGCGCTGTGGCCGATTCCCCCGAGCCGGCCGGGGCGGGGTTGGTGCGCTGAGACGATCCGCCGCACGCCGTCAGCGCACCCAGCAGGGCCAGTCCCATCACGATCAGCACCGCCAGGCGGGCAGCAGGAGTCCGCAGCGTCATGGTGGTCACGCCGGTTCCGAGCGCATCGATCCGAGGAAGTAGGTCTCCCGGCCGGTCGGGTATCCACCCCCGTCGGTGGCGATATGGACGTGGTCGTAGTGGTTGGCGGTCTCGTTGCCGTAGTCCGCGGTCCAACTCGGTGCACCGATACCGGGATAGAAACCCTGCCGCCAGATCACATGCAGGACTCCCCACCGTTTCGCGTTCGCCAGCGCGAACCCGGCGATCTGGTTGCCGAGCTCGATGCCCTCCGGGGTGTGATAGTTCGGGATCATCACGTCGATCGCCAGGCCGTTCGGATGCCAGGGCAGCGGGTCCTGGCGATAACCGCCGATGGTCTTGATCTCGAGGAACATCACGCTGATGGCGCGGGCCACCCAGATGGTGTGGACCTGCAGTCCCGCTTCGGGCGTGATCCCCCGGGGCAGCGCGAGCTGGAAGTCGGCGCCGGCAACGGGTGCACTGGCGGCCAGGAGTTCGGCCTCCGTCGCCTGCGCGACGCGGGCGACGGGCGCGGAGGATGTCTGGGGCGCCGACGAAACCGTCGGCGCGGCAACGCAACACCGATTCTCGGTGCTCTGGGCGTAGAACATGCCGCCGGCGACGACCAACGAAGCTGCCACCGCCAGCCAGCGACCTCGCGCACCGGTGAAAACGTCGACCACGAGCAGCACTTTACTGCCGTCGCCCACCCCCGTGTGGCAAACTTCGCGGGTCCGGTCGGCGGGTCTACCCGGCGGCCGCGACCAGCGGTGCGAGCACTTCGCCGACCGCGCTGATGACACCGGGCGTGTAGCGGTGGGTCGGCAGGTTGATGATCACACCGTCGATGCCCATGTCGAGGATGCGGCGTTTGATCTGTTCGGCGATCTGATCGGGCGTGCCGATGACGGCCCGGCCACTGCGGGCCTCGCCGATGTCGCGGGACGCATCGTAACCGTCGACCACGACCGTCAATAGCGAGCTGGTCTCCAAAGTGGCCGGGTCCCGGTCGATTTCGGCACAGCGTTGGCGCAGCACGTCGAGCTTGGCGGGCAGCTGGTCGATGTCGGCGATGATGTTGAGGTGGTCGGCGTAACGGGCCGCCAGCCGGAACGTCTTCTTCTCGCCGCTGCCACCGAGCATGATCGGGATGTGGTCGCGGTAGCGGGGTTCGTTGATCGCGCTCTCGGTGCGGTACCACTTGCCGGTGAAGGTCGGGCGTTCACCGTGCAGCATGCCGAGGATGATCTCGAGTGCCTCCTCGAGCTTTTCGAACCGTTCGGTGAAGGTGCCGAACTCGAAGCCCAACTGCTGATGCTCCAACTCGAACCACCCCGCCCCGAGCCCGAGGATTGCCCGGCCGGCGCTGACCACGTCCAGCGTGGTGATCTCTTTGGCGAGCAGGGTCGGGTTGCGGTAGGTGTTCCCCGTTACCAGCGTGGACAGCTGTACCCGGTCGACGGACGCGGCCAGGGCGCCCAGCGCGGTATAGGCCTCCAGCATCGGTTCATCGGGTTCACCCAGTCCTGGTAGTTGGTAGAAGTGGTCCATCACCAGGACCGTGTCGAAGCCGGCGCTCTGCGCCTCGCGGGCCTGGGCCACGACAGCGGGGAACAGCTCGGCGACGCGCGTGCCGTAGGAGAAGTTGGGAATCTGCAATCCGAGGCGAATGGTCACGCATCACTGCAACGTGGCCCGGCCTGCGTTGCATTCCGGTCCGGCCCGACGAATTGGAGAGGTCAGCCCGCGATCACCCGGGCGGCCCGCAGCTCTTCTTCCTGATGGGAACGGCCCAGCTGCCCTAGCACGTCGGCGGTGTGCTGGCCCAGAGCCGGCGCCGCGCCGGCGAGCTGCGCCGGGGTGGCGTCGAACAGGGCCGGATGGCGCGGGATGCGCGTGCGGCCCACCACCGGATCGGTGGCTTCGACGAACAGCCCCATCTCGATGGCGTGCGGGTCGTCGGGCAGTTCGCTGGGCGGCACGATCATGGCGAAGGGCACGTCCTCGGCCTGGAAGCGGGCCGTGGCCTCTTCCACCGTGAGTGTCTCGGCGCCGGCATAGCAGGACCTCATCACCTCTGCCATCAGCGGCCGGTTCTGGTTGCGCAGGTCGGCGGTGGCCAGCCGGGGGTCGTCGGCGCCGTCGGCCTCCAGGGCGCGGCACATCCCGGTGAAATCGGAGTCCGAGATCGGCGTCACCACACCCCAGCCGTCGCGGAAGCGGAACGGCTTGAAGCCGGAGGTGAAACTCGACGGTTGCGAGCCGTCGGCGTCGAGCAGTACCTCGTTGCCGGTGGCATCGGTCCACAGGAACGAGACGACGGCATCGACCATCGAGACGTGGACGTGTTGTCCGCCGCGGCCTTTCGCACGCGCCAGGAGCGCGGCGGTGACGGCCTGGCTGGCGTAGAGCGCGGTGACTTTGTCGGCGAGCACCTGCTGCAGGAAGATCGGTTCGCCGACGCCCGGCGCGGCCTGACTGGAGGCGAGACCGCCGTAGGCCTGGATGACGGTGTCGTAGGCGCTGCGATCGCGGTAGGGGCCGACCTCGCCGAACCCGCTCAGGGACAGATAGACGACGTCGGGGTTGACCGCGGCGACATCGTCGTACCCGAGGCCGAGGCGCTGCGCCACGCCGGGCCGGAAGTTCTGGATGACGACGTCGGCCTGCGCGGCGAGTTCGAGCGCGATCTCGCGGCCGGCGTCCGTGCGGACATCCACTGCGATCGACTGCTTGCCGCGATTGCAGACCCGGAAGACCGCGCTGAGCCCGTTGACGCTGGGGCCGATCCACCGCATGATGTCGCCGATGTCGGGTCGCTCGACTTTCACTACGTCAGCACCCTGATCGGCGAAGAGGGCGCCGATGTAGGGCCCGGTCAGCGCGATCGACAGCTCGAGGACGCGAACACCGCTCAGTGGTCCGGCATGTTCCATGGTCAGTTCTCTACCAGATCGGGCAGCGCTTCCCCCGCGCACTGGGACAAAGCCGATCCGCCGCGATGTAACCTCGGCCGCGCAGGCGGCGAATTATCGTCAGAGACGACAGGAGGGCTGTGCGATGCCAAAGCGTGCTGTGGTCGGGGCTGTCGCAGTGCTGACGCTGCCCGCGATGCTCACTGCCGCCTCGGCTCATGCCGACCCGCTGCCGGCGTTCTGCGCGCCGGCCGGCGTTGTCGACAACGTGTGTACCGCACGGCTGACGTCGGTGACCGCCGACGTGATCAACGGGACCATCACCGGCACGCCGGTCGGCGGCGGGACGCCGGTAACCCTTGCGGGACAACTGGATGCCTATCAGAAGTCGGTGGGCTTCGGCGTTCCCGCGCCGGATGCGGTGCAACGCTGGGACGACTCGATCGACAGTGTGAGCACGCTGAATGTCGATCCGTCCGATCCGAATTGGTATGGCAACGCCAAGTCGCGGGTGTTCATGCCGCGGACGCTCAATGACATTGCGACGCAGTTCCCGCCGGATGTGCTGGTGGTCCGGTTCACCCCTGACGAGGGTTCGCCGGGGACGTTCCGGCTGGTGTCGATTCAGCCGACAGCGCTCAGCTGACCCGCGTCCAGGGTTGACAGTTGTGCGACTCGAAAGCCTTCACCGTCGAGTTGATGTTGGCGTTCATCGGACCGATCGACATGTTGGTCGCGAGGACGTGGTCCTTGTTGGTGTCGGGTGTGCTGTAGGTGAACCACACGCACATCGAGTCCTGGGTCGGCACATCGTTGATGTAGACCGCGAACGGTGACGCCGACCCGCCGGTGTTGTAGAGGCCGGGCGCGATGTCCGGGCCGACGAGGAAGAAGCCCTCTCCCGGAATCGGTTCCAGCGGTTCGGCATTCGCTGTTGGCCCGCACGCGATCGCGGCTGCGGTGGCTGCCAGCCCGGCCGCGGCATGTCGTAGCAGAAGTGTTAGGGGCATCGTCACTGGTCCTGTTTCCGATTCCCTTGGCAGGGTATGTCGTGGTACACCAGCCGCGGGCGGGTTTATGCGAATCGCCACTCAGGACATGACCCCATCATGACACCGGGGTACCACACGTTTCGGCGGCGCAAAATCGCGTCAGCCACCCAGTGCGGCAACGGGAACGACAGCTGGGGACGAGTTGTGAAGCGATCCAGGCGACTCCGCCCGCAGAGCCGAGAGTCAGTTCGTGCAATCAGTCACGAGCTCGTCAAGGCGGTCTGCGTACTGCTCGAGAACGAATACTGACAAAAGCGCCTGCCTCGCGTTTCGCGGGATCCAGTACCCATATGCCTGTTCATAGGCCGGGTTGACCTGGTCGGGAAGGCGGGACAGGTACACCGATTCCCCGGTCGTGGATTCGTAGCGGTGCGGAAACGACTTCTGCACGTGGGAGATCACGTCGACGGCGGTGTCGGCGGGCAGGATGCGGAAGCTGCGATCCAGATAGCCGCCGTGAAGTGCATACAAGAATCCCGCCTGCGCGTACTCCCAGGGCTTTCCGATGCTGTCGTCGCAAAAAATAACCGAGTCG
>NZ_BEWG01000024.1:136927-161522 GCF_002723835.1 Mycobacterium sp. shizuoka-1 | reverse complement strand
CGGTGTCGCGTCGACACCGGTCGCCAGGACCTCAGGCAGGAGCTCGATCCGGGCGCCACGAAACGCGATCCATTCGACTCCGTCTACGGGTCGCAGTGACCGATAGAGATCCAGGACCGGCCCATCGCCAATCTGAGGCTTTTTCCCCTGGCCGACGATCCAAATCGGCACCGGGGATTCGCGATACAGCGTGTAGGACACGCTGCAGAAGTTAGCACCGGCTGCCGCCACGGCTCGAGGCGCTCTGCCCACACCGGCGTGCCCGTCGACGTCGACCGGCATGTCCACGACGGCGGTCTCAGTGCCGAAAGGTGCAGCCCACAGATCAGCCCTGGGAGTCGTTGCGCTGCGCGAGGTCCCACAGATAGCCGAAGGGATCTCGCACGCGTGCCCGAAGGTCACCCCATGGAGTCTGCGCGGCGGACATGACTCCCGTTCCGCCGCGCGCTTCCATCGCCGCGACCGTCGAAGCAACGTCGTCGACGTACAGATAGAAGATGAAGTGCGGAGGCGAGTCGGCAGTGGTCTGGTTCAGATCCGAATCCCAGCCCGGCCGGTTCAGCGTGATGTTGGTGCCGCGGTATCGCATACGGGCGAAGAACGTGTGACCGTCCTCGTCAGGCAACACCGCGATCGGGACCATCCCGAGCGCGTTTGCATAGAACTCGACCGCGGCGTCCACGTCGTCATACACGAGGCCGACGGTGTTCCAACCCAGCCCAGGCCACGGGTGAGGCCGCGCTTCGACGTTCGCAAACCAGTCGCCGTCCGGCATTGTCACGCTCATCAGACCTCCTCGATCCACACGATGCGGGCACGACCCTACAGTCACCCTCTGACATCGAGGGACGCTGAGGAAAACGCCTCCTGGCCAACGGGACCGGGGGTCTCTCTCGTCGTGACGAACTAGTGCGCGTACCCGTGGTGATGACCGTGGCCGGCGTGCTCGTCGACCTCGACCGGCTTCTCGACCACAGTGGTCTTAGTGGTCTCAGTGGTCTCAGTGGTCGTCGATTACCGCCATGTCGGCACAAATCGAGTCGACAGCAGAGATTGGCCGCGTACCGTGCTTGACATGGGCATTGGCCGCGGGAAGACCGAGCACGCTGGCGCCCACAACTCCAGCGCCGGCCACGGCTATTGGGGAACAAACGACGAGGCGAAGAGATTTGCGACACCCGCGCGGCGACGGGATGAGCGCAAGCTGATCCGAGAAGAATTGAGTCAGTGGTCGGCGGATCAAGAAGATGCCGACGACATGGACTCGACAAGCGACGACTAGACGAAAACACCCCCGGCCCAACAGGACCGGGGGTGTCTCTCGTAGTAACGAACTAGTGCGCGTGCCCGTGGTGATGACCGTGGCCGGCGTGCTCGTCGACCTCGACCGGCTTCTCGACCACAGCGGTCTCGGTGGTGAGCACCATCCGGGCCACCGATGCGGCGTTGAGCACCGCGGAGCGGGTCACCTTCACCGGATCGATCACACCGTCGGCGATCAGGTCGCCGTAGGTCAGCGTCGCGGCGTTGAAGCCGTGCCCGGTGGGCAGTTCGCTGACCTTGCTGACCACGACGGCCCCGTCGAGACCGGCGTTGGTGGCGATCCAGAACAGCGGGGCCGTCAGCGACGAGGCGAACACCTCGACACCGAGAGCCTCGTCCCCGGACACCGTGGCGCGCAACGAATCCAGCGCGGCACGGGCCTGCACCAGAGCGCTGCCGCCGCCGGCGACGATGCCCTCCTCGACCGCGGCCTTGGCCGCCGCGACGGCGTCCTCGACCCGGTGCTTACGCTCCTTGAGCGCGGTCTCGGTGGCCGCACCGACCTTGATCACCGCAACGCCGCCGGCCAGCTTGGCCAGCCGCTCCTGCAGCTTCTCGCGGTCCCAGTCGGAGTCGCTCGCCTCGATCTCACTCTTGAGCTGCTTGACCCGGCCGGCGATCGCGTCGGCGGTCCCGCCGCCGTCGACGATCACGGTGTCGTCCTTGCTGACCACCACGCGGCGCGCGGAGCCGAGCACCTCGAGGCCGACCTCACGCAGCAGCAGGCCGACGTCGGGGTTGACCACCTGACCACCGGTGACGATCGCCAGGTCCTCGAGGAACGCCTTGCGGCGATCGCCGAAGAACGGCGCCTTGACCGCGACGGCCTTGAGCGTCTTGCGGATCGCGTTGACGACCAGCGTCGACAGCGCCTCGCCCTCGACGTCCTCGGCGACGATCAGCAGCGGCTTACCGGCCTGCGCAACCTTCTCCAGCAGCGGCAGCAGGTCGGGCAGCGAGCTGATCTTGTCGCGGTGCAGCAGCACCAGCGCGTCCTCGAGAACGGCTTCCTGCGAATCGAAATCGGTGACGAAGTAGGCCGAGATGAAGCCCTTGTCGAACCCGACACCGTCGGTGATCTCCAGCTCGGTGTTCAGGGTCGAGGACTCCTCGACGCTCACCACGCCGTCGGCACCGACCTTGGTCATCGCCTCGCCGACCATCTCGCCGACTTCCTCGTCCCGCGAGGACACGGTGGCGACCTGGCCGATGGCGACCTTGTCCGACACCTGCTTGGCCGAAGCCAGCAGTGCCTCGGACACGGCGTCGGCGGCCTTGCCGATACCCGAACCCAGGGCGATCGGGTTGGCGCCCGCGGCCACGTTGCGCAGGCCGTTCTTGACGATGGCCTGGGCCAGCACGGTGGCCGTGGTGGTTCCGTCGCCGGCGACGTCGTTGGTCTTGGTGGCCACCGACTTCACCAGCTGGGCGCCGAGGTTCTCGAACGGATCCTCGAGCTCGATCTCGCGGGCGATGGTCACGCCGTCGTTGGTGACCGTCGGGCCGCCGAACGCCTTGGCGAGCACCACATGGCGACCACGCGGCCCCAGCGTCACCTTCACGGCGTCGGCGAGCTTGTCGACGCCGACCTCCATGGCCCGGCGCGCAGTCTCGTTGAACTCAATCTGCTTGCTCATATGTCAGTCCTGATTTCGCTTAAGCGCGTTCCGCCCCGGACACCACCCGCACGCATGCGGGGATCTCCGGGGCGGCTCACGGCTGCTACTTGTTGACGACCGCCAGCACGTCGCGGGCCGACAGGATCAGGTACTCCTCGCCGTTGTACTTGATCTCGGTGCCGCCGTACTTGCTGTAGATGACGGTGTCGCCCTCGGCGACGTCCAGCGGGATCCGCTTCTCGCCATCCTCGTCCCAGCGGCCGGGGCCGACGGCAACGACGGTGCCTTCCTGCGGCTTCTCCTTGGCGGTGTCCGGGATGACCAGACCCGACGCGGTGGTCGTCTCGGCCTCATTGGCCTGTACGAGGATCTTGTCCTCGAGTGGCTTGATGTTCACGGCCACGATGGAGTCCTCCACTTAGTTAATGTGCGGCCGGGGCTGGTGCGCCCTGACCAGTCGGAATTACCAGGTGTTCGGCATACGTCCAAGTCCTCACACCGTCGTCGCGGGTGCCGGCGCAGGGTTTGTCCGCAAGCCACCTAGCACTCTATACATGCGAGTGCTAGCACTCAAGGGTGGCCCGCTGCCTATTCGCCGACAGCGGACACCGCCGGTCAGCCCGACAGCTCGTGACGGACGCGTAAGTCCCCGAAAAATGCCACGACCAGGGCATTGAACAGGTCGG
Organism: Mycobacterium sp. shizuoka-1; assembly: GCF_002723835.1. Lineage (GTDB taxonomy): Bacteria > Actinomycetota > Actinomycetes > Mycobacteriales > Mycobacteriaceae > Mycobacterium. Next base: position 157,894 of record NZ_BEWG01000024.1, on the reverse strand, counting down.
CCCGTTCCCATTGCAGGAAGTGCCCGGCCCCGGGCAGCACCACCGGCCCGGTCCGGTCGGTGAAGGCCACCTCGCACAGGTGCACGAACTCCGGACCGACCACACGGTCGTCCATGCCGTAGAGGATCAGAGTCGGGAGGTCGACCTTGCGGTCCATGATCGGCGGCTCACTGGACGCCCTGCCGTAGGCCAGCTGGTAGACCGCCCAGCCGGCCCGCAGCCGGTCCTCGTCGCCGAACGGCTCGGTCATGAAGTCCACGTCGGCCTGGCTGAAGGTGCCCGGCGAGGCCCACAGCCGGTGCCCGTACATCTCCGCCACGTACCGCCGGCGCTTGTCGGCGGTGTCCAGCTCGGCCGCGAGGTCGTCCGGCGTCGCGCCCTGGCGCTGGCGGTAGTCACCGGTGGGCCCGTCGGGCAGGATCGCAGCCGGGTCGATCCCGGCGGCGACGTAGTCGTCGAACACCAGGGGGGCCACGGTGTCGAAGAACACCAGCTTGTCGACGAAACCGGGATACCGGTGCAGCAGGTCCACCGCGACCACGCCGCCGACGTCGCCACCGACCACCCCGCAGTGCTCGTGCCCGAGGACGTCATGCACCAGTAGGTAGACATCGCGACTGTAGGCCGCGATGTCGTAGACGTCGTCGCGCGACAGGTCCGAATCACCGTGGCCGCGCAGATCCGGGGCGATCACCTCGTAGCCCGCGTCGGCCAGGGCGGCGATGTTGCGCCACCAGATGCGCTTGGTCTCGGGGTAGCCGTGCAGCAGGAGCAGCGGATAGCCGCCGATCCCCTCGCGGACATAAGCCAAGCTCAGTCCGTCCCGACCGGCAGTGGCAGCCACCGCGTCGCGGTGGATCGTGAAGGCATCCGGGGCCGGGGTGGCCGGCTGTGCGGGGCGCAGCCGAAGGTCGTAGTGCATCACCGGTCGAACTGGTGCGGATCGATCATCAGGTGAGCGGAGACGTCGCCGATCATCTCGACGTCGACTTTGCGCTCGGTGAAGTACCAGCCATCGGCGTCGCGGGCGAACCGGTCGTCGTAGCGGCCGGCGACGATCGGTTGGAACGGCACAGTGTCGGTGGCCTGAACCACCAGGAACGTCGACCGGGCTGCGGCGGTGTCACCATCGATGTCGACGATCGCGTTGAGCACGAGGTGGCGGGTCTTGGGGGTCCCCGGAGCCGCGGGGCCGGCGACGTTGGATCCGGTGTCGGGAAAGCGGCGGATGGTCGCCGCGAACAGTCCCGCAATGTCCTGCGCACCCGACAGCCTGGGGGTGTACGTGCCACCGAAGGTGGCACGGCTCAGCAGCTGCCCGACACTGTCGAAATCACCGGAATCGATCAGCTCGGCGTAGCGGTAGAGCAGTTCGGTGATCTCGTCCCGACTGCTCATGCGACCTGCCCCGCGATCACCGGTAGGCCGGGATCACTGGGGACATCCAGCGGCGACGGTGCCGCACCGGCGGCGATGAGGTGTGCGGCGAACGAGGCGATCATCGCCCCATTGTCGGTACACAGCCGGGGGCGCGGGATACGTAACGTCAAACCCGCTGCCGCGCAACGTTCTTCGGCCAGCTCCCGCAGCCGGGAATTGGCCGCCACCCCACCGGCGATCAGCAGCGTCGACACGCCGAGTTCGCCCGCCGCGCGCACCGCCTTGGCGGTGAGGACATCGGCGACCGCCTCCTGGAAGCCGGCGGCCACGTCGGCGGTCGAGGCGTCCGGATGGTTCTCGACGTAGCGGGCCACGGCCGTCTTGAGTCCGGAGAACGAGAAGGCGTACGGCTCGTCGCGGGGTCCGGTCATGCCGCGCGGGAAGACGATCGCGTTGCGGTCACCGGTGCGGGCCAGCTCGTCGAGCGGCCGTCCGCCCGGATACCCCAGCCCGAGCAGCCGAGCCACCTTGTCGTAGGCCTCCCCCGCCGCGTCGTCGACGGTGCTGCCGAGCTCGACGATCGGCTCGCCCAGCGACCGCACGTGCAGCAGATGAGTGTGCCCGCCGGACACCAGCAGTCCCACGCTCTCGGGCAGCGGGCCGTGGTCGAAGACGTCGGCGGCCAGATGCCCGCCCAGATGGTTCACCGCATAGAACGGCACGCCCCACGCCGCGGCGTATGCCTTGGCGGCAGCGACCCCGACCAGCAGTGCGCCTGCCAGTCCCGGGCCGATCGTGGCCGCGACGACATCGGGCCTGTCGATCCCGGCGACCTGCAACGCCCGGCGCATGGTCGGCCCGAGCGCCTCGAGGTGGGCGCGGGAAGCTATCTCGGGAACCACCCCGCCGTACCGGGTGTGCTCGTCGACGCTGGAGGCGACCTCGTCGGCCAGCAGCGTCACGGTCCCGTCACCGTCGAGCCGGGCGATGCCGACTCCGGTTTCGTCGCAAGAGCTTTCGATTGCCAGGATGTTAGTCATGGCTGGGATCCCGTCGCATCGTATAGGCGTCGGCGCCGCTGACCCGGTAGTACCGTTTACGCACCCCGACGCGGGTGAACCCGAGGCTGGTGTAGAGCGCGATCGCCGGCTCGTTGTCGGTACGCACCTCCAGGTACACCACCGAATCCGGGCCGACCTCGGCGAGCAGCTCGGTCATCATCTGCCGTCCGATCCCGTGGCCCTGGTAGGCGGGATCGACACCTAGGGTGTGGATTTCGTACTCGAACGGCGGTGTGCGGCCCAGCCGCGAGATGCCGGCGTAGCCGACCAGCTTGTCGTCGACCCGGGCGGCGACGTAGCGGTTGTGCGGGGCGGCCAGCTCGCGGATGAACGCGAAATCCGGCCACGGGTCGTCGCCGTCGAACAACAGGTTCTCCAGCTCGGCGCAGCGGGCGGCGTCGGACTTCTGCAGCGGGCCGTAGCGGACGTTCATCGCAGCACCCCCCGCTCGGCCAGGGTCTTGGCATCGGGACGGCGCAGGTACAGCGGCACCAGCGCGGCAGGCTCGGCAGTCCAGTCCACAACGGCGGCAACCAAACCCAGAGCAGTCGGATATGCCGGCTCGATGCGGGGCAGCGCGAACAGCGCAGCGTGGTCGGGGGACCCCGCCACGGTCGTGGCGGCACCGACAGGAACGTCGGCGGGCGCGGCCACATCAGGGCCATCGACGCGCACCCCGTCGCGATAGCGCGCCCAGTAGACCTCGCGGCGGCGGGCATCGGTCACCACCAGCACCTCGCCGGTGGTCTGCACGCCGATGGCGTCCAGGCTGCAGACCCCGTAGACCGGGCGGGCCAGCGCATGACCGTAGGCCGCAGCGGTGGCCATCCCGACCCGCAGCCCGGTGAACGGACCCGGGCCGCAGCCGACCACGACGGCATCCAGGTCGGCCATCGTCATCCCGGCCTCGGCGACCGCCGCCACCACGTTGGGGGTCAACGTCTCGGCGTGGGCACGCGCGTCCAGCGTGATCCGCTGCCCGGCCACCTCGAAACCGCTGTCGCGCACCACGACCGCGGCGGTGACGGCGGGCGTTGCGGTGTCGATGGCCAGGATGTTGCGGATCATTCGTGGTTCCATCGCCAGGTCGCGGTGCGGGTGTCAGTGTCGGTCCCGCGCGCCAACGTGATGTCGAGATGGTTCTGCGACAGCCGTTCGGCCAGCCCCTCACCCCACTCGACCACCACCACGGCGTCGTCGAGATCGGCGTCCAGATCCAGCGAGTCCAGCTCGGCCAGCAGGTCGGCGCCGGTGTGCTCGAGCAGACGGTAGACGTCGACGTGCACCAACTCCGGTCGGCCTGGCCGTCGGGGCCGGTGCACGCGGGCCAGCACGAACGTCGGCGACGTGACCGGTCCCTCGACATCCATACCGGCGGCGATTCCCTTGGTGAGAGCCGTCTTTCCGGCTCCCAGCGGTCCGGACAGCACCACGACGTCGCCCGCCCGCAGTTGCCTGCCGAGTTGCTCGCCGAGGGCGATGGTGTCCTCCACGGCCGGCAGTTCGCGGGTACCGCCCTGCCTATCCACGGGCCCGGTCCTTCAGCTTGCGGGCCAGCGCGACCAGCTTCGACGGTGTGGCACGTTCGACCAGGCGCACCAGTGCGTCGTTGATCAGGTCGGGCACTTCGAGCTGCACCAGATGGCCTGCGCCGCCGACGATCAGCAGTTCACTGTTCGGCAGTACCGCGGCCATCTCCTCGGAGTGTTTGACCGGGGTCAGCACGTCATGGTCGCCGCACGCGATCAACGTCGGGATCCGGGCCAGCACCGGCAGCGCAGCACTCTCGTCGTGCACTTCCAGGGCGTGCAGGAACTCGACGAGGGTGGCGATCGGGGTGTCGTGAATCATCTCCTCGGAGAACGCCACCACGCGAGGGCTCATGTGGTCGTCGCCGTAGGAGGCAGCGCGCAGGATCGGTCGCAGGGCTGATCGGGCGGCGCCGCGGGTCCGGTGTACGAGCTTGGGCGCGTAGCGAGCGGCGAACCGCACCGCCTCCAGGGCCGGGTTCTGCAGGATCTCGCCCAGCGGCGAACGGGACAACCCCTCGGAGGCCGACGAGATCAGCGCCGCACCGACAATGCGGCGGCCATAGCGCTCGGGGAACTGGCGGGCGTGCGACAACACCGTCATACCGCCCATCGAGTGCCCGACCAGCACCACCGGTCCGCGCGGAACCATCACTTGCAGAATGGTTTCCAGATCCTGGCCGAGCTGAGGCACGGTGTAGGTGTCGACCGGGGCGGGCCCGGACTGCCCGTGGCCGCGCTGGTCGTAGAAAACCATCCGGACCTGATCGCCCCACCGTTGCGCGAGAGCGGCGCGCTGGAAGTGAAACGACCCCATTCTCAGGCAGAACCCGTGGGCGAACACCACCGTCAGCGGCGCGGTGATCGGACCGACCTCGCGCACCACCAGGGGAATGCCGTCCGCCGTGGTGACCACACAACCGCGGTCGGCGTCCAGCAGCGCGAAATCCTCACCCTGGTAGGCGTCCTCGATATACGACCGGTGCGCGAACGCGCGCGCCGCCGAGAGCCCGGCCACCGTGCCCACCGCACCCAGTCCGGCCACCCCGGCCAGCAGGCCGGCCTTCTTACCGACACCGAACGCCGGGTTGTCGGCCTTGCGGGCCAGTCGCTCGGCGGTCTTCTCAGCGCGGCGCGCCAATCGTTCGTCGATTCCTTTGCCGCGCTTGGGGAGCGTCTCGTCACTGCCCACCGGCGTCGACCTCCCGATAGGTGCGCACCACGCGTCCGCGCGGGCTGGTGACCACCTCGTAGTGGATCGTGCCCAGCAGGTCGGCCCAGTCCTGGGCCGTCGGTTCGCCGGATGTGCCGGGTCCGAACAGGATCGCCTCGTCCCCCTCGACCACGTCGGGTGCGCCCGGGCCCAGGTCGACGACGAACTGGTCCATGCAGACCCGTCCGACACTGCGCCGGCACCTGCCGTTGATCAGCACGTCGATCCGGCCGCCGAGGGGGCGATACAGTCCGTCGGCATAGCCGATCGGCAACAGCGCGAGGGTGGTGTCCCGTTCGGCGATCCAGGTGTGCCCGTAGGACACCCCTTCCCCGGCCTTGATCGGCTTGACCATGGTCACCGCGCACTTCAACGTCATCGCAGGCCGTAGTCCCATGTCGCCACGTTCGGGGATGGGGCTCAGGCCGTACACCGCGATTCCCGGCCGGACCATGTCGAAGCCGAGGTCGGGACGGGTCATCGCCGACGGCGAGTTCGAAAGGTGGGCAACGTCGAATTCGATTCCGCGACTGCGTGCTTCGGCGATCATCTCGGTGAACCGTTGCGCCTGAAGATCATTGAGCGGATCGTCGGGAACATCGCCGTTGGCGAGGTGCGACATGATGCCGCGCAGTGCGATGGCGTCGGTGGCGACCGCACGCTGCAACTCGGTCAGCACCGCGCCGAAATCGGCGGCGCTGACCCCGTTGCGGTTGAGCCCGGTGTCGACCTTCACGGTGACCTCGGCGGTGCGGCCGGTGGCCTCGACCGCGTCGAGCAAGGCGGCGACCTGACGTGCCGACGACACCGCGATCTGCACGTCGGCCGCCAGCGCGGGTGCGAAATCGGTGCCCGGCGGGTGCAGCCACGACAGCACTGGTGCTGTGATGCCACCGGCCCGCAGCGCCAGCGCCTCGTCGATGGTCGCCACACCCAGCTCGGCCGCGCCGGCCGCCACCGCCGCCCGGCCGGCCGCGACCGCGCCGTGGCCGTAGGCGTCGGCCTTGACGACCGCCATCACCTGTGCGGACCCCGCGTGCTCGCGCAGAACGCGCACGTTGTGGGCGATCGCGCCGAGATCGACGAGCGCTTGGGCGCCGGGGCGCGGAACCTGGGTGTTCGTCGACGGAGTCGACGATGTCGTGTGCATAGTCATGTCACCGCCGCCAATTGTCCCAGAAGCCGGCGCGAGAGCCTGCACAGGGCGCTGACCTGTCGGTTCGTCGCCGACGGGACGGTAGAGTCGTGCGAATGCGGCTGCTGTCGATGGACGACGCGGTGCTGGCCAGGCGGCCGGACCTCGGTAGCCCGTCTGACCAGCCGGCACACTCTCGGATCGCGGCCTGGCTGGAGAAGCTGATCGTGTCCGGGCGGTTGGCGCCGGGCGACAAGCTGCCGTCCGAGGTCGAGATCGCCGGCGCGCTGGGTGTGAGCCGGATGACGCTGCGCCAGGCATTGGCGGCCATCGAGGCCAAGGGCCTGATTCGACGCAGCCGGGGCCGGTTCGGGGGCAATTTCGTCGAGACACCGCGCCTGGAGTTCGACCACATCGGGCTACCCGGCTTCACCGAGCAACTGCGCAGGCTGGACATGTCCGCCGGTGCCCGGGTGATCCGGGCGGCCACCCGCCCGCCGACGGCCAACGTTCGGCACGCCCTGCGCCTGCGACACGGCGCCCAGGTGCACGAGATCATCCGGATGCGCTCGGCCAACGGCACCCCGGTGCTACTGGAAGAGACCTATCTGCCCGCAGCGCGGTTTCGCGGGCTGCTGTCCGCCGACCTCACCGGCTCGGTGTACTCGCTGATGGCCGACGACTTCGACACCCCGCTGTTGCGCGCCGACGAGCACATCGAGGCCGCACCGGCCAGCGAGTCGGCGGCGGAGCTACTCGGCGTGGCAGTGGGTCACCCGCTGCTGCTGGTGACCCGAACCGCGTACGACCGCAACGGTGTTCCCGTGGAGTTCTCCCGCGACTACTTCCGCTCCGACCGCACCCGCATCCGGGTGCGCTCGGGCGTCGACCGCGGCCCCGACGCCGAGGTCGAAACCTCGCCGGCGTCCTAGAGCGGCAACACGTGCCGGGCGATCTCCGGCGAGAGCCTGGTGATCAGGGCCGGCGCCACGGCCTTCAGCTCGTCGCTGGGGGCCGTGCCGACCGCGATGCAGCGCATGCCCGCCGCGAGCGCACCCCGCACCCCGGGAACCGAATCCTCGAACACCACGACGTCGCTAGGGGCGCAGCCGAGGTGGCCGGCACCGGCGAGGAATCCCTCCGGGTCCGGCTTGCCGCGCGTGACATCTTCCTCGGCGACGACGACCCGGATCAGCTCCCCGACCGGGCTGGCAGCCAGCACCGCGTGGACGTCGTCGCGCTGCGCGCCGGTGACGATCGCCAGCGGGACGCCGTGTTCGGCCAGCAGCTGGACGAGTTGCACCGTCTCGGGCTGGATCGGGTTGTCGTGCTCGACGAGCTCCCGGTAGCGCCGCTTGCGCAGTTCGAGCAGCGCGTCGACGTCGCACCCCGGCAACCCGGCGATCTGCAGGGCCTTCTCGACGATCTCCCGGTCGCTGTGGCCGAGCAGGTGACGGTCGTAGTCCTGCTGGGTCATCGCCCAGTTCAGGTGCTCGGCGAACAGCTCGGTGAAGATCCGGAACAGGATCGGCTCGTCGTCGGAGAGTGTTCCGTTGAAGTCGAAGATCACCGCCGGACGCGCGGCCGTGGCCCACTCCGACATCACAGCGAGGGCCGGACTGGCATCGAGGTTGGACGGCACGGCCGAGTCAAGCATTGACACCGGCGCAAGTCAATAGTCTAGTCTTTTAGATGCGATGCCCGACCCGGCGCGAGGATGCCCGTATGCCCTTTCTGTCCGACCCGGAACTGGACGCGCTGTTCGACCAGCTGCCAGTCCTGGCCGGCCGGCCCCGGCAGCTCGAGGAACTCTCCGGCGGCCTGACCAACCGCAACATCAAGATCACCACCCCCGCCGGCACCTACGTCGCCCGGTGCAGCGTCAACAGCACCAACCTGCTGGGAATCGACCGCGACAACGAGTACCTCAACAGCAAGGCGGCCGAGCAGGCCGGCGTCGGCGCGCCGGTGATCGACTACCGTCCCGATCTGGGCATCCTGCTGGTGGGTTTCCTCGAAGGCACCACGTTGACCAACACCGACCTGCAGCGCCCCGATGTGCTGGCCCGGGTGGCGCAGGGCTGCCGGGCCCTGCACGCCGGACCGCGGTTCCGCGACCGATTCGACATGTTCGAGCGTCAGCCGGCCTATCTGAAGGTGGTGCAGGAACGCGGATTCCGGATACCGACCGATTATCTGCACTACACCCGCGAATTCCACACGGTGAAGCGGATTCTCGGAACGTCCGAGAACATGACCGTTCCCTGCAACAACGATCTGCTGGCCGGGAACTTCGTCGACAACGGCGAGAAGGTCTGGTTGATCGACTACGAGTACTCCGGCAACAACGACCCGTGCTTCGAGCTGGGCAACATCTGGGCCGAATGCGGGCTGTCCACCGATCAGCTCGACGAACTGGTCACGCTGTACTACGGCCGCCGGTTACGCCACAAGACCGCCAGAGCACGCCTGCAGGGCATCATCGGAAAGTACGGCTGGACCTTGTGGGGATGCATCCAGAACGGCTCCAGCTCTTTGGATTTCGACTTCTGGGATTGGGCGATGGAACGCTACGAGTCCGCGGTCGCGGAATTCCGCGGCCCAGATTTCCCCCGCCTGCTCACCGACGCGCAAGCATCCGACTGACGACGAATAGGACGACATGCCCACCCAACAGCTGCCCGACCGCGCCCAGACCGTCATCATCGGCGGCGGCGTCATCGGTACCAGTGTCGCCTACCACCTGACCAAGCTGGGCCACACCGACGTCGTGCTGCTCGAACAGGGCCAGCTGTCGTGCGGAACCACCTGGCACGCAGCGGGTCTGGTCGGTCAGTTGCGCGCGTCGGAGAGCGGCACCCGGCTGGTTCAGTACTCGACCCAGCTGTACGCCGAACTGGAGGCCGAGACCGGGCTCAGCGCGGGCTACAAGCAGTGCGGCGGGGTCACCGTGGCCCGCACCGAGGACCGGATGACGCAGTTGCGCCGCACCGCAGCCAATGCCGCCGCCTATCAGCTCGACTGCGAACTGCTCAGTCCCGACGAGGCTTTCGAGCGCTACCCGGTGATGCGGACCGACGATCTGGTCGGGGCAATCTGGCTGCCGGCGGACGGCAAGGCCAATCCGACCGACCTGACGATGGCATTGGCCAAGGGGGCGCGCCAGCGCGGCGCCAAGGTCGTCGAGCACGTCCGGGTGCTCGATGTGCTGACCGCCGACGGGCGGGTGACGGGTGTGCGCACCGACGCCGGCGACATCGAGGCCGAGATCGTGGTCAACTGTGCCGGACAATGGGCCAAGGCGATCGGCGCGCTGGCCGGGGTGAACGTCCCGCTGTATTCCGCAGAACACTTCTACGTCGTCACCGAGACCATCGCCGGTGTGCACCCCGATCTGCCGATCCTGCGCGATCCGGACGGCTACACCTACTTCAAGGAGGAGGTCGGCGGGCTGGTCATCGGCGGTTTCGAGCCGGAGGCCAAGCCGTGGGTGGCACCGGACAAGATCCCCTACCCCTTCGAGTTCCAGCTGCTCGACGAGGACTGGGAGCACTTCGAGATCCTGATGGACAATGCGCTGCTGCGGATTCCAGCGCTCGAGCACACCGGGCTCAAGAAGCTGTACAACGGACCGGAGAGCTTCACCCCGGACAATCAGTTCATTCTCGGCGAGGCTCCCGAGTGCGCCAACTTCTTCGTCGGCGCCGGCTTCAACTCGGTGGGCATCGCCTCGGCCGGCGGCGCCGGGCGGGCGCTTGCCGAATGGATCGTCAACGGCTCGCCGACCACCGACCTGACCGGGGTGGACATCCGCCGCTTCGCGCCGTTCAACGGCAACGTCGCCTGGCTGCACGACCGGGTCGCCGAGATTCTGGGCGTGCACTACGAGATTCCCTGGCCCAACCGGGAACTGACCACCGCACGGCCGTTCCGGCGTTCGCCCGTCCACCATCTGCTGGCCGCCGCGGGGGCGAACTTCGGCAGCCGGATGGGCTGGGAGCGGGCCAACTTCTTCGCGCCGCCCGGCAGCGAGCCGGTGATCGAATACTCCTGGGGCAAGCAGAACTGGCTGCCGTGGTCGGCGGCCGAACAGGTGAACACCCGCACCGCGGTCACCGTCTTCGACCAGACGTCGTTCTCCAAGTATCTGCTCACCGGCCCGGGCGCCGAGGCCGCTCTGCAGTGGCTGTGTACCGCCGATGTTGCTGTTCCGGTGGGTAAGTCGGTCTACACCGGCATGCTCAACGAGCGCGGAACCTACGAGTCCGACGTCACCGTCACCCGCACCGGCACGAGTGAGTTCCTGATCGTCAGCAGTGCGGCCACCACCGAGCGGGACAAGGATCACATCCGCAAGAATCTGCCGGCCGGGGCGCAGGCCGAGCTGGTCGACGTCACCTCGTCGATGGCGGTGTTCGGGGTGATGGGCCCCCGGTCGCGTGAGCTGCTGAGCAGCCTGACCGACGCCGACCTGTCCGACGCCGCGTTCGGATTCGCCACCAGCCAGGTCATTTCCCTGGGCTATGCGACGGTACGAGCCACCCGGATCACCTACGTCGGCGAACTGGGTTGGGAGCTCTACGTTCCCACCGAGTTCGCGGTGGGCGTCTACGAGAGCCTGCTGGCGGCCGGCGAGCGGTTCGGTATCGCCCGCGGCGGCTACTACGCCATCGAGTCGCTGCGTCTGGAGAAGGGCTACCGGGCGTTCGGGCGCGAGCTGACCCCCGGCGACAGCCCTGTCGAGGCCGGTCTGCTGTTCGCCTGCAAGCTGTCCTCGGACATCGACTTCCTCGGCCGCGCAGCGGTGGCGAAGGCCAAGGCCGACGGCCCGCGCCGGCGGCTGGTCAGCTTCGCCGTCGACTCGTCCGAGCCCATGCTGTGGGGCGGCGAGCTCATCCTGCGTGACGGCGCCGTCGCCGGACAGGTCAGTTCGGCCGCGTGGGGCGCCACCACCGGTGCGTGTGTCGGACTGGGCTACGTCCGGTCCGCCGACAACGCCGTCGTCACGCCCGACTGGGTGCGCGCGGGCTCCTACGCGGTCAACGTCGGCGGCGAGGTCTACCCGATCACGGTGTCACTCAAGGCAATCTACGACCCGGCCAACGAGCGCATCCGCTAGCTCCTCAGTCCTGCGTGGCCGTGAACGTCGCGGTCGGCCGCAACAGGCTCAGCATGACCAGCGGAATGCGCCGGCTGGTGGACTGCTGATACGCGATGTAGGGCGGGTAGAGGTGGCACATGTGCTCCCAGACCTGGTGCCGTTCGTCATCGAGAGGTTCGCGCCAGGCAGCCTCGAAGGCCTGCGTGGCGATCTGCACCTCCAGGGTGTCGGCGGCCAGAATGTTGCGGTACCACTGCGGGTGACTGTCGGCTCCGCCTTTCGACGCGACGATCACGATCTCGCCGCCGACGTTTCCGTAGATCAACGGTGTGACGTAGCGGCGACCTGACGTGCGACCGGTGTGGCGAATCAGGCAATGCGTGGTGCAGTGCCGACCGCCGACATCGCTCAGGTCGAGGATGTGCCCACGGGCTCCCCCGCTTTCGAGATAGGTCGCGAGGTGTTGGGCCGTCCAGTCGGCACGGCTGGCGCGCAGTTCGGCAGCGTCGGAATCGGCCATCAGTGCGCGAAGTGTTCTTGGGTGAAGTGGCCCTCGGGCTTGATCGCGTCGAGGTGGCCGAGCACGGCGTTGAGGTCCTCCCACAGCGAGCGGGCCAGGTCGGCGGAGAATCCCTCCCGAACCACCACGCGCAGCACCGAAACGTCTTCTGCGCCTTCGGGCATGGTGTAAGCGGGTACCTGCCACCCGTAGGAGCGCAGCGCGGCCGACACGTCGAATTCGGTGTAGCCGAAGTCGCCCTTCAACCGGAAGGCCACCACCGGGATCGCCGACCCGTCGGAGATCACCTCGAAGTGCTGGCAGTTCTCCAGTTGATCGGAGAACCACCGTGCGGTGCCCGACAGGCATTGCATCACATGGGTGTAGCCGGATCGACCCAGGCGCAGGAAGTTGTAGTACTGGCCCACCACCTGATTACCGGGCCGGGAGAAGTTCAGCGTGAACGTCGGCATGTCGCCGCCGAGATAGTTGACCCGGAACACCAGCTCTTCGGGCAGGCAATCGGCATTGCGCCACACCACGAATCCGATACCCGGATAGGTCAGTCCGTACTTGTGGCCGCTGACGTTGATCGACGCCACCCGCGGCAGCCGGAAGTCCCACTTCAGGTCGGGGTGCAGAAACGGCACCACGAACCCGCCGCTGGCGGCGTCGACGTGCACTGGGACGTCGAGGCCCTTGTCCTGGGCCAATCGGTCCAGTGCGGCACAGATCTCGGCGATCGGTTCCAGCTCACCGGTGTAGGTGGTTCCGAGGATGGCCACCACGCCGATGGTGTCCTCGTCGACGTAGTCGAGGACCTGTTCGGGGGTGATGACGTAGCGGTCTTCGGCCATTGGGATGTAGCGCGGCTCGACCTCGAAGTAGCGGCAGAACTTCTCCCACACCACCTGGACGTTGGAGCCCATCACCAGGTTGGGGGTGCGTGACTTCCACTGATCGCCGACGCGCTGCTTCCATCGCCACTTCAATGCCAGCCCGCCGAGCATGACCGCTTCGGACGACCCGATGGTCGACACCCCGACCGCGGTCGAGGCGTCGTCGTCGCGCAGGTTCTCGGCGTGGAACAGGTCGGCGACCATGGCCACACACCGGGATTCGATCGCCGCGGTGGCCGGGTACTCGTCCTTGTCGATCATGTTCTTGTCGAACGTCTCCGACATCAGCTTCTCGGCCTCGGGGTCCATCCAGGTGGTGACGAACGTCGCCAGGTTGAGCCGGGAGCTGCCGTCGAGCATCAGTTCGTCATGGATGAACCGGTATGCCGCAGCGGGTTCCATTGCCTCGTCAGGGAGCCGCAGCGACGGGATCGGGTCGGTGGACAGCCGCCCGGTGTAGGCCGGTGCGATCGACGGGGAACGGTACTTGACGTGGGGCATGGCGTCCTTCCTAGAGTTCTGCGACAGCTTGACGGATGTGGGCGAGGATGCGCGAGGCCGAGGTGGGCGCGGGCGCGGGGCCGGGGTCGGCGGCCGAGGCGTTGGCGGCGCGGGCGTGCACGAAGGCCGCAGCCGCCGCCGCCTCGCCCGGTGGCAGCCCGGCGGCCAGCAGCGATCCGATCATGCCGGACAACACATCACCGGATCCGGCGGTGGCCGCCCACGATCCGCCGGCCGGGTTGAGGTAGGTCGCGCCGGAGGTGTCGGCGATGACGGTGACGTTGCCTTTGAGCAAGACCGTGGCACCGAACGCGTCGGCGAGCCGACGAGTGGCGGCCACTCGGTCCTCCCCCGGCGGCGATCCGGCCAGCCGGGCGAACTCTCCGGCGTGCGGCGTGAGCACCGTGGGGGCGTTGCGACCGGCCACCAGTTCCGGCTGCGCGGCCAGCAGCGTCAGGGCGTCGGCGTCCACCACCACGGGCAGCGCCGTGCCGAGCGCGAAAGTCAAAGCACCGAAGGCATTTTCGTCGGTGCCGAGCCCCGGTCCGACGACCCAGGCCTGCACCCGGCCGGCGGCGTGCGGGTTGGCGGCGGCCACCACCTCCGGCCAGTGCGACACCACTTCGGCCGCGGCGGAGCCTGCGTAGCGCTTCATGCCGGAGGTGGACGCCACCGCGGCGCCGGTGCACAGGATCGCCGCACCGGGATAGGTGGCAGACCCCGCCAGGATCCCGGTCACGCCCTGGGTGTACTTGTCGTCGCGCGCCTCGGGGACCGGCCAGCGCTCCTTGACGTCGGCGGCCTCGAACCCCAGCAGATCGGTCGGCGGCAGGTTCAGCCCGATGTCGACGAGTTCGACTCGGCCGCAGTCGGCGAGGGCGTGGACGGGTTTGAGTCCACCGAAGGTGACGGTGAGTGCGGCGCGGACGGCAGGCCCGGTGATCGCGCCGGTGTGCACGTCGATGCCGCTGGGGATGTCGACGGCGACGACCGGGATTCCGGCCTGCTCGACGGCGGCGAACACCTCGGCCGCTGCCGCCCGCAGCGGGCCCGTGCCGGAGATGCCGACCACCCCGTCGATCACCAGATCCGCCGTGGGCGCGACGGCGGGCACCACCCGGCCGCCGGCGTTGCGGAAGGCTGCCAGCGCGGCGGCATGGGTGTGTTCGGGGTTGAGCAGCACCGCGGTCGCCGCCACCCCGCGCCGCCGCAGGAAGGTGGCCGACCAGAGCGCGTCACCGCCGTTGTCCCCGGACCCGACGACCGCGCACACGTGGCGACCGGCCAGCGCGCCGGTCACCGACCGCAGCTCCGCGGCGATCGCGGTGGCCAGACCGTAGGCGGCGCGGCGCATCAGCACGCCATCGGGCAGGCTGGCCAGCAAAGGGGCCTCGGCGGCGCGGATCGCGTCGGCGGTGTAGTAGTGCCGCATCGGCACCAAGGTTACGTGCTGAATCGGCATTAGCAGCCAAGTCGGCCTGGGTATTCACCGACCATGACCGATCAACAGTTACTCGATGAACTTCTCGCGATCGAACGAGCCGGGTGGCAGGCGTTGTGTGAGTCCACCGGCGACCGCTTCTACCGGGACGTGATGACCGACGACGCAGTGATGGTGCTGGCCAACGGCGCGGTGATGGACCGGGCGGCGGTCACCGCGGCGCTGGGTCAGTCTCCCCCGTGGCGCAGCTTCGAGTTGTCCGATCCGCGGGTCGTGGCGGCCGGGGCCGATGCGGCGGCGCTGGTCTATGTCTGCACTGCCGACCGCGACGGCGTCGACAAACCCTTCGTCGGCGCGATGTCGTCCGTGTACCGGCGCCAGGACGGGCGATGGCGGCTGGCGCTGTATCAGCAGACCGCGATAGCGAGGTAACCGATTACGATTCTGGAGTGCCCACACCAGAAGAGGAGCGCACGGTTGTAGCGGTCACCGGCCGCCGGCTGACCGCCAAGGGCGTCGCGACCCGGGACCGGATCGTCGCAGTCGCCGCCGGACTGATGCAGGAACGCGGAGTCGCGCGGACGACGATCGAAGACATCCAGACCGCCGCCGGAATCAGCTCCTCGCAGCTCTACCACTACTTCGCCGACAAGGACGCCTTGGTCGCCGCCGTCATCGAACTGCAGGGCCGACGGGTGCTCGACGTCCAGCATCTGGGCCTGGACCGGCTGACCTGTGTCGACGACCTCTGGCGGTGGCGCGACCTCGTGGTCGGCATTCGCACAGCTCAGAACTGTGTCGGCGGGTGCCCGCTGGGCTCGCTTGCCGCCGATCTCTCGGAGACCGACCCACTGGCCCGCGCCCTGCTCGCCCGCTGGTTCGCCGAGTGGGAGCGGTTGTTGCGCGACGGCCTGGCGGCGATGGCGGCCGCCGGCCAGTTCATCCCGGGTACCGACACCGACCGCCTCGCCCTGGCGTTGCTCGCCGCCACCCAGGGCGGGTTGTTGCTCAGCCAGGTCCACCGGGACACCGCCGCGCTGACGGCGGCGATGGACACCGTCATCACCCAGATCGGTGCGCACGTGACCGAGACCGCAGGCAAAGCCGCCCGCCGTCGGTGAATTACTGGCATTGACACTCCATTTTTTCCTCGACACCATCGGCGGTGAGCCCACGAGAGGAGTCACCGTGTCCACCACCGAACCCGCCACGATCGCCGCCCAGGTCACCCAGTTGCAGGAGGGGATGGCGGCCCATCTGCCCGTCGAGATCGCCGAAGTGTTCGCCGCCGACCAGAAGCGCATGGCCGACGAGGGGGTCGCACCCGATGCCGCCCAGCCTGGCACACCGCTGCCTGACCCCGAACTACTTGACGCCCAAGGGAACCCGACGACGATCAGCGCGCTGCGGGCAGGCCGGCCGGCAGTCGTCGTGTTCTACCGCGGGGCGTGGTGCCCATACTGCAACCTGACGCTCAAGACATACCAGGATCAGCTGGTGCCGGAACTGGTCGAGCGAGGAATCCCGCTGATCGCCGTCAGCCCCCAGAAGCCCGACGGCTCGCTGTCCACATCGCAAACCAACGCCCTGACGTTCGATGTGGTTTCCGACCCCGGCAACCGGATCGCCGCCGCGCTCGGGATCGTCGTCACGCCGTCCGAGGCTTCGCGGGCAGTCACCGAGCAGCTCGGTATCGACCTGCGCACAGCCAATGCCGACGGCGGCTACCAGCTGCCCATGCCGACCGTGCTCGTCCTCGACGACGGCGGCGTGATCGCGTGGAGCGACGTCCACCCCGACTACACCACCCGCACCGAGGTCGCCGAGATCCTCGCAGCCGTCGACCAACTGGGTTGACCGACGGCTATTCGACGGTGACCGACTTCGCCAGGTTGCGCGGCTTGTCGACGTCGTAGCCGCGGGCCCGAGCCACCGCGGCGGCGAACACCTGCAATGGCACCGTGGACAGCAACGGCTGGAAAAGCGTTGACACCGCCGGTATCTCGAAGATCTGATCGGCGTACGGACGCACCGTGTCGTCGCCCTCCTCGGCGATCACGATGGTCACCGCTCCGCGCGCCTGGATCTCGCGGATGTTGCTCAGCAGTTTGGCATGCAGGGTTGCCGCGTTCTTCGGTGACGGCATCACCACGATGACCGGCAGGCCCTCCTCGATCAGCGCGATCGGACCGTGCTTGAGCTCGCCGGCCGCGAAGCCCTCGGCATGCATATAGGCCAGCTCTTTGAGCTTGAGCGCGCCTTCGAGCGCCACCGGGTAGCCGACGTGGCGGCCGAGGAACAACACGGTCGGCGACGACGCGAACTGCTGCCCCAGCGCGGTGATCGGCCCGACGTGCTCGAGTGTGCGGGCCACCAGGTCCGGCATCGCCTCCAGCTCGTGGTACTCCCGAGCGACCTCGTCCGGGTACTTGGTGCCGCGGGCCTGCGCCAGCGCCAGCCCGACCAGGTAGTTCGCGGCGATCTGGGCCAGGAAGGTCTTGGTGGCCGCCACCCCGATCTCCGGGCCGGCGCGGGTGTAGAGGACGGCATCGGCCTCGCGCGGGATCTGGCTGCCGTTCGTGTTGCAGATCGCCAGCACCTTGGCCTTCTGGCTCTTGGCGTGCCGGACGGCCTCCAAGGTGTCCGCGGTCTCGCCGGACTGGGAGATGGCGATCACCAGAGTGCCGCGGTCCAAAACCGGGTCCCGGTATCGGAATTCACTGGCCAGCTCGACTTCCACCGGCAGCCGGGTCCAGTGCTCGATCGCGTACTTGGCCAGCAGCCCAGAATGGAAGGCGGTGCCGCAGGCGACGATGAACACCTTGTCGACCTCGCGCAGCTCCTGATCGGACAGGCGTTGCTCGTCGAGCACGATGCGCCCGTCGACGAAATGCCCCAGCAGCGTGTCGCCGACCGCTGCGGGCTGCTCGGCGATCTCCTTGAGCATGAAGTACTCGTAGCCGCCCTTCTCGGCGGCCGACAGGTCCCAGTCGATGTGGAAGACACGGGCATTGGCGGCGTCGTCGACACCGTCGAAGTCGGTGATCCGGTAGCCCTCGGCGGTGATCACGACCGCCTGATCCTGGCCCAGCTCAACGGCGTCCCTGGTGAATTCGATGAAGGCCGCGACATCGGAGCCGAGGAACATCTCGCCGTCGCCGATCCCGACCACCAGCGGGGTGGACCGCCGCGCCGCGATGATCGTGCCCGGGTCGCCCGCGTGGGCGAAGACCAGCGTGAAATGCCCTTCCAGCCGGCGCAGCACCGACAGCACCGACGCCTCGAAATCGCCCGCGGTCGGACCCTGCCGGTACGCGCGGGCGACCAGATGGACGGCGACCTCGGTGTCGGTGTCGCTGGCGAACTCCACACCATCGGCTTCCAGCTCCTGGCGCAGCACCGCGAAGTTCTCGATGATGCCGTTGTGCACGACGGCGAACTCGCCGGCCGCATCCCGGTGCGGATGGGCATTGCGGTCGGTCGGCCGGCCGTGGGTGGCCCACCGGGTGTGGCCCATGCCTGCGGTGCCGGTCAGCGCCTCCGGATCCGCCTCGGCGAGCGCCTCCTCGAGGTTGGCCAGCCGGCCGGCGCGTCGGCGCACGGTGAGGCCGCCGTGCCCGTCGAGCAGGGCGACACCAGACGAGTCGTAACCGCGGTATTCCATCCGCCGCAGTGCATCGACCACGACGTCACGGGCAGGCCTATGCCCCACGTAAGCCACGATTCCGCACATGTTCATCCAGGGTAGTGCAGTAACGACCGCCACCTCTGTGGACTAGGTTCGTGGAGTGGCCAGGACACGCAAGCTCTTCGCGGCACTCACTCGCCGCGGTCCCCATCGGGTTCTCCGCGGTGACCTGGCCTTTGCCGGGCTACCGGGCACTGTCTACACGCCGGCCTCGGGCCTGAATCTGCCCGGTGTGGCCTTCGGCCACGACTGGCTCACAGGCGTGGATCACTACCTGAAAACTCTGGAACATCTCGCGTCGTGGGGCATCGTCGCCGCCGCGCCCGGTACCGAGGGCGGCCTGGCGCCGTCGGTGCTGAACCTGGCGTTCGACCTGGGCACCACCCTCGACATCATCACCGGGGTGCGGCTGGGTCCCGGCCAGATCAGCGTGCATCCCACCAAACTGGGACTGGCCGGTCACGGATTCGGCGGCTCGGCCGCGGTGTTCGCTGCGGCCGGCCTGTCCGGCGCGGGCGCGACCGCGCCCAAGGCGGTCGCGGCGCTGTTCCCGTCGGTCACCAAACCGCCCGCGCAGCAGCCCGCGGCATCGCTGAAGGTGCCCGGCCTGGTGCTCAGCGCCCCCGACGACGCCCACTCGCTGCGCACCGACGCCCTGGATCTGGCCGGCGCGTGGAAGGGGTCGGTCCTGCACATCGTCAGCAAGGCGCAGGCGCCCGGGCTCGCCGAGAAGCGGCGCTTCGCCGGGGCTCTGGGCCTGCCGGGATCGGATCGGCGCACCCAGAAGACGGCGCGCGCGCTGCTCACCGGGTTCCTGCTGTTCCACCTGACCGGCGACAAGGACTACCGGGAGTTCGCGGACCCGGAGGCGGTGCTGCCCAATACCGAACAGCCCGACCCCGAGCTGCCGCCGGTGACGCCGGAAGAGCGGATCGTGGCGCTGCTCAAATAACCCGGCCATCACCCAACCAACTGGTTGGTGATATAACGTGCTGATGCGCACCGGCATCTTCTTGGACTATTCGGGCGGCTTCCGCGAGGCCGTCGAGCACATCGTGGTGCTGGAAAAAGCCGGGGTGGACATCGCCCTGGTGGCCGAGGCCTACTCCTACGACGCGGTCAGCCAGCTCGGCTACTTGGCCGCGAAGACCTCGACCATCGAGCTGGGGTCGGGCGTGTTCCCGATCTACACCAGGACGCCCACCCTGCTGGCGATGACCGCCGCCGGGCTGGACTTCGTGTCCGACGGCCGCTTCCGGCTCGGCATCGGCACCTCCGGACCGCAGGTGGTGGAGGGCTTCCACGGTGTACCGTTCGACGCTCCGCTGGGCCGCACCCGTGAGGTGGTCGACATCTGCCGCCAGGTCTGGCGCCGCGAACGCGTGCAGCACCAAGGCCGCAGCTACCAGATCCCCCTTCCGGCCGACCGCGGCACCGGCCTGGGCAAGCCGCTGCACATCATCAATCACCCGGTGCGCGAGCGCATTCCGATCAACATCGCCGCCCTCGGCCCCAAGAACGTCGAGCTGACCGCCGAGATCGCCGAAGGCTGGCAGCCGGTGTTCTTCTACCCGGAGAAGGCCGACGACGTCTGGGGCGAGGCGCTGCGAGCCGGAAAGGCCAAGCGCGACAGCCAACTCGGCGAACTCGACGTGATGGTCGGGGTGTCGCTGGCGATCGGCGACGATGTCGAGGAGCGGCTGAACTGGGCCAAGCCCCATCTGGCGCTCTACATCGGCGGCATGGGCGCCAAGGGCCAGAACTTCTACCACAAGCTGGCCACCCGGTACGGGTACGGCGAGGTCGCCGACCACATCCAGGACCTGTACCTGGCCGGCCGCAAGGCCGAGGCGATCGCCGCAGTTCCCGACGAGTTGGTCCGCAAGGTCAACCTGATCGGCCCGCGTGGCTTCGTCAAGGAGCGCATCGCCGCATTCGCCGAGGCCGGCGTCACCACGCTGCTGGCCACGCCGGTGACCACCGACCCGACCGAATACCTCAGCTGGGTCGAGGAATTGCAACAGCTGCTGCCCTGATCACCGGCGGGCGCGCAGCGCGCTGCTGATCGGCCGGGCGCAGCACGCGCCGTTGGCCGGCGGGCACGGCCGTCACTGCCCCACCTGCGCGAGCTCGTCGGCGGCGATCTCACACGGGGTCTGGTCATCCGACGGTTCCGGTGACGGCGCCGGGGGCGACTCCGGCGGCGCCTGCGGTTCGGACAACGGCTGCGGGACCGGCGGCGCGGGCTCGGCCGGCGTCTCGTCGGTGACCGTCGGTGGCGGTTCGGCCGGTTGCCCCTCGGCAGCCTGCCCGACCAACGGAACATCTTCGGGCGCAGTGTCTTCGGCCTCGTCGGCCCGGTCCGGGTCGGGACCGCCGGGATCGCCGGGATCGCCGGGATCGTCGGGATCGGTGTCGTCAGCTGTCGACGGGTCGTCAGAGGCACCGCCGAACAGTCCCCCCAGCGCGTCCGCGATCTGGCCCACCAGCCCGGACAACCCGTCCGCGCCCCCGGGTGCC
>NZ_BEWG01000024.1:117498-136908 GCF_002723835.1 Mycobacterium sp. shizuoka-1 | reverse complement strand
CGGCACCGAGGCACCCGGGGCAGCCGGCGGATCCACCGGCGGTGGTCCCGGCAGTGGTTGTACGGCAGTCGTTTCCGGCATGGGCAACGGGTCCGGCGGTGCCGGCAGATCGGCCGGGCCGAGCCGCGACGGAAGAGATTGCGCGGCGGGCACGGCCAGCCCGGCAGGCTGAACCGGCGTGGGGGCAGCCGCCGCCGGCACCGCCGGGGCACCCATCGGTCCGGGCACCTCGAAGGGGGCGACCGGCGCGGCATCCAACCGGCGCAGCGCGTCGTCGTAGGCGGCCGCCGCCGACGAGCTGGTCGACCGCATCGCGGTGAGCCACTCGCCGCGGATGTCGGTGTCGACGTAGGGGACGATCTGCTGGCTGACCACCCCAACGGCCTCGTCGCGCCCCGCTCCCCCGCCCAGCACGGTCGCCGCCGCGGCCTGCCATACGGAACGCTCGGCGGCCCGGCGGTCGTCGATCGACACCGCCGCACCGACCTTGTCCTCGACGAGGCGGCCGAGGGTGTCCCCCAGCGCCGCGCAGGCGTCGACCGCGGTGTGCAACGCATGAGCCACGGTGGTGGCTGCCGCGCGGTGCCGAGTGATGAAATCTGTTGCCAGCGAGCTCGATTCCCCCTGCCACGCGGCGAGGACCTCGGCTTCCGCCTCGCGGGTGAGGCCCAGAGCCTGCTCGGCGGCGGACGCTGCGGCGCGCAGAGCCACATCGTCGGCCTCCAGCGCCTGCAGATCCAACCCGTCCTCACCGCCGTACCAGTCCAGGATCTGAGCGCCGTGGGCGGTCAGATCAGGATGCTGGTAGGCGACGGCGCGGCAGGCCGACACATAGGTCTGCGTGTTGACCGCCGACGGCCGCCCCGCTGCCAGCCGGGCGGCGACGTCCACCGTCATCGCGCGGCCGCGCGCAGCTCGGCTTCGGCGTAGCGGTCTGCGGTGACCCGCAGCGCGGCGGCGAGTTCCTCGGCGGCGCGCGACCAGTGCGACACCGCCGCCGCCAGACCCTGCAACGCCGAGCGCACCGCGTCGCCGCGTGCGGTGTGCGCCCGTCCGGCCAGGCTGCCGTCGAAGCGCAACCGGTTCACCGATGCGCCGGCGAGCAGATCGGCGACGGTGTCGAAGCGCTGCGAGGCGGCGCGCAGCGCCGCGGTGTCCACACGTGTGTTGCCCATATCCGGGTATGACGCGCGGACGCCGTCATCGGTTCCCGCGATGGGCCCGGATTCGTCCGATCAGCCTTCGGCGCTGACGGTGTCGGCGATGCGGATCGCCAGCTGCCGCGCGGTGTCTTCGTCGGCGGCTTCCACCATGACGCGCACCATCTGCTCGGTTCCGGACGGCCGCAACAGAATTCGGCCGGTGTCCCCGAGTTCGGCCTCGGCCTCACGCACGGCGGTCTGGACCGCGGGCGCCTCGGCGACCGTCGCCTTGTCGGCGACCTGCACGTTGATCAGGACCTGCGGCAACGTCTGCATCGGGGCGGCCAGCTGGGCCAGCGGCTCGTGCGTCTGCGCCATCCGCGCCATCAGCCGCAGCCCGGTTGCGATGCCGTCGCCGGTCGTCCCCAGCGCGGGCATCACGATGTGGCCCGACTGTTCCCCGCCCAGCGTGTAGCCGCCGGCGCGCAGTTCCTCCAGAACGTAGCGGTCACCCACGCCGGTGGTGCGCACGGCGATACCGGCCGTCCGCATCGCGATGTGCAGCCCGAGGTTGCTCATGACCGTGGCGACCAGCGTGTCGGCGGCCAGCTCCCCCGCGTCGTGCATGGCCAGGGCCAAGATCACCATGATCGCGTCGCCGTCGACCACCCTGCCCGTCGCGTCGACCGCCAGGCAGCGATCGGCGTCGCCGTCGTGCGCCAGGCCGATGTCGGCGCGATGGGCCAGCACCGCGGCCTGCAGCTGCTCCAGATGGGTCGACCCGCAGCCATCGTTGATGTTCAGCCCGTCAGGCTCGGCGTTGATCGCGATCACCCGGGCGCCCGCGGCGTGATATGCGCGCGGCGCGGCCTGGAACGCGGCGCCGTGGGCACAGTCGACGACGACCGTCAGCCCGTCCAGGCGCACCGGCGCCGCGGAGCGCACGTGGTGCAGGTAGCGCTCCAAGGCGTCGTTCGCCTCGATGACGCGGCCGATGCCGCTGCCGACCGGCCGAAGGCCGGGGCCTTGGGCGACGAGTTCCTCGATGCGGTCCTCGGTGTCGTCGTCCAGCTTGTGCCCGCCGGGACCGAAGATCTTGATGCCGTTGTCGGGCATCGGGTTGTGCGATGCCGAGATCATCACACCGAAATCCGCGCCGTAGGCGCCTGTCAGGTATGCCACGGCCGGGGTGGGCAGCACGCCGACGCGCAGGGCGTCCACACCTTCGCTGGTGACACCGGCGATGACGGCCGCCTCGAGCATCTCGCCGCTCGCGCGCGGATCGCGGCCGATCACGGCCAGGCACCGCCCCGTGGGCCTGATCGCGGCCAGCCGGCGCGCCGCCGCCGCTCCCAGCGCCAACCCCAGCTCAGCAGTCAGTTCTCGGTTGGCGACGCCTCGGACCCCGTCGGTCCCGAACAGTCGACCCATGCGGACAAACCTCTCACAACTCGCGGCTCAAGATATAACCGACGAGGTTATCCGCCATGTCGCCGCCAAACCGACATTGCGCCGAGACGCCCACGACGAACACTGCCCGCACCCGAAGCGGGTGCGGGCAGTGCGCGGCGTCGCGGTGGTGACTACCGGCTGACGGTCATCGGCACCTCGGCAGGCGCCGGAGCCGCCGGAACCGTGCTGGTCGCCGTGGCACCGACGCCCGACGCTCCGTGCGGGCTCTGGGCAGGGGCGACGTCCGAGTTACCCGGGCCCGCCTGGGTGAACGTGTAGCTCACGCCGGTGGCACCGCTGGCGCACACCGGGACCGTCGAGATCTCGCTGGTGGCCAGGGCAGGAAGCTTGGCCGACAGGTCGTCGCCCGGGCAGACGCTCGTGGCGAGAGTCTGCGCGGTGCCCACCGACACGTTCTGGATGGTGCCGATCTGCTCGCCGTTGACCGTCAGGCCCACATTGAGCTGGCCGGCCGACTGGGGTGCCTGCGGCTCGGGCACCGGGGGCGCCTCCGGAGCTGCGCTCGCGAGGCCGAAACCACCCGCGACAAGCAGCGATCCACCGAGCACCGCGCCTGCGGCCGTCTTCGTCAACGTGTTCATGTTCGCTCCATTTCTCCTGTGATTGGCAGGGAGTCAGAGCTGCGGGAACTTTGGACCACAGCCCCGAAGGAGGACACCGACCCCCCGAAGGGTCCCGCCTCCTACCTCGGGCAGCCGACGTTGCCGCCGACTCACAAAAGCGTTGCCGACTGGTCGCGAACTCAAACCGAAACCTAATGATTCGCCCGGATCTCCCCTCTGAACAGGGCAGAAACTGTGTGACCCACACCACAAACGAAACGCCGGGCGCCGCCAGCCAAAGAGGCTGGACGACGCCCGGCGCTGCGGTGCGTACGGGAACGCGGCAGATCAGCGCTTGCTGTACTGCGGCGCCTTGCGGGCCTTCTTGAGGCCGTACTTCTTGCGCTCGATGGCACGCGGGTCACGCGTGAGGAAGCCGGCCTTCTTCAGGGCCGGACGGTCTTCGGGCTGCACCAGGATCAGCGCGCGGGCGATCGCCAGGCGCAGTGCGCCGGCCTGACCCGACGGGCCGCCACCGTCCAGGTGGGCGTAGATGTCGAAGCTCTCCAGCCGGTCGACCGTCACCAGCGGAGCCTTGATCAGCTGCTGGTGCACCTTGTTGGGGAAGTACGCCTCCAGGGTGCGGCCGTCCAGGTTGAACTGGCCGGTGCCCGGCACCAGCCGGACGCGCACCACGGCCTCCTTGCGGCGGCCGACGGTCTGAATGGGACGGTCGATGATGATCGGCGCACGCGGGGTGGCCTCCTCGGCGACCTCCACGTCGACGACCTCGGGAGCTTCGGTCACCTCGACCTCGGCGACCTCGACCTCAGTGATGTCTTCTGTCGTCTCGCTCACTGCGCCACCTGCTTGATCTCGAACGGAATCGGCTGCTGCGCGGCGTGCGGATGATCCGGGCCGGCGTAGACCTTGAGCTTCTTCTGGACCTGGCGGCTCAGCTTGTTGTGCGGGAGCATCCCGACGATGGCGTTCTCCACCACACGGTCGGCGTGCTTGGCCAGCTCGTCACCGAGGGCACGGGACCGCAGACCACCGGGGAAACCCGAGTGGCGGTAGAGGAACTTCTTGTTCAGCTTGTCGCCGCTGATGGCGACCTTGTCGGCGTTGATGACGATGACGAAATCGCCGCCGTCGACATTCGGCGTGAATGTCGGCTTGTGCTTGCCGCGCAGCAGTTTCGCTGCTTCAACGGCGAGCCGGCCGAGCACCACGTCGGTGGCGTCGATGACGTACCACGAACGCGTGGTGTCACCCGCCTTCGGCGTGTACGTAGGCACAGAGCTACCTTCTTCTCTTCTCGGGTGAGGTCCCGGTGTGACCCGGGTGCCGGTCGGGACGCGACGGTGGGGTTGCTTCCCGGCGACCAACACTGACCCGAGAACCCGGCTTACCCCGCGGTGCACAACCGCGGCGTACCGCACGCCAACGTGGCAGCTTACCTGCGACGATCCGGGCAGGTCAAAACGCCGGTCACGATGCTGAAGCCCGCTCGTAGGCGATGTTGGCGACGGCCCTCACGTAGACGGTGCCGGTGGCGTCGGCCATCGTCGCCGCCACCGTGCCCATCCGACGCCCCACCCGTTCGGTGGTGGTGGCCATCGTGAACGGCCGCCCGTCGACCGGAGGCGACCGGAAGTAGTGAACCGACAGGTCAGCCAGGGTGTAGCGATCTTCGGGGCCGGTATGAGCCTGGCCGGCCAGCGAGCAGGCCTGGCCGACGAGCGACGCGATGACACCGCCCTGGATGGCGCCGAGTGGATTGGCCATCCAGGGCTGCGGCGCCACGGTCATCACCGGGTCGTCCTGGATCTCGACGGTCATCGCGAGCAGTTCGCACAGTGGTCCCCGGGCGATGTCGCCGCGACTGATCGCCGCGAGAATGCGCCTTCCGTCCCAATCCGGGTCGATGGCCGACACCCGGGTGTCGACGCCCGGCGGGATGGGCAGCGCCTCGATCGGCTCGGCGATGGCGTCCTTGTCCAGCGCCCGCAGAGCCTCGGAGCTCCGTCCGACCCGCACCGCGCGAGCCACCCCCGAGCAGACGACGTCGTGCGAGGCGGTGGTGACCGTCATGGTCGCGGTGCCGTAGGCGTCGTCGTGGTGGGCCAGTGCGGACACGGCGTGCAGCAGATCGCCCACCCGCGGCCGGACACCGGCGGTGAGCGCGAGCCAGGACTGCACGGTGGCGACCGGCTCGGCAAAGGCGTACCAGTAAGCGCCGCTGGTGACCGATTCGGCCATCACCGCGTACGCCGGCATCTCCACCAGGCCGCGATGGTCGACCAGCGTCGTCGTCACCTGCTGATCCAGCGCGATCCCGGCCTCGTTGACCCTGGTGTTGCCGACGCAGAAGGCCGCCTGCGGTCCGTTAGGTGTGCTCATCAACAGGCATCTTTGCAGATGGCCGCCTGCGCGCTACCCGCAAGCGGTGACCACAACGCGCTCGGGCGTGAAGGCCACCCGCCGGCCGGTCGCGAGCTCGTCGCCGGGAGTGATGTCCTGCCAACCGAGCGTGGCGGTGCCGGACAGCTGCACCGTTGTCCCGCTGTCGAAATCGGCGAACACCAGAGCAGCGGTCGGGTCGACGGCGAGGTTGCCCAGGCTGTTGAACAAGTTGTTGCCCGGATAGTCCGGAAAGCAGAGGTGGTCGTGATCCACCCGGACGAATCCGGCGGGCCCGCCGCGATGCGAGGCGTCGTTGCCCGACGCCGGGTGCGTCGTGCCGAGAAAGAACGTGTCGGCGCTCTCGATAAGCCGCCGGTCCTGTGGCCGTAACGCACTGCCCGCGTACTCCAGCGTGCGCCGCGGTGTCGCGCCACCGCGCGGCATCTCCAGCCGTCGCGCCCGGATGTACTTGGGACAGTTGCCATATGCCTGATCGACCTCGGCTGTCAGCCGGGAGTCGACCCGGGCCAGCAGGCCGTTGACACGAAAGCGCCTGCGGACGGCCGGATCCATCACGAGCACCCCGACGGGCTGGCCGGGCGGCAGCTCATAGAGCGGATCAGTTGGGGGAAAACGACAGTCGACGCCCAGGGTCGTCGGCGTGGCGGCGCGAACGAATCCGGCGGGCCCCGACAGCGGCGAGATCCACAGCAGGCCGGCGCGATCGCGCGCGGTGAGCAGCGCCAGCGGGGCGGTGGCCAGGAACTCGGCGGTCGCGGGGCGTAGCAGGCCAGGACCGGCCATCGCGGCGAGTTGACTCGCCTGCCGTCGCGATCCGGCGCGCTCCTGAACGGCCAGCTCCCCGCTGTGGAATCCCACAGCGGGGTGCCGCTCGGTCACAGCGGGTTGCGACCGGCGAAGGCCACGACTCGTTGGGTGGGGGTGGCGTCGGCTCGCGTCTCCACCGCCGCGCCGAAGAGTTCCTGCTGTCGCAGCGGCGGTACGAGTTGTCCCCCGACTGCCTCGGCCAGGCCGGCCTCGGCGTCGTCGAACTCCACCGGACGGCCGGTCGCCACGGCGAGATCCCAGCTGTGCACCAGCGTGGAGTAGGTGATGATGCCGACGGCCTGGGCGGCGGGCATCTCGCCGAGAACGGTCGCGACGGGTAGCTGCCAGTCCGTGATCGTCGCCCACGCGCGCTGCGAGCGCGCCACCGAGCGTTCGACGACCGCCTGTGGGTCGCCGCCGAGGATGTCCTGCCCGCTGAACAGTTCCGCTTCGGTGGGGCCCGGACCGCCGTCCACAGCAGCGGCGAAGGCGTCGATCGACGCCACGGTGTGGCTGAGCAACGACCGCACGTTCCAGTCGGCGCACGGGCTGGGCAGCTCGAGGGCGCCGTCACTCAACGTGGCAGTGAGATCGACCAGGCGGCGATCGGCGCGGTGCAGCAGGTCCAGAGAATCCATTCGGGTGAAGCCTTTCTAACGTTTGTTTCTATGCGTTGACGTTAGTCTTCTTAGTCGACAAGACCTAACGCTGTCAACACCCTGATAGCATTAGTCAGATGAATGCCATGTCTCGGCTGGACGAAGCGCAGGAGGCGGGCTTCGTCGTGGCGGGCGAACCGCTGGCCGTGGACCTGGCGGACACGATCATCACGGTCACGGATCCGGCCACCGACCTCCTGGCCGACGAGGCGACCTGCCGGTCGTGGTGGAGGCTGCAGCAGGACCGTCTGCCCGCGACGGCGGCGCCGCCCTCGCTGGCGGTCACCGTCGAACTCCGTGGCGCGGTGCGCGACGTCCTGGACGCACATGTCGCCGGGGCCGAGCCCGATTCCGCCGCTGTCGAGTACGTCAACGACGTGGCTGCCCGGGTGAGTGCCACCCGGCGGCTCGAGCACACCCGGGCCGGCTGGACGGCGGTGACCACCCACCACGCCGCGGTGGACCGGCGCTACGACCTCGCACTCGGGGCGGTGGTCGACAGCCTCATCGACCTGCTCGTCTCACCGGCGCACGACCGCCTCCGCCGGTGCCAAAACCCCTCCTGCAGCATGCTTTTCGTCGCGCTCGACGCCCGCAGAAAGTTCTGCACCCAGAACATCTGCGCGAACCGCACCCGGGTGGCCCGCCACTACCGCCGCCACCACATGAGCTAATTCGCTTTCGAAGGCATCATCGGTTGTGATCCGATGGACGAATGGCGCACATCTGGCCGTTGTTCGATCTGCGGGTGACCACCCCCCGGATCGAACTGCGCTATGTCAGCGACGAGTTGGGCGAGCGGCTGGCGCGGTTGGCGGCCAAGGGTATTCATGATCCGGCGACCATGCCGTTCACCGAACCGTGGACAGATGTGCCGTCGCCGGAGCTGGAGCGCAACAGCCTGCAGTATTACTGGCGCAACAGGGCTGAGACGGCGCGGGCGCGGTGGAACCTCGACCTCGCCGTCTTGGTCGACGAGTCCGTGGTCGGCATGTGTTCGGTTCACGCTGAGCAGTTTCCGCAGAACCGGCGGTTGACCACGGGTTCCTGGCTGGGGCGCGCTCACCACGGGCAGGGCATCGGCAAGGAGATGCGGCAGGCGGCACTGCACTTGATCTTCGCGGGTTTCGACGCCGACCTCGCCGTCACCCGGGCCTGGCACGACAACTCCGCCTCGCTGGCGGTCACCCGCTCGTTGCCCTACACCCAAACCGTGACCACGGTGGAAACCAGACGCGACCGCCCCGACACCATGGTGGCCTTCGCCATGGCGGCGGGGCGGTGGGCGACGGTCCGGCGCGACGACATCCGTCTGGCCGGCATCGAGGACGCCCGTGCGTTGCTGGGGACTCAGCGGTAGTCGATGACGACGCGGCCGTCGATCTGGCCGCGTTCCATTCGCCCGAACACCTCGTTGATGTCGTCGAGCTTGGCGGCTTCGACCGTGGGGTGGATCAGGCCGCGGGCGTAGAAGTCCAGTGCCTCGGCCATATCCTGACGGGTGCCAACGATCGAGCCGCGAATCGTCAAGCCCTTCAACACGATATCGAAGATCGGTGCCGGAAAATCACCGGGCGGTAGACCGTTGAACACGATCGTTCCGCCTCGGCGGGTCAGGCCGATCGCCTGACCGAAGGCCTGCGGATGCACCGCGGTGACCAGCACGCCGTGCACACCGCCGGTGGCCTTCTGCACCTCGGCGACGACGTCGGACGTCCTGGCGTTCACCGCGACCTCGGCACCGAGGCGTTCGGCCAGGGCGAGCTTGGCGTCGTCGATGTCGACGGCCACCACCCGAAGGCCCATTGCCCGGGCGTACTGCACGGCGATGTGGCCCAGACCGCCGATGCCCGAGATCGCTACCCACTGGCCGGGCCGGGTGTCGGTGACCTTCAGACCCTTGTAGACGGTGACGCCGGCGCACAGGATCGGCGCGACCTCGAGTGGGTCGACACCGTCGGGAATCCGGGCGGCGTAGGCGGCATTCACCAGCATGTAGGTACCGAAGCTGCCGTTGACGCTGTATCCGCCGTTGCGCTGGCTCTCGCACAGCGTCTCCCAGCCGGTCCGGCAGTATTCACAGCTGCCGCAGGCAGACCACAGCCAGGCGTTGCCGACCTTGTCGCCCAGCTTGAGGTCGGTGACGCCCTCGCCGAGCGCGACGACGGTGCCGTAGCCCTCGTGGCCCGGGATGAACGGTGGCGCGGGTTTGACCGGCCAGTCACCTTGTGCGGCATGCAGATCGGTGTGACACACCCCGGAGGTTTCGAGCTTGACGAGAGCTTCGCCGGGGCCGGGAGTGGGCAGCTCGAGGTCGGCGACCTGAAGAGCCGCACCGAATTCGGTGACGACGGCGGCGCGCATGGTGTCGGTGTCGGTGGAGGTGGCGCGGGCGCCAAGTGTCTGAGTCATGCTGATGTTCCTTTCGGTGTGGTGCGATTTCGGCGCGGTTCCGTTCGCTGCGCGGCGGTTTGCGCGCCGAAATCACTGATCAGAAGAAGCCTTGGGCTTTGTTGGAGTAGGAGACGAGCAGGTTCTTGGTCTGCTGGTAGTGGTCGAGCATCATCAGATGGTTTTCCCGGCCGATGCCGGACTGCTTGTAGCCGCCGAACGCGGCGTGGGCCGGATATTGGTGATAACAGTTGGTCCACACCCGGCCGGCCTTGATGTCACGCCCGGCGCGGTAGGCGGTGTTGCCGTTGCGGGTCCACACCCCCGCCCCGAGGCCGTAGAGGGTGTCGTTGGCGATCCGGATCGCATCGTCGTAGTCGGTGAACGAGGTCACCGCAACGACGGGTCCGAAGATCTCCTCCTGGAAGATCCGCATGCCGTTGTTGCCGGTGAAGATCGTCGGCTGCACGTAGTAGCCACCGCCCAGGTCCCCGCCGAGGTCGGCGCGCTCGCCACCGGTGATGATCTGGGCGCCTTCGCTTTTGCCGATCTCGATATAGGACAGGATCTTCTCGAGTTGATCGTTGGAGGCCTGCGCGCCGATCATGGTTTCGGTGTCCAGTGGATCACCCTGGCGGACGGCCTTGGTGCGGATCGCGGCCATCGCCAGGAACTCGTCGTAGACGTCGGCCTGGATCAGGCTGCGCGACGGGCAGGTGCAGACCTCGCCCTGGTTGAGGGCGAACATCGTGAACCCTTCCAGCGCCTTGTCCTGATAGTCGTCATTGGCAGCGAGGACATCGGAGAAGAAGATGTTCGGGCTCTTGCCGCCGAGTTCCAGGGTGACCGGGATGAGGTTCTGGCTGGCGTACTGCATGATCAGCCGGCCGGTGGTGGTTTCCCCGGTGAACGCGATCTTGGCGATGCGGTTCGAGGACGCCAGCGGCTTGCCGGCCTCCACCCCGAACCCGTTGACCACGTTGATGACTCCGGGCGGAAGGAGATCACCGATGAGGGACATCAGGTAGAGCACGGAGGCCGGGGTCTGCTCGGCGGGCTTGAGCACCACCGCATTACCGGCCGCCAGCGCCGGGGCGAGCTTCCACACCGCCATCAGGATCGGGAAGTTCCACGGAATGATCTGACCGACCACCCCCAACGGCTCGTGAAAATGGTAGGCGACGGTGTCGTCGTCGATCTGGCTCAGCGACCCCTCCTGCGCCCGGATCGCACCGGCGTAGTACCGAAAATGATCCACCGCCAACGGAATATCGGCGTTGAGGGTCTCGCGGATCGGCTTGCCGTTGTCCCACGACTCCGCCAGCGCGATCGACTCCAGATTCGCCTCGATCCGATCAGCGATCTTGTTCAGGATCACCGCCCGCTCCGCCGCCGAGGTCTTACCCCACCCCGGCGCGGCCGCATGCGCGGCATCCAACGCCAACTCGATATCGGCATCCGTCGACCGCGCCACCTCACAGAACACCTCACCAGTCACCGGGGTGCGGTTCTCGAAGTACTGACCACCCACCGGCGCGGTCCACTGCCCGCCGATGAAGTTGTCGTAGCGGGGTTGGAAGGACATCACGGACCCTTCCGCACCGGGCCTCGCGTATACGGTCATGACGTTCTCCTGCCTGGTCAAGCGACGAAATGTGTCGGTCGTCACTGAAGGTAGGCAGTACGGGGTTGCAGCACGGTTGCACGCGGGCCGCGCACCGTTGCAGGCCCGGCATCAGGCCAGGTCGAGGTCCAGTCCGGCCAGCTTGCCGCGGGCCTGCGCCTGTTGCACCGAGCCGGGCAGGGTGCCGTCGTGCAGCGCCCGCCAGCCATCCCGGTCGTCGCGGCCGTCTGGGCTGTCCAGCCAGCGGCGAAGCAGCACCGGATCGCCGGTGGAGAGCACCGCTGCCCGCAAGGTCATCGACAGCTCGGTGCGAAGCCGTCCGACGGCAGGTGAGATCGATTGCGGCAGAAGCGGTCCCGGGTAGCGGTCGAGCGCCGTGGAGACGTCACCGGCATCCAGCGCCTCGTACACCTCCCCGATGTCGGTGGTGATGGGCACCAGGAGCCGGTACGGCCGGGACTCGATGACCTCGGCGCCGACCACCTTGCGCAGCCGCGACATCTCGGCGCGCACGGTCACCACGTCCAAGTCTTTGTCGTCGAGCAGCATCGCGAGATGGTCGGCGCTCAGGCCCTCGGGATGGCGGCTGAGCAACACCAGGATGTCCGCGTGCCGGCCGGTGAGCGGCGTCGAGCGCAGGTGACCGAACTCGTCGGTGATCAGCCAGCGTGGGCGGTCGGATCCCAGCACCGCCAGCCGCGGGCGGCGCGGGGCGGTCTCGACGGCCGAGCCGGTCAGGCGCATCAGGGCCAGGTGGCTTTCGACGGCGACGACGGTGGCCCGCACCAGGGCCAGCGCTTGGGGGGTGGCCACCCGCGAGCCGCCGGTCAGATCCAGTGCGCCGAGCAGCGCGCCGGTACTCGGGTCGTGCACCGGCACCGCGGTACAACTCCACGGCTGCACGACCCGGGAGAAGTGTTCAGAACCGAGTATCTGCAGCTCAGCATCCAATGCCAGCGCCGTGCCGGGGGCGTTGGTGCCCGCGCCGCGCTCGCTCCAGTCGGCCCCGGGCACGAAGTTCATCGCCTCCGCGCGGCGGCACGCGCTGCGGTCGCCTTCGACCCAGAGCAGGGTGCCGTCCGCGCCGGTCACCGCCACCACCACGCCGGTGCCGGCCGCATCCTCGACGAGCAGTCGCCGGATCACCGGCAGCGCGGGCGCCAACGGGTGGGTCTGGCGCAACCGGGCCAGCTCCTCCCCGACCGGCGACGGCTGGGCGGCACCGTCGGGGTCGACGCCCTTGGCCAGACTGCGCTGCCAGCTCTTGGCCACGATCGGTCGCAAGCTGGATTCCAGGAACGACGCGTCAACCTCACCAGCGACGAATCGCTCGTGGACCGCGCGCACCACCGCCGACGGCCGCGGGCCACCGGCCCCGGTTCGCGGTGTTCTGGATGTGCCCATCGGCGATCACACTCCTCGCGCGGTCACTGGCGCGGGCGCGCGTGCGGCCACGATACGCCCTTTTCGCCGAAGCTCCCGAGCAGACACAGAATCGCACGATCTGGGGGCAAAAGTGCGATTCTGTGTCTATTCGCGGATTTCGGTGACGGTGACTGTGCGGCCCCGACGACCCTCTCCGCCGAAGGGGCCGCACAGGCTTTGGGGGACTCGCGCCTCAGCCCCACATCCCGGCGGCGCGCCGGTCGGCATCGGCCACGTCGGCAGCGCCGTCCCGCACCGCGGCGCCGAGGCGCACCAGGATGTCGTGCAGCGCGGACGCGGCCTGCTGCCATTGGGCTTGCTCAGCCTGATAGGCCGCCGCGGCGTCGCGGGTCCACACCTGCTGCAGCGGCGCGATCTGGCGGCTGAGATCGTCGAGGGCCGCGCGCAGCCGAGTCGACGTGCCCTGGATGTCGGCGAGTACCGCCGCGTCGATCTCGGCGAAATCATAGGAAAGGACGGGGTCCACGGTCGGGTTCCTCCTCAGAGATCTGTGGTGGCCGCGGCGATGCGTTGCGCATGCAGGTGCGCCGCCTCCCGCAGCTCGTGTTCGTTGTTGCGGATCGTGTCGGCGATTCCGGCCAGGGCGTGGGACAACCGGGTCGACTCGCTGTTCCAGTGCGCGACGACGGTTCTGAACCGCGCGGCTGCCAGGCCGCCCCAGACGGTCGGCGGAACCGATTCCATCCGGGTGATGAAGCCCTGCAACAGAACCCGGATCTCGTCGTTTCGGGCATCGGCGGCCGCAGCGGCGGAGCGCATGAGATCGAAGTCGGTGCTCAGTGTCGTCACGGTCCATCCTCACGGTCGAGTTACAAACGCTGACAATGGATTCGACGTGGGGGCGCCCCGATCGGTTCCCACCGACTCGTGAGCGGACGCGATGGCCTGTTCGCACGGACCGGCGACGATGTCGTCGCGGCCCGGCGCGCTCTGGCACCCGATGCTGATCCGGGTCGAGCCGTCGAGCACCACCGCCCAGCGGATGTCACGGCCGACTCGGATCTCCCGGTAGGTGACGGCAGGCCGGCCGGCGCGCCGATCCGCCGGATTGAAGTCGGCGAACACACCGGCCGGCTGTTCGGCCATGGCTTGGCCGACGAGGTCGGCGGTTCGATCCAACGTCTCACCGGGAGAATAGGATTGCGTGACGTGTAACGCCACCGTCGGGTCGGCCGGCGAGTTGGCCTGGACCCGGCGCGATCCCGGCCCGGCGGTGATCCGCACGACCGACCACTGATCGGGGATCCGCACCGTGATCCGGCCTTCGGCGAGATCGACCGCATCGGGTACCGGCGCACGATACCGGACCGCGTCGAGGCCCAGCGCACAGAGCGTGAGGACCACCGAGGCCGCGGTGATCACCGGGATCCGCCAGGACCGGTGCGCAACCATGGACGTCGCGGGATCACGCACCGGCGGGGGCACTTCCCGGATCGCGGCCTGGTGAACCGGTATGCTGCGCCGCCGCAGTGCGGCCTGCACCGCGCCGGAACAGTCCAGCGCGCCGGCCACTTCCGCAGGCGCGTCGATGAGCACCCTGGTGGCCCCCGTCGTCTCGATCGCCGCGGCGATCTCGCCCGGGTCCTGGGGACGAATCCGCACCTCCGGCGGCCGCGCGGGAGCGCTGATGGCGATCACGTCGTCAGCGATTTCCACGACAGTGACCGCGTCGTCCCCGGCGATCACGGCCGCGCGCGACAGTGCGCGGACCTCGGTGGCCACGGTCGCCGCCGCGTCGAGCAGGCAGGTCAGCCGGTGCCGCGGCCACCATGACGGATGCACTAAAGTGACTTCCTCACAGCGTGTTCCGATGAGTTCGATGACGATCTGTCGCCACAGCGCGGGGACCGAGACCGGCTGCTCATCGACGAGCACCACCGTGTCGTCGAGACCGTCCAGCGCCGCAGAGATCAGTTCGCGCCGAACGCGCAGCCCGGTGGGGTCATCCGACCGGCACACGGTCGCCGGGCCGATTTCCAGCACCGCGCTGATCACAGCGGCGTCCAGCCGACCTGAACGACCTGCGCCGTGTCGCGCGTCACCAGCAACCCTCGCCCCGGTGGCCGGGCGACCGCGCGATGATGCCCGATCAGGGCGCCTTCGTCGGGGCTTCCGCTCATCAGCAGTCCGGCACAACCACTTTCGCGCAGCTGCGCCAGCAGCGGCTCGAACATCGCCCGCGCCGAGCCGGCGCACCGCCGCGCCAGGATCAGATGCAGCCCAATGTCGCCTGCATGCGGCAGCAATGCCTGCAAAGCACCGAGGGCGTCGGGTGCGGTGGCCGACACCAGGTCGTAGTCGTCGACGACGACGTAGACGTCCGGACCCGCCCACCAGGATCTTGCCATGAGTTGTTCGATCGGGGTGTCTGCCGCCGGTAACCTGCTCTGCAACAACGCCGTCAGCTCGGGAAGCCGGGTGGCCAGGCCGCCGCCGGAGAATGCGTATCCGAGGTGGTACCGCGAGTCGGTGAGACCGAGGAGGCCGCGACGGAAGTCGACGACGAACAACCGGACCGGCCTGCCTTCGGCGCCGCGCACGAGCTGGCCGCACAGTGTTCGCAGCGTCGCCGTCTTCCCGCATTCGCGGTCACCGAGGATCAGCAGATGCTGGTACCTGCCGAAGTCGACCGCCACCGGTTCGAGTCGTTCTTCACCCAGACCGAGCACAATCTGCCCGGCACCGTCGCCGGCCCGACCGGCCACCGCCGAGTAGTCGACCTGAGAGGGCAACAGCCGCACCGGGGGTGCCCGCCACGATCCACACCGCACCGCCTGCGCACCGCCGGGCTCGGCGATCAGGAAATGGTGACCGTCACCGGTGATACCGCGCCCGGGCCGGTCGATCGGCACCGTCGACGCCTGCTTGCGATCCATCTCGGAGTCCACCGGATCACCCAGCCGAAGCTCGATTTTCGTGCCGATCTGATCTCTGAGGGCAGGCCGGACATCCGCCCATCGCCCTGCCGTGAGAATCACGTGAATCCCCAGCGACAAACCTCGCACGGTGTAGCCGGTGATCGTCGGCTCCAGGTCGGAAAACTCCTCACGCACGGTCGACCAACCGTCGACGACCAAGACCACATCGCCGTACGGATCGTTCTGGCGCCGTGATTCGCGGTTCGCCAGGACCGCTCCGACATGCCCGACCGTGCGGCGCACCAGTTCGGCCTGCCCGCGCTGCACCACCGCTCCCACGTGCGGCATGTCCCGCAGTGTGTCGAGCGCGCCGCCGCCGAAGTCCAGGCAGTAGAACTGGATCCGACGCGGATCATGGCGGGCGGCCAACGCGGTGATCACCGTGCGCACCGCGGTGGACTTGCCACTGCGGGGTGCACCCACCACCGCGACGTTCCCGCCCGCGCCGCCGAGCTCCACCCTCAGCGGTGCCCGGCGCTGCTCGAAGGGCAGATCGACCACGCCGATCGCGACACTCAGCTCCGCGCCGCCGTCCCCGCGCAGCTCCGCCAGGCTGGGGGACGTGGTCAGCGGCGGCAACCACACCCGGTGGGCCGGCGGGCCCTGGCCGCGGACCCGGTCGACGATCCCGTCCCACACCGTCGCGCCGGTGTCGGCGACCGGTGGATCGACGGGCAACGAGGTGAACGGTCGTGCCGCCGGAACCGGCCGGCCGGCCGGCGTGCGGTCACCGACCCGGGCGCCGAGGTAGGTGGCCTGGAAACGGACCAGGGCACCGTTGCCGGCCCGAAGAATCGCCGCCCCCGGCGCGGCGGGCAAGTCGGCGGCGTCGGCGACACCGAGCACCGCGCGGGACTCCGCGACGGTCGATGTCTTCAGGCAGATTCGGTAGGACAGGTGCGATTCCAGACCGCGCAGACGTCCCTCGTCCAGACGCTGGCTGGCCAGCAGCAGATGAACCCCCAGCGACCGGCCGACCCGCCCGATCATGGTGAACAGCTCGGCGAACTCTGGTCGCCGGGCCAGCAATTCGGCGAACTCGTCGACGACGATGAACAGCGTCGGCAGGACCGGGAGGCTGCGGTCGATACGCCGACGTCCTTGGTAGGAGCGCAGATTGACGGCATTGCCGGCCCGGCGTAGGAGCGTTTGCCTGCGCTGGATCTCGCCCCCGAGCGCTTCGTTGGCGCGGGCCACCAACTCTGCCTCGTCGGCCAGGTTGGTGATGACGGCCGCGACGTGGGGCAGACCGTCCAAACCGAGAAAGGTCGCTCCGCCCTTGAAGTCGATGAGCACCAGGTTGAGCTCATCGGAGCGATGCCGGGCGATCATCGCAGCCACGACCGTGCGCAGCAGCTCGGACTTCCCCGATCCGGTGGCGCCGATGCACAGCCCGTGCGGCCCGTGCCCGCCGTCGGCGGCCTCCTTGATGTCGAGTTCGACGAGCCCGCCGTCCGGCGAGGTACCGAGCGGGACCCGCAGGGCTGGGGCATTGCCGGTCAGTGCGGCGGTCCAGCGCTGCAGATGGTCCGGCCCCGCCCCGGCGGCGCCGTATCGGGCGAGCCGACGCGCACAGATCCGGGCCTGCGTCATGGTCATGCCATCGGCGGTGCCGATCACCTCGATGTCGTCGCCGCCGGATACCGCCAGCCGGGCGGCATCGACGTGCAGCCGAAGCGCGGCTGACGGGTCGGCGCCGGCGACGACGATGACGGTCCGTCCGCTCGCGACGAGGTGGCGGTGGTCGGCTCCGTCGACGATCACCACGGTCTGGCGATCGCACGCCCCTGCGGTGGAGGCCGTGAGCTGATCGCTCGATTCGACCACCATCGGGCCACCGCGATCGGGACAGAGGTTGTGCGGCAACCACTTCAACCAATCCCACTGCCGGCGGTGCTCGGCCGAAACCACGGCCGCTATCGCGACGGTCTCCGGGCCGTGCAAGACCGCCAGCTGGCAGACCATCGCGCGGACCAGGGCGCGCGCACCCGCGGGTTCTCCTTCGACCGCCAGCACCGGTACGCCGCCCAGCGCGACCGCGACGGGCGCATTCTCGAGCGTCGCGTGGCAGTGCACGAAGCGCCGCAACGCATCCGCGGTCACCGGGTCGAGGTCGTCGACCGGCCCGACCGGCGGCACCACGATGCGGCGGGCGAGTCGCTGACGGCCGACACCGACCCGGACGTGACAGTGGTCGGAGTCGGCACGGCCGCGTTCCCAGCGACGCTGCCCACCGGTCAACGTCCACAACGACGACGGCGCCGGATGGACCCACACCAGTGCCGCATGCTGGCGTCGCGCCGCGTCGCACAGGTGATCGCTGAGCCGTCCGAGTTCGGCGAGATACCGCCTGCGTTGCCGGTCGAGACCGCCGGCGGGACCACGGCCGCCGAAGTGCACGGCCATGCCGATCGCCGACACCAGCATCATGGCCGGAAGCGCCACAGCCGTGGGGCCCCGCGCGACCAGTCCAGACCCCCACATCAAGGCGCCGGCACCCACCATCACCCCGACCCCGAGCAGCGGCACCAGCCGCCACAACCCGCTCGTCGTGGCAGCGCACGGTGGGGCGCCGACGACCAGATCGTCTGTCGGAAACCGCGGCGCCAGCCGGTCGACCCCATTCATGCAGGGACGGTAGGCATCCACGGTCGGGCCGGGCAATTCACCTGTGGACAAGGGAGTTCAGCGGCACCGCGAGCTGGCTAGCGTCGGCTGGCATGGCTTCCACCCACGAGATGTGCCGGGTGTGCATCCGAAGCGCCGACCGAGAGGTGGACTGCACGCTGGCCGCCCACGTCCCGATCGCCGAGATGGTGCCCATCGTGGTCGACCTGCTCGGCAGCAACGAATTCGCCGGCACTGAGCCGCAACTGGCCCGGCTGTGCGGGGAGTTCCTGGACCCGGCCGCCACGCTCGCGCAGTGCGCGATCCCCGACGGTGAGGTGCTGACCCTCACCGCGGCACGTCCTGTGCCGCCGGACATCAGGTTCGATCCGAGCGTCACCGTCGCCGATGCGGTCCACCGCCTGGCCTCACCGCCGCAGTCGGCCGCCGGCCGCCACGCGGGACGGATCGTCGTGTGCTGGGCCGCGGCCGTGCTGGCCGCCTTGCTCGGAAGCCGGATCGGGGACCCGGGCACGGCACGTCACGTCACGATCGGCGGTGCGGCGGCAGCGCTGGCTCTCGTGGGTGCGATGGCCACGCGCCGCGGGCAGCGCGCCCGCGCGGACGTCGCCGGACTCGGCGCACTGGCAGCCGGATTCGCCGGGCTGACCGCGGTGCTGGCGTGCCCGGACCGCAGCGGTGTGGCGAGGTTCCTGTTGGCGACGTCGGCGATCGCGGCGGTCTCGCTGCTCGGGTGGCGCCTACTGAATTGCGCGCCAGTGCTTTTCCTGCCGTTGGCCGCGGTGGCGATGACGGCGTCGGCGACGACCACGGGCGCGCTCGCCGGTTGGTGGCCGGTGACCGCCGTCGGCCCGATCCTGGTGATGGTGGCTTTGACCACGCTGGCGGTGGCCCCGCGGCTGGCGGTCCGCAGCTCCGGGTTGTCGACGGCCGGCCTGTCCGATCCCGAACTCGAGACCAGGGCCGAGATCGCTCATCACCGCCTGACTGCGGCAACGGTGACGGGGGCCGGAACGGCAGCTCTTGGCGCGGCGTTCACCGCGGCGACCGCGCTGCGGCCGGTGCCTGCGGCGAGCTTTCTGGCCCTCGTCGGGATGACGCTGATGCTGCGGGTCCGCTGCGGTGACAGCCCGTATCGGTCTGCTGCGCTGCTGGTTTCGTCTGCAGTGGTGGTGACCGCAATGATCCTGTGCGCCGCCGAGATCCCGGCAGGCACTCCGTGGCTCGGCGGCGCCATCCTGGCGGCCGGGGCGCTTGGAGCGTGGCTCGGTAGCATCCGCCCCGTGCGGCTGTCCGCGGCCGCCCGGCGGGTGGTCGCCGTCGTCGACCTGGCGGTGGGCGCGGCCACTGTCC
>NZ_BEWG01000024.1:22615-117486 GCF_002723835.1 Mycobacterium sp. shizuoka-1 | reverse complement strand
CGGCCGCCGGAGCGTTCACCACGCTGCCCGTGATCGGACTGGCGTGACGAACCGTCGCCTGCGGGTAGCGGCAGCCGGTGCGGCGGCGCTGCTGGTATCGCCACACTGTGCACCACCCGCCTATGCGGTCGTCCCGCCGGCGGTGGACAACGCGTTCTTGCCACCGCCCGTACCTGCGGCGCCACCGCAGCCGACCGCACAGCGGGAGGCGTGCGTGGTCCCGCCACCCGTCGACGGTACCGACGTGTCGGCGACGCAGCTGAGTGGTGTCGACCTGACGGCGATCTGGCGCCTGAGTCGCGGTGCGGGACAACGGGTGGCGGTGATCGACACCGGCATCGCACCGCACCGCCGGCTGTCCGATGTCGTTGCCGGCGGGGACTATGTCTCCGCCGGCGACGGCCGCCAGGACTGCGACGGGCACGGGACCGTCGTCGCCGGGATCATCGCGGCGGTCACCGATCCGGCCGATCCGACCGGGTTCACCGGGATCGCCCCGGCGGTCACGCTGATCGCAATCCGACAGTCCAGCAACAGGTTCGGTCCGGCAGCCGATCAGTCGGGGCGCGGGGTCGGCGACGTCAACACTCTGGCGATGGCCGTTCGGACCGCCGCCGACATGGGCGCGTCGGTGATCAACATCTCTTCGGTGGCCTGCACCGAGGAAATGATCGACGACCGGGCGCTCGGGGCCGCGCTGTCGTACGCGGTGGACGTCAAGGACGCCGTGGTGGTGGCCGCGGCGGGCAACGTCGGCGGCGACGGCCAGTGCCCGAGTCAGAACACCGCCGCCCAACCTCGGGTGATCGCGAGCCCGGCCTGGTACGACGACTATGTCGTGACCGTGGCCTCGGTGGACCCGGCCGGCGCTGCGTCGAGCTTCAGTCTGAACGGTCCGTGGGTGGACGTCGCCGCGTCCGGTGAACATGTCGTGTCCCTGGATCCCGACGGCGCCGGCGTGATCGCCGCGATGCCGACGGGCACCGGAGCTGCCTCGATGTCGGGCACGAGCTATGCCGCGCCTCTGGTCAGCGGACTGGCGGCGCTGGTACGGGCCCGGTTCCCCCGGCTGCGCGCACGGCAGGTGATGGCCCGGATCGAGACCACCGCGCACCACCCACCCGGGGGCTGGAACGCGGCGATCGGCAGCGGGATCGTCGACCCACTGGCCGCCTTGAGCGACCAGACCGCACTGCCTTCCGCGCCCAGGCCCCGGCCGCCGGCTACGCCGGTTGCCGCTGGGCCGAGTCCACGTCCGCCCTATGCGATCGCGGGAACCGGCGCGGCGCTGTGCCTGGCCGGGCTGATCGCCGCGGCCTCGGTGCGGCTACGGCGCAGGACCGACGACATCGCGCCCGACTAGCGCCGCGGCACGCGACAGCTCGGGCCCGGCGGGCAGCGCGCTGACGATCGGCCATGGTCCCACCGCCGGAGTGCCGGTTGCACCCAGCGCGGAGGCCGCCGAATCATCAACGGGGAAACGCACTCCCGCGCTTGTGACGAGGTAACGACCCGCTCCTGTCGGGTCGCTGACGTCCAGACTGCGGCCGGGGTTCAACCGCACCATGTCCACGCCGGGTCCGTCGCCGTCCGCGCCCGCGAGCGTGACCAAGCCTGGTCCGGCCGGGGACGGTGCGCCGACGGCGATGTCGATGCGACCGGACTGCCAGGTGGCGCAGAGGTCACCGTCAACATCCACCAGCGCGGGCGGCTCGTCGGGGAACGTCGCCACCGGCAACACGTCGACGAGTGGGCTGCGGGCGATCACCTCGGGCGGCACCTCGAGAATCTCGGCGGGAGCGGCCGAGTCGGCGAACCGGACGAGATCGACCGTCAACTGCCCGACCCGCTGGAGGCCGCCGCCGAGGACCACGTAGTACTCCCGCGAATCGGCCCTGCTCACCCGGACGACGGTCCCGACTGTCAAGCCGGTGACCGCCGAGGGGTGCCCCCGTTCCGGGATCCGCGGCGGCGTGATCGCCGGCACCTCGGCGATGGTGTTGAGCACGGTCGGCGACACCGACCGGACCGCGACATCGCCCAGGCGCAGCGCACGGGTCGTGGCCGGGTCGCCGAGGTCGATCAGCGCGCGGGTGCCGTCATAGAGCAGATAGCGGGCCCCATCGCCGTGCGAGACGGCGGCGACGACGGCCGC
Source organism: Mycobacterium sp. shizuoka-1 (assembly GCF_002723835.1). Lineage (GTDB taxonomy): Bacteria > Actinomycetota > Actinomycetes > Mycobacteriales > Mycobacteriaceae > Mycobacterium. Next base: position 115,331 of record NZ_BEWG01000024.1, on the reverse strand, counting down.
CCGCGGGCCGAGCGTGCCGGGGACCCCGTCACCCCCGACCGCCACGGTGGTGTTCCCGGCGGCGTCGTCACAGACCGCCCAGTGCACGCCGGCAGCCGCGGTCACCACCCCGAGCGCGTGCGGCGCCCCGGGAATGCCCAGAACAGGACCGTCGGGCACGCCTGCCAGCGCTGTGTCGTCGACCAGGCGAGGTGTGGCCGGCGAGCCCAGGATGAGACGGGCCGAGGTCAGGTTCGCCACCGCCCGCAGCCGGTCGTCGACGCGGACGAACAGCGCGCCGGACTGCCGGGACATCACCAAGTCCGCGTCGGCGGGGAGCGCGCCCGGCCCGGACGAACCGAGCGCGGTGTCCAGTACCGCCATCGCGGCCGCCACGACGCAGCCGGCCAGCAGCGCGGACTTCCTGGCGCGAAGTGGGTCGCGGCGAAGCGGCATCGACCGGCCCGAGACCGCGTAGTCCAGTCGGCGCAGCAGGAAACGGTCCGCACTCCATTGCGCCCGAAGGGGCGGCCGCGCTGTCATCCAGTGACGCTAGAACAGCTGCCTGCGTCTCGATTCCGGTCATCAACAGCTGTCGCTGACCGGGCGGCACGGCTATCGGGAACGCGCCCACACGTACGGCACGAGCGATCGCAGGAAGTCCAAGTCCGGTCCCTGCTGCGCGTCGCGGAAGGCCTGCTCGAAGTACTCCTCGGCAACCAGGAGGATGCCTTCGGCGTATTCGCTGGTGAACTCGATGCTGCCGTAGCGGTCCATCAGCGAGCGGATGGTCTCGACCAGTTCGTCGGAACGCTCGGCGCGGCTGCGCCGCAGATAATCTCGGACCACGTCCCGATCGGCGCCGCGGGCGCTGGCCATCAGATGCACCAGGGTCAGCGTGCGCTTGCCCTCGTAGATGTCGCCGAGGATCTCCTTGCCGTAGGCACGTTCGTCGCCGACCAGATTCAACAGATCGTCCCGGATCTGGAAGGCGGCGCCGAAGTGGAAGCCGAACCGGATCATCTGCGACAGGTCGGCGGTGCCACCGGAACCCACGATGGCGCCGACCCGCAGCGGGTAGATCGTGGTGTACCAACAGGTTTTGTGCATGATCAGATCGAGGTAGTCCGCCGGGCGCAGATCCTCGACACAATCGAGTTGCCAGCCCAACTCGGTGGCCTGGCCCTCCAGGGTGCGCATCGCCATGATGTCGAACTCCTCCATCACCAGGTCGGCGATGTCGCGATCCAGCCGCCGGGTGGCCCGGCGCAGCACCTGGCTGGCGACGATGGCCAGGCCGTCACCGGCGTTGAGCGCGGCCGCCAGACCGTGCCGAGCGGTCAGGGTGGGCCGGCCGCGGCGCATCTCGCTGCCGTCGGCGATGTCGTCGTGGACCAGGAATGCGTTGTGCAGCAACTCGATTGCCACCGCGATGCCGATCAAGTCCTTCTGGTCGGCGCCGAATGCCCGGCCGGCGGACAGGCACAGCGCGGGGCGCAGCGCCTTGCCGACCCGCGAGGGATACTCGCGCATCGGTCCGTACAGCCACTGCACCGGTTCGCCGTCGGGCATCGCGTCCAGCATCGCGCGCCGGACCGTCCTGCCGACGTCGCGAAGCTTGGTTTCGACGGCCTCGATCAGATCCGAGCGGTCGGCGATGCTGGTCATGCGGCGGGGCGGACGGTCAGCGCGACCGGCAGCCACAGCTGCGGTCGCCCTTGCACCAGCACCGTGCCGCGGTAGAGGCCGGGCTTGGCCTTTTCAGCGACGGTGACCGTCAGACCGACACCGCGACTGGACCGGCCCGGCACCGGCACGACCTTCGGTTCCAGCCGAATTGCCGCGGTTTTGATCACCGATCCGTCGTCGGCCATCAACTCGCTGCACCGCAGGCGAATCCGGCCCAGGTCGTGATCGGCGGCGTTGTGCAGCCACACCTCCGCCGTTGCTGTCTCGCCCGGCGCGCCCTCGAACTGCAGCCGGCCGTTGGCCGCCGAGCCGGTGAAGTCCAGCGAGGGCGAGATGGTCTCCGACGCCGGCGAGGTTTGCGGCGCCCCGCCCATGAGGAACTGGCCGGCCATCGCCCACCATGACCTGATCAGCGGTTCTACATCGGTGGCACCCAGGAGATCCGCGCGTTGCTCGGCCGAGAGCCCTGCCGCCGGCCGGGTCGCCGCCGGGCTGCCGTCCGGTCGGCTGGCGACCATGTGCACGAACCGGTCGACGAGTTCGCTGGCGGCTCGAAAGCCTTCTGCCTGAACGGCAGTCAAAGCACGTACGTTGGCCGCTGGATCGAAGATCGACGCCCATGGCACATCATGGATCTCCCCGTTGTTGCCGCCGTCCACTGACGCCCCCCGTCAAAAATCTCTCGCTTATTGACGCGCAATCACGTTATGCTAGCTGCGCAAACATGGTTGGGGGCGGCCAATGGAATCAGTTCGCGACATCCTTGAAGTATTCGGCGCGATCGACCGCGCTGTCCGTGAGGCCGATGATCCCGACGTGTCGGCGGCGGCAGAGAAGCTGCTGCCGGGCCTGATGGCCGCCGACCCCGGCTGGTACACCGAACTCGAGACCCGGTACTTCCCCGACGATGTGCGCAGGCAGCCGAACCTCGAACACGCCCTGCAGGCAATCGCCTCCTACGACGCCGACCAAGACACCGGACGGTTGACGCCGGCCCAGAAAGCGCGGCTGTTGTACGGCATCTCGGCATCGGAGCGGCTGCGATCGGTCGCGTCCGCGTCGTTGCCGGCGTTGAGCGATTCCGGTAGCGACTTCGACGACGCGCTCGTCGGCTCGCTGGCCGCGATCGCACCGAGGGAATCGTCGTCCGCACCGGATCGGCGCAGCCAGGCCGCGGCAGCCCGCGACGACGTGCTGCAGACGGCCGCAGCTCAGTTCGTGCGGGCGGCCGATTTCAACGACGTGGTGCGACCGGCCGTGGTCGCCTCGCCGATACGCGACGGTAAGCCGATGTCCGCGCCGCTGTGCCAGACCGCGGTGGTCACCGTCGACGGCTACCGATCGGTGATCGTCGACACCAAGTTCACGTCCACCACGATCTCGTTGAACATGCTGAAAAGCATTGTGAATCCGTTCAACTGGGATGAGGACTACAACAAGCTGTTCGTCGCGATGCAGAGCCAGGTGCCGGAGATCCTTCCGGACCATTGGCGCCGGGTGCTCGAGACCGTCCGGGTGATCGGTGACGCGACGCTGCGCACACCGCTGAAGTTCTACCCCTACCAGGTCAGCCCGGTCGAGGCACAGATGAATTACGACCTCGACATGTCGAACTTCGCCGCCGGCGACGGGCAGGTGCGGGTGGACCGCGGATTCATCAACATGAAGTCGACGGTGGGTAATCCCGCCGAGAACGGGGTCCGGGTCACCACCCGAAAAGTCGTTCACATCCAAGGCATCTCGGCGTTCGCCCAGGCACGGCTGGTATGTATCGGCGGATACGGCACTGCGTCGGCAGACTTCCTGCTCGGCGCCGCCGCCAATCCACCGGCCAGCCCGGCACCGTTCGACTACCCGACCACCGAGGGTCAGGCCGATCCCACGGCGGCCGGCGCGCAGACGGCCGCACCCGCTCCGCCGGCAACGCCGATGACGCACTTCGTCCCGGCCGCTGTCGACGCCTGGACGGAATGTGCGCAGGACCTGACCAACGGCTACTTCGACGTCGCCCAGAAGTGGCTTGCGGGCAGCCTGACCCTGACCGACCTGGCTGACTACACCACCCGCCTGGGTGGGGAGCTCGCCAGCTCGCCGTGGAAGTACCTGCAGGCGATGACAACTCCGCGGTCCCCCGGCAAGCCAGGGAGCACGACATGAGCGCGCCGCAACCCCAGCTGCAGCGGCCGGCGAGCGTCATCCGGGGCTACTTCGACCAGATCAACGAGATCGCGCAGGACGCGGCCCGCCGCGACGACGCCGGCAGGTGGGGTATCGACGGCTGGGTCCGCCTGATCCACAATCTCCTCGACCTGAACATGCGGACGTACGCCGGCGCGGTCCAGGTCGCCCTGGCCGGCCCGTCGTGGTGGTTGCAGCCCACCTCAACCCAGCCGATCCCGCCCGATCCCATCGAGGTTCCCACGGCCAAGCCGTACCCCCGTTCGGTCTCGATTGTGAAGCCGTTCGAGCGCATCGGCCGTCCCGAGATCCGAATTCCGTTGCAGGCGTTGAGCCTGCAACCCGCCATCCTCGCCCCCGGGCAGACCTCAGTCCAGATCGTGCTGACCGACGACCGGTTCACCGGCGCGAACTACACCGGGGCACTGCGGCTTCGCCGGGCGGACGGCGGTGGCCAGGACACCGAGATGGTGACGGTCACCGTCGGGTTGTAGGTTCGCGTGACGTCTCATCCGGCCATCGATGATCTTCTCGAACGCGCAGTCCGGGCGATCAACGACGGCGACCGTGCCACCGCCGAGAAGCTCGCCGGCCAGGTGCTGGCGGTCGACAGCAGCAACCCCGATGCCGAAGAACTGCTCGCCACGCCGGTCGGCAACGGCGAGATCCGGCGGCTCACCGTCCTGTTCGCCGATCTCGTCGACTCGACCGCCCTGTCGATGCGCATCGAGCCCGAGGTGTACCGCACGGTCGTCGGGCGCTACCGTGACGAGGTCCGCGCGATCGTCTCGCGATACGAGGGCCACATCGGCTCGATCAAGGGCGACGGACTGCTCGCGGTGTTCGGCCATCCGAAGGCACACGAGGACGACACCCACCGATCGGTGCTGGCCGGGCTCGACATCGTGCGCGAGGTCGCCGAACTGAGTGCGCGAGCCGAGCGGCGATTCGGGTTCGACATCGACGTCCGGGTCGGTATCCACCGGGGCGTGGTGTTCCTCGACATCGATCAGGACGACGTGTACGGACTCGGCGCCAACCTCGCCGCCCGGATCTGCAGTCTCGCCGAACCGGGCACCGTGTCGGTCTCGGCCGCCATCGAGCGGCTCGTCCACGACAACGTCGACCTGGTGCCGTGCCCGGCCCAGCGGGTCAAGGGTATGGACAGTCCCCTGGTCCACTACCGGGTGATCGCCGAGCGCGATCTCGCCGGAAAGTCCTACGGTCCACTGGTCGGGCGGGAGCGCGAACTCGCCGCCCTGCGAGAAATGTGGGAGCAGGCCAGCACCGGAACGTTGACCACCCGCGGCGTGCTCCTGCGCGGTGAGGGCGGGATCGGCAAGAGCCGGCTGGCCAGCGCCGCTGTCGAGATGGCACGCGATGCCGGCGCCGCCGTCCTCGAGTTGTTCGGGTCGCCCTTTCACACCGACGTCGGGCTGCGGCCCGTGCGGCGCCTGATCGAACGGCACAGCCGCATTCGGCGCGACTCGGACGCGTCCGACAGCTTGCGCCTACTCGAAGCCGAACTCGCCAACCGCGCGATGGACACCGCTGCGGTGCTGCCCCTGCTGGCACCGGTGCTCGGCATCGCCCCCGAGGCCGGGTATCAACCGGCGACAGCCAATGCCGGCGCCCGGTTCGATCAGATCACCACCGCCGTCAAGGACTATCTGCTGGCATGTGCCGGTGCCGGTCCGGCGCTGATCCTGGCCGAGGACATCCACTGGTACGACGAGGACACCATCAGCATCGTCAACTCTCTGCTGCGGATGCAGGACAACCGCCTGATGGTGATCGTCACCGGCCGAAGCGTTCCGCCGCTGCGGGGGTTTGTCGAGGAGTTGGATCTCAAGCCGCTGGCGGCCGAGGATTCCGACGCGCTTATTCGCGCACTGCATCCCGAGATGGGTTCGGAGGCAGTCAAAGTCGTGCAGGAGCGCTGCGACGGCGTGCCGCTGTTCATCGAAGAGGTGGTGGCCAGGCTCAAAAACCAGAACGAGGATCTCGACGATCCGGCCCAAGTGCCGGACACCTTGTACGAGACGCTGGTCGCCCGGCTGCGATCGAGCACCGACTCCCTTGCGATCGTGGAGACCGCCGCGCTCATCGGCAGCCGTTTCGACCGGGATCTGCTGTCGTCGGTCACCGGGGTCGGCTGGCGCAGAATCGATGCGCTGCTCGACGAACTCACGCGGGCGCGGGTGCTCCGGCAGGTCGGCAAACGTCAGTGGAGCTTCCAGCACGAACTGCTGCGCGAGGTCGCCGCCGAGCTGTCGCCGCCGAGTGTCCGGCGGCGCCTGCATCATCGGATCGCCGATGTCCTTGCCGACCAGTCGGCGGGCGGAACGCCGGAATGGCCGCTGGTGGCTTACCATTTCGAGAAGGCCGACCGGTTCGACGAGGCCGCTGCCGCCTACCAGGGGGCTTCATCGGAGGCTCGGGAGCGCGGCGCGCTCATCGAGGCCCGCAACCTGCTCAGCCGGGCGCTGGAGGTCACCGACCTGATGGCACCGGGGCGCCGTCGCGATCTGCGCGAGGTGGCCATCCGACTGGAGCGGGGTTTTCTCGCCACGGCGACCACCGGTTACACCAGTCCCGAGGCGGCCGACGAATTCGAACGGTGCCTGCAACTGGTCAGTGAAGAGCCCAGCCTCGAGATGCACGCCACGTTCAGCGCACTGTGGGGCTATTACACCGCCCGCGGTCAGCTCGACCGGGTCGAGAAGTTGATCGAAGCTCTTCGGCAGCTCGAAGGCGTGTCGGATTGGGCCACCGCCTCCTACAACGCGACGGCGGGTTTCTTCGCCATGTTCCGGGGCCAGTTCGGTTCGGCCCGAACAGCATTGGAGGACGCGGTCGCCGGTGTCGACCGAGCCGGGACACCCCGGATCGAGCAGCTGTGGTACACGCCGAGCGACCGGATCTCCGGGTTGTTCGCCGAGCTCGGGTTCGTGCGCTTCGTCCAGGGTGATCTCCTCGGCGCCGAGCCGGCCTTCGCCCGGATTCAGAGCAGATGTGAGACGCTGCCGTTTCCCTCCAGTGCGGTCAGCCTCTGCTACGGCCAGATGCGGGAGGTGACCGTCCGCGTCGAGGCCGGCCAGTTCGACCGGGCCGCCGAGCTCATCGAAGACGTCGCGGCACGCGCCGAACGGTTCGGCCTGGCCCAATGGGTGATGGTGGCCGAGAGCAACCGGGTGTCGCTGGCCGCTCGGCGGGCGCTGGCCGACCCTGCCACCGACCCCGCCACGCTGCAACCGTACGTCCAGGGTCTGACCGCTGTTGTCGACGGTTGGCGGGCAGCGGAATTGAAGGCCTACCTCTCGGCCTTCGAATGCGTGCTGGTGCGCCTGCACACCGCCGCGGGAGACCCCGAGACGGCCCGCGCCTGCGCGGAGCGCGCACTGGCGATGGCCGAGGAGACCGGCATCGTCACCCACAAGGCCGAACTGTTGCGGGCACTGGCCCATACGTTCTCCGATCCCGATGCCCGCTACGCCACGCTGCGGGAGGCCATCGCGGTGGCGCGCGATCAGCAGGCGGTGGTCTTTGAACTACTCGCCACCGCCGACACCGTCGAACTCGTGGGGGCGGCGGCACGGCCGGCGCTGGCCCACGTTGTGAGCCGCATCTGCGCCGACCAGGACTGGCCCGAGCTGGCTCGCGCGCGGGCGTTGCTGGGGTGACGCGCCGACGAGGGCGGGTCGCCATCCTCGGCGGCGGCATGGCCGGTCTCAGTGCCGCATGGCGGCTGTCCGAAGGGCGGTGGCAGGACCGCTTCGAGTCGATCACCGTCTACCAGCGCGGCTGGCGCCTGGGCGGCAAGGGAGCCTCCAGCCGCGGCGAACACGACCGGATCGAAGAACACGGCCTGCACATCTGGATGGGCTCCTACGAGAACGCCTTCGCATTGCTGCGCGAGTGTTATGCCGAACTCGACCGCGAGACCACCGATCCCGGCTGCCCGATCAAGACCTGGGACCAGGCGCTCGTCCCCGCCGAGGAGCTCGCGATGGCCGACCACTTCGGCGACGACTGGCTGATCTGGTCCGGTGCGTTTCGCCGCACCCCGGACTTGCCCGGCGAACCGGGCGCCACCGGGCGCGAACTGACCGTCGTCGAGTTCGCCGCGCGGACACTGCGATTGCTGCTGGACTTCGCCGAGTCGCTGGATGCGGCATCCGGGCAGGATCTGTGCCTGTCGGCCAGCGCCCGGCCGGACACCGCCGATTGGCCGGCCGCGGTCCGGAGCGCCGCACTGGCCACGCTGGCCGCCCTGATCGGGCCGCGCCCCGCCGACGCCGCGGCGGCCGGGTTCCTCGCCGAGGCACTCGACGCGGTGCGGGCAGCGCTGGACTGCGAGCACCGGCCCCACCACAAACGACTGTGGCTGCTGATGTCGCTGTTGGCGGCGACGGTTCGCGGGTTGATCGCCGACCGCCTGATCACCGATCCGGCCGGCTTCCGGGCCATCAACGACGAGGAGTACGGGGCCTGGATCGTGCGGCACGGAGCCGACCCGGAGGTGCTGAATTTCCCGCTGATCCGCGGGATGTACGACATGGTCTTCGGCTACCAGGACGGCGACTTCGACCGGCCGCGGTTCGCCGCCGGGGTGGCGGTCTTGCTCACCGGCATCGCACTTTTCCAATACAAGGGTGCCTTCTTCTGGAAGATGACGGCGGGCATGGGCGATGTGGTGATCGCCCCGATCTACCAGGTGCTGCGGCGGCGCGGCGTGCGCTTCGAGTTCTTCCACCGCCTCGACGCACTACACCTCGACGACCACCGGCACTGCATCGATGCGATCACTCTGGGACGGCAGGCCGAACTCGCCGACGGGGCAGACACTTACGATCCGCTGACCACGGCCGGCGGCCTGCCGGTGTTCCCGGCGCTCCCCCGCCACGAACAACTCACCTCGACTGCCGATGTCGCGGGCGCCGAATCGCATTTCGCACCCCGTGCCGACACCGCGACCCGGATTCTGCGGCGCGGCAAGGACTTCGACCACGTGGTGCTGGCGACGTCGCTGGCCATGGTCGAACTGGTGGCAGGCGAACTGATCGCCGACCGCCGGGAGTGGGCGGAGATGACCGCACACGTCCGCACGGTGGCCACCCAGTCGGTCCAACTCTGGCTGCGGCCGACCGAGTCGGCTCTGGGCTGGCACCGGCCCGGGGTCACCACCAGCGGCTACGTGTCCCCGTTCGACACGTGGGCGTCGATGGGGCAGACCTTGTGGGCCGAACGCTGGCCGGACTCCGAGGAACCGCACACGGTGGCGTACTTCTGCGGGGCCTTCGACGCACCGTGGCCGACCGCCGACGACCCGTCCGCCTACGTGGCCGGGTGCCGGGCCCGGGTGCTGGCGAACGCCGTGGACTACCTGGACCGACACGTCGGGCTGTATCTACCCGGCGCGGTGAGCGAGGGCGGCTTTTCCTGGGGGTTGCTGGCCGGCGCCGGCGGCCGAACGGGGTTCGCGGCGTTGGAGACCCAGCACGTCAGTGTCAACATCGACCCGTCCGATCGCTACGTGCTGTCGGTGCCCGGGTCCGACAAGTACCGGCTGCGGCCCGATGAAAGCGGTTACGACAACCTCGTTCTCGCCGGGGACTGGACCGACTCGGGAATCAACGCGGGCTGCATCGAAGCCGCCGTCGTGTCCGGGCTGCAGGCCGCCAACGCCTTACTGGGGCACGGCCGCTTCCACCGCATCCGCGGCTTCTACATGCCGTGAGAGGTCATGGCAGGCCGACGGTCTCGAACGCGACCCCGGCGGCCGGTAACCGGTCGAGCAGCACGTCCCCCATCGCCGCGGCCGGCGTGATCACCCCGTGGCGATCAGGCAGGCGATCGCGATCCAGCACGAGAGCCAACGCGCTCTCCCCGGCCAGCACCGCGGTCGCCGAATAACCCGGGTCGGCGGCCTGGGCGATCGTCGCCCGGTAACGGCGCCCGGTCGTGGTGGTCGCGTACGTCTCGACCCGGTAATGGCCACGCGCGCCCATGTCGTTGCCGGTTCCCGCCGCGGGTGTCATGCGCTCCACCAAACCCGTTGGCAGCAGCCGCAAATAGTGGCCACCGAAGCGGGATGCGGTGGCAATGCCTGCGTTGAACATCGCTCCGATCAACGGCGCGCCCGGAAACGATCCCATGATGAGCGTCTCGGTGTAGCGGAAGCTGCGACCGTAGGCCCAGTCCATCAGGGCGTTGGAGCGGCGCACACAGCGTGTGTTGTACAGCGCCATGACGTAACCACTGGTCCACAACCCGGCGAGTTCGGGGGCGATCTGTTGACCCGGCAACAAGGGCAGGTCGGGTTGGTGACCCAGATCGGGCTCGGCGGCGCGGTCGGGGCTCAGGCTGTAGGGGTCGTCGAGCATCTGGCGTACAGCGGAATCCGAGGAGGCCAGCCGCATCAGTTCGACCATGGTGGCCACCGAACCACCGGCGTAACCGCCGGAGTAGTCCCGCAGCACGAGGGTCGTCTCTGCCAGGTCGCCTGCGCGGTCGGCCGCGGCGCGCAGGCTCAGCGCGTACACCGTGAGATCAGAGGGGATCGAGTCGAATCCGCACGAATGCACGATGCGCGCTCCGCTGTCCTGCGCGCGATGGTGGCTTTGGTCGATGCTGCGCCGCACGAACGGGACCTCGCCGGTGAGATCGACATAGTCGGTGCCCCGCTCTGCGCAGGCCGTGACCACCGGTAGGCCGTAGCTGATGTAGGGGCCAACGGCGTTGAGCACCAATCGGCTTCGGGCCGCCAACGCCGCCAGCGAATCGGGGTGATCCACGTCGGCAACGACCAGCGGCCAGTCCCTGGCCCGGCCACCGAGACCGTTGCGGACCGCCTCGAGTCGGTGCTGCGAGCGGCCGGCCAGCGCGATGCGAAGCCCCGAGCCGGTCTTCGCCAGATATCCGGCGGTGAGCTTGCCGACGTAACCGGTGGCCCCGAATACCGCGATGTCGATGTCACGCCCCCGTGCGCGCATGGCCGTTGACGCTACGCCTCTTTCGAGCGGCGCTCCCGATAAGCGGCAACATGCTGGCGGTTACCGCAGTTGCCGGTGTCGCAGAACATCCGCGAGCGGTTGCGGGAGAGGTCCACCAGGACCGCATCGCAATCCGGTGCCGCGCAGATCTTCAGCCTGCGCAGCTCGCCACCGCGCACCAGGTCGGCCAGCGACATCGCCATCTCGGCGCCCATGCGTTGGGCCAGTGGGTCGTGGATGGAGGCCAGGTGCAGGTGCCACTCCGGCATCTCGGGATGGCGGGTCAGCCATGGCGCCGCACGGGTGTCCGACAGCAGGGCATTGATCTGGCCGACCACCCGGGTCTCGTCGTCGGCGGCGGCCCAGATCCGGCCCAGTCGCCCCCGCAGGGTGTGCACGGACGCCAGCTCGGCGTCGTCGTGATCACGCCGCCCGGTCCAGCCATAGGTGCTCAGGTAGGCGTCCAGGGCAGGCTGATCGGCCAGCTGTTCGCCATCGACCCGGTCGCTGTTAACCAGTGCACACGCAGCCCGCAACGTGAGCTCCGTGTCATGACTGAAATTCATTTGACTCATGACCCCCTCGGCCGTAATGTCATGACCAACGATCATTTTACTCATTACATTCAAGGGGGTGCCCGTGTCGACGACCGTTCGTGGCCAAGACCACTTCCGCCTGGGTCTGCTGTTCGCCATCGGATCGGCGTTCACGTTCGGCATGTCCGGCCCCTTCGCCAAGGCCTTGATGGGCGCCGGTTGGTCGCCTACCGCCGCAGTCACCGCCCGATTGGCCGGCGGCGCGCTGGTGATGGCCGTCTTCGCCACGATCGTCAAACCGGACTGGATCGCCGAAGCCCGCGCACACGCCCGCACCGTGGTGGCCTACGGGCTCATCCCGATCGCCGGCGCCCAGCTCTGCTATTACAACGCCGTCTCGCACCTGTCGGTCGGGGTCGCACTGCTGCTGGAATACACCGCCCCGATTCTCGTCGTCGGCTGGATCTGGGGAACCACCCGTCGCCGTCCACGCGCCATGACCTTGGCCGGCGTCGCCTTGGCAGTGGCCGGAATCATGCTGGTACTCAACGTCTTCTCCGGCACCGCCCACATCAACGCGATCGGGGTGGCGTGGGGACTCGCCGCGGCGATCTGCGCGGCCTGCTACTTCATGATGTCCGACGAGGTCACCGCCGACGGCAGCGGACTGAACTCGATCACCCTGGCTGCCGGCGGTCTGGTGATCGGCGCCATCGCCGTCGGCCTGCTCGGCCTGACCGGCGTGATGCCGCTGGCCTTCACCGCCAACGACGCCGACGTCGCCGGGCTGATGGTGCCGTGGTGGGTGCCGGTGATCATGCTGGCCGTGGTCGCCACGGCGATCGCCTACACGCTGGGCATCAGCGGCGTGGCACGGTTGCGGCCGAGCTTCGCGTCCCTGGTCGGCCTGGGCGAGGTGCTGTTCGCCGTGTTGTCGGCATGGGTGCTGCTGGGCGAGGCCGTCACCGCCACCCAGGCCATCGGCGGGGTGGTGGTGCTGCTCGGCCTGGCGCTGGCCCGCCAGGGCGACCGCAGCGCCGCGGTCACCGCAGCGGCCTGGCCCGACGCGGGCCCGATCGAAGAGGTCACATCCGGCGCCAAGGCCTGACCCGCCCGCGCCGCGCGGAGCAAACGTCGGGAATGAAACAGGCCTCCCATCGGTAACATCCAGATGTGACGTCTACCGCTGTGTCGAAGCGTGTTCTGCCTGCCCTCGCGGCTGCCGTCGTGGTCGTGATGACGGCGCTGGTCAGCCCGGCCACCCTGCCGAGGGCGGCTGCCGACTGCAACGATGTGCAGGTGGTGTTCGCCAGGGGCACCGACGAGCCGCCGGGCATCGGGCGAGTCGGGCAGGCGTTCGTCAACTCGCTGCGCGGCCGGATCGGCAACCGCTCGATGGGTGTCTACGCCGTCAACTATCCGGCCAGCTACGACTTCCTGGCCGCTGCCGACGGCGCCAACGATGCCAGCGCATTCATCCAGAACGTGGTGAACACCTGCCCGGACACCCGGCTGGTGCTGGGCGGTTACTCCCAGGGTGCGGCGATCATCGACATCATCACCTCAGTGCCCTTCCCCGCGATCGGCTTCAACAACCCGCTGCCACCCAACGTGCCCGACCATGTCGCCGGCCTGGCGGTCTTCGGCAACCCGACCGCCAAGGTCGGACTGCCACTGACCTCCAGCCCCGTCTACGGCAGCCGCGCCATCGATCTGTGCAACGCCGGCGACCCGATCTGCACCGACGGCAACGACGTACCGGCCCACCGCGCGTACGGCGGGGACGGGTCGGCCAGCCAGGCCGCCGCGTTCGTCGCCAACCTGCTCTAGATCGCGACGGTTTGGGCGTCCCGGACTGTTGTGTGACTATTAGCCCACTGCCCGCGACCAAGGGGGTCTCATCCGCATGGCCAGGCCGACCATGACACCGTCTCGCATTGCCGGGGTTTCCTGCGCGGCTGTCGTCGCCGCGACCGTCGGGCTGCTCGCGCCGACGACGGCCGCCCCGGCGGCCCACGCCGAACCGTGCCCCGACGTCGAGGTGGTCTTCGCCCGCGGCACCAGCGAGCCGGCCGGGATCGGCCGCGTCGGACAAGCTCTGACCGACTCGCTGGCGGCCCAGCTCAACGGCCGGACGGTGAGCAGCTACGCGGTGAACTACCCGGCCACCTACGACTTCCTGGGCGCCGCCGACGGCGCGAACGACGCGACCAATCACATCGCCGCCACCTCGGCGGCCTGCCCGTCGACCCGGTTCGTGCTCGGGGGCTACTCGCAGGGCGCTGCGGTGGTCGACATGCTGGTCGGGATACCACCGCTGGGCAACAAGGTGGGCGATATCGGGTCCGCGCCGCCGCTGCCGGGCGGGCTGGCCAACCGGGTCGCCGGGCTGGCGGTGTTCGGCAACCCGTCGGCGAAGTTCGGCATTCCGATCACCTCGGCCGGCGGATCGTTCGCCGGCAAGGGCATCGACCTGTGCAACGACGGCGACCCCATCTGCTCGCGGGGCCGCAATCCGTTCGCGCACACCGACTACGAGGCCGGCCCGGCACCGGCTCAGGCGGCAGGCTTCCTCGCCGGCCTGCTGTAGCCCGCGGGATTATTTGCTCAGCACACGTCGCGCCTCGTCTACCATGGCTGGCATGCGCGTCAAGGCCTTGCTGAGCGGTGCGGCAGCGATCATGTCGGTTGCCGCACCGCTGTTGCCCACCGCCGTGGCGACCGCCGCGGACTGTCCAGACGCCGAGGTGATCTTCGCCCGCGGCCGCTTCGAGCCACCCGGCATCGGCCGCATCGGCCAGGCGTTCGTCGACGCGCTGCGCGGCAAAACCCCCAAGAGCGTGGGCACGTACGGCGTCAACTACGTCGCCGACTGGGACATCGTCCCGGGCGCCAACGACATGAGCAGGCACATGCAGTACATGGCGGCCAACTGCCCGAACACCCGCCTGGTACCGGGCGGGTACTCGCTGGGCGCCGCGGTGGTCGACGTCGTCGTCGGTGCCACCGAATCCCAATTCGGATACACCAACCCGCTGCCGGCGTCGGTCGCCGACCATGTCGCCGCCGTCGTGCTCTTCGGCAACGGCACCCGCAGCATCTTCGGCCCGGTCTCGGCGCAGAACAGCCCGCTCTACGGCTCGAAGACCATCGACCAGTGCAACGTCGACGACCCGATCTGCAATGGGATCGATCCCAACACCCTGGTCGGCAACTGGTCCTCGCATCTGCAGGACGCCTACATCGGGTCCGGCCTGGTCGACCAGGCCGCCCAATTCACCGCGGACAGGCTCTGACGTGCGGACCCGACGGACCCCGCGCAGGGCGGTCGCGACCCTCGCCGCGGCGGCGGCCATGCTGGTCGGTCCGGCGGCCCTGCCCGGCGGTGCAGCACCGTCGGCGCCCGTCGCCGTGGCGGCGGGCTGCCCCGATGTCGAAGTGATCTTCGCGCGCGGGCGCCTCGAATCGCCGGGCGCCGGCGTGATCGGCAACAGCTTCGTCAGCGCACTGCGATCCAGGGTCGCCAAGAACATCGGTGTGTACGCGGTGAAGTATCCCGCCGACAACCAGGTCGACATCGGCGCCAACGACATCAGCCAGCGCATCCTCTACAACATGAACAACTGCCCGAACACCCGGCTGGTTCTCGGCGGCTACTCGTTGGGTGCGGCAGCCACCGACATGGTGCTGGCACTTCCGATCACGATCATGGGATTCAAGACGCCTTTGCCGGCCGGTGCCGACAGCCACATCGCGGCAGTCGCCCTGTTCGGCAACGGAACCCAGTGGCTGGGCCCGATCACCAACTTCAATCCGGCGTTCACCGACCGCACCATCGAGCTGTGTCACGGCGCGGACCCGATCTGCAACCCGGCCGACCCGGACACCTGGGAAGCCAACTGGCCCGATCATCTCGCCAACGCCTATCAGAAGGCCGGAATGATCGATCAGGCAGCCGATTTCGTGGCGGGCAGGCTCTAGGGGTCCGGTAGCGTCCGCAGGTCGCGGGTGACGCCGATGCGGGCGGCCAACTGGTCGTCGGGCGGATAGTCCACACCGGTCAGCGTGAGACCGCGCGCCGGTGCGGCGGCGAAATCGCTCGAGCGGGTCGTTGCGCTCAACAGTGTTGCGCACCAATCGGGTTCGCGCCGACCCTCCCCCACGGCCAGCAGCGCGCCGACCAATGACCGCACCATCGACCAGCAGAACGCGTCGGCGCTGACGTAGGCGGTCACCAGATCGCCCTCGGCTTTCCGAACCCAGTCCAGCCGCTGCAGATCCCGGATGGTGGTCGCGCCGGGCCGGTGCCGACAGAACGCGGCGAAATCGTGCAGCCCCACCAGATGCCGGGATGCCTCCACCATGGCCTCGACGTCCAGCGGCTTGGACCACGGTGTCACGTACCGCGCCATGTGCGGGTCGGCGCCGTAGGGGGCCAGCGCCAGCCGGTATGCGTAGTGCCGGCGAAGCGCCGAGAAGCGGGCATCGAATCCGGCCGGCGCCCGCACGATGTCGCGGACCCGGACATCCTCGGGCAGGAACCGCGCCAATCGGCGGACCAGCGGGCGGAACTCCGGCTCGGCGGGCCGGGCACGGCGCGGATAGGAGTGGACGAGCGCATCGGCCGGCACGTCGAGATGGGCCACTTGACCGGTGGCATGCACGCCGGTGTCGGTTCGGCCGGCCCCGAACAGCCGCACCGGTTCACGGAACACCGTCGAGAAGGCGTCCTCGAGGACGCCGGCGACCGTACGGAACCCGTCTTGTACCGCCCAGCCCGTGAATTCGGTTCCGTCGTAAGCGATGTCGAGCCGAAGACGAACCTGCCCGCCACCGGAATCGGTGACGGGCAGGTTCGCACTCATGGCGTCAGGACTTGTCAGCGTCCGAATCCTCGGCGGATTCCGACGCCTGCTCCTCGGCGACCTCGTCAGCGGCCTCCGCCGTCTGGGCGTCGGCGATGGCGGTGTCTTCTGCCTGGATCTCCTCGACGGACTCTTCGGCCGGGGCCTCCTCGACCGGGGCCTCCTCGACCGCAGCCGGCGCGGCCTTCTTGGCGGCCGAGCTCTTGCGAGCCCGGTTGGCCTCGGAAGTCACCGTCTTCTCCCGCACCAGCTCGATGACCGCCATCGGGGCGTTGTCGCCCTTGCGCGGCTCGACCTTGATGATGCGGGTGTAGCCGCCCTCACGGTCAGCGAAGAAGGGTCCGATCTCGGCGAACAGCACATGCACGATGTCCTTGTCGCGGATCTTCTTCATCACCTCACGCCGGTTGTGCAGCGCACCCTTCTTGGCGTGGGTGATCAGCTTCTCGGCGTACGGCCGCAGCGCCCGCGCCTTCGGCTCGGTGGTCTTGATCCGGCCGTGCTCGAAGAGCGAGGTGGCCAGGTTGGCCAGAATCGCCTTCTGGTGTGAGGACGACCCGCCGAGGCGGGGTCCCTTGGTGGGCTTGGGCATGGCGACTATCTCCTAAATGGGGCCGACCCCCGTGTCAGGTAGGGCCGGGACGGACTTGTTAGAGCTCTTCGGTTTCGGTGTAGTCCTGGTCGCTGTCCAGGTCGTATCCGGCATCGCTGTTCCAGGTACCGGTGGCGACGTCGTAGCCGGCGACCTCGGACGGATCGAAGCTGGCCGGGCTGTCCTTGAGCGACAGACCCAGCTGGTGCAGCTTGATCTTGACCTCGTCGATCGACTTCTGGCCGAAGTTACGGATGTCCAGCAGATCGGACTCCGTGCGGGCGACCAGTTCACCGACGGTGTGCACACCCTCGCGCTTGAGGCAGTTGTACGAACGAACCGTCAGGTCCAGGTCGTCGATCGGCAGCGCGAACGCCGCGATGTGATCGGCCTCGGCAGGCGACGGGCCGATCTCGATGCCCTCGGCCTCGACGTTGAGTTCCCGTGCCAGACCGAACAATTCGACCAGGGTCTTACCCGCCGACGCCAGGGCGTCACGCGGGCTGATCGAGTTCTTCGTCTCGACGTCGAGGATCAGCTTGTCGAAGTCGGTGCGCTGCTCGACGCGGGTGGCCTCCACCTTGTAGGTCACCTTGAGCACCGGCGAGTAGATGGAATCGACCGGGATGCGGCCGATCTCCGCGCCGGAGGCCTTGTTCTGCACGGCAGGCACGTAACCGCGGCCACGCTCGACCACCAGCTCGACCTCGAGCTTGCCCTTGTCGTTGAGGGTGGCGATGTGCATGTCGGGGTTGTGCACCATCACGTCGGCCGGCGGCACGATGTCACCGGCGGTGACCTCGCCCGGGCCCTGCTTGCGCAGGTACATGGTGACCGGCTCGTCCACCTCGGACGACACGACCAGGCCCTTGAGGTTCAGGATGATGTCGGTGACGTCTTCCTTCACACCGGGCACGGTGGTGAACTCATGCAGCACGCCGTCGATGCGGATGCTCGTCACCGCCGCGCCGGGGATCGACGACAGCAGCGTGCGCCGCAGCGAATTGCCAAGGGTGTAACCGAAACCCGGCTCCAGCGGTTCGATGACGAACTGGGAGCGGTTCTCGGCGATGACCTCTTCGCTCAGGGTGGGACGCTGAGAAATCAGCATGGTTTTTCGTATCTCCTTCTCGGCACCCGCTATTTGATGCCGTTAAGTGATCCGCGCGGCGGTCGCCGCGCGGACGCCTCTTACTTCGAGTAGAACTCGACGATCAGCTGCTCGGCGAGCGGGACCTGGATCTGCTCGCGAGTGGGCAACTGGTGGACCAGGATTCGCTGACGTTCGCCCACGACCTGCAACCAGGACGGAATCGGACGCTCACCCGCGGTCTGACGGGCGACCTCGAAGGGCAGCGTGTTCAGCGACTTGTCCTTGATGTCGATGATGTCGTACTGCGACACCCGGTAGCTCGGGATGTTGACCTTGACACCGTTGACCGTGAAGTGGCCGTGGCTGACCAGCTGGCGCGCCATCCGCCGGGTGCGCGCCAGGCCGGCGCGGTACACGACGTTGTCCAAGCGGGTCTCCAGGATCTGGAGCAGGTTCTCACCGGTCTTGCCGGCCGAACGGTTGGCCTCTTCGTAGTACTTGCGGAACTGCTTCTCCAGCACCCCGTAGGTGAAGCGAGCCTTCTGCTTCTCCTGCAGCTGCTGGCGGTATTCGCTCTCCTTGATCCGCGCGCGGCCGTGCTGGCCGGGCGGGTAGGGGCGCTTCTCGAACGACTGATCGCCGCCAACCAGGTCGACGCCGAGACGGCGCGACTTGCGGGTTGCGGGTCCGGTATAACGAGCCATGTGTCAGATCCTCCCTAGACCCGGCGCCGCTTGGGCGGACGGCAGCCGTTGTGCGGCTGCGGTGTGACGTCGGAAATCGCACCGACCTCCAGGCCGGCGGCCTGCAAGGAGCGGATCGCGGTCTCGCGGCCCGAACCCGGGCCCTTGACGAACACGTCGACCTTCTTGACGCCGTGCTCCTGAGCCTTGCGAGCGGCGTTCTCGGCAGCCAGCTGCGCGGCGAACGGGGTCGACTTGCGCGAGCCCTTGAAGCCGACGTGACCCGACGACGCCCAGGCGATGACGTTGCCCTGGGGATCGGTGATCGAGACGATCGTGTTGTTGAACGTGCTCTTGATGTGGGCGGCGCCGTGCGGGACGTTCTTCTTTTCCCGGCGACGGGTCTTCTGCCCCTTCTTGGGGCCGCCCTGCCCTGCCTTTTTTGCCTGTGCCACTTCGGGTTACCTGGCCTTCTTCTTGCCGGCGATGGTGCGCTTCGGGCCCTTGCGGGTACGCGCATTGGTCTTGGTCCGCTGGCCACGCACCGGCAGTCCGCGGCGGTGCCGCAGGCCCTGGTAGCAGCCGATCTCGATCTTGCGGCGGATGTCGGCCTGCACCTCGCGGCGCAGGTCACCCTCCACCTTGAGATCGTTGCCCTCGATGTAGTCGCGCAGCTGGGTCACCTGATCATCGGTGAGGTCCTTGCTGCGCAGATCCCGGTCGATGCCGGTCGCGGCCAGGATTTCCTGGGAGCGGGTACGGCCGATGCCGTAGATGTAGGTCAGCGCGATCTCCATGCGCTTGTCGCGCGGGAGATCAACGCCCATGAGACGTGCCATCAGGCAGTGATTCCTTCTTCTATGCGGAGGTCTGTTCCCAGTCCGTTCCCGACGGCGTCGGGGCCCGGCCTCCGATCCGGGCGTGGCTCACTGGCGAATCCAGTCAGTGGCACTGGGAGGTCTGCATTCAGTTGTGGGTACCGCTAGGGGCGTACTGCTCAGCCCTGGCGCTGCTTGTGGCGCGGATCAGAGCAGATCACCATGACCCGCCCATGCCGGCGGATCACCCTGCACTTGTCGCAGATCGGCTTGACGCTCGGGTTCACCTTCACGGCTGTTCGATCCTTCTAGTTCTGGAGTGGTTTATTCGGTTCGTGCTGGTTCGCGGTCGGGGCGTTACTTGTACCGGTACACAATGCGACCCCGGGTCAGGTCGTAGGGAGAGAGCTCCACCACCACCCGGTCCTCGGGAAGGATGCGGATGTAGTGCTGCCGCATCTTGCCGCTGATGTGAGCGAGCACCTTGTGTCCGTTCTCCAGCTCAATGCGAAACATCGCATTGGGCAGGGGCTCGACCACGCGGCCCTCGACCTCGATGGCACCGTCTTTCTTGGCCATAACCTCTCAGATCCTGCTTTCTGGGTTTGGGGCAGCATTCGCCCCGACTGCAAAACGTGAGCCGGAAGCAGGAAATTCCAGGAGTTCCAGGACAGGGCACGCAAGAGTCGGCGCGGATACCGCACCGCCGGTCCACGATACCCGCTCCGGCGCGCTACTCCAAAACCGTCGCGCAACCGTGCTGACCTCACCTTAGGGTCCGGGTCAGCCGGGTGCGACCAGATCGCCTAGCCCAGCAAGCCCACCCTAATAACGACTGGACAGCGGGCGCATACTGGACAGTGATGACTGGACCCGCCCCCCAGCCCCGCAAACCCGTCATTCTCACCGTGGACGACGACCCGGCCGTCTCGCGCGCTGTGGCCCGCGACCTTCGCCGCCATTACGGCGAGCGGTACCGCATCGTCCGCGCGGAATCCGGGCCGGACGCGCTGGAGACGATCAACGAACTCAAACTGCGCGGCGAGACCGTCGCGGTGTTCGTCGCCGACTACCGGATGCCGCAGATGAGCGGCATCCAATTCCTCGAAGAGGCGATGGACGTCTACCCGATGGCGCGGCGCGTCCTGCTGACCGCCTACGCCGACACCCACGCTGCGATCGACGCCATCAACGTCGTCGACCTCGACCATTACCTGCTCAAGCCGTGGGATCCGCCGGAGGAGAAGCTCTATCCGGTGATCGACGCCCTGCTGGAGGCCTGGCACGCCACCGGCGACCGGGCCATCCCGCACACCAAGGTGATCGGGCATCGGTGGAGTGAGCGGTCCTGGGAGGTCCGTCAGTTCCTGGCCCGCAACCTGCATTCGTTCCGGGCGTTCAACGCCGACGAGCCCAAAGGCAAGCAGCTGCTCGACGCGGGCGGACTGGACGGCTTCGCGCTGCCGGTGGTGATCAGCGAGCAGGGCCAGATCCTGGTCGACCCCACCGATGCCGAGCTGGCCGCGATGCTGGGCCTGTCGACCACCCCGTCGCTGGAGATGTACGACCTCGCCGTCATCGGCGGCGGGCCGGCCGGGCTGGCGGCCGCCGTCTACGGCGCCTCCGAAGGGCTCAAGACGGTCCTGATCGAGGAGACGACCACCGGCGGCCAGGCCGGACGCAGCTCCCGGATCGAGAACTACCTCGGCTTCCCCACCGGCGTCTCCGGGGCGGAGCTGACCACGTCGGCGCGCCGGCAGGCCGAGCGGTTCGGCGCCGAGGTCATCACCACCCGTAAAGCGGTCCGGCTGTCGGCCGGCGAGGCGGGGACCGCCCGCACCATCGAGTTCTCCGACGGCGACAGCATCGCGGCCCGGGCGGTCATCCTGGCCACCGGCGTCGACTACCGGCAGCTGCGGGTCACCGGATGCTGGGACAACCCCGACGACCCGGCCTGCAACTACGTGGGACGCGGCGTCTACTACGGGGCCTCGGTGTCCGACGCCTCCGAATGCCGCGGCGAGGACGTCTACATCGTGGGCGGCGCCAACTCGGCCGGCCAGGCCGCCATGTTCATGTCCCGCGAGGCGCGCTCGGTGACCATGCTGGTGCGCGGGCCGTCACTGGAAGCGTCGATGTCGCACTACCTGATCCAGCAGATCGAGAAGAACGACACGATCACCGTGCGCACCTGCACCGAAGTGGTCGACACCCTCGGCGAGGACGATCACCTGACCGGACTGGTGCTGGAGAACCGGCAGACCGGCGAGCGGGAAACCGTCCAGGCGAGCCGGATGTGCTGCTTCATCGGCGCCGAACCGCGCACCGACTGGCTCAAAGAGGTCGTCGCCGTCGACGACCATGGCTTCGTCCTGGCCGGACCGGACCTGCTCAACGTGGCCGGCTGGAGTCTGGACCGCCCGCCGCACCACCTGGAAACAAGTGTGCCCGGTGTCTTTGTTGCAGGAGACGTGCGCGCCGAGTCAGCCAAACGGGTGGCGGCCGCCGTCGGCGAAGGGTCGATGGCGGTGATGTTGGTGCACCGCTACTTGGCCGAGGCGTAACCAGCAAGGAGAAGACGATGGGTGAGAAATGCCTGCCCAACGAACTGCGGACCCTGTTCCTGTTCGAGAAGCTCTCGGACGAGCAGTTGCAGACGTTGTGCGAGAACGGGCACATCTGCGTCTTCGAGTCCGGGCCGGTGTGCACCGAGGGTGAGCCGGCGACCTGCTTCTACGTGCTGCTCGAGGGCGAATTGGTGATGACCAAACGCTCCGGTGGGGTGGACGTCGAGACCAACCGCACCTCGCAACGCGGGGTGTACTGCGGAGCCTGGTCGGCCTACATCCCCGATGAGGAGCAGCTCTATCAGGCATCGGTGCGGGTGACCAAGCCGTCGCGGTTCTTCGTGCTCGACGCCGACGCGTTCGCGCAGTTCATGAGGACCGAGTTCCCGATGGCCGTCCATCTGCTCGAAGGCCATATGGTCGGCGGGCGGCGTCAGAGCCAGATCATCGGTCAGCGGCAGAAGCTGCTGGCGCTCGGCACCATCACCGCCGGGCTGACCCACCAGCTGAACAACCCCGCGGCGGCCACCGCGCGGGCCGTGGCCGATCTGCGCGAGGGCGTCGGCAAGATGCGCTACAAGCTCGCGATGCTGGCCGACGGCAAGTTCACCCCCGAAGCGCTGCGCGTCCTGGTACGCATCCAGGACGAAGTCGCCGAGATGGTCGCCAAATCGAAGGCCCAGGAACTGTCGGCGCTGGAGACCTCCGACCGCGAGGATCAGGTCGGCGACTGGTTGGACGACCACGGCATCGCCGGAGCCTGGGATTACGCCCCGACCTTCGTCGAAGCCGGTCTGGACGTCGATTGGCTGGAACGCGTCGAGGCGTCGATCGACTCCGTCGACTGCTCGGCGACCCTGCAGAGCGCCATCGGCTGGCTGAAGTACACCATCGACACCGAGCTGCGGATGAACGAGATCGCCGACGCCAGCGAGCGCATCTCGGGTCTGCTCGCCGGAGCCAAGAAGTACTCCCAGATGGACCGGGCCGAATACCAGGTCGCCAACGTCCACGAGTTGCTGCACAGCACGCTGAAGACGCTCTTCGGTGACAAGATCGGCCCCGACAAGCCCATCAAACTGGTCAAGGAATGGGACAAGACCATTCCCGAGATTGCCTGTTACCCAGGCGGTTTGAACGAGGTTTGGGACGTCATCATCAACAACGCGATCCAGGCGATGAAGGGCCGCGGCACTCTGACGATCCGGACCGCGCGCCAGGGTGACGACATGATCCGAGTGGAGATCTGTGACGACGGCCCGGGCATCCCCGACGAGATCATCGATCGGATCTTCACCGCGTTCTTCACCACCAAGCCGTTCGGCGAGGGTGACGGCCTCGGCCTGGACCTCGCGCGGCGGATCATCGTCGAGAAGCATCAGGGCGACATCCGGGTCGAGTCGCAACCCGGCAACACCCGGTTCACCATCCTGTTGCCGCTGGTGGCGTCCGCACCGATCGCGGCGACGCCGGTGGAACTCGCCGCGGCGGAATAGCCGAGCGCCGATCGCGGGTTGTCGCAAGCATCAGCCGCCCCGGGCCCGAGGAGATGTGCCATGACCGACAAACCTGATCTGGGCCGGTTCGGCTCCTTCGGCCGCGGAGTCACCCCGCAGCAGGCCGCAGAAATCGAATCGCTCGGCTACGGCGCGGTGTGGGTAGGTGGCTCACCACCGGCCGAGTTGGATTGGGTGGAGCCCATTTTGGCCAACACCACGACGTTGAAGGTGGCCACCGGCATCGTCAACATCTGGACCGCCGACGCCGGCCCGGTGGCCGAGTCATTCCACCGCATCGAGACGGCCTACCCCGGCCGGTTCTTGCTCGGTATCGGTGTCGGTCATCCCGAAGCCCACCAGCAATACCAGAAGCCGATCGACGCGCTGCGCAGCTACCTCGACAGACTCGACGAGTACGGGGTGCCCGCCCACCGACGGGTTGTCGCCGCGCTCGGGCCGCAGGTACTCAAGCTCTCGGCCGCCCGCAGCGCCGGCGCACACCCGTACCTGACCACACCGGAACACACCGCCGAGGCGCGCCGCCTGATCGGCCCCGAGGCATTCCTGGCGCCCGAACACAAGGTGGTGCTGACCACCGATCCCGACCGAGCCCGCCAGGTCGGCAGGAAAGCGCTGGAGATCTACCTGGATCTGCAGAACTACCTGAACAGTTGGAAGCGGCTGGGTTTCACCGACTCCGACGTCGCCAAGCCCGGCAGTGACCGGCTGGTCGACGCGGTGGTGGCCTACGGCACGCCTGAGGCGATCGCGGCGCGGGTGACCGAACACCTCGACGCCGGGGCGGACCACGTACCTGTCCAGGTCCTCACCTCGTCTGACAAGCTGGTGGATGCGCTGGCCGCATTGGCCGGTCCGTTGGGACTCACCCACTCCGAGAGGAACCCGTGACCAATCCGTCGCTGCTCAAACCCGATCTCGGCCGCTACGGGGTGTGGACCGGCGGTGCGGTCACACCGGAACAGGCCGCCGAGATCGAGAAGCTCGGCTACGGCGCGGTGTGGGTCGGCGGGTCGCCGGCCGCCGATCTGGCGTTCGTCGAGCCGATCCTCGCCCAGACCGAGAACCTGACCGTCGCCACCGGCATCGTGAACATCTGGAGCGCGCCGGCCGACGAGGTCGCCGAGTCCTACCACCGCATCGAAAACGCTTATCCAGGAAGGTTTCTGCTCGGCGTCGGCGTCGGTCACCCCGAGCACACGCAGGAGTACACCAAGCCCTACGAGGCACTGGTGACCTATCTCGACAAGCTCGACGACCTGCACGTGCCGACCAGCCGCCGGGTGATCGCTGCGCTCGGCCCGAAGGTGCTGCACCTGGCCGCGCAGCGCAGTGCCGGGGCGCATCCGTACCTGACCACGCCCGAGCACACCGGAAAAGCGCGCAACGAAGTGGGCCCGACTGTGTTCCTGGCCCCCGAGCACAAGGTGGTGCTGACGACCGACACCGACGCGGCCCGGGCACTCGGCCGCGACAGCGTCGGCTTCTATCTGGGGTTGAGCAACTACGTCAACAACTGGAAGCGGCTGGGCTTCACCGACGCCGATGTCGAGCCGCCGGGCAGCGACAAACTGATCGACGGGGTGGTCGCCCACGGCACCGCCGAGGCGGTCGCCGCGCGCCTGGCCGAACACCTCGACGTCGGCGCCGACCACGTGGCGATCCAGGTGCTCGGCGGCTGGGACCGACTGCTGCCGACATTGACCGAACTGGCCGGGCCGCTGGGGCTGACCGCCGCCGGGTGATCGCGCGGGGTGCCGGTTAGGGTGGCACCATGCGGCTGTTGGTGACGGGTGGTGCCGGGTTCATCGGCGCCAACTTCGTCCACAGCACCGTGCGGGAACGGCCCGCGGTCTCGGTGACCGTACTGGACGCGCTCACCTACGCCGGGAGCCGTGAATCGTTGCGTCCCGTCGCCGACCACATCCGGCTGGTCGAGGGCGACGTGACCGACGAGCCGCTGGTGGACCGGCTGGTCGCGGAGTCCGACGCCGTCGTACATTTCGCCGCCGAAACCCACGTCGACAACGGGCTGGCCGCGCCCGCGGTGTTCGTCCGCAGCAACGTCGTCGGCACGTTCACGGTGCTGGAAGCCGTTCGCCGGCACGGCGTGCGGCTGCATCACATCTCCACCGACGAGGTGTACGGCGACCTGCCACTGGACGGCGGCGAACGCTTCACCGCCGCCACCCCGCTGAACCCGTCCAGCCCGTATTCGGCGACCAAGGCGTCGGCCGATCTGCTGGTCCGGGCCTGGGTGCGGTCCTACGGCCTGCGCGCGACGATCTCCAACTGCTCCAACAACTACGGGCCCTACCAGCACATCGAGAAGTTCATCCCGCGCCAGATCACCAACATCCTCACCGGCCGCCGGCCCAAGCTCTACGGCGTCGGCGCCAACGTGCGCGACTGGATCCACGTCGAGGACCACAACAGCGCGGTCTGGCGGATCCTGGAGGGCGGGATGGCGGGCTCCACCTACCTGATCGGCGCGGACGGCGAACGCGACAACCTGTCGGTGTTGCGGCTCATCCTGCAGCTGATGGGCCGGGACGCCGACGACTTCGACCATGTCCCCGACCGGGTCGGGCACGACTTGCGCTATGCGATCGACCCGAGCGCGCTGTGCGCCGAACTCGGCTGGGCTCCCAAGCACACCGACCTGGCCGAGGGCCTGGCCGCCACCATCGACTGGTACCGCGACAACGAGTGGTGGTGGGGTCCAATCAAGGAGCGCGTCGAGGCGACCTACGCCGAACGCGGTCAGTGACAACATTTTTCGAGAACACAATCACGCCGACAACACGATGACCGGACGCGGGAACCGCAGTGCGGCACATGCATCGTCGAGCGATTCGTCGATCTGCTCGGCGAGGTCGCGCCGGACGATGCCCCCGCAAGCAGGCCGAGATTCAGTGCCGAGACCGAAGTCACCGACGCCCAGTATGAGCCTGGTCAACACCACGTTGTGCCGATGACGGATCCGCTTCATCTGCGCGATCAGGTCGCTGATCGATGCACCCACAGCACCGAAGTCACCCGTGGTGCAGCCGATCTCGCAGACCAGACCGATCAGCGTCGTGCAGCGCCGGCCGATCACCGCCTCCGCCGCGACGTCGCAGCCACCCATCGGCGCACCAACAGCTCTGCGCAACATCACATTCTGCGGGCGCTTGCGGGGTAACGAGCTGACCTGTCCGGGATCGCTGAGCACCAGCCGGCCCACTCCCGCGGCGCTGGCCCGGCGGAGATCGGCGAGGTCCAGCCGATCGGCGTGCACGGTCATCAGCAGCGGGTGGATGCCGACGGAGATCGCAGCATGCAACTCGGCAATCGTGCGCACGTCGATGGCCAGCCGACGCTCGCGCAACCAGCGGGCCACCTGGACATCGCGCACGACCGCCGCCGGGAAGGACACTTCCGCGGCCGGTGCGCACGAATCCTGGTAGCCGATCATCCGTCGGATCTCCGGGTGCTCGATCCGCTGACGCGCCGCACCCCGGACCAGTGACCGAAAATTCGTCGACAGCGTCACCGCACACCTTCTTCACCCACGTCGTGGCCTCGTAGCGACATCCCCGCGCCCTTTACGACGCTGCCTGCCCAAGCCTCGACATGGCTGGCGATCGCGTGTGGGCTCGCTGAATTCGGCGGTGAAGGCCGTCAAAACGACCCGGCGCGGCGTAAAGAAACCGTCAACGACGGCGGCGGCGGGCGCCCAGCGCCTTAGCGTCGCCGCATGAGTGTCGTTGTGTTCCTCCTGCTGACGGTGGCGATCTTCGCCCTGCTCGGCCTGGTGCAGAAGTTGGTCGAACGACTGTGAGCTACGAGAACATCGTCGGTCTCGTCTTGGCCGTGCTGCTGGCCCTGTTCATTGCTGCCGCACTGCTGTTTCCGGAAAGGTTCTAAGTGACCACCACATCGGCGGGGATCGTGTTCCTCGTACTGCTCATCGCCGCACTGGCGGTCGTGCACGTACCGCTGGGTGACTACATGTACCGGGTCTACTCGTCGGAACGGGACAACCGTGTCGAGCGGGTCATCTACCGCGTGATCGGCGCCGACCCGCGCTCCGAGCAGACCTGGGGCGCCTACGCCCGCAGCGTGCTGGCCTTCTCGGCAATCAGCATCCTGGTCCTGTTCGTTCTCCAGTTGGTGCAGGGCAAGCTGCCACTGCACCTCAACGATCCGGCCACTCCGATGACACCGGCGCTGGCCTGGAACACTGCGGTCAGCTTCGTCACGAACACCAACTGGCAGGCCTACTCCGGCGAGTCCACGCAGGGTCACCTGGTGCAGATGGCCGGCCTGGCCGTGCAGAACTTCGTCTCCGCCGCGGTCGGCATGGCCGTCGCGATCGCATTGGTGCGCGGGTTCGCCCGCCGCAACGCCACCGAACTCGGCAACTTCTGGGTCGACCTGGTGCGCGGCACCCTGCGCATCCTGCTGCCGATCTCGGTCGTCGCGGCGATCGTGCTGATCACCGGCGGCGCGATCCAGAACTTCCACCTGCATGACCAGGTCGTCAACACCCTGGCCGGTGTCCAGCAGACCATCACCGGCGGCCCGGTGGCCAGCCAGGAGGCCATCAAGGAGCTGGGCACCAACGGCGGTGGGTTCTACAACGCCAACTCGGCGCATCCGTTCGAGAACCCCACCACCTGGACCAACTGGGTGGAGATCTTTCTGCTGCTGGTGATCAGCTTCTCGCTGCCGCGCACCTTCGGTCGCATGGTGGAGAGCCGCAAGCAGGGTTACGCGATCGCCGCCGTGATGAGCTTGCTCGCCCTCATCAGCGTGACCCTGATGCTGCAGTTCCAGCTGCAGGCGCACGGCACCGTGCCCACGGCTGTCGGGTCGGCGATGGAGGGCGTCGAACAGCGCTTCGGTGTGGCCAACTCGGCGGTCTTCGCCGACGCGACCACCCTGACGTCGACCGGCGCAGTGGACTCGTTCCACGACTCCTACACCAGCCTTGGCGGCATGATGACCCTGTTCAACATGCAGCTCGGCGAGGTCGCGCCGGGCGGCACCGGATCAGGCCTGTACGGCATGCTCATCCTCGCGGTGATCACCGTCTTCATCGCCGGCCTGATGGTCGGCCGAACCCCGGAATATCTGGGCAAAAAGATCACTCCCCGCGAAATAAAGTTGGCGGCAAGCTATTTCCTGGTCACCCCGCTCCTCGTGCTGACGGGTACTGCCTTCGCGATGGCCATGCCGGGGCAGCGCGCGGCCATGCTCAACACCGGACCCCATGGACTGTCCGAGGTGCTCTACGCGTTCACCTCGGCAGCCAACAACAACGGCTCGGCATTCGCGGGCATCAGTGTCAACACCGAGTGGTACAACACCGCGCTCGGCTTGGCCATGGTGTTCGGCCGATTCCTGCCGATCGTGCTGGTGCTCGCCCTGGCCGGAGCCCTGGCCAAGCAGGGTCATACCCCCGAGTCGATCGGGACCCTGCCCACCCATCGGCCCCAGTTCGTCGGCATGGTCGCCGGCGTGGCGCTCATCCTGGTGGCCCTCACCTTCCTGCCCATGCTCGCGCTTGGACCTCTCGCCGAAGGAATTCACTGACCATGACTGTCACCGCAGTCGAAGCCCGCCACGGGAACGCGGGCACAAAGAAACAAGTTCGGGGCGGACTGCTCGATCCCACGATGCTGTGGAAGTCCCTGCCCGATGCGCTGCGCAAGCTCGACCCGCGCACGCTGTGGCGCAACCCGGTCATGTTCATCGTCGAAATCGGTGCCGTCTGGAGCACCATCCTGGCGATCCTGAACCCCAGCTGGTTCGGCTGGCTGATCGTGTTCTGGCTCTGGCTGACCGCGGTGTTCGCCAACCTCGCCGAGGCCGTCGCCGAAGGCCGCGGCAAAGCCCAGGCCGAGTCGCTGCGAAAGACCAAGGCCGACACCATGGCTCGCCGGCTGACCGGATGGTCGCCCGGGACACCGGGCAGTGAGGAGGAGGTCGCTGCCCCGCTGCTGCGCCAAGGCGACATCGTTGTGGTCGAGGCCGGCCAGGTCATCCCCGGCGACGGCGATGTGCTCGAAGGCATTGCGTCGGTAGATGAGTCGGCGATCACCGGCGAGTCGGCACCCGTCATCCGGGAGTCCGGCGGTGACCGATCAGCGGTCACCGGCGGCACCACCGTGCTCTCCGATCGCATCGTCGTGAAGATCACCCAGAAGCCCGGCGAGAGCTTCATCGACCGGATGATCGCCCTTGTCGAGGGCGCCAACCGGCAGAAGACACCCAACGAGATCGCGCTGAACATCCTGCTGGCCGCACTGACGATCATCTTCATCTTCGCCGTCGCAACGCTGCAGCCGTTGGCCATTTTCGCCAAGGCCAACAACCCCGGTGTGCCGGACTCGCTGTCGCTCACCGGCGACGGCGTCTCGGGCATCGTCATGGTCTCGCTGCTGGTCTGCCTGATCCCGACGACCATCGGCGCACTGTTGTCGGCCATCGGTATCGCCGGCATGGATCGGCTGGTACAGCGCAACGTGCTGGCGATGTCCGGCCGTGCCGTCGAAGCCGCCGGTGACGTCAACACGCTGCTGTTGGACAAGACCGGCACCATCACCCTGGGCAACCGGCAGGCGTCGGATTTCATCCCGCTGACCGGGGTGACCCCCGAGCAGCTCGCCGATGCCGCGCAGCTGTCCAGCCTGGCCGACGAAACCCCCGAGGGGCGTTCGATTGTGGTGTTCGCCAAGGAGAAGTTCGGCCTGCGGGCCCGCACACCGGGTGAACTCGTCCACGCGCGGTGGGTGGAATTCTCGGCTGCCACAAGGATGTCCGGCGTCGACCTGGACGACGGGCACCTGCTCCGCAAGGGTGCGGCCAGTACGGTCGCGCAGTGGGTGCGCGACCAGGGCGGTACCGTGCCGACGCAACTCGGCGACATCGTCGACGGGGTCTCCGCCGGAGGCGGCACCCCACTGGTGGTCGGCCAGGTCGTCCAAGAGTCCGGGGCTGGCACCGCCTCAGTTCTCGGCGTCATCCACCTCAAGGACGTCGTCAAACAGGGCATGCGGGAACGGTTCGACGAGATGCGCAAGATGGGCATCCGCACGGTGATGATCACCGGCGACAACCCGTTGACCGCCAAGGCCATTGCCGACGAGGCCGGGGTGGACGACTTCCTCGCCGAGGCCACCCCCGAGGACAAGCTCGCCCTGATCAAGCAGGAGCAGGCCGGCGGCAAGCTGGTCGCGATGACCGGTGACGGCACCAACGACGCACCCGCTCTGGCGCAAGCCGACGTGGGCGTGGCGATGAACACCGGCACCTCGGCGGCCAAAGAGGCCGGGAACATGGTCGACCTGGATTCGGACCCGACGAAACTCATCGAGATAGTCGAGATCGGCAAGCAGCTGTTGATCACCCGCGGTGCGCTCACCACATTCTCGATCGCCAACGACATCGCCAAGTACTTCGCCATCATCCCGGCGATGTTCGTAGCCCTGTTCCCCGGGCTGGACCTGCTGAACATCATGCGGCTGCACAGCCCGCAGTCGGCGATCCTGTCCGCGGTCATCTTCAATGCGCTCGTCATCATCGCGCTGATTCCGTTGTCGCTGCGGGGTGTTCGCTACACCCCCAGCAGCGCATCGAAACTGCTGAGCCGCAACCTCTACCTGTACGGTCTCGGCGGGATCATCGCCCCGTTCATCGGGATCAAGGTCATCGACCTCGTCGTTCAATTCTTGCCAGGGATGTGACATGAGTTTCTCCGGTCTCCTACGTCAACACTGGGCCGCGCTGCGGGCGCTGCTGGTGCTCACCGTCATCGTCGGGATCGGCTACCCGCTGTTCATCTGGCTGGTAGCCCAGATTCCCGGCCTCAAGGACAAAGCCGACGGTTCGATCCTCGAGGTGAACGGAAAGCCTGTGGGCTCCAGCCTGATCGGGCAGCTGTTCACCGACGACAAAGGCAATGCACTGCCGCAGTATTTTCAGAGCCGGCCCTCGGCCGCCGGCGCCGGCTACGACCCGCTTTCCACCGGCGCGTCGAACCTGGGCCCGGAGAGCATCGTCGACACCCCCGCCGATCCGTCGCTGCCCGAGGATGACAACGGGTACAAGGCCAGCCTGCTGACCCTGGTGTGCTCGCGCAGCAAGGCCGTTGGTGACCTCGAGGGCGTCGACGGCAAGCGCCCGTTCTGCACCGGCGACGGCGTAGGCGCGGTGCTGTCGGTCATCGGTCCCCGTGACGCCGGCGGCAACGTCGTGAACCCGACCAAGGTTGTCAGCGTCAACGAGCCGTGCCAGACCACCGCGCGTCCGTTCCTGGCCACCTACGAGGGTGTGCGGGTGGAATGCGCCAGGTTCGGCGAGGATTACTCGATCGGCCAGATCGTGCCGATCAAGGGCGCCGCAGCCGATCCGGCGGTTCCCGCCGACGCGGTGACCGCCAGCGGCAGCGGGCTGGATCCGAACATCTCCCCTGCCTACGCCGATCTGCAGATCGCCAGGGTCGCCAAGACCCGCGGCGTCAGCGCCGATCAGGTTCGGGCCCTGGTCGCGGAGCACTCCGACGGTCGCACACTTGGTGTGTTCGGTGAACCGCGTGTCAACGTCCTCGAGCTCAACATTGCGCTGGACCAGAAGTTCCCGATGAAGAGCTGATCCGAGCGGTGGATCGATCTGCGAATAATAGAGGCGTGGACTCCCTCCAACCCCCACGCGTGACGTCCGGCGGCGAACCGCCGCCGGACGCCGCATCCGAGAGTGACGCGCAGCCCGCCCCCAAAGGCCACAAGCCCAAACGAGGCGAGCTGCGCATCTACCTCGGCGCAGCTCCCGGGGTGGGCAAGACCTTCGCCATGCTCGGCGAGGCGCACCGGCGGATCGAACGCGGAACCGACCTGGTGGCGGCCGTCGTCGAGACCCACGGCCGCAAGAAGACCGCCGAACTTTTGGCAGGCATCGAGATCATCC
Organism: Mycobacterium sp. shizuoka-1; assembly: GCF_002723835.1. Classification (GTDB taxonomy): domain Bacteria; phylum Actinomycetota; class Actinomycetes; order Mycobacteriales; family Mycobacteriaceae; genus Mycobacterium. The sequence goes on along the minus strand of NZ_BEWG01000024.1, from coordinate 82,867 downwards.
CGCCGCGCCACATCGATTACCGCGGCAGCCGATTCCCCGAGCTCGACGTGCCTGCCGTGCTGGCCCGCTCGCCGCAGGTCGTCCTCGTCGACGAACTCGCCCACACCAACACGCCAGGCAGCAAGAATCCCAAACGCTGGCAGGACATCGAAGAACTGCTCGACGCCGGGATCTCCGTGATCTCCACGGTCAACGTCCAGCACCTGGAAAGCCTCAACGATGTCGTCGCACAGATCACCGGCATCGAGCAGCAGGAGACCGTGCCGGACGAGATCGTCCGCAGCGCGTCACAGATCGAGTTGGTGGATATCACACCCGAGGCCTTGCGCCGCAGGCTTTCTCATGGCAACGTCTACGCGCCCGAGAAGGTCGACGCCGCCCTGTCGAACTACTTCCGGCGCGGCAACCTGACCGCACTACGAGAGCTGGCGCTGCTGTGGCTGGCCGATCAGGTCGACGCCGCCCTGGCCAAATATCGCGCCGACAACAAGATCACCGCGACCTGGGAGGCACGCGAACGCGTCGTCGTGGCCGTCACCGGTGGATCGGAGTCGGAGACGTTGGTGCGCAGGGCGTCCCGGATCGCCTCCAAGTCCAGCGCCGAGCTGATGATCGTGCACGTGGCGCGCGGGGACGGATTGTCGGGGGTGAGTGCCCCGCAGATGGGCAAGGTCCGCGAGCTGGCCGCCAGCCTGGGCGCCACCGTGCACACCGTCGTCGGCGACGACGTGGGAAAGTCGTTGCTGGACTTCGCCCGTGAGATGAACGCGACCCAGCTGGTGATCGGCACGTCGCGGCGGTCGCGGTGGGCCCGCATCTTCGACGAGGGCATCGGCGCGGCGATCGTCCAGGATTCCGGCAAGATCGACGTCCACATGGTCACCCACGAAGAGTCCAAACGCGGATTCTCGGTGCGCTCGGCGTCGCCGCGTGAGCGCCGGGTGATCTCCTGGCTCGCCGCCGTCATCGTGCCCTCGGTCATCTGCGCGGTGACTGCGTTGTTCCTCGACAAGTACCTGACCATCGGCGGTGAAAGCGCCGTTTTCGTCGTCGGCGTGCTGATCGTGGCACTGCTTGGCGGGGTCGCACCGGCAGTTCTGTCTGCCATGCTGTCGGGTCTGCTGCTCAACTATTTCCTGACCGAGCCGCGCTATACGTTCACCATCGCCGAACCCGACGCCGCGGTCACCGAGCTGGTCCTGTTGATGCTGGCGGTCGCGGTCGCCGTATTGGTCGACCGCGCGGCAAGCCGGCAGCGCGAGGCCCGGCACGCCTCCCAGGAAGCCGAGCTGCTGACCCTGTTCGCCGGATCGGTGTTGCGCGGCGCGGATCTGGAGACCCTGTTGGAACGGGTGCGCGAAACCTATTCGCAGCGCGCGGTCAGTATGCTGCGGGTGCGTGGCGAGGATGAGCAGATCATCGCATGCGTGGGCCAGGATCCGTGCGTCACCGTCGAATCCTCCGACACCGCAATCGAAGTCGGAGACGACGAATTCTGGATGCTGATGTCCGGACGCAGCCTGCCCGCCCGGGACCGCCGGGTGCTGACCGCCGTCGCCAAACAAGCCGCCGGGCTGGTGCGCCAGCGGGAACTGGCGGCCGAAGCCAGCAAGGCCGAAGCCATCGAGAAGGCCGACGAACTGCGCCGCTCCCTGCTGTCGGCGGTCAGCCATGACCTGCGCACCCCACTGGCCGGGGCCAAGGCCGCGGTGTCGAGCCTGCGCGCCGACGACATCGACTTCTCCGCGGAGGACACCGCCGAACTGCTTGCCACCGTGGAGGAATCGGTCGACCAGCTGACCGCGCTGGTGGACAACCTGCTGGACTCCTCGCGGCTGGCGGCCGGGGTGGTGCGCCCCGAACTCAAGCGCGTCTACCTCGAGGAGGCGGTGCAGCGGGCACTGCTGTCCATCGGCCGCGGATCGACCGGGTTCGCCGCCTCCGGCTTGGACCGGGTGAAAGTCGACGTCGGCGACGCGGTCGCACTGGCCGACGCCGGGCTGCTGGAGCGGGTGCTGGCCAACCTGATCGACAACGCCCTGCGCTACGCCCCAGACAGCACGGTGCGGGTCAACGCCGCCCAGGTGGGCACGCGGATGTTGATCAACGTCGTCGACGAGGGGCCTGGCGTGCCCCGCGGCACCGAGGAGCAGCTCTTCGAGCCGTTCCAGCGCCTCGGTGACCGCAACAACAAACACGGTGTCGGACTGGGCCTTTCAGTGGCGAAGGGGTTTGTCGAGGCGATGGGCGGGACGATCTCGGCCACCGACACCCCCGGCGGTGGACTGACCGTGATCGTCGATCTGGCTGCGGAGGGCCGGTGAGTGAGCAAGGTCAAGGTGCTGGTGATCGACGACGAGCCGCAGATCCTGCGGGCGTTACGGATCAATCTGAGCGTGCGCGGCTACGAGGTGATCACCGCCGCGACCGGAGCAGGAGCGTTGAAGGCGGCCGCCGAACACCGGCCTGACGTGATCGTGCTCGACCTCGGGCTGCCCGACATGGACGGTATCGAGGTGCTCGGCGGGTTGCGCGGCTGGCTGACCGCGCCGGTGATCGTGTTGTCGGCCCGCACCGACTCCGCCGAGAAGGTCGACGCACTCGACGCGGGCGCCGACGACTACGTGACCAAACCGTTCGGGATGGACGAATTCCTGGCCCGGCTGCGCGCCGCGGTGCGCCGCGGTGCAGCGGCGTCGGAGACCGACGAGCCGGTGGTCGAAACCGATTCGTTCACCGTTGATCTGGCCGCCAAGAAGGTGATCAAGAACGGCGCCGAGGTCCACCTCACCCCCACCGAGTGGGGCATGCTCGAGATGCTGGTGCGCAACCGCGGCAAGCTGGTGGGCCGCGAGGAGTTGCTCAAAGAGGTGTGGGGCCCGGCCTACGCCAAGGAGACCCACTATCTGCGGGTGTACCTGGCGCAGCTGCGCCGCAAGCTCGAAGACGACCCCTCACATCCGCGTCATCTGCTCACCGAGGCCGGGATGGGCTACCGCTTCGAGCAGTGAGCGCTGGCCCGGGCAGGCCAACATCTGGCGCGAACGGCCCGCCGCACGGCCGCGACAGCGGCGAATACTGGCGCCATGCACATCACCGTCGACTACGCCCTGTGTGAGGGCCACGGGCAGTGCCTGATGGCCGCACCGGAACTGTTCGACCTGCCCGACGGCGCCACACAGGTGGTGGTGTCCGACACCGATCCACCCGAATCCGAACGCGAGCGGGCGATCCGGGCCGCCGCGATGTGTCCGGCACTGGCGATCACGGTCAGCTGAGCCGGTCGGCCTCAGCAAGGTCGTCGAGTAGGCGGTAGCGGCCCGCCATGGCCGCCGCGGCGATCCGGTTGGTGACGCCCAGCTTGTGCAGCAGCGCTGCGACCATCCGCTTGGCGGTGCGCTCCGAGACCAGCATCCGGGCCGCGATGTCGGTGGTCTCCATGCCGGTCGCGAGCAACGTCCACAGCCGCAGATCCTGGTCGGACAGACCGGCCAGCAGCGCCGACGGCGGCCTGCGGGTACTGCTGAGCAGCGCGTCGAGCAGCGTCCGGTCCACCACGCACAGGCCTTCGGCGATCGTCCACAGTGGGCCGGCCAGCGCTTCGGGCCGTGCCGTCTTGGGCAAAAACCCGTCGGCACCGGCCCGCAGTGCCTCCTCGGCCAGCCCTCGGTCGTCGGTGCCGGACAGAGCCAGGATGCGGGTCGTGGGGTGGCGGGCCTTGACGTGCTGGATCGCGGCCACCCCACCCAGCGGCGGCATGGTCAGATCGATGATCGCGACGTCGGCCGCACACGCGGCGACCAGATCGGCCGCCTCTTCGACATACGTCGTCTGGCCTCCGACGGTGAACAACTCGCCCCATTCGCGGGTGAGCAGCAGGGCCAGCCCCTGGGCGAACAGCTCGTGGTCGTCGACGATGACCACCACGATCTTGGCTCCCCCGGCTTTCATTGCCGCGATGGTAGCGCCAACCTTATGGTCAGCCGGGTGAGACCGCTCGATCGTCTGACCGAAACCGACGACGGCTACGCACTGGCCCGGATCGTGGTCGCGGTGCGCACCGCGATCGTGGTGTCCATCGGTGTCGTCCTGCTCGTCGGTCCCGCCTGGGCCCGCCAGCACGCTCCTGCGACGTTCGCGGTCCTGGGCGCCGCACTGCTGTACGCCGCCATATTGCTGGCCAACGCCCAGTTGGAAGTGCGGCGCACCCGCTACTCGGTGCTGATCACGATGCTGGATGCCGGCTTCACCCTCGCGGTGGTGGCGCTCACCGGCGGTGCGTACAGCCCGGTGGTGGCGGTACCGGTCGCGGTCATCGTGGCCTCGGCGGCACGGCTGTCGTTCGCCGAGGCGCTGGCCGCGGCCGTGCTGTTCAGCGCGGCGTTCATCCCGATCGCGCTGACCACGTCGCCCACGACGCCGTTCACCATCGCCCCGGCGGTGCAGACCGGCTGGTGGGCGTTCTTCGTGGTCTGCATCGCGATCATCACCGCGGGCCTGGCGGCGCTGGCCGAACGCGAGCACCGGTCGCGGGTCCGCGCGCTGGTGGAGGCCGAGGCCGAACACGCCGCCGCCGAGGAGGAGCGCGACCTGCGAGCCCGGTTGCTGCGCGCCTATCAGTCCCAGCAGGACGGGCTGCAGGTCCTGGTGCACGAGTTCCGCACCCCGATTGCCTCGCTCGAAGCGTTGATGAGCGCCCTGACCGCCGGAGCGCCGATGTCGCCGGCGGACCGCGAGACCAGCCTGCGGCTGGCCGACCGGCACGTGCACCATCTCGCCGACATGATCGAGGCGCTCTCCGACGTCGCCCTGAGCAGACGGCCCACCTTCTCCTCGGGCCGGGTCCGGCGCGTCGACGTCGCCGACATCGTCACCGCAGCCGCCGATGCGGTCGGCCTGACCCCGCCACGGCTGCGCCTGAGCGTGACCGGGGATCTCGGCGCGGTCGTACTCAACGCGCAGGGACTGCGCCGAGTGCTGACCAATCTGCTGGAGAACGCCTCCCGGCACGGCCGCGACGCTCCGGTAGACGTGGCCTGCCACCGCGACGGTGACGATTTGGTGATCGCGGTGCTCGACCGCGGGCCGGGCATCCCCACCGAGAGCCTCGGCGAACTCACCGCCAAATACGTCAGCGCCGGCGGTCAGCGGGGCACCGCCGGGCTCGGCCTGTGGATCGTGCAGCAGATCGTCGAGGCGATGGGCGGCCGCGTCGATTTCACCGCCCGCGACGGCGGCGGCCTGGTCGCGACGGTGCGGACGCCGGTCGGAACCTGACGCTGGCCCGCGCAGGCCACCGATTGGCACGCGCGCCGGTCCCGCCCGGGCGACCCGCTGGCGACCATGGGTCCACGCCGACGTGACGTGAACCACACCAGCGCGCGGCAGCCACGAGAGGACGCCGATGACCGCCCCCACCACCGCGCCCACCCACGGCGACATCGACCTGAGTGCCCGGTCGTTCTGGACCCAGCACCCCGACGAGCGCGATCAGGCGTTCGCCGTGCTGCGCAAACAGAACCCGGTGCCGTGGAGCCGGCCTGCTGAATCCGACCTGTTGCCCCCGGAATTGAACACCAAAGGCTTCTGGTCGCTGACCACGCAGGAGGACATCCGGATGGCCAGCCGCCATCCGGAGATCTTCTCCTCGGCGGCGGGCATCACGATGGAGGACTTCGCTCCCGAGGCGATCGAGGTCGCCCAGTCCTTCATCGCCATGGACGCCCCCCGGCACGCCCAGTTGCGCGGCATCACCATGGAAGCGTTCAAGCCGAAGAACATGCGCAGGCTGGAGGGCTGGATCCGGGGCCACGCACGGGATCTGGTCACCGAGATGTCCCACCTCGGCGAGGGCGACTTCGTCGAACTGGTCTCCGTCAAGCTGCCCGCGCGAATCTTCGGAAGCTTCTTCGGCCTGCCGCCCGGCGAGATCTGCGACAAGGCGACCGACGCCGCCCAGCGCCTGCTGGGCTGGACGGACCCGCGGATCCGGGGCGACCAGGGCGAATTGGAACTCTTCATGGGTGCCGTGATGGACCTGCACGCGGTCGCTGCCGAGCTCATCCCCCAGCGCCGGACCAACCCCGGCGACGATCTGCTGACCTGGATGGTGCAGGCCGAGTTCGACGGCAAGAAGATGACCGACGAGGAGCTCAAGGCGTTCTTCGTCCTGCTGGCCGTCGCCTCCAACGACACCACCCGGCACGCCTCGGCGCAGGCCATCTACACGTTCTCCCGGTTCCCCGAACAGAAAGCGCTCCTCATCGAGGACGTCGACGGGCGGATCGACACCGCGGTCGAGGAGGTGCTGCGGTGGTCGTCGCCGTTGCTGCACATGCGGCGCACCGCAACCCAGGACGTCACCGTGCGCGGCTCGGAGATCAAGGCCGGCGACAAGGTGGTGTTGTGGTACATCTCGGGCAACCGCGACGAGACGGTGTTCACCGATCCGTTCACCTTCGACATCACGCGTAACCCCAACCCGCACATCGCCTTCGGTGGCGGTGGGCCGCACTTCTGCCTTGGTGCGGCACTGGCCAGGACCATGCTGCGCTCGTTGCTGACCGAGGTCTACACCCGCATCCCGGACATCTGCGCACCGCAGCCCGAATTCCAGATCGCCAACTTCATCAACGGCATCAACAGCCTGCCCGCGACCTGGACACCCGAGAAGCACTGAACCGCAAGGAGATCAGCAGAGATGAAGACAAAGGCCGCAGTGTTGTGGGGTCTGCACCAGAAGTGGGAGGTCGAGGAGGTCGATCTCGACGGGCCCAAACAGGACGAGGTCCTGGTCAAGCTGACCGCCAGCGGGCTGTGCCATTCCGACGACCACCTCGTCACCGGCGACATGCCGATGCAGCTGCCGGTGGTCGGCGGGCATGAGGGGGCCGGGGTGGTGGTCGAGGTCGGCCCCGGCGTCACGGATGTCGCCGAAGGCGATCCGGTGGTGCTCAGCTTCATACCGGCCTGCGGACGCTGTGAGCCCTGCGCTCGCGGGATGAGCAACCTGTGCGTGTTGGGTGCCGCGATCATCGCCGGCCCACAGCTGGACGGCACGTTCCGTTTCCACGCCAAAGGCCAAGGCCTGGGCCAGATGTGCGTGCTGGGAACGTTCTCGGAATACACCGTGGTGCCGACCTCGTCGGTGGTCAAGGTGGATCCGACAGTCGCGCTGGACACCGCCGCGCTGGTCGGCTGCGGCGTCACCACCGGGTACGGCTCCGCCGTTCGCACCGGCGAGACCCGTGACGGCGACGTGGTGGTGGTCATGGGGGTCGGCGGGATCGGCATCAACGCGATCCAGGGCGCACGGATCGCCGGCGCCCGCACGATCGTGGCGCTCGACCCGGTCGAGTACAAGCGCACCCGGTCCCGTGAGTTCGGAGCCACCCACACCGCCGCCACCGTCGAGGAGGCCCAAGCACTGATCGCCGAGGTCACCCGCGGTGCGATGGCCGATGTGTGCGTGATCAGCACCGACATCGCCGAGGGCCGCTACGTGGCCGAGGGCCTGAGCCTGGTCGGCAAGCGCGGCCGGGTCGTCATGACGGCGATCCCGCACCCGACCGACACCAGCGTCGACATGTCCTTGTTCGACCTGACCCTGTACGAAAAGCAGGTCCGCGGATCGCTTTTCGGCTCGTCGAGTCCCCGCCGCGACATACCGCGGCTGCTCGAGCTGCACCGCGCCGGAGCGCTCAAACTCGACGAGCTGGTCACCCGCGAGTATTCGCTCGAGGAGATCAATCAGGGCTACGCCGACATGCATGCCGGAGTGAACCTGCGTGGGCTGATCCGGTTCTGACCAGCCCCTTCACCTGCGGGCCGCCGATGGCTATTGTGAGGTGGGTCACAGCTAAGGAGATGTCTGCCATGACCGTTTTCCACGCCAAACACACCGGTGGCTGCTCGTGTCGCTGCAATGCCTGCGACGGGGGCCATCACTGCCACAACATCGGTAGCGGCTGCAAGGTGAAGATCTAGCGGAGCTCCGCCACGCCGGATTGATCGCCGGTATTGACGGGTATGCCAGCGCCCATGGAGATTGCCCACCCTGGCAGGCTCCGGCGACCCCAGGTTGGCCTGCTGGCGGTACAGGGAGCCGCGGTCCTGGTGGCCGCGGCGTTCCTGGCGGTCGCGATCGCCGGGTTCATCCCCGGGCTGACCAGCCGCCTCGACCAGCTGCACTGGTTCGGCCATCAATCCCGGGCCGAACTGTTCGGGATGTTCGCGGTCTCGGTGGTGCACAACCTCTGGCATCTGGCTTTCGGGGTCACCGGCCTGCTGCTGGCGAGCACCTTTGCCCGCGCCCGGGCCTATCTCATCGGCGGCGGCCTGATCTATCTGGGGCTGTGGGTGTACGGGTTGCTCATCGACCTGGGCGGTCCGCGAAACGTGCTGCCGCTCAACAACGCCGACAACTGGTTGCACTTCTCGGTCGGCCTGGTGATGGTCCTTCTGGGTGTCACACTGGCCGGCAGCCGGATCCCCACCGGAGCCGACGGGGAGCCGTTGATCCCCCCGGAGGACTGAGCGGGCTCACGCGATCGACAGCGCAATCCCATCCAGGATGTCGTGCTCGCTGACCACCAACGCGTCGATGCCGGCGCGCTGTCCGAGCGCGTAGGCCAGTTCCTCGACGACGATCGAACCCCCGCCGATGACGTCGACGCGACCCTCGTGCATGGGCCCGAGCGCGGCGCGCTGCTTGCGGGTCATCCCGACCAGCTGATCGCAGACGGCGAGCAGATCGGTGAAACCCACCCTGGACAGGTGGATCGCGTCGGGATCGTAGGTGGTCATTCCCGCGGCCAGTGCGGCCAGCGTGGTGAAGGTCCCCGCCACCCCCACCCAGGTCTTGGCCTGGTCGACCGGGACCACCCGCAGCGCCTCACCCAGCCGCTCGCGCACCACATCGCGGGCAGCGGCCACCTCGGCGGCCGTTGGCGGATCCGAATGCAGACAACGCTCGGTGAGCCGTACACAGCCGATATCGGCCGAGAAGCTGGCCTGGACACCACCGCTGTCGCCGACGACCACCTCGGTCGAGCCACCGCCGAGGTCGACGACCACGAACGGGGCTGCGGCACTGTCCAATTCACCCACGGCGCCGTTGAACGACAACTCGGCCTCCTCCTGGCCGCTGATCACCTCGGCGATCGCGCCCGGGACGGCCGGGTCGAGCACCTCGGCGGTCATCGCGAAAAACACGTCGCGGTTGGACGCGTCACGGGTTGCCGACGTCGCCACCATGCGGACCTTGCCCACCTCGAAACGCTGCAGCAGCGCGGCATAGTCGGCCAGCGCCGCCCGGGTCCGGGCCAGCGCGTCGGGCGCGAACTGCCCGGTGGCGTCGACACCTTGGCCCAGCCGCACGATGCGCATCTCCCGATGGACATCGTGCAGGCGCCCGGCCACCATGTCGGCGATCAACAGCCGGATCGAGTTCGTGCCACAGTCGATGGCCGCCACCCGGTTGGTCTCTACGTTGATGCCCACTCCCCCTTGTCCAGAATTCCGGCCATCTCCGGTTCGGCGGCCAGCACGGCCAGCGCCTCGTCGCCAAATGGGTTGACGCCGGGGCCTTTCGCCAGCGAATGGGCGATCAGCACGTGCAGACATTTGATCCGGTCCGGCATGCCACCGCCGGAGAACGTCGTACCGAGCGGCTCGATCGCATCCCGTTCGGCCAGGTAGGACTCGTGGGCCCGACGGTAGTCGGCGGCCAGCTCCGAATCCTGCTGCAGGCGTTCGCTCATCCGCCGCATCAGCCCGTCGGACTCCAGCCTGCTGGCAGCCGCGGTCAGCACCGGATGGGTCAGGTAGTACAACGTCGGGAACGGCGTGCCGTCGGGCAGCCGCGGGGCGGTTTTGACCACGGCGGGTTCACCGTTGGGGCAGCGGTAAGCGATCTCCAGTACGCCGCGCGGCTCCCGGCCCAACTGCCGCGCCACCGCGTCGAGATCGGCGGGATCAACCACCGGGCGCCGGCGGGGGTGCGACGGGCTCCGGCGGGGGTGGCAGCGCCGGCTGGGCGGGATCGTCGGCGGGCGCCGCGGGCGGCGGACCGTGCGGGGTGTCGGCGATGGTGTGCCACAGCGCGGTGTACCACGGATCCGTGCTGCGCGCGGGCGCGGTCTGCGGGCCGGTATCGGGCGCGGCGGCCGCTCCCGGCGGCAGTTGCACCTGGTAGGGGATGTCGCCCGGCATCACGAAACCCAGCCGCTCGCGCGCCTGCGCGGCGATGTAGACCGGATCACCGAGCTTGGCCTTCTGTGACTCGAGGTCGGCGATCTGCTTGCGCAGCGCCGCCTCGGTGGCGGCCAGCTGCTTCATCTCGGTGCGCTGGGCGAAGTAGGTGCGCACCGGTCCGGCGATCGTCAGCGTGAGCACACAGACCAGCGCGGCCAGGATGGCCGCGCGGCGCGCGGTGAAGCCGAGCCGCTGCTCGCTCTGCTGCTCCACCGAGGCCGCGATCGCCCGGCGGATCGGTTCGGTGACATTGACCGGCTCCGCCGCCGCGCGCGCCTCGGCGGGCCGCGGTTTGGCCACCGGTGCCGCCCGCGAGCGGATCCGACCCGACGCCCCCGGCCGGGAGGCCGGTGAGCGCCGCTTCGGGTCGGGCCGCTTGCTTTCTGCCACAGTCGCTGTGCGGCCTATTCGCCGATCACGAAGCGCGGGAACGCCAGGTCACCCGCGTAGCGGGCGGCGTCGCCGAGCGTCTCTTCGATCCGCAGCAGCTGGTTGTATTTGGCGACCCGCTCGCTGCGGGCCGGCGCCCCGGTCTTGATCTGGCCGCTGCCGACCGCGACGGCCAGATCGGCGATGGTGGTGTCCTCGGTCTCGCCGCTGCGGTGGCTCATCATCGTGCGGTAGCCGCTGTTGTGCGCCAGCGCGACCGCGTCCAGCGTCTCGGTCAGCGTGCCGATCTGGTTGACCTTCACCAGAAGTGCGTTGGCCGCTCCGCGCTCGATGCCCTCCTCGAGGCGCTCGGGGTTGGTGACGAACAGGTCGTCGCCGACGATCTGCACCCGGTCGCCGATCGCGGTGGTCACTTCCACCCAGCCGTCCCAGTCGTCCTCGGACAGCGGGTCTTCGATCGACACCAGTGGGTAGGAATCCAACAGCTCGGCGTAGAACTGGCCCATCTGCTCGGCGGTACGGGTCGCCTTTTCGAATGCGTAACCCGTTCCCGCGGTGTAGAACTCGGTGGCGGCGACGTCGAGGGCAAGTGCCACGTCGCTGCCCAGCTTGAGGCCGGCGCCCTCGATGGCCGAGCCGATCAGATCCAGTGCCGCCTTGGTGCCGGGCAGGTCGGGGGCGAAACCACCTTCGTCACCCAGGCCGGTGGACAGGCCCTGCTTCTTGAGCACCGACTTCAGCGAGTGGTAGACCTCGGCGCCCCAGCGCAGCGCTTCCTTGAAGCTCGGCGCCCCGATCGGGGCGATCATGAATTCCTGGACGTCGACGCCGGTGTCGGCGTGCGCGCCGCCGTTGATGATGTTCATCATCGGCACCGGCAGGATGTGGGCGTTCGGCCCACCCAGGTACCGGAACAGGGGCAGAGCGGCCGAATCCGCCGCCGCCTTGGCCACCGCGAGGGAGACGCCGAGGATGGCGTTGGCACCCAGCCGCGACTTGTCGGGGGTGCCGTCGAGGTCGAGCAGGGCCTGGTCGACCAGGCGCTGATCGTCGGCGGACAGCCCGATGACCGCGGGGGCGATCTCGTCGAGCACGGCCTCGACCGCCTTCTGGACGCCCTTGCCGCCGTAGCGGGCGCCGCCGTCACGCAACTCGACCGCTTCGTGCTCGCCGGTCGACGCACCCGAGGGCACCGCAGCACGGGCGAAGGTGCCGTCGATCAGGGCCACCTCGACCTCGACGGTCGGGTTGCCGCGGGAGTCGAGAATCTCGCGGGCCGCGACCTGCTCGATGATGGGCACTTGGCATTCTCCTTAGCGTCGTGACGTGCGAGCGTCGTGATGCGCGGCGAACGTGCTCGTCGCGCACTGGGCCGGTCACCCGATGACCGCTGTAAGCCTAGATGGTCACCAGCGCGAAAGCGCTCCTAGATGCCGAGTCGCGAGCCGCCGGCAGTCCGCTCACAGAGCATGGCCCTGGGCGTAGGCCGTCGCCCAGTCGCGCACCGTGCGGGCGTACTGGTCGGAGTGGTTGTAGGCGTGCAGGGCGTTCATCCAGCCGCGGGGCGAGGCCAGGTCTTTGCCGCGGAAGCACAGGTAACCCGCGGCCGACAGGGCCGCGTCGTCGAAGTTGTCCGGGCTGATCAGGCCGTCGTTGTTGGCGTCGACGCCATAGAGCCGCCAGGTCTCGGGGATGAACTGCATGGGGCCCATCGCCCGGGCGTAGACCGGCTGCTCGCCGTCGAGCGTCTGTTCGCTGTCGATGATCTCGAGGTTGCCGTTGGTGCCATCGAGGTGCACCCCGCGGATCGGCGGGCTCACATCCCCGTTGGGGGCGATGACCGCGCCGCGATAGGTGCCGTGGTGGCTTTCGACCATGCCGATCCCGGCCAGCGTCGTCCAGGCGAGATGACAGTCCGGGTTCTCCACCTCGGCGACCCGGGCCGCGTAGGCGTAGGCCTCCAGCGCGTTGATCGGGATGCCGAGCTGGGGCGCCCGTTGCGCCGCCCAGTCATGGAGCTGGTCGGCGGGCCTGCCCTTGGCGTGGGTGTCGATCGCGGGCACCGGGTCGCCCGGCGGTGGCGGCACACCATCGGGAATCGGAGTGCCGAGCTGCCAGGAGCAGCTCGAAGCGAGCAGCATTGCCGTCGCCGCAATGACGGCGACTGCACGCAGCCAACGCGTTGACGACACTGCACTCCTCGAACCCGGTCAATCGGATTTCATCGTCCCATGGGTTCGGTGTCATTAGTCCTCACCGTCGGGGCCAACAGTCGGTAATTTCGTTCTCTGCCGTCTGTTAAGGTGAGCCCAACCTTGGTTTGGTAAGCCTTGCTTACCTGGCATTATCCGAAGTCAGTGAGTTAGGACGCGCCGATGAGTGACCTGGCGGGCATCGCATCCCTCTCGACAGCAGGCATTCACACCACATTCAGCGCGGCGGCCCCCAACGTCACCGCCCAGCTTTTCGGCAGCGGCCTGATCGGTCTGCGCGAAGGCCTCGAGGCCGGGATCATCGTCATGGTCCTGACCGCGTTCCTGGTGAAATCCGGCCGCCGCGACGCCCTGAAATGGGTGTGGCTCGGCGTCGGGGCGGCGGTCCTGATGACCGTGGGCGTGTTCCTGACGATCCAGTACGGCGCCTACACGATCAAGGACCTGGCCGCCGAGGCCATCGCCGGGGTGGCCTCGCTGGTGGCGGTCGCGATCGTCACCTCGATGGTGCTGTGGATGCGCAAGGCCTCCGCCGGCATGTCGGGTGAACTGCGGGCCGGGATGTCCAAGGCGCTGGAGACCGGCGCGCTGGCGGTGTTCATGCTGGCGTTCCTGGCCGTCGGCCGCGAAGGCTTCGAGACGGCACTGTTCATGGTCGGCTATGCCGAAGCAGAGACCGCCTGGCCGCTGCTCGGGCTGCTGATCGGCGTGCTGGCCGCCGCCGCGATCGCCTGGGGCATGTACGCCGGCGCCGTGCGGATCGACCTGGCCAAGTTCTTCAAATACACCGGGGTGTTCCTGATCCTCGTCGCCGCAGGCGTCCTGTCGTACGGCATCGGGGCCATGCAGACCGTGGGTTGGCTGCCCGGGCTGGGCAACAAGGCGTTCGACATCAGCTCGCAGCACTGGTCGGCCTGGTACGGCGAGATCGTGCAGGGCGTCTTCAACGTCACCCCGACCCCGACCGTGCTGCAACTGACCTGCTGGCTGGCCTACGTCGTCGTGGTGCTGGCCCTGTTCGTCCGGCCCACCAGCCGCGCACCGAAGCCGCAGGCTTCCACCGAAAGTCCCCTTTCCGCCGAAAGCTCCCCTGCCACCGCGCATCCGGAGCGTTCCTCCCTCTCCGAAAGGTCCCCTCAGTGACGATCCCCCACGGCATCAAGACCAGTACCGCCGCTGCCGCGGCACTACTGGCCGGCGTCTCCCTGTCCGCCTGCACGGCCAAAGAGACCACATCCGCGGACTCGAGCACCAAGTCGTCTTCCGAGATCACCGTCACCGCCTCCGACACCGAGTGCACGCTGTCGAGCACCAAGGCCACGACCGGACCGAGCACCTTCGTGATCACCAACAACGGCACGAAGGTCACCGAGTTCTACGTCTACGGCGAGGGCGAACGGGTGATGGGCGAGGTCGAAAACATCTCGCCGGGCCTGCAGCGCAAGCTGATCGTGCAGCTCGGTCAGCCGGGCACCTACCAGACGGCCTGCAAGCCGGGGATGATCGGTGACGGCATCCGCGGCGACTTCACCGTCACCGGCGACGCCGTTGCCGTCGACACCCAGGGCGAGTTCAAGGAAGCCTCCGAGAGCTACAAGCGCTACGTCAACAGCCAGACCGACGCCCTGATCCCGGCCACCCAGCTGTTCGTCGACGCCATCAAGAAGGGCGATGTCGCGGCGGCCAAGGCCCAGTACCCGATCGCACGCACCTACTACGAGCGCATCGAGCCGGTGGCCGAAGCGTTCCCCAACGACCTCGATCCGCGCATCGACCTCCGTGAGGCCGACCTGGAACCCGGCCAGAAGTGGACCGGCTTCCACGCCCTGGAGAAGCAGCTGTGGGTCACCGGCCTGCAGCCCGACGCCAACGCCCTCGCCGATCAGCTGCTGGCCGACGTCAAGGAGCTCAACGACGGTGTGAAGGCACCGGGCTGGACCATCGACTCCACCCAGATCGCCGGCGGTGCACAGGGTCTGCTCGACGAGGTCGCCGCCAGCAAGATCAGCGGCGAAGAGGACATCTTCAGCCACACCGACCTGTGGGACTTCAACGCCAACGTGCAGGGCTCGCAGACCGCGGTCGCCTCGGTTCGCCCCATCCTCGACAGCCGCGACCCGGAGTTGGGCAAGCGGGTCGACAAGGGCTTCGCCGACGTGGAGGCACTGCTGGCCAAGTACCGCAAGGGCGACGGATTCGTGTCCTACGACACGGTGACCGAGCCGCAGCGCCAAGAACTCTCACGCGCCATCGACGCGCTGAGCAAGGAAGTAAGTCAGGTGCAGGGTGTCATCGCTCCCCAGTAACGCCGACGAGACCACCCCGGCCCAATCGGACCGGTCCGGCCTCTCGCGACGCAAGCTCTTCGGTGCCGCCGGCGTGACCGCCGCGGTGGTCGGCGCGGCCGGCGCCGGGGTGCTGGCCGGGCGGGCCGGGGCAGCCAGCACCGGCACCGGCGGTCTGGACAAGCCGGTGCCGTTCCGCGGTGAGCACCAGGCCGGCATCATCACCCCGGCGCAGGACCGGATGCACTTCGCGACATTCGACGTGACGACCGAATCCAAGGCCGACCTCGTCGCGATGCTCAAGGAGTGGACCGGCATGGCCGAGCGGATGACCGCCGGCGAGGAGGCCGTTCACGACGGCGCGATCGGACTCAATCCCTATGCGCCGCCGTCGGATACCGGTGAGGCACTGGGTCTGCCCGCCTCCCAGCTGACGCTGACGATCGGGTTCGGCCCGACGTTGTTCCTCAAGGACGGCAAGGACCGCTTCGGGCTCGCCGCCCAGAAGCCGGCACTGCTGGAGAACCTGCCGAAGTTCCCGAACGAGACGATGGACCCGGCCCGCTGTGGCGGCGACATCGTGGTCCAGGCCTGTGCGAATGATCCTCAGGTGGCGGTGCACGCCATCCGGAACCTGGCCCGGGTCGGCTTCGGCACGGTCGCGGTGCGCTACAGCCAGCTGGGCTTCGGCCGCACCTCGTCGACCACCCGTGAGCAGTCGACTCCACGAAACCTGTTCGGGTTCAAGGACGGGACGGCCAACATCAAGGCCGAGGACACCGACACCCTCAACAAGCAGGTGTGGGTGGCCCCCGGCGACGGCCCGGACTGGATGACCGGCGGCAGTTACATGATCAGCCGCCGGATCCGGATGCGCATCGAATCCTGGGACCGCACAACGCTGCTCGAGCAGGAGCGGGTGATCGGCAGGCAGAAGGGCAGCGGCGCGCCCAACGGGCTCAAGCAGGAGTTCGAAGAGCTCAATTTCGACCTCGTCGACAACAAGAACGAGCCGCTGATCGACCGCGACGCGCACGTGCGGCTGGCTTCGGCGCAGCACCTGAACGGCATCCAGATACTGCGCCGCGGATACAACTTCACCGACGGTTCCGACGGGTTCGGGCACCTGGACGCCGGGTTGTTCTTCATCGCCTTCGTGCGCAACCCGGTGACCCAGTTCATCCCGATGCAGATGGAGCTGGCCCGCCGCGACCTGCTCAACGAGTACATCACCCACACCGGCAGCGCGATCTTCGCCGTGCCGCCCGGGTTGCGCGACGGTGACTACTGGGGTTCGACGCTGCTGGACTGATCGAGTTCGGGCTCGACCAGTTCTACATCGTCGACGGCCAACTCCGGGACGTCGAATTCCTCGTCGCCGGAATCGATGTGCACGGTGTCGACATCGTCGAGCGGGTCGTCTTCTGAGATCAGCTCCGGCACCAGCGGCAGCTCCACCGATACGCCGTGCGGCGCGGGCCAGTGCCGGCGCCACTCCTGCTCGCTGACCGCACCCAGCGGCGCGGCGGTGTCGAGCTGACTGGGCACATCGGCTGCGCGGCGGCTGGCCTCGATCGCGCGTTCCACCGCGCGCACGGTATCCATGAACTCCAAAAGCGCGGTCCGCAACTCGTTCTCGGCATCCTTCTCGGCAGCCACGGTGACCGTCACGATCGACGCGGGGATGAGCTCGGCGGGCAGACCCGCGTTGCGCACTCGGGCGATCACCTTCTGGGCCAGCGCCAGCGCCGGCTGCCCGGTGGGCACGTCATCGACACAGGACACCCGCGTACTGGTCTCCAGCGACTTGCGCTCCTCCCACTGGGCCAGCTGGTCTTCCAGCGAGATCGACTCGCCGGCGAGCACCGCGGGCACCCGGTTGCCGAGCTTGCGCACCAGCGCGTCGGCGACATCATCGATGGTGAACGAATCGCGCTGTGCCTCTTCGGCGATCCGGGCGTGGAACAGAACCTGCAGCAACACGTCGCCGAGTTCGTCGCGCAGTTCCTGCAGGTTGCCACCCCGCACGGCGTCGAACAGCTCGTAGGTCTCCTCCAGCAGGTAGCGCCGCAGCGAATCGTGGGTCTGCTCGCTCTCCCACGGCCCGGCGGTGCGCAGCCGGTCCATGATGGCCACCGCGTCGACGAGTCGCTCGCCGGGCTGCGGATCCGGCACGGCGATCAATCGTTCGCCGGCGGCCAGCCGGGCACGCACCTCGGGATGCTGACGGTCGGAGGACAGCAGCACCGGCGCAGGCGCGTCCTGCCCGCCGGTGAACAGCGGCCGCGCCGACGGCAGCGACCACGGCACCTTGATCGGCATCTCCTCGGTGTACTGCACCTCGCCGCCGAGCAGCTCGACCGCCTCGACCGGCACCAGCGACGGACGGCGCGGGTCGACGAGGATGACCGTCACTGCCGATCTCCCTTCTGCGAGCCCGCCGGTGTGAAAGTCGTTATATCAAGCTCACCCTGGGGTTGTCCGTCCAGTGCGAGAAGCAGGTCGGCGACCATCTGCACCAGTTCCAGGTCCCGGATCCGCGGTGCGCCGACGCCACCACCCGAGCGTGGGATCGGCACCGTCACCGTCGACGTCGTGGCCCGGTAGGTCGCGCCCGGGTACACCCGCTTGAGGCGCAGTTGCGCCGAGTCGGGCAGCGTCAGCGGCGACACCCGAATCGTTGTGGCAGAACCACTTCCGGTGGCGGCCACCTCGGTCACGCCGTACCGACGGCACACCAGCCGTAACCGGGCCACCGCCAGCAGACGCTGCGCGGGCTCGGGCAGCGGCCCGTAGCGGTCGGTGAGCTCCTCCACCACCGAGCCGATGCCCGCGTCGTCGGCGGCGGCGGCCAGCCGGCGGTAGGCCTCCAGCCGCAACCGGTCGCTGTCGATGTAATCCGGCGGCAGGTGGGCGTCGACCGGCAGATCGATGCGCACATCCTTGGGCTCCTCGGCCGTGGTGACCGTCTTGCCGTCGGCAGCGGCCCGGTAGGCCTCCACCGCCTCACCGACCAGCCGGACATAGAGGTCGAACCCCACCCCGGCCACATGGCCGGACTGCTCCACCCCAAGGACGTTGCCGGCGCCGCGAATCTCCAAGTCCTTCAACGCCACTGCCATGCCTGCGCCCAACTCGTTGTTCTGCGCGATGGTGGCCAGCCGGTCGTAGGCGGTCTCGGTGAGCGGCATCTCCTTCGGATACAGGAAGTAGGCGTAACCCCGCTCACGGCTGCGGCCCACCCGGCCACGCAGCTGATGCAGCTGGGACAGGCCGAAGGTGTCGGCCCGCTCCACGATCAGCGTGTTGGCATTCGAGATGTCCAGGCCCGTCTCGACGATCGTGGTGCAGACGAGGATGTCGTACTCGCGGTTCCAGAACCCCTCGACCGTGCGCTCCAACAACTCCTCGGGCATCTGGCCGTGCGCGACCACCACCCGCGCCTCGGGCACCAGCTGGCGCACCCGCGCGGCCGCCGCGTCGATGCTTTTGACCCGGTTGTGGATGTAGAACGCCTGCCCGTCGCGCAGCAGCTCCCGGCGCAGCGCCGCGGCGACCTGTTTGTCGTCGTGTCCGCCGACGTAGGTCAGCACCGGGTAGCGCTCCTCGGGCGGGGTGAGGATGGTCGACATCTCCCGGATGCCTGCCAGGCTCATCTCCAGGGTTCGCGGGATCGGGGTCGCGCTCATCGTCAGCACGTCGACGTGGGTGCGCAGGCTCTTGATGTGCTCCTTGTGTTCGACGCCGAAGCGCTGCTCCTCGTCCACGATCACCAGGCCGAGGTCCTTCCAGCGCACACCGGTCTGCAGCAACCGGTGGGTGCCGATCACGACGTCGACGCTGCCGTCGGCCATCCCCTCGACGACCGCGCGGGATTCGGCGGGATCGGTAAACCGCGACAACCCCTTCACGGTGACCGGGAAACCGGCCATCCGCGAGGTGAACGTCTGCAGGTGCTGGTCGGCCAGCAGCGTGGTGGGCACCAGCACCGCCACCTGCTTGCCGTCCTGCACCGCCTTGAACGCCGCCCGCACCGCGATCTCGGTCTTGCCGTAGCCGACGTCGCCGCAGATCACCCGGTCCATCGGGACCGGCTTTTCCATGTCGGCCTTGACCTCCTGGATGGCGGTCAGCTGATCCATGGTCTCGGTGAAGCCGAACGCGTCCTCCATCTCGGCCTGCCAGGGGGTGTCCGGGCCGAAGGCGTGCCCGGGCGCGGCCTGCCGCTTGGCGTACAAGGCCACCAGTTCGCTGGCGATCTCGCGAACAGCCTTGCGCGCCTTGGTTTTCGTGTTGGTCCAGTCGCTGCCGCCGAGCCGGCTCAGGCTGGGCTCCTGGCCGCCGACGTAGCGCGAGAGCTGGTCCAGGGAGTCCATCGGGACGAAGAGCTTGTCGGCTCCCTGACCACGTTTCGACGAGGCGTACTCCAGCACCAGGTATTCGCGCCGGGCACCGCCGACGGTGCGCTCCACCATCTCGACGAACCGGCCGATGCCGTGCTGGTCGTGCACCACCAGGTCACCGGCGGTCAGCGCCAGCGGATCGACGGTGTTGCGACGCTTGGCGGCCAGCCGTCTGCCCTCGGTGGCGGTCACCCGGTTACCGGTCAGATCGGTTTCGGTGATCACGACCAGGTTGGCGCCCGGCACGATGATGCCGTCGTGCAGCGGGCCCTTGAGCACGCCGACCACGCCGGGTTTCGGGGCCTGGCCGGGTTCGAGCATCGCCGCCGGGACGTCCCGCTCGCCGAGTTGTTCGACGACCCGGTGCGCGGTGCCGGTGCCCGGCGCCACCACCACGCCGTAGTGGTCCGGGCCGCCCGCGGTGACGTGGGCGCGCAGCATCGCGAAGATCTCGTCGACGGTGCTCTGCTGCCCGCGGGCCGACGGGGCGGCCCGCACGTCGAGTTCGTAGGCGTCCTCGGCGGCCAACTGGCTCAGCGTCCACCACGGGTGACCAGACGCCCGGGCGGCGGCGTGCACGTCCTCGAGTTCGCGGAACCCGGAGCCGCCGAGCTCCTCGACGTCGATCGGGGCGTCACCGCCGATCGCGGCGACCGACCACGACGCCTCGAGGAACTCCCGCCCGGTCTTGATCAGGTCGGCCGCGCGGGTGCGCACCTTCTCCGGATCGCACACCAGCAGCGGGGTGCCCGGCGGCAGGTGGTCGGTGAGCAACGTCAGCTCGTCGGGCCGCAGCACCGGCGTGAGCGCCTCCATCCCGTCGACCGGGATGCCTTCGGCCAGTTTGGCCAGCATGTCGGCGACACTGCCGGTGACCTGGTTGTCGGGGTCGCGGGGCCGGTCAGCCAGCAACGCGGCGGCGCGGGCGCGGACGTCGTCGGTGAGCAGCAGTTCGCGGCACGGCACCGCGACCACGCTGTCCACCTCGAGCTCGGTGATCGAACGCTGGTCGGCCACCGAGAACATCCGCATCTCGCTGACTTCGTCGCCCCAGAACTCGACCCGGACCGGGTGCTCGGCGGTCGGCGGGAACACGTCGAGGATGCCGCCGCGAACCGCGAACTCTCCGCGCTTGCCCACCATGTCGACACGGGTGTAGGCCAGCTCCACCAGCCGGGCGATCAGCTCGTCGAAGTCGAACTCGGCGCCGGCACTCAAGGTCACCGGCTCGACGTCGGCGACATCCGGGGCCATCGGCTGCAGCAGGGAACGCACCGTGGTGACCACCACCCGCAGCGGCGGGCCCAGCCGGGCGTCGTCGGGGTGGGCCAACCGTCGCAGCACCATCAGCCTGGCGCCGACGGTATCCACCCCGGGCGACAATCGCTCGTGCGGCAGGGTCTCCCAGGACGGGAACATCGCCGCCGCGTCGCCGAACACGCCGCGCAGTTCGGCGGTGAGGTCGTCGGCCTCCCGGCCGGTCGCGGTGACCACCAGCAGCGGACCGCCGCGGGCCACTGCGCACGCGGTGTACAACTGGGCGCTGGCCGGCCCGACCAGAGCGAGTGTGTCGGGACGCTCGGCCGCTCGCCGGGCGAGTTCGACGAAGCCCGGCGCGGTCAGCGCCACATCCACCAGCCCCGCTATCGGGGTCTGGACATACTGGTGCCCCGGTGCGGTCATGATCACCCCATTCTAGGCAGGACCGCCGAACACGTTGCGGCGGGCCGCGATTCGCCTGTGCGTTGTGACGCAGGTCGCCTCAGCGGGCGTCGCCACCAGTCGGGTAGGCGCCGACGACGGTGAAACCCGGGTCCGGAATACCCTCTGGGAAACGCCGTAACGCCTGCACCGCGAGCCCGGCCAGCTGCTGCAGCGCAGGCACTACCGTCGGGTCCGGCCGGCCAGGTTGGGCCCAATACACCCCGATCGCACCCATCGGGTCGGGCCCGAGCATCGGCACCATGGCCAGGCTGCGGACGAAGGTCGGGCGGTAGGCCTCCTGCGGGATGCGTTCGTCGCGGCGGATGTCGGAGATGGTCACCGCGGTGCGGTGCATCATCGACCAGCCACTGATGCAGTCGGAGGCCGGGAAACGCTGGCCCTTCCACAACGGACTCATCGAATCTTCGTCCGCGTAGTAACACATGTCGTGGTCCAGCAAAACGAACGTCGAGCCGTGGGCGTCGGCGAGCCGGCGGGCGGCCACCTTGACCACCTGCTGGACGTCCTCGAGCCGTGCGGCCGCAGCCAGCGCAGCACCGACCTGCTCGATGACCTCCCGCTGCTCCGCCACGGCGTCGTCCTCCCGTCCGACAGAATACGTGCCCGCCACCGGCCCGGGGTCGGCTTACTCACCCTCCAACTGCGGATCGGCTTCCAGGTGGGTCAGCCCGTTCCACATCAGGTTCACCAGATGTGCGGCCACCATTTCCTTCTTGGGTTCCCGGGTGTCCAGCCACCACTGCGCGGTCATCGACACCGAACCGACCAGCGCCTGGGCGTAGAGCGGCGCCAGCCCGGGGTCGAGGCCGCGGCGGGCGAAGTCACCGGCCAAGATCGAGGACACCTGGCCGACGGCGTCGTTGAGCAGGCTGGAGTAGGTGCCGGTGCTGATCGCGGCGGGTGAGTCGCGGATCAGGATGCGGAATCCGTCGGTGCGCTCCTCGACATAGGTCAGCAGCGCCAACGCCACCCGCTCGACCCGTACCCGGGAGCGGTTGTTGGTCAGTGACGAGGTGATGCCGTCGAGCAGCGCCGACATCTCCCGGTCGACGACGACGGCGTAGAGGCCCTCCTTGCCGCCGAAGTGCTCGTAGACCACCGGCTTGGAGACGTTGGCCCGCTGGGCGATCTCCTCGATGGAGGTGCCCTCGTACCCGCGTTCGGCGAACAGCGTGCGGGCCACGTCGATCAGCTGGCGCCGGCGTTCGGTGCCGGTCATCCGAGCGCGCGGTGCCCGCGGCTCCTTCTCCGGTGCTGCCACCCGTTGAGCCTAGCCCCGGGTCGCTGCGCTCCTGCCCGCCTTACACACTCCCCGGGTCGCTGCGCTCCTGCCCGCCGTAACCACTCCCCGGGTCGCTGCGCTCCTGCCCGCCGTAACCCATCACCTCCTTGGACTAGAGTCTCAGGCGGATATTTCGGCCAGTCCGTCGTGGTGTAATCGGCAGCACCTCTGATTTTGGTTCAGATAGTTCAGGTTCGAGTCCTGGCGACGGAGCGTTCTTTGGGAGGCCGTAGCGTGACGACACCCTCGCAGGCAGCCGTCTTGGTCATCGCGGCCGGTGCCGGGACACGTATGCGCTCGGACACCCCCAAGGTGCTGCACACCCTCGGTGGCCGCAGCATGCTCTCGCACACCCTGCACGCGATCGCCGAGGTCGCCCCCGAACACCTGGTCGTCGTGCTGGGCAAGGACCGCGAGCGCATCGCGCCCGTCGTCGCGGGGCTCGCCGAGGACCTGGGCCGCCCCATCGAGGTCGCGGTACAGGAACAGCAACTGGGCACCGGACACGCCGCACTGTGCGGACTGACCGGGCTGCCCGACGATTTCACCGGCACCGTCGTCGTGACCGCGGGTGACGTGCCCCTGCTGGATGCCCGGACGCTGGCCGAGCTGATCACGACCCATCACGGCGGACGTGCGGCGGCGACCATCCTGACCACCACCGTGCCCGACGCGACCGGCTACGGCCGGATCCTGCGCACCCAGGACGGCGAAGTGATCGCCATCGTCGAGGAGGCCGACGCCACCCCGCAGCAGCGGGCCATCCGCGAGGTCAACTCCGGTGTCTACGCATTCGACATCACCGAACTGCGGTCGGCGCTGAGCCGCCTGTCGTCCGACAACGCCCAGCATGAGCTGTATCTGACCGACGTCATCTCGATCGTGCGGGCCGACGGACGGATCGTGGCCGCCACCCACATCGACGACCACGCACTGGTCGCCGGGGTCAACGACCGCGTCCAGCTCTCGGCACTGGCCCGGGAACTCAACCGGCGCGTGGTGGCCGCCCACCAGCGCAACGGCGTGACCGTCGTCGACCCGTTGACCACGTGGATCGACGTCGAGGTCACGATCGGCCGCGACACCGTGATCCGGCCCGGCACCCAGCTGCTGGCCGGCACCCGGATCGGCGCAGGCTGCGAGATCGGGCCGGACACGACGCTGACCGACGTGACGGTCGGCGACGGCGCCTGTGTCGTCCGCACGCACGGCAGCGAGGCGGTGATCGGCGAGCGCGCGACCGTCGGCCCGTTCACCTACCTGCGCCCCGGCACCGCGCTGGGCGAGACCGGCAAGCTCGGGGCGTTCGTGGAGACCAAGAACGCCGTGATCGGCGCCGGGACCAAGGTGCCGCACCTGACCTACGTCGGTGACGCCGACATCGGCGAGCACAGCAACATCGGCGCGTCCAGCGTGTTCGTGAACTACGACGGCGAGAACAAGAGCCGCACCAGAATCGGCTCGCACGTGCGGACCGGCTCAGACACCATGTTCGTCGCGCCGGTCACCGTCGGCGACGGCGCCTACACCGGCGCAGGCACGGTGCTGCGCGACGACGTGCCGCCGGGCGCGCTGGCGGTGTCGGCTGGACCACAGCGCAATATCGAGGACTGGGTGATCCGCAAACGCCCCGGCAGTGCATCGGCGCAGGCCGCGGCCAAGGCGAAAGAACCCGAGGCGGGTCAACCGACGCAGTGACGACGTCGCCAGATGTTGCCTTTTTGGTAACCCGGGGACCCGGCACCGTACGATTGCCCCGTATCGACCTCCGACCGGCAAGGGCAGCACACAGTGGGCACGGACTGGACCGACAACCGCAAAAATCTGATGCTCTTCTCGGGCCGCGCGCACCCGGAACTGGCCGATCAGGTCGCCAAAGAGCTCGACGTCCAGGTCACCGCGCAGACCGCACGCGACTTCGCCAACGGCGAGATCTTCGTTCGCTTCGATGAATCCGTGCGCGGCTGCGACGCCTTCGTCCTGCAGTCCCATCCCGCGCCGCTGAACAAATGGCTGATGGAACAGCTGATCATGATCGATGCGCTCAAGCGCGGCAGCGCCAAACGCATCACCGCGATCCTGCCGTTCTATCCCTACGCCCGCCAGGACAAGAAGCACCGCGGCCGCGAGCCGATCTCGGCCCGGCTGGTGGCCGACCTGTTCAAGACCGCGGGCGCCGACCGCATCGTGTCGGTCGACCTGCACACCGACCAGATCCAGGGCTTCTTCGACGGCCCGGTCGACCACATGCGGGCCCAGCCGCTGCTGACCGGCTACATCCGGGACAACTACAACTGCTCCAACGTCGTCGTGGTCTCGCCGGACTCCGGCCGCGTGCGGGTCGCCGAGAAGTGGGCCGACGCACTGGGCGGCACCCCGCTGGCGTTCATCCACAAGACCCGCGACCCGAAGGTGCCCAACCAGGTGGTGTCCAACCGGGTCGTCGGTGACGTGGCCGGCAAGACCTGCGTGCTGACCGACGACATGATCGACACCGGCGGCACCATCGCCGGCGCGGTCAAGCTGCTGCACAACGACGGCGCCAAAGACGTGATCATCGCCGCCACCCACGGCGTGCTGTCCGACCCGGCCCGCGAGCGCCTCGCCGACAGCGGCGCCCGCGAGGTGATCGTCACCAACACCCTGCCGATCGACGAGTCCAAGCGCTTCCCGCAGCTGACGGTGCTGTCCATCGCCCCACTGCTGGCCAGCACCATTCGTGCGGTCTTCGAAAATGGTTCGGTGACAGGTCTTTTCGACGGAGACGCATAGTTGTCGGCGACCATTTATCACAACCCGCGCTGCAGCACCTCCCGCAAGACACTGGATCTGCTGCGCGAGAACGGCATCGAGCCCACGATCGTCGAATATCTGAAGACGCCACCGTCGCGCGCCGAGATCGCCACGTTGATCGCCGACGCCGGCATCGACGTGCGCACCGCGGTACGCAAGCGCGAATCCCTCTACAGCGAGCTGGATCTCGCCGAAGCCAGTGACGATGACCTGCTGGATGCCATGGCAGCCAACCCCGTCCTCATCGAGCGCCCGTTCGTGGTGACGTCCAAGGGCACCCGGCTGGCTCGCCCGATCGAATCGGTGCACGAAATTCTGTGAGAGCGCGCAGCGCAGCCCTGTCCATCGCGCTGGCCATGACCCTGGCGGCGTGCGGGTCGACGCCGCCGGACTACTCCTCGGTGTGGACCTCACCGGCCACGACGACGGCGCCGCCCACCACGTCGGACACCCCGCAGCCGATCGCCGAATACCTCTACGGCGTCGGGGTCACCGGCGAGCAGATCCCGCTGGACAAGCTCACCGACATCACTGTGACGCTGCCCAAGCCGCCGGGCTGGACCAAGTACACCAACTCGAACTTCTCCCCCGGCACCGAGGTGATCGCCAAGAACAACACCTACCCGACGGCGATGGTGATCGTGTTCAAACTCTCCGGCAACTTCGACGTGCGCGAGGCGCTCAAGCACGCCAGCGCCGATGCCGAGATGAGCAAGAACTTCACCAAGCTCAACGCGTCGGACGCCGATTTTGACGGCTTCCCGTCGTCGATGATCGAGGGCAGCTACGACCTGAACGACAAGCGCCTGCATTCCTACAACCGGGTGGTGATCCCGGTGACCGCCGCTCCGACCTTCCAGCGCTACCTGGTCCAGCTGACCGTGACCACCCTGGCCGACCAGGCTGCGGCCGCCTCCGACGATGTCGAGGCGATCATCAGAGGTTTCAGCGTCGCGCTCAAGTAGGGGCGAGCACGCCCGCCCCCTAAAGTGATCTCCCATGAGTTGGACCGCTGCAGATCTGCCGTCGTTCGCCGGACGTACCGCCATCGTCACCGGAGCCAACAGCGGGCTGGGACTGGTCACGGCCCGAGAACTGGCCCGGGTCGGCGCGCACGTCATCCTGGCCTGCCGCAACGCTGAGAAGGCCGCCGCCGCAGCAGCGACTGTGACCGGCGACGTCGAGGTGCGCAGCCTCGATCTGCAGGACCTGGCCTCGATCAGGGACTTCGCCGACGGCGTGGACACCGTCGACGTGCTGATCAACAACGCCGGCATCATGGCCGTTCCGTACGCCGTGACCAAGGACGGCTTCGAAAGCCAGATCGGCACCAACCACCTGGGCCACTTCGCGCTGACCAACCTGCTGCTGCCCAAGATCACCGACCGCGTGGTCACGGTCTCGTCGTTCATGCACCTGCTCGGCAAGATCAGCCTCAAGGACCTGAACTGGAAGGCGCGGCCGTACTCGGCGTGGCTGGCCTACGGCCAGTCCAAGCTCGCCAACCTGCTGTTCACCAGTGAACTGCAGAAACGCCTGGACGCCGCCGGTTCGCCGCTCAAGTCGCACGCCGCCCATCCCGGCTATTCGGCGACCAACCTGCAGGGGCATACCGGCAACCGAATGGGCACCCGGATCTGGGACCTCGGCAACAGCGTCTTCGCCACCAGCGCCGACTTCGGGGCGAGCCACACGCTCTACGCCGCCAGCCAGGATCTGCCCGGCAACAGTTTCATCGGGCCCAGGTTCGCGATGCGCGGCCCGACCGGCCCGTCCCCGCGCAGCCCGCTGGCCAGGAATCAGACCACCGCCAAGGCGCTGTGGCGGCTGTCCGAGCAGCTCACCGCCATCGAATTTCCGCTCTGAGGCCCTGGTCGGCTACCCTGGTGGCCGCGTCACGGCGAGGGTGGTCCGACCACCGTTATCGACGAGGCTTCCTGTAATCGGTGCCTGCCTTCTCCGTGCGAAAGACGACGGATAACTCAGGAGCACCGATCATGGCCAAGAAGGACAGCACCAACAATCTCACCGCCACCGTGCGGGCGAAGACCGGCAAGGGCGCCTCGCGCCAGGCCCGCCGCGAGGGCAAGGTTCCCGTCGTCCTTTACGGCCACGGCGCCGAGCCCCAGCACCTCGAACTCAACGCCCACGACTACGCGGCCGTCCTGCGGCACTCCGGCACCAACGCCGTGCTGGTCTTGGACGTCGACGGCAAGGAGCAGCTGGCGCTGACCAAGGCCCTGTCGATCCATCCGATCCGTCGCAACATCCAGCACGCCGACCTGCTGGTCGTCCGGCGCGGCGAGAAGGTGACCGTCGAGGTGCACATCGCCCTCGAGGGCGATGCCGCCCCCGGCACGCTGGTCACCCAGGACGCCAACGTCATCGAGATCGAGGCGGAAGCCATGTCGATCCCGGAGCACCTGACCATCTCGATCGAGGGCGCCGAGGAAGGCACCCAGATCACCGCGGGCCAGGTCGAGCTGCCCAAGGGCGTCACCCTGGTCAGCGATCCCGAGCTGCTGGTCGTCAACATCGTCACCGCGCCGTCGGCCGAGGAGCTCGAGTCCGAGGGCGGCGGCGAGTCGATCGCCGACCAGGCAGCCGAGGCTGCCGAAGCCGCCGAGGGCGAGTCGGCCGAGGCCGAGTAAGCCCGGATGGCCGAACCCCTGCTGGTCGTCGGCCTCGGCAACCCCGGACCGCAGTACGCCAAGACCCGGCACAATGTCGGCTTCATGGTGGCCGACCTGCTGGCCGCCCGGATGGGCGACCAGTTCAAGGTGCACAAGCGGTCCGGCGCGGAGATCGTGACCGGCCGGCTCGCGCACCGTCCGGTGGTGTTGGCCAAGCCGCGCACCTACATGAACGAGTCGGGGCGCCAGGTCGGTCCGCTCGCGAAGTTCTATTCGGTGAACCCGGCCGACATCATCGTCATCCACGACGAGCTCGACATCGACTTCGGCCGGATCCGGCTGAAGCTCGGTGGCGGCGAGGGCGGGCACAATGGGCTGCGGTCGGTGGCCAACGTGTTGGGCACCAAGGACTTTCAGCGGGTCCGCATCGGGATCGGGCGCCCGCCCGGGCGCAAAGATCCGGCGGCCTACGTGCTGGAGCCGTTCAGCGCGGTCGAGCGCAGGGAGGTCCCGGCGATCTGCGAGCAGGCCGCCGACGCGACCGAGCTGCTGATCGAGGTCGGGCTGGAGACCGCCCAGAACCAGGTGCACGCCTGGTGAGGCGACCGTAAGGATTCGGGCGCGGGGCGTCAGGATTCCGTAGGGATCGCCGCTCCGGGGGCGCCACCGGCGTAGATCTGAATACGTGAGATCAACACGTACCTGGGGTTCCTTCGACGCCTACCCCGCGCGCTACGGCGTGGCCCGCTATCGGTTGGTGGTGTTCCCGCCCGGTATCACCGCCGGGCAGCGGCGCATGCTGCGGGTGTGGCGGGGCTGGCCGCTGTGGGGCGCCGCGTTGTGGCTGGGCCTGCAAGTCGGCGGGGAATTCACCGGCATGCCGGAGACCGCGCTGATCGGCGGGACGATGGTCTACATCGCCGTCGGCGCATTGACGTTCGTGCTGGCCGGCGACGTGCGGGCCAGGGTTCAGACGCTGACGGCCGTGACGGTCGCCGGCTACGGCCACGACGAGGTCGACCGGCGCTACGCGACGCTGCGGGACCTGGCCCGAGCACTGGACCACGCCGACCTCGACCTCGACGAGGGCCGCATCTCGGTGTCGCAGCACGAGGCGCGCTGGTGGCAGGTGTACGACGTTCTCGAGGCGATGGAGCCGCAGCCCCGCGCGGTGACACTGTCGATGCAATCAGGACGCCGGCAGCCGGCCGGCTAGCCTGGCGTGCTGAGCGCGGGCCAGCCACAGCCCGAGCGCGATGACAGCCGCCACCTCGAACCCGGCGATCCCCCGCTCGACCAAGCCGAGCGGGATGAGCCGCCACCACGGCCGGTCGGTCATCATGCCGGCCGCGATGGCCCCGAACAGGACTGTCAGCCAGCCGATTCCGATCACGGCGAACCACCTGGCCGCCCTGGCGGTGCCGGACCGGCCGTCGGCGATCAGCAGGACTGCGACCGGCAGCGCGATGAACGCGACCAGGGTGGCAACCCGGTGTACCGTGCCCGACGCGCTCGGCCCGGTGACCCAATTGTGTTTGGGAAAAGCCACAATGGCCACCAGTGCAACAACCCACAGCGCCATCGCCACCGACCCCGCCGAGAACAGACGGACCAGGCCGGCCCTGATCAGTCCGAAGAGCAGGGCCGTCGAGCCGCCGGCCAGCATCAGCACCGCGGCCACGAAAGCCCAACTGCCCGAGGTGTAGACGTATTCGGAGATCGTTGCCGCGCGTAGCTCGCGGCCCCGGGTGCGCTGCCCGCCGAGCAGGGCGTCGAGCGCGAGCACCACGACCATCGCCGCCACGGCACCGGACACCCCGACCCAGCCGAGAGCGCGCTCCATCGCCCCAGCCTACGCGCGCCCCCGGGTACCGGAGTCCACGACTTTGACCGGCTTGTGCGGGTAGCGCCGTTCGGCGTGCGCCTTGGCTGCTGAATTCGGCAGCACGTAAAGGGTTTCCACCTTCTCCTGAAGCGGCCGCAAGACCAGGTCCATGAAACCCTTGCGGTCGTCGAGGTAGGGCTCGATGACGTCCTCGCCGGCCGGGCAGACCGCCAGGCAGTAGGCGGCCTTGTAATTCGCTTTGAACGACAGGCTCTGCCACATCGACGCGTTCTCCGAATCGGTGACCCTGGAGCGGAAGTCGGCGGCGTCCTCGCTGTCGGCGATCGTCTGCGCCCAGTCGGTGAACCCACCCATGAACTCGCGATAGTTGTGCACCGAACACGCGACGAAGTCGAACTCGCCGTCCTTCTTGATCGCCCCGACCGGACAGGCGGCGACGCAGAGCTTGCATTCCAGACAGGGCGAATAGTCCAGCGGCACACCGTAACTGCTGATCGGTGCATCGACGAGAATGGTGGCGAGCAGGATGAAGTTGCCGAACTTCGGATGGATGACGTTGCGATGGATGCCCATAACGCCGAGACCGGCGGCCACCGCGACGGGCTTGTGCGCCACCACCCAGATCCGGCCGGGGTAGCGATCCATCTCCATCGGGAAGGTGGCCGACGGGTTGAGGACGCGGTGACCGGCGTCCTGCAGCGCACGAGTGATCCGATGCGCGGCCTCGTTGATCATTTCACCGGTGCGGTGGAATTCCTGGTTGGCGACACTGCGCGCGACCGAGCGCACGTTGTCCCGGTTCATCCGCACCACCAGGCTGATGTAGCTGCGGGTCCCGGGCAGTGCCGCCTCGACATGGTCTCGCTCACTTGCCAGTTCGGCATTGTCCACGCTGGCGAACGCCACATCGTCGGCTCCGGCGGACAGGCACAGTTCGCGCAGCCAGCCGGCGTCGATCACCGGCGCCGGCGGCGGTTTCCGTCGGGCCGCCACTGCCTGCACGGTCGGGTGGTCGGCCAAACGGGGCGGCACGCTCATAGCTGAGTATGGTACAGCATACTCAGATGACGAGGGTAGCCTCGCGCCATGAACACCCTGCGCGATCCGAAAGTCGCCGCGACCATCGACCGCATGTACAAAGAGGCCGGCGAGCAGATGGCACAGCTGCGCGAGCGTGGCGGCCAGATCTTCGCGGGCACCACGGCTCAGGAACGCGCCGACGCCCTGGCCGACTTCTACCTGCCGGTGACTCCGGAGTCCGGGCAGCTGCTCTACACCCTGGTCCGCGCGGTCCGCCCGGCGTTGGTGGTGGAGTTCGGAATGTCGTTGGGGCTCTCGGCACTTCATCTGGCCAGCGCGGTGCGCGACAACGGCACCGGCCGGGTGGTGACGACCGAACTCAGCGAGGCCAAGGTCGCGACCGCCGAGGCCAGCTTTGCCGAGGTCGGCCTGGGCGATCTGATCACCGTGCTGGCCGGCGACGCGCTGCAGACGCTCGCCGGCATCGAGGAACCGGTGGATTTCGTGCTGCTCGACGGCTGGAAGGACCTCTATCTGCCGGTCCTACATCTGCTGGAGCCCAGGCTGCGTCCGGGCGCGCTGGTCGTCGCCGACAACACCGGTCTGCCGGACGCCCGGCCCTACGTCGAGTACATCCGCGACCCGGCGAACGGCTACGCCGGAGTGAGCTTCCCGGTCCGGGACTCCGACGCGATGGAGATCAGCTGCCGGGTCTGAGCTAGGTGACCAGCGCGACCGAATTGGCCCGGCGCAGCTTGCCCGACGGCGTCTTGGGAATCGTGCCCGGGCCGAGAACCACCACGTTGCGCGGTCGCACGTCGACCTCGGCCACCACCTCATGCGCCACCTCGTGCTCGATCCGGCGCACCTCGGCCGGGTCCTGCCAGGCGTTGGATTCGACGGCCACCGCGAAGGTCTCGCGGGAGTGGCCGGCGTCGAGCCGCACCGCGACTGCACATCCGGGACGCACGCCCTCGACGCGGCCGGCGGCCCGCTCGATGTCGGTCGGGTAGATGTTGCGCCCGGCCATGATGATGACGTCCTTGACCCGGCCGCAGACCACGACGTGGCCGTTCTCCAGCAGGTAGCCCAGGTCACCGGTGTCGTACCAGCCGTGCTCGTCCTGGGCCGGCACGAAGCCGCCCATCGTGATGTAGCCCGGGGTCAGCGACTCGCCGCGCAACTCGATGATGCCGACGCCGCGGGCCGGCAACACATTGCCGTCCTCGTCGACGATGCGCGCCTCGAGATCGGTCAGCAGCGGGCCCAGGGTGGCCAGCCGGCGGGTGTTGCCCTTGGAGGCAGGCACCGCGCGCCGCAACGCCGCCAGCAGGTCGGCGTCCACCTCGTCGACCACCAGCCCGGCGTCGCACTCGGAGAACGACACCGCCAGGGTGGTCTCGGCCATGCCGTAGGCCGGCAGGATGGCCTCGGGCCGCAGCCCGAACGGACGGCCGGCGTCCAGCAGGTCCTCGACGTCGGCGGGCTCGACCGGCTCGGCACCGGACAGCGCGAACCGCAGCGTGGACAGGTCGAATTCGCCGGGCTTGGCCTGGCGGCGCAGCCGCTTGGCGAACAGCGCGTACGCGAAGTTCGGCGCCGCGGTCATGGTGCCCTTGTACTTGTCGATGAGCTTGGCCCACAGCAACGTGTCGCGCAGGAAGTCCATCGGGGTGACCTTGACCAGCTCGGCACCGAAGTACATCGGGATGGTCAGGAATCCGACCATGCCCATGTCATGGAAGCAGGGCAGCCAGCTGACCATGACGTCGTTGTCGATGTCGTACTTGGCGCCGATGAACATCGCCTCGGCGTTGGAGTGGATGTTGCGGTGGGTGATCACCACGGCCTTCGGAGAACCAGTCGATCCGGACGTTAATTGCATCAGCGCGACGTCGTCCTCGGAGGTCTCGACCGGGTCGATCGGCTCGGCGGCCAGCAATGCCTCCACCGTGAGCACGGTGACCCCGCGCTCCTCGAGCACCGGCACGGCGACCAGGAACGGGTCGGAGACGATCACGGCCTTGGCCTCGATCATGTCGATGACGGTGGCGGTGTCCTTGGCCCACTGCTCGAGGTCGGTGCGCGGAGTCGGCTGGTGCAGCATCGTGAGGCTGGCGCCGCGCATCCACAGCGCCTGGGCGGTGGGTGCGATCTCCACCGGAGCGCCGGCCAGCACGCCGACCGCGTCACCGAGACCGATGCCTGCTTCGGCCAGGCCGCCGGCGATCCGGCGGGCGCGTTCGTGGACCTCGCGCCACGTGTGCCGGACCGGCTCGTTGGGTTCACCGGTGACCATGCCCTTGCTGCTGGTCATGGCACTGTGGAACATCTTGTCGGTGAAACGGCTCACGACGACCTCCTCGGCATCCGGAGCTGGCTGATCAGCGACGATGACTTCATGCTCCGCCTACCGCAACGCACTGCATAGGAGGCACGCCAGTACGACTGGGGAGCGGTTCGGTCTCGAAATGGTGATGCGACATCACACGCCGCGGTGCCGCCCGGCCATCGCCCGCCCCGGGTCGGGGTGGGCGACGAGCACATATGCAGTGCCAGGCCGCGAGTTATCACCGCCGATCATCTTAAACTTCCCTTAAGTTACTGCCAAGTTTTAAGAGCTATTGAGAAGCGCGTCACACCACGCCGGCGGATTCGGAGAGGCCTAGCTCGACACGATGCGGGCGCCGTGCACGGGGCCACTGGCCACCCGCACGGTGCGGCACACGTCGACACCGGCCAGTTCGGTGCCGACATCCACCGCGGCCGCCGCCGACTCGCACAGAAACGCACAGGTGGGACCGGATCCGGACACGATCCCGGCCAACGCACCGGCGTCGGCGCCGGCCCGCAGCGTGCGGCGCAGCCCGGGGTTGAGGCTCAACGCCGCGGCCTGCAGATCGTTGCCCAGCAGGGCCGCCAGCTCGCGCGGGTTGCCGCCGGCCAGCGCACCCAGCAGCGGCTCGGGGTCGCTCAGCCGCGGCGGGTCGCCTGTCTCGCGCAGCCGGTCGATCTCCCGGTAGACCTCGGCGGTGGACAATCCGCCCTGACCGAACGCCAGCACCCAGTGAAAGGTGCTGCGGGCCAACACCGTCGCCAGCTCCTCACCCCGGCCGGTGCCCAACGCCGTCCCGCCGTGCAGCGCGAACGGAACGTCACTGCCCAATTGCGCGGCCAGCGCGTGCAGATCGCGCCGGGGCACACCGAGCTCCCACAGGTTGTTCATCGCGACCAGAACGGCCGCGGCGTCCGCGCTGCCGCCGGCCATGCCGCCGGCGACCGGGATCGACTTCTCGATGGTGATGTCCACGTCCGGGGCGCGCCCGACGTGCTGCGCCATCAGCTCGGCAGCCCGCCAGGCGATATTGCGCTCGTCGGCGGGCAGCTCCTCAGCACCCTCCCCCACCATCCGCAGCGACAACACGTCGGCGTTGCGCACGGTCACCTCGTCGACCAGCGACACCGCGTGGAAGACCGTGGTGAGTTCGTGATAGCCGTCGGCGCGCCGGTCGCCGACCTCCAAGTAAAGGTTCACCTTGCCCGGCACTCGTACAGTCACCGACCCGGTCGGCACCCATTCCGGCGCGATCGAGCCGTTGGTCGGGGACACCGGACGAGACTATCGCGCCGTGCGGGATTCCCCGGCCGGCCGCCGGCCCGCGTATCTAGGGTCGAAGCGTGCTACCTCCTGGGCAGTCGGTCGCGGGCTATGTCGTCGACGGCGTGGCCGGCCGCGGCGGGCAGGCCTGCGTCTACCTCGCCCACGACGCGAACCTGCGACCGGTCGCGCTGAAGGTGCTCGACGACGACCACCGCGACCACATCAGCACCGCCCGGCTGGCTCGCGAGTTTCGTCTCGCGGACCGGCTGCGCCACCCGCACATCGTGGCCGTCTACGACCACGGCCCGCACTGGATGACCATGCAGTACGTCGACGGCGGCAACGTGACCAGGCTGCCGAGCTTGCAGGCCAAGCTCGAGGCGCTCGCCCAGATCGCCGCCGCACTCGACCACGCCCACCACGACGGGGTGGTGCACAGCGACGTGAAACCTGCGAATATTCTTGTGCACCAGGAGTTTTCGAAAAGCGGTGCGGTACTGATCGACTTCGGGGTCGCCCACGTACTCGCCGAGGACGTCTGGCACCGGCCGGCCCAGGTGCTGGCGTCGCTGCCCTACGCGGCGCCCGAACTGGTGCAGGGCCGACTACCCCAGGCCGCCACCGACGAATACGCGCTGGCCTGCACGGCAGTGGAGTTGCTGACCGGCGCGCCACCGTTCCCGGCCGACGATCCGGTGATCCTGGTCGACGCGCACCTGCACCTGCCGCCGCCCGAGGTGTCTCGGCAGACCCCGTGGCTGTCACGGTCGTTCGACATGGTCCTGGCCCGAGCGATCGCCAAGGATCCGGACCGGCGGTACCCGTCATGCACCGAATTGGTGCACCAACTGGCCGAAACGGTGAGACGAAGCGTCTAGAACACCTGAGCCGGCCGCGACGGGCCGTCTGAGGAGTCCTTCTCGGTGAAGTCGACGGAGCGCTGCAGCAGCCGGACGAAATCGGCGATGGTCAGCGTCTCCCCACGACGGGCGGGGTCGATGCTGGCCGCGAGCAGCCGCTCGGCGGACTCGTTACCCGTGCCCGCCCATTCCAGGAAGGCATTGCGGGCGGTCTTGCGACGCTGCGCGAACGCGATGTCGATCAGGTCGAACACCTGCTGGCGGAAGCCGTCATCGGCGGGCCAGGGCGAGGTCTCGTAGCGGTCGATCCGCACCAGGCCGGAGTAGACCCGGGGAATCGGCCAGAACACCGTCGGCGACACCATGCCGTAGCGGCGGACCTTGCCGAAGAACCGGACCTTGACGCTGGGAACGCCGTAGTCCTTGCCGCCGGGCTCTGCCGCCAGCCGCTCGGCCACCTCGGCCTGGACCATCACCATCACCGTCCGGATCGAGGGGAACTCGGCCAGCAGGTGCAGCAGCGCCGGAACGGCGATGTTGTAGGGCAGGTTGGCGACGACGGCGGTCGGCTGCTCGGGCAGGTCGGCGCGCTCGATACCCAGGATGTCCCGGTTGAGCACGGTCAGCCGATGGATTTCGCTGTGCGAGTGCTCAGCAATGGTCTTGGGCAGGCGCGCGGCCAGCACGGGGTCGATCTCGATGGCGCTCACGGTGGCGCCACGATCCAGCAACGCCAGAGTCAGCGAACCCAGGCCTGGCCCGACTTCCAGCACATGGTCGTGCTTGTTGATGCCGGACGCCGAGACAATGCGACGCACGGTATTTGCGTCGTGGACGAAATTCTGGCCGAGAGATTTACGCGGCTTGAAGTCGAGTTCTTTGGCCAGATTTCTGATCTCGGTACGCCCGAGGAGACGAATTGTCACGATGCACCCCTACCACACACGGGCCACGCTCCCCAGCCTTGTCGCGAACGCGTTACTTCAGCAATTGCAATTTGTTCTTCTCTTGTTGCCAGATCGGCACGGCTAGCATACCGCAGTCCGCCGTTTCTTTCCCAGGTGTTTTGATCAAATTGCACGCCACCGTAGTAACCGTTGCCGGTATTGATCGCCCAGTTTCCGCCCGCCTCGCACCTGGAAATGGCGTCCCAGATCGGACCGTTGAGCACCGGCGGCACCTCCGTTCCCGGTTTGGCGCCGACCCGCAGCACCGAATCACGGGCCGGGACGACCACGGTGTTGGCAACGGGCAACCGTCCGGTCTCGACCCCGTTGACCGTGGCGACAGCAAAAGTCACGTCCTGCACTCCCGGAGTTCCCGGGTCTTCGACGACTTGGCGGCTCATGTTCATCGTGGGGTCCTCGATCCGCTGGGCAACCGGTGCCAGGGGTACCCGCGCGGTGACCTTCTCCACCCGGGTCCGGGTCACCTGGATCTGCATGCCGGCGATCACCGGAGACGACGCCGAGGGCACCACCGAATCGGCCTGCTCGAGCGGCACGCCCGCGGCGGCGAGCAGTCCGGCTACGTTCGGTGCGGCCAGATGAACCGTGCTTACCACGCCGCCGTCGTTGATCTGCACGGTCTTGGCGCTGACCACGGGCAGGGCCATCCCCTCCAGCGGCAGCCGGCTGCCGCGCGAGGCGGCGGCCGGGGCGGTGTCGGTCATCCGCAGCTGAGCCAGTGCCTCGTCCACGGTCGACGCGGTGGTCCACACCTGCTTGGAATCTTGGCCGTCCAGCGAGATCTGGAGCGGGCGGCTGCGGCGCAGGACAATCGTCTCGGCGTCGTTCACCGTCTGGTTGGCGCCCGGAAACAGATCGTCACGCTCGCCGACGGTGTAGCCGTTCTCCTCGATGACGTCGATCACCCGCGACTTCATCGTGCTGACCTTCATCTGGGTTCCGTCGATGTTCAGCGTCACGGTCTTGTCGGACACGACCGCGAACACCCCGGCACCGGACAGCGTCAGCAGCACGGCGGCGACGACGAGACGAAGGATCGGTGACGGCGACTGGTGGAGCTTGGTCAACGCATTCAAAAGTTCGATCCCGCCTCAGCACTAAACAAAACAAGGGGCCGTCGTGGCCCCCTTTGATCACAAGACGGTAACGAACCAGGCCGGACCGGAGCAACCCGGGGACGCCGCTCTCAACAGACCCTTAGAGACCGTAGACCCGTCGCGCGGTCGCCGAGGACTGCTCCGCCAGCAACTCCGCCGGACGGTCGACGAGTTCGGCGAGCGCCCGCACGGTGTAGGGCAGGCAGTACGGCTCGTTGGGGGCCCCGCGGTACGGATGCGGCGTGAGGAACGGAGCGTCGGTCTCCACCAGAAGCTGGCCGGGCGGGATCAGCAGGGCCGCCTCTCGCAGGTCACGGGCGTTGCGAAAGCTGACCGTGCCGGACAGGCTCAACACCCAGCCGGCCTCGAGGCAGGTGCGTGCCATCTGCGGCCCGGAGGAGAAACAGTGGAATATGACCGTTTCGGGGGCGCCCTCGGCGCGCAGCACGTCGAGCACCTCGGTGTCGGCGTCGCGATTGTGGATCATCAGCGGCTTACCGGTCCGCTTGGCCAGGTCGATGTGCCAGGCGAAGGACTCTCGCTGCGCCGAAGGTTCGGCGCAGCCGTCGAGCCGGCCCGGCCAGTACAGGTCCATGCCGGTCTCCCCGATCGCCACCACCCGCTCCTGGCTGGCCAGCTGCTCGAGCTCGGCACGGGCGGCGTCGTCCAGGGCGCCGGCCCGGGTCGGGTGCAGCGCGACCGCCGCGTAGACCCGCGGATCCCAGGTGGCCGCCTCGGCGGCCCAGCGGGCGGCGTCGAGGTCGTCGGCGATAGTGACCACCGCTTCGACCCCGGCCGCACCAGCGCGGTCGAGGATCGCGCGCACGTCACCGACGTCACGGGCGCCGCACGCGTCGAGGTGGGTGTGCGCGTCGATCAGCGGGGACAACGGCTCTGGGAGCGGCGGTGCCGAACGCTTGGAAGCCACCGCAACACCATAAGGTGAGTTCTGACATGAGCCAGAAGACGCCGTTCTACCTCACCACCGCGATCGCGTATCCGAACGGTGCGCCGCACATCGGGCACGCCTACGAGTACATCGCGACCGACGCCATCGCCCGCTTCAAACGCCTCGACGGCTTCGACGTGCGCTACCTCACCGGCACCGACGAGCACGGGCTCAAGATGGCGCAGACGGCCGCCGCCGAGGGCATCGGAACCGCCGAGCTGGCCCGGCGCAACTCCGACGCTTTCCAGGCGATGCAGGAGAAGCTCGGGGCGTCGTTCGACCGGTTCATCCGCACCACCGACGCCGACCACATCGACGCCTCGATCGAGATCTGGAAGCGGATGGATGCGGCGGGCGACATCTACCTCGACTCGTACTCGGGCTGGTACTCGGTGCGCGACGAACGGTTCTACACCGAAGACGAGCTCGAGACGCGCGCCGACGGCAACAAGTACTCGCTGGAGACCGGTACCCCGGTGACCTGGACCGAGGAACAGACCTATTTCTTCCGGCTGTCGGCCTACGCCGAGCGCCTGCTGGCCCACTACGCAGCCCACCCCGAGTTCATCGGCCCCGACGTCCGGCGCAATGAGGTCGTCAGTTTCGTCTCCGGCGGGCTGCGCGACCTGTCGATCTCGCGCACCACCTTCGACTGGGGTGTGCCGGTGCCCGGCCACCCCGACCACGTCATGTACGTGTGGGTCGACGCGCTGACGAACTACCTCACCGGCGCGGGCTTCCCGGACACCGACTCCGAGTCGTTCCGTAAGTACTGGCCCGCCGATCTGCACATGATCGGCAAGGACATCATCCGGTTCCACACCGTGTACTGGCCGGCGTTTCTGATGTCGGCCGGCATCGAACTGCCTCGACGGGTGTTCGTGCACGGCTTCCTGCTCAACAGCGGCGAGAAGATGAGCAAGTCGGTCGGCAACGTCGTGGATCCGTCCGCGCTCGTCGACGCGTTCGGTCTCGATCAGGTGCGCTACTTCCTGCTGCGCGAGGTGCCGTTCGGCCAGGACGGCAGCTACAGCGAAGACGCCATCATCGGCCGGATCAACGCCGACCTGGCCAACGAGTTCGGCAACCTGGCGCAGCGGTCGCTGTCGATGGTCAACAAGAACCTCGAGGCACGGGTGCCCGAACCCGGCGCGTTCACCGACGCCGACCGCGAGCTGCTGGCGCTGGCCGACGAATTGCTGCCCACGGTGCGCGCACAGTTCGACGTGCCCGCCATGCACCTGGCCCTGGAGTCGATCTGGGCGATGCTCGGCGCGGCCAATCGCTACTTCTCCGCCCAGGAGCCGTGGGTACTGCGCAAGTCGGAGGCCGAGGCCGACCAGGAACGATTCCGCACCGTGCTCTACGTGACGCTGGAGGTGGTGCGGATCGCCGCACTGCTGGTCCAGCCGGTGCTGCCGACGTCGGCGGCCGCCCTGCTGGACCTGCTCGGACAGCCCGAGGACGCCCGCGACTTCGGCGCGGTGGCGGTGCGGATCGCGCCCGGCACCGAGCTGCCGGCACCGACCGGAGTGTTCCCGCGGTACCAGGTGCAGTGATCTACATCACGTAGAGTCACAGTCATGGCCTCCGGGGTGTCTTGAGGGCATGACCGAACACAACGCACACCACAGCACCCGAGTCGTCGTCGTGGGCGGCGGCTACGCCGGGGTGATCGCGGCCAACCATCTCCGGTTGCGACCCGACGTCCACATCACGCTGGTCAACCCCCGCCCCGAGTTCGTCGAACGGATCCGGCTGCACCAGCTGGTCACCGGATCCGACGACGCGGTGGTCGACTACGGCGAGATCCTCGGCGAGGGAATCGAGCTGGTGGTCGACGCCGCCACCCGGATCGACACCCAGGCCCGGCAGGTGGAACTGTTCAGCGGCCCGCCGCTGCCCTATGACTATCTGATCTACGCGGTCGGCAGCGGCTCGGCTCAACCCGCCGTGCCCGGCGCTGACGAATTCGCTTATCCCATCGCCGATCTCGAGGAAGCGCAGCGGCTGACCGCGGCGCTGGGCGAGCTGCACTACGGCGCGCCGGTGTGCGTGGTCGGCGCCGGGCCGACCGGGATCGAGACCGCCGCCGAACTGGCCGAACAGGGCCGGCGGGTCACGCTGGTGTGCGGTGCGGCGCTCGGCCCGTACCTGAGCACCCCGGGGCGCCGGTCGGTGGCCAAACGGCTGCACAAACTCGGCGTGACGATCGTCGACGGACCGCAGGCGACGGTGACCGAGGTGGCCGCCGACGCGGTGCGGCTGGCCGACGGGCGCAGGCTTTCGAGCGCGGTGACGATCTGGACCGCCGGGTTCGGCGTGCCCGATCTGGCGGCACGGTCCGGGCTGCGCACCGACGCGATCGGCCGGTTGCTCACCGACGAAACCCTGACCAGCGTCGACGACGACCGGGTGGTGGCGGCCGGCGACGCCGCGGCCCCGTCCGACCAGCCGCTGCGGATGAGCTGCCAGGCCGCGATCCCGCTGGGCGCGCAGGCCGCCAACACCGTGCTTGCCCGCATTGCCGGCCAATCGCCCGCGGTGATCAATCAGGCGTTCACCGGCCAGTGCATCAGCCTTGGGCGGGCGGGCGGCACCGTGCAGATCGCCCGCACCAACGATGTCCCGCTGCCGCTCTACCTCGGCGGGCGGACCGCCGCGCTGATCAAGGAGGCGGTCTGCAAGGGCACGGTGAGCTTCCTGCGGCGCGAGGCCCGCAAGCCGGGGTCCTACTTCTGGCTCAAGGGCGGCGGCACCCGCCCGGCCCCCGAGGCTGTGCAGACACCGTGAGCACCCCCGACGAGCACGCCGACCGGTTCACCCTGCTGCGGCCGCTGCTGTTCACCATCGCCTACGAAATCCTGGGGTCGACAACCGAAGCCGACGACGTCTTGCAGGACAGCTATTTACGTTGGGCGACAGTCGATTTAGCCGAGGTTCGGGACACCAAGGCCTACCTGGCCCAGCTGGTCACCCGGCAGGCGCTGAACACCCTGCGCACCCAATCCCGTCGCCGGGAGGACTACGTCGGGCCGTGGTTGCCCGAGCCGCTGCTGCTCGACGAACACGACGGCGCCAGCGACGTGGTGCTCGCCGAATCGGTGTCGATGGCGATGCTCGTGGTGCTCGAGACGCTGACACCCGACGAACGCGCGGTGTTCGTGCTGCGCGAGGTGTTCGGTTTCAGCCACGACGAAATCGCCGCCGCCATAGGCAAATCCGCGGTCGCGGTGCGCCAGATGGCGCATCGCGCCCGCGAACACGTCCACGCCCGCCGGCGCCGGTTCGAGCCGCTGGACCCGCAGCGGTCCGCGCAGATCACCACCGCGTTCCTCACCGCGGCGGCCACCGGCGACCTGGCCGGGCTGATGGACATGCTGGCTCCCGACGTGGTGTTCACCTCCGACAGCGCGGGCAAGGTCAGCGCGGCCAGGCGCCCGGTGCTGGGCGCCGAGAAGGTGGCCCGGCTGCTGATCGGTCTGATGAGCCGGGCCGGCTCGGAGTACCGGGTGGAGCTCGCGTCCTACAACAGCGCGCCTGCGGCGATCGTGTATCGCGACGAGCGCCCGGACAGTGTGTTCATGATCGAGGTGATCGACGGCAAGATCGCCAACTTCTACGCGATGCGTAACCCGGACAAGCTTGCCGCCGTCACCGTGCCCCGGGAGATCAGCCGCTGACGCCTTTGCGTCTGCCGCCGCCAGGCGTCAGGCTATGGCGATGCGCATCGACCGGCTCGGCGACCTCGGCACCGCCGCCGACGTGCTGCGCGCCGTCGGCGCCGCCGCC
Organism: Mycobacterium sp. shizuoka-1; assembly: GCF_002723835.1. Lineage (GTDB taxonomy): Bacteria > Actinomycetota > Actinomycetes > Mycobacteriales > Mycobacteriaceae > Mycobacterium. The sequence goes on along the minus strand of NZ_BEWG01000024.1, from coordinate 40,756 downwards.
GCGCGGCGTCGGCTGCCGCCGCCGGCCGCGCTGGTCGGCGACTGGTTCGCCGCGGCGGCGGTGATCGCACCGACGGTGTCGGTGCGCCCCACCGCCCCCGCCGAGGTGTTCGCCGTCGCCCCGGGCGATCGCGGTGACGCGGTCGGCGGCGGGTGGATCGGCTACCTGTCCTACCCAGACGCCGCGGCCGACGGCGCACCACCGCGGATCCCGGAGGCGGCCGGCGGCTGGACCGACAGCGTGCTGCGCCAGGACCGCGACGGCTGCTGGTGGCACGAAAGTCTCACCGGCGCAGCGGTCTCCGGCTGGGTCGCCGACGCGCTGTCGTCGTCCATACCCGACGCATCATACGAAATTGATTGGGAAGAACCAGATTTCGAGCGCCATCAGGCCGGCGTGCGGGCCTGCCTGGCCGCGATCGGCGCCGGCGAGGTCTACCAGGCCTGCGTGTGCACGCAGTTCACCGGCACGTTGCGCGGTTCGTCCCTGCAGTTCTTCGCCGACGCGGTCATGCAGACCGCGCCGGCCCGGGCGGCCTATCTGGCCGGCGACTGGGGTGCGGTGGCCTCGCTGTCCCCGGAGCTGTTCATCCGGCGGGTCGGCGACCGGGTGACGTCCAGCCCGATCAAGGGCACCCTGCCGCTGCACCGTCCGGCCGCCGAGCTGCTGGCGTCGGTCAAGGACGTCGCCGAGAACATCATGATCGTCGACCTGGTCCGCAACGACCTGGGCCGGGTGGCCGACATCGGCACCGTCACGGTCCCCGACCTGCTGACCGTTCGGGCTGCGCCCGGCGTGTGGCACCTGGTGTCGACGGTGGCGGCCACGGTGCGCCCACAGGTCACCAACGCGGCCGTGCTGGCCGCCACGTTCCCGCCGGCGTCGGTCACCGGGACACCGAAAGGCCGTGCCCGCCAGTTGTTGTCGACGTGGGAGCCGCGGCGGCGCGGGGTGTATTGCGGCACGGTCGGCATGGCGTCGCCGATCGCGGGCACCGAGCTGAACGTCGCGATCCGCACTGTCGAGTTCGACGCCCGGGGCGCGGCGGTGCTCGGCGTCGGCGGCGGTATCACTGCGGACTCCGACCCGGCCGCGGAATGGCAGGAGTGCCTGCACAAGGCCCGCCCCATCGTGGCGCCGTCGTCGCGCTACGACTCCCGGGCGCGCAGCACCGCCTCGTAGAGTTCGCGGCGGGCCGGCGCGCCCGGATGGGCTTCGACCACCCGGGCGCAGGCATCCTTGACCCGCATGCCGTGGGCGACCAGTGCCTCGACTTCGCCGACCAGGGTCGGCAGGTCGGTGCTCGGCACAGCGCCGGCCAGCACCACGGTGATCTCGCCCAGCACCTTGTCGTCGGCCCACTGGGCCAGTTCGGCCAGCGTGCCGCGGCGGATCTCCTCGTGCACCTTGGTCAGCTCGCGGCACACCACCGCCCGGCGCGCCGGGCCGAGTACCTCGACAGCGTCGCTCAGGCACTCGCCCAGCCGGCGCGGGGATTCGAAGAACACACAGGTGCGCGGTTCGGCGGCCAGCGCGGCCAGCCACGTCCGACGCGCGGACTGCTTGCGCGGCGCGAACCCTTCGAAGCAGAACCGGTCGGACGCCAGCCCGGACACCGCCAGCGCGGTGGTGACCGCCGACGGGCCGGGCAGGCAGGAGACGGCGACGCCCTCGTCGATGCATGCCGCGACCATTCGGTAGCCGGGATCGTTGATCAGCGGCATGCCGGCGTCGCTGACCACCAGCACGATGGCACCGCCTTTGATGTCCTCGACGAGCGCGGGCACCCGGGCCGCCTCGTTCTGGTCGAACAGGCTCACCACCCGACCGCGGATCTTGACCTCCAGCGAGTGGGCCAGCGTGCGTACCCGCCGGGTGTCCTCGGCGGCCACCACGTCGGCGGTGGATAGGGCGTCGACCAGCCGCTTCGACGCGTCGCCCGGCTGACCCAGCGGCGTGGCACCGAGGATCAGCCGTCCGGTAGTCACGCCCGACAGCCTACGATCGCAGACGATGTCCACGACAGCCGATGACCTCGCGGTGCACGAGCGCCATGTGCCCGTCATCAGCCCGGCACCGTTGGTGCCGGTCGCCGACTTCGGTCCGCTCGACCGCATCGAGGGCTGGGTGGCCACGGCGATCGTCACCGCGCTGGCCGCGCTGACCCGGCTGATGAACCTCGGCTCGCCGACCGATGCGGGCACCCCGATCTTCGACGAGAAGCACTACGCGCCGCAGGCCTGGCAGATGCTGCACAACTACGGCGTCGAGGACAACCCCGGTTTCGGGCTGGTGGTCCATCCGCCGATGGGCAAGCAGCTGATCGCCGTCGGTGAGGCGCTGTTCGGGTACAACGGCGTGGGCTGGCGGTTCACCGCCGCGGTCCTCGGCGTGGTGCTGGTCGCCCTGGTGGTGCGCATCGTGCGCCGGATCAGCCGCTCGACGCTGGTGGGCGCGATCGCCGGGCTACTGCTGATCGCCGACGGTGTGAGCTTCGTGGCCGCCCGCACCGCGCTGCTGGACGCCTTCCTGACATTCTTCGTGGTCGCGGCGTTCGGTGCGCTGATCGTCGACCGCGACCAGATGCGCGAGCGCATGCACACCGCCCTGCTGGAAGGCCGCATCGCCGAGACGCCCTGGGGGCCGCGGCTGGGGGTGCGGTGGTGGCGGTTCGGCGCGGGCGTGCTGCTGGGCCTGGCGTTCGCGACCAAATGGTCGGGGCTGTACTACATCGTGTTCTTCGGCGCGATGTCGCTGGCGTTCGACATCGCCGCCCGTCGCGCCTACCGGGTGCCGCGGCCGTGGTTCGGGGCGATCCGGCGCGATCTCGGGCCGACCGCCTACGTGTTTCTGCTGATTCCGTTCGCGGTGTACCTGGCGTCGTATGCGCCGTGGTTCTCCTCGGAAACCGCGGTGAACCGCTACGAGGTCGGCGAGTCGATCGGCGAACGGCAGTGGTATCAGCCGCCGGACGCGATCCGGTCGCTGTGGCACTACACCTACAAGGCGTATCACTTCCACTCCACGCTGACGAACTCCGCGGGCAACCACCACCCGTGGGAGTCCAAGCCGTGGACGTGGCCGATGTCGTTGCGGCCGGTGCTGTACGCGATCGACAACCAGAACGTGCCCGGCTGCGGGGCGGCCTCCTGCGTCAAGGCCGTGATGCTGGTCGGCACGCCCGCGATGTGGTGGCTGGCGGTGCCCGTGCTGGTCTATGCCCTGTGGCGGACGTTCGTGCGCCGCGACTGGCGGTATGCCGTGGTGCTCACCGGTTACTGCGCGGGGTTTTTGCCCTGGTTCGCCGACATCGACCGGCAGATGTACTTCTTCTACGCGGTACCGATGGCGCCGTTCCTGGTGATGGCGATCGCGCTGATCCTCGGCGACCTGCTGCACGCACCGCGTCAGAACGCCGAACGAAGAACGCTCGGGCTGATCGTGGTGAGTTGCTATGTCGCGCTGGTGATCACCAACTTCGCCTGGCTGTACCCGGTGCTGACCGGCGTCCCGATCTCACAGTCCACGTGGAACATGGAGATCTGGCTGCCCAGCTGGCGCTGATGTCTGGCACGAGATCGACACCAGGGTCGTGATCGCGAGAATTCCACAGCCCTGGTGTCGATCTCGCGGTCGAGGTCCCGGAGTTGTCGGGCCCGCGCACCAGCATGCTGGGCATGTCCTCGCCGATCATCGGAAGCCAGGCGATCGCGGCCGGCGCGCTCACCCGGGGCCAACTGCGCTGGAACTACACCGCATTACATCCCGATGTCTACGTCCCCAAGGGGGTCGCGCTCACCCTCGACCTGCGCACCCGGGCGGCAGCACTGTGGGTGCCCGGCGGCGTCGTCGCCGGGCGCGCGGCCGCTGCGCGGCACGGGTCGCCGTGGGTGTCCGCTACGTCACCCGTCGAACTCATCGGTCGCGCCCGGCGTCCCCAGCCCGGTGTCGTCGTGCGCCAGGACCGCGTCGGCAGCGACGAAACCGTGTCGCTCGGCGATCTCCCTGTCACCTCCGCGGACCGCACAGCCCTCGACCTTGCGCGATTTCTGCCCAGGGTGGACGCGGTAGCCCATCTCGACGCACTGGCCGCGGCAACCGGAATCGACCCGGACGCCGTGCTGTCGCTTGCCGACCGCTACCGCGGGGCGCGGGGCATCCGACGAGCGCGCGCCGCCCTGGCACTGGTCGATCCCGGCGCCCAGTCACCACGGGAGTCGTGGCTGCGATTGCTGTTGATCGACGCCGGATTCCCCCGGCCCGCCACCCAGATTCCGGTCTCCAACGGCCACACGACGATGTTCGTCGATCTCGGATGGGACGAGCCGAAGATCGGGCTGGAATACGAAGGTGGTCAACACCAGTCGGACCGGCGTCAGTTTGTGCGGGACATCGGCCGCCACGATCTGCTCGAGGAAGCGGGCTGGCTGATCGTGCGCGTGGTCAAGGAGCACAGCCGGGGGTACATCCTGCGGCGAGTTCGCGACGCGTTCGGTCGGCGTCAAGTCTCGCTGCCGAGATCGGCATGACGGTCGTGAATCGGGCCGCACCACAGCCCTGGTGTCGATCTCGGCAGGGAGTCGCTAGAGCCCCAGCAACGGCTTGAGCAGCTCGGCGACCGCGGTGACCCCGCCGGGCTGATAGCCGTTGAGGCTGGTGACCGGGCTGAGGATGACACCGTCGATGCCGGCGTCGAGCACCTTGGTCTTGATCTGGTCGACGATCTGCTCCGGGCTGCCGAAGACGGCCTGCTGCTTGAAGTCGTCGGGAATGAAGTCGGCGGTGACGTTCTCGTCGATGATCGTGATCAGCAGCATGCTGGTCTCCAGGGTGGCCGGATCGCGGCCGATGTCTTCGCAGCGGTCCTTGACCACCTGGACCTTGCGGGGCAGCTCGTCGAAACCGGCGATGACGTTGAGGTGGTCGAAGTACTTGGCCGCCAACGGGATTGTCTTCTTCTCACCACTGCCGCCGATCATCAGCGGGATGTGGTCACGGAAGCGGGGGTTGGCCATCGCCTCCTGGGTGCGGTAGTACTTGCCGGAGAAGGTCGGGCGTTCCCCCTTCAGCATCGGCAGGATGATCTGCAGCGCCTCGTCGAGCTTGTTGAAGCGGTCGGTGAACGTGCCGAACTCGTAGCCGAGCTGATCGTGCTCGAACTCGAACCAGCCGGTGCCGATGCCCAGGATGGCCCGCCCCTGACTCATCACGTCGAGCGTGGTGATCTCCTTGGCCAGCAGGGTCGGGTTGCGATAGGTGTTGCCGGTGACGAGCGTGCCCAGCTGTACCCGCTCGGTGGCGGTGGCCAGGCCGCCGAGGGCGGTGTAGGCCTCCAGCATCGGCTGGTCGGGCGTGCCCAGACCGGGCAGCTGGTAGAAGTGGTCCATCAGGAACACGGAGTCGAAGCCTGCGGCCTCGGCTTCCTGCGCCTGGGCGATCACCGTGGGGAAGATGGCTTCGACACCGGTGCCGTAGGAGAAGTTGGGGATCTGAAGTCCGAGTTTGATGGTCACGTGGGTTACGTAACCACGATTAAGCGGGGCGTGCGCCCCGTTTCGCTCCCGGCGAATCAGGGAATATCCGCCGACCGCACCGCCCCGTAAGGTCAGGGCCATGAGAAGCCGCGCCGCCGTCGTGCGGGACGTCGGCGGCGGCTGGTCGGTCGAGGAATTCGAGCTCGACCCGCCCCGCGCCGGTGAGGTGCTGGTCCAGCTGGCCGCCGCCGGGCTCTGCCACTCCGACGACCACATCCGCAACGGGTTCATGGCACCGCCCGGCGCCCCGCGGACCCGGCCTCCGACCATCGGCGGCCACGAGGGCTCGGGCGTGGTGCTCGAGGTCGGGCCCGGCGTAAAAGGACTGGCCGCCGGCGACCACGTGGTGACCTCCTTCGTCGCGGTGTGCGGACACTGCCGGTGGTGTGCCTCGGGCATGGAGTACCTGTGCGACAAGGGCGCCGGCGTGCTGATGCCCGGCATGCCCACCGACGGCACGTTTCGCCATCACACCCTCGACGGTCACGACCTCGGGCACACCTCCAAGATCGGCGCCTTCGCCGAGCACACCGTCGTCGCCGCCGACTCACTGGTGAAGATCGACTCCGACATCCCGCTGGTGCCCGCCGCGCTGCTGGCGTGCGCGATCCCCACCGGCTACGGCTCGGCGGCGCGCCGCGGCAACGTGCGCGGCGGCGACACCGTCGTGGTGCTCGGCGCGGGCGGTATCGGGACGGCAGCCATCCAGGGCGCCCGGATCAACGGCGCGAGCACGATCGTCGCCGTCGATCTCCTCGACACCAAACGGGCGTCGGCAGCCGAGTTCGGCGCCACCCACACCGCCGCATCGGCCGGCGAGGCCGTCGGTCTGGTCCGCGACCTGACCCGAGGCGTGATGGCGGACTGTGTGATCGTCGCACCGTCGGACATCACCGGCGACGACGTCCGCGATGCGCTCACGCTGACCCGCAAAGGCGGCACCTGTGTCCTGACCGGCATGGCCCCGGCCGGTGCGCTGCCCGTGTTGCTCGACATCCAGGATCTGGTGCTGATGAACAAGACGCTGTGCGGAACGGTCTTCGGCTCGTGCAATCCGCGCTCCGAGATCCCGCTGCTGGCGGCGCTGTACACGTCCGGTCAACTCCGCCTGGACGAGATGGTCACCCGCCGCTACCGCCTCGACGACATCAACGCCGCATTCGACGACCTGCTGGGCGGTCGCCTGGTCCGCGGCGTCATCGACTTCGGGATCGCCACCGGCGCATGACATCTGCACTGTCGGGCATCCGGGTACTCGAGATCGGCGACCGGATCGCCACCGCCTACTGCGGCAAACTGCTGCGCGACGCCGGGGCCGACGTGGTGATGCTCGAACCACCCCGCGGACACCGGCTGCGGACGTACCGCCCGGCCGGCGTCACCCCGTCGGCCGGCGACAGCCCGTTCTTCGCGTTTCTGGCCGGCGGCAAGCGCAGCGTCACCGGCGCGACGATTCCGCCGGAGTTGGTGGCCTGCGCCGACATCGTGATCCTGGGGGCGACCCCGGCGCAGGCGACCGAGATGGGCTGGACCGCCGACACCGTACCCGCTACCACATCGGTGATCACGGTCTCCGACTTCGGCTGGACCGGTCCGTGGACCGAACTGCCCGCCACCGAGTTCACCCTGCAGGCGTGGTGCGGATCGACGGGATCCCGCGGGGAGCCCGACCGGCCGCCGATCGCGGTCGGCGGCGATCTCGGCGAGTTCATCGCGGGCAGTTACGCCGCCTTCTTCGCGCTGGCCGCGCACCGCGGTGGCGGTTTCGACATGTCGGTCCTGGAGGCCATGACCACCTCGATGCAGGTGTTCTCCTGGCTGCGTAAGGAATTGATGCTGCTGGAGGTCGTCGGCCGGTCCACCGAGGTGCCCTCGGTCGAGCGGGCCAGCGACGGCTATGTGGGCATCTCGATGGCCACCGGCCAGCAGTGGCAGGACTTCTGCGCCATGGTCGAGTGCCCCGATCTGGCCGACATTCCCGAGCTGCGCTTCCAGGTCGGCCGCTGGGAACACCGCGACCTCATCCGGGCCCGCACCGCGGACTTCTTCGCCACCCACACCGTCGCCGAGATCGTCGAGCTGGCGGCGCTGTTCCGAATCCCCATGACCGCCATCGGCAATGGCGAAACGCTGACCGGCATAGATCATTTCGTTGCCCGTCAGTCCTTCCTTGATCACCCGGCCGGGTTCCGGGCGCCGCGCCCGCCGTGGCGGATGAGCCGGACTCCCGCGCTGCCGCCTGCGCTGCCGCCCGCCGTTGGCGACGCCGGTGCCGCGCACGTCTGGGCGCCACGCGAGACACCGGCGCAGCGCACGGCCCTGCCGCTCGACGGCGTCCGGGTGGTCGACCTGACGGCGTTCTGGGCCGGCCCGACCGCGACCCACCTGCTGGCGATGCTCGGCGCGGACGTGGTGAAGATCGAATCGGTGCAGCGCCCGGACGGGATGCGATTCGCCGGCGGGTTCCGCGCCGACGTCGAGCGCTGGTGGGAGTACAGCTGGGTGTTTCACGGGGTCAACTCCGGAAAGCGTTCGGTGACATTGGATCTGGAATCCGAGGACGGCAAGGCGCTGTTCGCCCGGATGGTCGCCGACGCCGACGTGGTGGTGGAGAACTTCACGCCGCGGGTGATGGAGAACTTCGGCCTGAGCTACGAGCAGCTGTGCGCCTACAACCCGCAGATCATCGAGGTCCGCATGCCCGGCTTCGGGCTGGACGGGCCGTGGCGCGACCGGGTCGGATTCGCGATGACGATGGAACAGCTCGCCGGGCTGGCCTGGCTGACCGGTTATCCCGACGGGCTACCCACCGCGCCGCGCGGCGCATGCGACCCGCTGGCGGGTGTGCACGCCGCGTTCCTCACGCTCGCGGCGCTCGAGCACCGCCGCCGCACCGGCCACGGGCAGTTGGTCGAGGTGCCGATGATCGACGTGGTGCTCAACGCGAGTGCTCTGCAGGTCATCGAGCACGAGGCCGCCGGTGTGCTGCTGACCCGCCGGGGCAACCGCGGCCACGAGTTCGCCGTCCAGAACGTCTACGCCTGCGCCGGCGACGATCAGTGGGCCGCGGTCAGCATCCGCCACAGCGATGACTGGACTGCGCTCAAAGCTGTTCTCGGACAGCCGATCTGGTCCCACGGACTGGCATACGGCGCCGACACCGCCGACCACATCGACAGCCGCCTCGCCGACTGGCTGAAGAGCCGGCCCCGCGATGCCGCGGTCGCGGCGCTGCTCGCGGCGGGCATCCCGGCCGCGCCCGTGGTGGCACCGCCCGACGTGATCGACAACCCCGCGCTGGTGGCCCGCGACTTCTTCCAGCCGGCCACCCACCCGCTGTGCGGACCACTGCCATATCCGCGTCCCCCTGTCACCGGTGAGTTCGTGCATCACAGCGCGCCGCTGCTGGGCCAGCACAATGCCGAGATCCTCGGCGGTGCAGCGGGTCTCAGCGATCAGGAGCTGGCACGCCTGGAGGATGCCGACGTCATCGGGAGCCGGCCGCTGGGGCTGTGACCGCCGGGTGGTGAATCCAATCACGGGGCTTGAGCCGCCGGGTGCGCCGCGCGTAGTCGAGTTCCTTGTACGGCCACTGCGTGACGATGCGGCCGCCCGGCGAGCGGAAATAACTGCCGCACTGCGTCCACACCGTCTGCTCGAGCTCGGCGGAGATCTCCTCGTTGAACCGCCGCTCGGCCTCCGGTCGCACCGCGAGCGTGCCGCCCCGGCGGGCCAGCCGGCCGACTGCGTCGGCGACCAGCCGGGCCCCGGCCTCCAGGATGTAGACGATCGAGTTGCCGCCCTGGTTGGTGTTGGGGCCGTAGAGCATCAGGAAGTTGGGGAACCCGCTGACGGCGGCGCCGAGGTAGGCGCTGGGATCCTCGCCCCACCGCTGGTGCAGCGAGCGCCCGTCGGCGCCGATCACCTCGATGCCGGACAGGTAGTGGTTGGTCTGGAAGCCGGTGGCCAGCACGATCGCATCGACGTCGGTCGCCGATCCGGCCGTGCGCACGCCCGCCTCGGTGACGGTGGTGATCGGTTCGGTCACCAGCGAGACGTTGTCGCGCTGCAGGGCGGCGTAATAGTCGCCGCCGAGCAGCACCCGCTTGCAGCGAAACGGGTAGTCCGGGGTCAGCGCCGCGCGCAGGTCGTCATCGGCGACGTTGCGGCGCAGGAACTCCTCGGCGATTCCCTGCCGTCCGGCAACCAGCGGGTCGTCGAGCCGAAGCGCGGTGTTGTCGTGCTGTTCCTTCCACAGTCGCCAGCGCTCCCGCCGCGCCGCCCAGGGGCTGCGGGCGTACCTGGCGAGCTCGGCGGCAGTGAACGCGCGATCGTCCTTGGGCACCATCCATGGCGGGGTGCGCTGGAAGACCGTCACATGTGCGGCAAGGGTGGCCAGCTCCGGAATGACCTGCACGGCACTGGCTCCGGTACCGATCACGGCCACCCGGCACCCGGCGAGGTCGGCGTGCCGATCCCACCGGGAGGTGTGCATGATCGGACCGGTGAAGTCGGTCAGGCCGTCGATGTCGGGCAGCTTCGGTTCTCCGAACAACCCCACCGCGCTGACCACGACATCGGCGGTGTATCCGAAGCCGGTTCCCGTGGTGACTGATTCGAGGTCGAGATCCCACCGCGATCGGCCGGCATCCCAGCGCATGCCGCGCACCGCGGTGTCGGTCAGCACATGCCGGTTCAGGTCGAAGTCGGCCGCCACCGACTCCAGGTACGCCAGGATCTCGGGCTGGCGGGCATAGGTGCGGCTCCAGTTCCGATTGGGCGCGAACGAGAACGAGTACAGGTGGCTCTGGATGTCGCACGCCGCCCCGGGATAGGTGTTGAGCCGCCAGGTTCCGCCGACCCCGTCGCTGCGTTCGATGATCACCAGATCGTCGATGCCGATCCGGCGCAAGGCGACCGCCGCGGCCAGGCCGCCGAACCCCGCGCCGATGATGGCGACCCTGGGCGACGGGCGCCGGCGCAGCGCCGCCCGCAGTCGACCGGCCAGATACCGCTTGGTCATCGGCCGGCACCGCCGCCGACGGCGAGGCCGGCCAGCGTGCCCGCGTTACGCCAGGCGGCCAGGATGTCGGCGTATTCGGTAGGGGTGCCGTAGAAGAAGCTGCCCTGCCGGGTGGTGGCATTGGCCTGCCCCTCCCGGTTGTAGTAGCCGGGGGTACACGACCGCGCGCGGTCGGCGGTACCGGCCGAACGCTCCACCACGGTGGCCACCCAGGCGTCCTCGGCGGCGGTGGTCGCCTCGAGCCGGCTGATGTCGCCGGCCAGGGCCGCGGCGATGATCCAGGCGACGTGGGTGGCCTGGACGTCGAGCAGGTACGGGAAGTTCACCGTAAACCCGGACTGCGCAATGCTTTCCACGAACAGGTTCGGAAAGCCCGCCACCAGCAACCCGTGCAGGGTTCGCACCCCGTCGCGCCAGGTGTCGGTCAGCGTGCGACCGCCGCGGCCGACGACCTCGAATCCGGTGCGGCGGGCATACTCGGTGCCGACCTCGAAGCCGGTCGCGAAGATCAGACAGTCCAGTTCGTGCTCGACACCGTCGACCACGACACCGCGCTCGGTGATGCATTCCACCCCGCGCCCGCGGGTGTCCACCAGAGTCACGTTGGGCCGGTTGAAGGTTGCCAGATAGTCGTCGTGAAAGCACGGGCGCTTGCAGAAGTAGCCGTACCAGGGTTTGAGCGCCTCGGCGGTGGCCGGATCGGTGACGACGGCGTCGACCCGGGCGCGAACCTCCTCCATCTTGGCGAAGTCGGCCAATTCGCCGTCCTGCATCACCAGCAGGGTCTTGGTGATGCTGGTCCAGGCGTCGGCCACCAGGTCCTCGTCGGCCTCGCCGCCGGCGGTGAGCTGCTGGAAGTTCTCGATGCGGCGGCGTTGCCAACCGGGCGTCAGCTCGGCGGCCCAGCGCGGGTCGGTCGGCTGGTTGTTGCGGACGTCGACCGACGACGGCGTGCGCTGGAACACCGACAGGTGGCCGGCCGCGCGGGCCAGGTGCGGCACGCACTGCACCGCGGTCGCACCCGTGCCGATGATGCCGATTCGCTTGTCGGAGACCAGCTCCAGGTCCTCACCGGTGTAGTCGTAGTCCCACCGGCTGGTGTGGAAGGTATGCCCGGCGAACCGCGCGATGCCCGGGATGCCGGGCAGCTTGGGCTTCTGCAGATAGCCGTTGGCCATCGCGACGAACCGGGCCCGGATCGCGTCGCCGCGGTCGGTCTCCACGATCCAGCGCGACAGCCCGTCATCCCAGTGGATCCGGCGGACCTCGGTGTGCAGGCAGGCATCTCGGTAGAGGTCGTAGTGTTGCGCGATCCGCCGGCAGTGGGCGAAGATCTCCGGTCCCTTGGCGTACTTTTCGGTCGGCAGGTAACCGACCTCCTCCAGCAACGGCAGGTAGACATAGGACTCGACGTCACAGGCGATGCCGGGATAGCGGTTCCAGTACCAGGTGCCACCGACGTCGGCGGCCTTGTCGATGAGCCGGATGCGCTGCACGCCGAGCTCACGCAGCCGCGCGCCGGTCAGCAGGCCGCCGAATCCGGCGCCGATGACCGCGACGTCGACCTCGTCGGTCAGCGGCTCGCGGGCAGGCGGTTGTCCCGACCACGGGTCGTGGGCGAACCCGGCGAAATCACCGGCGACCTCCACGTACTGGCCGATGCCGTCGGGGCGCAGCCGGACCTCACGCTCACGGGCATAGCGAGCACGCAGCGCGTCGGGGTCGAAGGGCACATCGGTCACGTTGTGGGCACTATAGGGTCACCGCGCCGGCAATGACCTTGGTCTCCAGATATTCCTCGAACCCGGCCACGCCCATTTCCCGCCCGATACCCGAACGCCGGTAGCCGCCGAACGGCGTGTCGGCCGAATACCACACTCCCCCATTGACGCTGACCGTGCCGGTGCGCAGCCGGGCGGCCACCCGGCCCGCCCGGTCGACATCGGCACCCCACACCGCCGCCGACAGTCCGTACGGCGAATCGTTGGCGATCCGAACCGCGTCGTCGTCTCCGTCGTAGGCCAGCACCACCAGCACCGGCCCGAAGATCTCCTCGCGGGCCACCCGGGCGGAGTTGTCGAGGCCGCGGATCACCGTGGGGGCGATGAAGTACCCGCGGCTGCGCCCATCGACCCGGCCCCCACCACAGGCGAACGAACCGCCCTCGGCCAGCGCCAAATCCAGATAGCTGTGCACCCGGTCGCGCTGGCGAGCCGAGATCAGCGGGCCGCACACCGTCGCCGGATCGGTCGGGTCACCCACCGGAATCGCGCTCATCGCCGCCGCGGCGGCGTCGACGGCCTCGTCATAACGCTCGCGGGGCACCAGCAGCCGAGTGGTGAATGCGCACCCCTGGCCGGCGTGCCGGGTGACGCCCAGCGCCGCCACCTCGCACGCCCGGATCAGGTCGGCGTCGTCGAGTACGACGAACGCCGACTTGCCGCCCAGTTCGAGGCACACCTTGGCGATGTTGCGCGCGGCGGCGGCCATCACCGCCGAGCCGGTGTCGGTGGAACCGGTGAACGACACCACGTCCACCCGTGGGTCGGCGGCCAGCCGGGCGCCGACGCCAGGATCGCTTGAGGTGACGATATTGACGACGCCGGGGGGAAAGTCGGTGTGCTCGGCGATGATTCGCCCGACATGCGCGGCGCACCACGGCGTCTCGGGCGCCGGTTTGAGGACCACGGTGTTACCGGCCGCCAGCGCGGGCCCGAGTTTGGCCAGGTTGATCTGGTGCGGATAGTTGAACGGTGTGATCGCGCCGACCACACCGTAGGGCTCGCGCACGATCTCGCGCCGCGACGCGATCCCCATCGGGGCTGCCACCCCGAGATCGGTTCGCCATACATAGTTTTCAGCGGTATCGGCGGGGAACGCGAGGTCCTCGACCGGGCCCTGCAAGTGTGAGCCGTAGGTGAAGCTGATCGGTGCGCCCACCTCGGCGACGGTGATCTGGCGCAGCTGCTCGATCTCGGTGTTCAGCGCGGTCGTAACTGCCGCAGGCAGTGCACCCGCAGCGCCACGTCGCGCGCCCAGTCGCCGCCGTCGAAGGCGCGCCGGGCCGCACCGATCGCGGCGTCCATGTCCGCTGCATCACCGTCGGCGGCCGGGCCGAGCGGCTCTTCGGTGGCCGGATTGATCGTGCTGAACGTGCCCGAGCCGCCCGCGCGCAGTCGGCCGTCGATCAGCAGGTCGGTCACAGCGGGTCTCGGGCCACCGGACATGACATGCACCGCGGCCCACCGCGCCCGGTACCCAGTTCCGAGGCGGCGATCGGAAGCACTTCGATACCGGAATCCTGGAGCCGGGCATTGGTTTCGGTGTTGCGCTCATAGGCGACCACGACACCGGGTGCCAGAGCCAGCGTGTTGTTGCCGTCGTCCCACTGCTCGCGTTCGGCGGTCACCGGGTCGAGGCCGGTGTCGATCACCCGCAACCGATCGATCTCCATCGCGTCGGCCGCCGCGCGCACGAACGGCGCCTCGTCCATGATCGTCACGCCGTCGGGGGTGCGTTTGATGGTGAACGCCGACAACGAATCGCTGATGGCCGGGTACATCACCACGGCGTCGACATCGACCATCGTGCAGACGGTGTCCAGGTGCATCTGCGCGCGCTCCTGCGCGATCGGCACCGCCAGAACGGTGTGCGCGAGCTCGTCGTCGAACAGGCTGCGCGCCAACGCTTCCGCTCCGGCCGGGGTGGTGCGCTCCCCCACTCCGACGGCGACCACACCGGGCGAGAGCAGCAGCACGTCACCACCTTCCACCGGCGCCGTGTGCGACTCGTAGGCGCGCCGCACGCCGAGGAAACGCGGGTGGTGGGCGTAGATCAGGTCGGTCAGCGAGGTCTCCCGCATCCGGGCCGGCAGCGCCAGCGAGGTGATGGCCACCCGAGGACCGATCCAGAACGACGAGTCCCTGGTGAACAGCAGATTGGGCAGTGGCTCGATGACGAAGTCGCCGCCGTGATGCATGCGCCGCACCAGCGACGTGTCGGACTTGGCGCTCGAGGGGAGTTCGGTGAAGGTCATCCCCGCCGTGAGCACGTGAGCCAGCGGCGCAGGTTCCAGGCTGCGCAGGTAGGCCGAAAGTTCCTGCGCCAGCGGCAATCCCAGGCGGCGTGCGTCGACAGCCGCGGAGATACCCTGCATCCGGGCGGCGCCGCTCGCCAGCGCCTCGGTCAGCAGGTCCGACAGCAGCAGCACTTCCACGCCCCGCGAGCGCAGCAGATCGGCGAACGCGTCGTGTTCCTGCTGGGCCCGCGACACCCACGGCAGGCCGTCGAAGAGCAGCTTGTCGTTGTTGCGCGGCGTCAGTCGCTGCAACTCGGCGCCGGGCCGATGCAAGATGACGACCCGCAGCGTCCCGACCTCGGAGTTGGAGCCCAGCACGGTGGCAGTCACAGGTAGCACCGTAACAACAGGTCAGCCACCCCAACTATCGTTGAGGTGTGACCGAGCAGGAACTGGCGCCCGGCGAGCTCGCGCAACGGGCCGGCGTGGCGATCTCGGCACTGCATTTCTACGAACGCGAGGGGCTGATCAGCAGCCGCCGGACATCTGGCAACCAGCGCCGTTACGCCCGTGACGTGCTGCGCCGGGTGGCGTTCATCAGGATGTCCCAGCGCCTCGGCATCCCGCTGGCGCGGGTGCGTGAGGCGCTGGCGTCGTTGCCGGCCGACCGGGTGCCGACCAGCCGGGACTGGGCGCGCCTGTCGGCGGGCTGGCGCGAAGACCTCGACGAGCGCATCGGTCACCTCCAGCGGTTGCGGGACAACCTCGCCGACTGCATCGGCTGTGGCTGCCTGAGCCTGCGCAGTTGCGCGCTGTCCAACCCCGACGACGTGCTCGCCGGCCAGGGCCCCGGGGCGGCACGACTCTAGGCCCTTCCCATCGAACAGATGTGCGATATCCTCGCAGCTGTGTCTGTGGCGGTTCAGGGCGCACTGTTCGAGCACAGCGAGCGCCGCAACCTCGGTGCCGGGGCGTGGGTCGACCTGCGGTCGGCCTGGGTCGACGACGCCGACGCGCTCTTCGACGGGCTGCTGCAGGATGTCCCGTGGCGTGCTGAGCGGCGGCAGATGTACGACCGTGTCCTCGATGTCCCGCGCCTGGTCAGCTTCCACGACCTGGTCACCGAACCGGCACCGCACCCGGTCATCACCAAGCTGCGCCGCCGCCTCAACGACATCTACGGCGGAGAACTCGGTGAACCGTTCACCAGCGCCGGGTTGTGCCTCTACCGCGACGGTGCCGACAGCGTGGCCTGGCACGGCGACACGATCGGGCGGAGCAGCACCGAGGACACCATGGTGGCGATCGTCAGTCTCGGCGCCACCCGGGTGTTCGCCCTGCGACCCCGCGGTGGCGGGCCCTCGTTGCGGCTCCCGCAGCGGCACGGCGATCTCCTGGTGATGGGCGGGTCCTGCCAACGCACCTGGGAGCACGCGGTTCCCAAAACCGCGCTGCCGAAGGGCCCGCGGATCAGCATCCAGTTCCGGCCGCGCGACGTGCGCTGAGCTCAGCCGCGGATCGCGGTGACGCCGGCGACCAACAGGTCACGGGCGCGTCCGGTGTCGACCGGCACGACCGGCTTGTCGGGCAGCACCAGCGGGTTGGCGCTGACGATGACTTGGTACACACCGAAGTGAGCGGAGTAGTTGTAGGTCTCGCCGCGGCGCACCTGGTTGTCGACGACCGTCTGCAGCACCCGGTGCACACCAAGGGTCTGGGTGCCGTCGATCGTCGGCGCCTCGACGGTCTCGACCAGACCCCGGATCCCGGCACCGCTGAAGGCGACCTTCTGACAGTCGGGGCCGGGCACGGTCACCGGGATCGCGGCGCTGGTCTCGACGGCGATGACGATGAACCGGTTGCCCGCGCCCTGTGCGGTGACGGCCGCCATGTTGCCCTCGGTGTCGGCCGGCACGAGTTGTCCGGTGCCGAATTTCGCGCAGCCGGGCGGGTCGAATGTCAACCCGCCGGGCAGTTTCTGCCCGGTCAGCAGTTGCGGGTTGATCCCCGTCGGTGCCGTCTCGGACACCGCGTACTCGGGACCGAAGCTGGATTTCAGCGTGGTCACCTTGGCGATGTCGGCCTTGGGTTCGGCCGCGCCGCAGCCGGCCAGCAGACCGGCACACAGCACCGCGAGGAGCGCGCCGGGTTTCACCATCGGGGCCAATGTACCCAACCAGGCAGGGGTCAGCCGCGCAGGGCGGACACCGTCGCGACCAACAGGTCGCCGACGAATCGCGAATCCAGGGGCGGGTGGGGCGATCCGGGATCGGTGACCAGCGTGACGAACGCGACGTGGTCGCCGAGATAGGCCTGCGCGGTGACGGCCCGGCCGTCGGTCTCGGTGCCGGACTCCACGACGGTGCGGGTCGCGACCGTCATCGCGACGGTGTCGACGCCCTCGATGTAGGGCACCTCGGATGGCGGGGCCAGGGTCACCTCACCGGTGGTGTGGGCGAACGTCATCGTCCAGTGGGGGCAATCGCCGATCAGCCCGGCGTCTGGCGGCCCCTGGCCGGGGACCGCGACCACGACATACACGATTCCGCCCGGGCCGGACGCCGAATACCCGCGCGCGCCGGGGTCGGCAGGCGCGGGGTCGGCGAGCGCGGCGCACGGCGCGGGGCCCGCAGTCCAGCCGGATCCGAAGCCCCACAAGCCCGCCGCGCTCAACGGTCCGGACACGTCGGCGATCTCATATCCCGCCGGAAGCGCCGACCGGATCCGTTTGATGTGAGCCGGGTCGAACTGCGGCGCGGCCGGAGTCGCCGCCTCAGTCGACAACGGCGGAGGCGCCGACGGGGGCTGCGCCGCGCAGGCGGCCAGCCAGAGGGTCGTCAGGCAGACGATGAGCTGCCGCACCGGGTCTTGATACCACTGATTGCCGGTGCGGTGTGCGACCCCGCGCCCGACATGGGACGGACGGGGCGAATCCGCCTCGTCCGCAAGCTTTCTCTAGCGGTTGAGGCGCCAGATGTCGGTCGACAGCAGCGTCGCAAACGAACACCACAGCGGATACGGCACCAGCGCGGCGCCGAGCTTGGGATCCGCCCCACCGGCTCGGCGCGCCAGATCGGCACTGCTGAGCGCCAGCGCCCCGGCCACGGCCACCGACGGGCCGAGCTTGTGCTGCTTGAAGAACAGCCAGCTCCAGCCGGCATTGAGCACCAGATTGGTGCCCAGCGCTCCGATATACGCACGGGCCTTGGCGTCCTCGCCGTTGGCCCGGAACTTGTCGATGGCCGCCGCGGAGGTCACCGCGATATCGGCGTACAACGACGTCCACGCCACCGGGAACACGGCGTTCGGCGGAACGTAGCGCGGCTTGCGCAGTTTCGGATACCACGTTTCGACGCCCTGACGGCTCGCGATGCTTCCGGTGACGGCCGCCGCTGCGGTGGCCAACGATGTTGCGACGATCGACTTGCCCATGCCCGCCAACTTACCCGCGCGCCCGGCGGGGAAACCCCGGCTTGGTGTGTCAGGCCCGGGGCCGGTGACCGCCGACGCCCGCCCGGTCGCGGACCGGACGCGCACCCGGCGGCGTCGGGTGCGCGACGTCGCGC
>NZ_BEWG01000024.1:0-22588 GCF_002723835.1 Mycobacterium sp. shizuoka-1 | reverse complement strand
GCGGGCCGGCCGACGACGGGCGGCTCGACGGCGGGACCGGGGACGCGGCGCGGGGAAGCAGGTCGCCGCCGACGCCGAAGGCACCCGCCGGCGTGGTCCCGAGCGGACGCCCGAAACCGGCGGCCTGCAAGCCGTCGTCGAGTCCGGTGGGGATGGCGGTGAGCAGGTTGCCGAGTCTGGTGATCGGATCGGCCGGACCGGCCGACGTCGCCGGCGTCGGGTCGCCGGGGCTGATGGCGCGGTCGTACCCCCATTCCACGATCACCCGCAACGGTGCGTCGAGCACGTCGAGGATCGGTGCGGGCACGCCGAGTTGCGCCAGCGGCATCAGCAGCGGCAACCGTGTGGCGGGCAGCAGGTAGTACGACGTGTCGCCGGTGCGCCCCTGATACAGCGCATCGGTCGCCGAATTCGTGTAGTTCGGATGCAGGTAGGCGATTCCGGCCAGCGCGTTGAGATCGGCCAGCAGGTTCAGCGGCCGTTGCGGGAAGTCGGCCCAGCCGTCGTACTGCCAGCTGATGTCGGTGGTCGGGAAGCGGCAATGGGTACCGTCCGCATCGCAACTGCCGGTCGGGGTGGCGCCGTCGAAGGTCACCCCCAGCCCGGGTATGTGCAGTCCGGCAAAGCGCTCGAGGATCCCCCCGTTCGGCCGGTTCGGATTGCCGATGAGCACGAACGAGGCCTGCAGTGCCGCCCCGTGGGAGTCGGTCACCGGTAGCCAGGTGCCGTCCGGTGTGCGGTACTGCGCGATGAGATTTCGCTTCTCCACGGTCGCGATCCGCGCGCTCTGGGAGTAGCCGAAGGCCACGTAGTCGGCCGTCGGCGCGGCGTCCGGCCCGAAGTAGTGCGCCTTGCACGACGCCCGTCCCTGCAGGCAGTTGTTCAGGTTGACGACGCCGGCCGCCACCGAGGTGTCGAACAGGTCCGGGCCGTAGACGGGCCAGAACTGCGCCGGAGTCTGGACGGCCACGAGGTGGTAACCCCCGGGATCGGTGGATTCGGCGCGGCTGGACCCGGTGGGCGCGATGAACAGGTCGAGCGCGCCGTGGACGAAGTCCGCGACGAACGACGGCGATTCACCGAGCGGATAGGACATCGGCGAGCCGCCCGGATCGGCCGAGGCCGGGTCCGGTCGCGAACTCACCAGCGGATGCCCCGTCCCGCCCATGATCAACGCAGTGGTGGCGGTCAACGCCACCCCGATCGACATCGGTCCGGCGGATCCGAATGCGGCGGCGGACACGACGGCCAGCAGTGTCAGGCATTGCACCCGCAGGCAGGTGGCCATGGCGCCCCCGAACGCCCCGCGCAGCACGCCTGGTGGCTTCGCCCGACCCACCGCCGCGACCACGCTGCGCCTGTGCAATACCGCGGCCTCGGTACATCGTCCACCACTACCGGGCAAGGTTGGGAAACATTCACCAGAATCCGCCTGTCAATCGCACTAAACTGCTCAATCGAATTTGATTGGCCGCCGGTGACGGCGCGCCGCAACAAAAGGAGAACCCGTTCGATGAACAAGATGACGGCGGTGGCTGCGGCGGGCTTGACCGCAGTTTCGTTGAGTTTCGCGCTCGTCGGCTGCGGCTCGGACAGCAAGACCGAGAGCACCACGTCCTCGTCGACCTCGACGTCCACCGCGACGTCGACGTCGAAAAGCTCTGAGACATCGGCAAGCCCGACGCCGGCCGCGGGCAAGAGCAAGACCATTCAGGACTACCTGAAGGAAAATCAGATCAACGAGAAAGCGGTCAAGCGCGGCGACGAGGGTTCGCCCAACATCGATCTGGCAATGCCGCCGGAGTGGTCGGATGCCGGCGCCCAGACGCCGGACTGGGCGTACGGGGCGATCGTGTACGACAAGCCCGAAGATCCGGCCGATCCGCCCAGCATCATCGCGATCGTGTCGAAGCTGACCGGCAATGTCGACCCGAAGAAGATCCTCGAGTTCGCGCCCGGCGAGTTGCAGAACCTGCCCGGCTGGGAGGCGCTCGGCGAACCCAACACGAGCACGCTCAGCGGCTTCGATGCCGTTCAGCTCGGCGGCAATTACGTCAAGGACGGCAAGAAGCGGATCATCGCCCAGAAGACGGTGGTGATTCCGGGTAAAGACGGCCTGTACGTCCTGCAGATGAACGCCGACGCGCTCGACGGGCAGGAGGGCCCGCTGATGGATGCCACCGGCGTCATCGACGAGAAGACGACGATCACTCCCTGATCCGGTCGCGGCTGCCGGCGGGCGTGGCTGCGCGCCGGCAGACCGCATCCGGGCGGCTAGGCCCGGGAGAACTCCGAGGCCTCGGCGATCTGCGCCGCGCTGGGCCGCACGCCGGTATAGCGCTCGAACTGTTCGGCGGCCTGCAGCGCTATCACCTCGGCACCGGTGATCACCTGCTTGCCCGCCGCCCGAGCCGCCACGATCAGCGGGGTCTCCGACGGCACCGCGACGACGTCGAAAACCGTGTCCGCGGCCGCGATCACGTCCTCCCCGTATGCCGGCTCGTGTTCGTCCGGGCCGGCCATCCCGATCGGCGTCACGTTGACGATCACCGGCGCACGGAGGTCACCCACATCGCGGCGCCACCGGAAACCCAGCCGCCGCGCCAACTCTCCTCCGGCGTCGGCGTTCCGCGCGACGATCGTTCCGTCACCGAATCCGCTGTCTCGGAACGCCGTTGCGACCGCGCTCGCCATCCCGCCGCTGCCGCGGATCAGCACCGCGACGTTGGGATCCAGTCCGTGCTGGGCGATCAGTCGTTGCACGGCGGTGTAATCGGTGTTGGCGGCGGTCAACACGCCGTCGTCGTTGACGATCGTGTTGACGGCCATGATCGCCCGCGCCGAGTCCTCGACATGGTCGACCAGCGCCAGCACATCCTGCTTGAACGGCATCGATACCGAGCAACCGCGAATGCCCAGCGCCCGCACTCCTCCGATCGCGGCGGCGATATCGGTTGTGGTACAGGCCTTGTAGATGAAATCCAGGCCGAGTTGCTCGTACAGGTAGTTGTGAAACCGGGTGCCGATGTTGCTGGGCCTGGCCGCCAGCGAGATACACAGCCGGGTGTCCTTGTTCAGCGGGGGCTTGGCCATCTCAGCCGATCGCCCGGAGCACTTGGCGCGCCATGTCCCGGATCTCGCCGACCATCGCCGGATCGATCTGCAGCACATCGGTTTTCGGCACATCGAACGCCGTGACGACGACGCCGGGTTCTTCGCGCTCCCAGTGCGCGCCGAAGCGGTCCAGGATCGTGCGCATCGGCACGTTGTCGGACAGGACGCGCGCCGAGAACCGCTTCACCCCGGCGACCTGCGCGGCGATGACCAGTGCGTCCATCAGGAAATTGCCGATGCCGCGGCCCTGATAGGCATCACCGACGATGAACGCGATCTCGGCCTCCGTGGGATCGGCTTCGTCGCGCACGAATCGGACGTCGGCGACGACCGGACCGTCCGGACCGTCGACCAGAACCCAGACGAAGTGGTCGACGTAGTCCACCTGGAACAGGTAGTTCATCAGCGCCATACTGGGCGCGCGCATCGACATGAACCGGCGGTACAGCGTCTCGGTCGAGAACTCGACCGGCCCGTTCGACGTGCGCGCGCTGTCGCCGGGCAGCACGGGACGCAGCATCAGCTCGGTGCCGTCCTTGAGTACCACCGGGATCGGGGTGACGAAGGCCGCCAGCCGCTGGCGTGCGGTACGGACCAATCGCTCGGTGATTCCGGGCAGATCGGCCATCGCCTCGAATGCCGTGTGGTCGCCGATGTATCCGGTCAACGGCTCGGTGGTGGTGACCGTGGCGGTGCGCGGCTTGTCACGCAACAGGGCGATCTCGCCCACGATCACACCCGAGGACACTTCATCGAGGACGATCTCGCCGTCCTCGCCGACGTGTCGAACCTCGGCCCGGCCCGACACGATGAGCAGGAACGAGACCGCCTGCTCGCCCTGACGCATCAGGACCTGCCCGGCCGGTGCCTGCAGTGGCCGCAGTCGCTCGGCCAGCGGACGCAGCAGCTCGGGCCGGCAGCCGTCGAACACCTCCATGCGGGCCAACCCGTCGGCACGCACCGTGATCAGCTCGGGTGTCGCGCCCAGCGCCGACGCCAGGCCGCTTTCGCCACCGTCTGCCGTCATCGGAGTGTCCATCGCCTCCGAGGTTACCGATGGGCCCGAACCACTCGGACCGATTCGGCGGCCCAACTCGTGCCGGCGAACCGACCCCGCCCGCCGGCGCCCGGGCTATCGTTTGCTGACAGGGCGCAATCGTCGGGGGTGGTGCGTATGCCTGAGCAATCGGGTCGCTTCGGGGCGGCAGTCCGTATCGCGAGCGCCGCCACCGCGGCGGCGGTGCTCGCGGCCACGCTCACGCCCGTCGCGACGTCGTCCGCCCCGGTGCCGGTGTCGCGCGGGCCGGTCGAGCTGCCGATCGTGCTCACCGCCGCGATCGACGAGTCACCGACCACACTGGGCATTGCCGACTCCAGTCTCTACACGCTCTCCGAAGCCGATGTGAACACGACGCTGGACAAGCTGCAGTCCCTCGGTGTCACCGACATCCGCATCGCGGTGCCGTGGATCTTCGTGCAGCCCAACAGTTCTCAAGCATACGACTGGTCCAGGGTGGACATGGTGGTCAAGGCGGCCGCCGACCGCGACATGGGGCTGCTCGGCGTGATCACCGGTACCCCGCCGTGGGCCGGTTTTCCCGTCAACGGCCATCCCGACCCCGACACGTACGCAGCCTTCGCCTCGGCTGTGGCGACCCGATACCGAGGGCAGATCTCCGCCTACGAGGTCTGGAACGAACCGAACGGGGTGACCTTCTGGTCACCGCTGAGCGCCACGGCGTATACCGAGATGCTCAAGGCGGCCTACCCGGCGATCAAGGCCGCCGACCCGGGCGCCGAGGTGATCGGCGGTGTGCTGGGCGCGGTCGGCAACATCCCCGGGGTGTCGACGAGTGCGGTCAGCTTCGTCACCCGGATGTACGCCGAGGGCGCGCACGGCTATTTCGACGCCCTGTCCTATCACCCCTACCACTATGTGACCCCCTTCTCGCAGGGCACGCTCGCCGGCGAGCCCATCGGCCAGGTGGCGGCGATCCGAGCACTGATGCTGGCCAACGGCGACGGCGACCTGAAGCTGTGGGCCACCGAATACGGCCTGCCCACGAGCGCGGTATCGGCGGCCCAGCAGGCGGCCTACATCCACGATTTCGTGGTGGCCTGGCAGCAGGTCGAGGGCGCCGGCCCGATGTTCGTCTACACCACCCGCGATTCGGCCACCGGCGCATTCGACGACGAGGCCAACTTCGGCATCTTCACCACCAACTGGACCCCCAAGCCGGCGGCCGACACCGTCGCCGCCTTGATCGCCGACCTGGCCGACGGCACGCTCGAACCCTTCGACGTCACCCCGTACATGCCGGCCAACCCGCTGCTGCAGAGCATCGGAGTATTCATCCGGCAGCTGATCAATCAGGCGCTGCTCGTCCCGAAAATCGTTGTGCAACTTCTCAGCAGCGTGGTCAACGCGGTGGCGCGCACAATCGCGGCCGGACTGGGTGTCGGGCCGGCGATCCGCACCGCCGCCGCGAGCGCACCGCAACCAGCCGCGACCACCTCTGCGGCAGCCGACGCGCCGACACCGCGCCGGGCGGTGGCGCGCAGCAAGCGTCAACCCGCGCTCAGCCCCGCCACGTCCGCTCCCAATTCACTGCGCCGCGCCAAGCCGGCCCAGCCGCGGGTCGTCCGCGCAGCGGTCGGAGAGCGCGAGCATCAGCACACCGCTCGGAGCGGGACCGGCCGCTCGGCGCGCTAGAACCTCAGAGGTGCTTGGACCGATTGACGAAGCGCCCGGCCCGCGGTGAAAACAGCCAGCCACCACCGGCTTTCGTTCCGCCGTCGACGGGGATGTTGTGCCCGGTGACAAATCCCGACATCTCGCTGGCCAAGAACAGCGCCACCCGCGCCTGATCCTCGGGCCAGCCGACGCGGCCGACCGGCGCCCACGACTGCCACAGGTGCCCGACGTCCTCGTAGCCGGTCAGATAGTCCACCTGCGGGGTCTGGGTGAGGTCCGTCCCGATGCCGTTGACCCGGATGCCATGCCGGCCGAGGTCGACCGCCAGGCAGGTGGTGAAGTGCGCGACAGCGGCTTTCATGGCGCCGTATACCGGGTCACGCGGGAACCCGCGCATGCCTTCCACCGAGTGCACGTTGACGATGCTGCCGCGGCCCACTTCGATCATGGCGGGCACGAACGCCCGGGTGACGGCGAACACATGTCGCAGATTGATGTCGTACATCCGCTGCCAGGTCTGTGGCGTCGACTCGTCGAAGGCCACCAGCGGCCGGTAATCCCCGACGTTGTTAACCAATACGTCGATCCGGCCGTGCTCGCCCAAGACCGCGTTACTCAGCCGGGCGACGTCGTCGTCGACAGTGACGTCGACGACGTGGCTACGGATCGTGCCGCCGGCGGCCGACACCTCGCGGCTGATCCGCTCGGCGCGGTCGGGGTCGATCTCGGCGACTTCCACGGTGGCACCGTGTGCGCAGAACAGCGCTGCGATTGCGCCGCCGATACCGTCACCACCACCGGTGACCACCGCAACCTTGCCCTCCAACAGGCGATTCCAGTCGGCGATCTCGGCGAGGTCCGCGGCGTCGGGGCCAGTGCTCATAGCGGCGCAGCCTACGCCGGTCAGTACGCGAGCAGGTTCACAATCCCGGTGAATGCCCTCGGCACCGCGGCCGCCGCGGGCACCACCAGCGACCGCGTCGGGCGATGCTCGACGGCGTGCAGCAGACCCGCCGTGAGCAGCCGGTAGCGCCGCGACATCCGGCGCCACTGCCGGTCGTACTCTGCCGGCCGTTCGGCCAGAACACAATTCACCAGCAGCTCGGCCCCGCCGAAGGCGATGCCGAGGCCTTCACCGGTCAGCGCGTCGACGTATCCGGCCGCGTCACCCACCAGCAGGACGCGTCCGGCTCTGCGTCCGGTCACCCGCTGGCGCAGCGGCCCGGCGGCCCGTTCGGGTCCGTGCGGGCGCCCGGCGACCCGGGCGCTCAACTCTCCGAAGTCGGCCAGGCGGCTCTCGAACGAGCCCTGCCGGGCCGTCAGGATCGCGATGCCGACGCAGTCATCGGCGACCGGCGTGACGTATGCCTCGGCACCGTCGCCCCAGTACACCTCGACCCGGTCGCTCCACGGCGCGATACCGACGTGGCGCCGCAATCCCCACCGGCGCGATCCGCGATTCGGCCGGGCCAGGCCGAGCGACCGACGGATCGGCGAGTGCAGGCCGTCGGCGGCCGCGAGGTAGCGGGCGCGAAAACCGCCGCACCGCACCGACTCCGCGTCCTGGGTGATGGGGCCGACGTGGGCGTTGACCACCTCCACACCCGCCGCCTCGACCGCGGCCATCAGGGCGCCGTGCAACGCGGTGCGACGCACACCCATACCCGGACCGCTCCGGAACGGGGCGTCGACCCGGTGCGTGGCGTCGAAGTAAGTGATCCCGCGGAACGGCTTGCCGGGCAGGGCTATTCCGAGCTTTCCCAACTGCTCGACGGTGTAGGGCATCATCCCCTCACCGCAGGCCTTGTCGACCGGTGGGCGGCGCCGCTCGACGACCGTGACCCGCAGCCCGGCGCGCGCGGCGTGTAATGCGGTGACCAGGCCGGCCGGGCCGCCGCCCGCCACCAGGAGATCGATCACGACAGGCTGGCCAGGGCGGCGTTTTCGGTGCGGATGCGGGTTCGCAACAATGCGGCGTTCAACACGGTGAACACCAGCGCGGTGATCCACCCGGTATGGACCAGTGGCAGGGCGATGCCCTCGGCGATCACGGCGACGTAATTGGGATGGCGCAAGAACCGGTACGGGCCACCAACCACCCGCAGGGCACCGGGAATGACCACCACCCGGGTGTTCCACTGTTGACCGAGGGTGGTGATGCACCACCAGCGCAGGCCTTGGGCGCCAACGACTATCGCCAGCATCGGCCAGCCCAGCGCGGGCAGGAAGGGCCGGTGCAGGCCGATCACCTCGACGAGCGCCCCGACGAGCAGCCCGGTGTGCAACACCACCATCACCGGATAGTGGTTGGCGCCGAATTCGATGCCGCCCTGGGCGCGGCTCCACGCCAGGTTGCGCCGCGCGACAATCAGTTCGGCGATCCGCTCGACCGCGACCGCGGCGACCAGCAGTACGTACCAAGTCATCAGTGCCAGCGCAAAAGCACCAGTTCCGAGCAGAACCCGGGACCCATGGCCATCATCAGGCTGGGCCCGGCTGCCGGACCCTTCGCGATGGTGTCGCGCAGCACGTGCAGCACCGAGGAGGAGGAGACATTGCCGATGTCGGCCAGCGACCGCCAGGTCAGCTCGAGCGCCTCGTCCGGCAGTTCCAGGCTGTTGACGATGGCCTCGATGATCTTCGGTCCGCCGGGGTGGCATACCCAGGTGCCGATGTCATCGACGGTAAGGCTGTGTGCACCAAGGAATTCGGTGACGTCGTCTGGGAGGTAGCGCTCGATCACCTCCGGAAGGTCGGCAGAGAGGACCAGCTCCAAACCGTCGGCGCCGACGTCCCAGCCCATGGTGCGCAGTGAGTCCGGATACAGGTGACTGCGCGAGTCGATCACGTCGGGACCGCCGGCGTTGATCTTCTCGGCCCGCCGCTCGCCGACCGCCACCACCGCCGCCGCGCCGTCGGCGAACAGCGCGCTGCCGACCAGCCCTGGCAGAGTCGGCTTGTTGGCGGTGTAGGTCATCGAGCACAGCTCAACCGACACCAGCACCGCCACGCCGTCGGGGTCCCCGCGCAGGTAATCGTGCAGGCGGGCCACCCCGGCCGCGCCGGCCACACAACCAAGCCCGAACATCGGCACCCGGCGCACATCGGGCCGCATCCCCAGCCGGCCGGCGATCCGCGCCTCGATGGAGGGCGCCGCCACCCCCGTCACCGTGGTCGACACGATGAGGTCGACGTCCCCGGGACCCAGGCCCGCTTCCTCCAGTGCGCCTGCGACGGCGGCGGAGCCCAACTCGACCGCGTTCTCGATGAACAGGTCGTTGGCCTCGCCGAAGTCTTTGAGGGCCGGGTACTGATCCAACGGCAGGACGAAGTGCCGGTTGTCGACCTTGGCACTGCGATGCAGTTTCCGGAGGATCTCCTCGTAGTCGCCATACCCACCGATCGTCAGGAAGGCCTCGGTGACTTCGGCCTGGCTGTATCGGTGCGGGGGCAATTCGCCACGCACACCGGCGATGACACTGATCGGACGCATGTTGTGAACACGAGAACCGGTATCCACTGGTTCACCAGCCTTCATCTCGACCCCCCTTTCGCTTGCTACGTCAACCAGTATGCCGCGCGGGACCGCCCTCGCGGATGCCTACCCTTTGGTGCATCCACGCCAGCGGCCTGGGTGCCCACCAGTTCCATCGGCCCATCACGTGCATGAACGCCGGCACCAGAATCAGCCGCACCAGCGTTGCATCGGCAAGGACGGCCAGGGCCAGGCCGAGCCCGAACATCCGCATGAACGACACGTTCGCCGCGATCAGGGCGGCGAACGAAATCGCCATGATCAGCGCGGCGGCAGTGATCACCCGGCCGGTGTGCGCCACCCCCAGCGCCACGCTCTCGTCGTTGTCGGTCACGCCGCGCTGGGGTGAGCGCAGCCAGAACTCCCTGATGCGCGACACCAGGAACACCTCGTAATCCATCGACAGCCCAAAAGCTATGCAGAACAACAAGACCGGCATGTTGGCCACCAACGTCCCGGTGGAGGTGGTGCCGAACGCGCCCAGATTGCCGTCCTGAAAGATCCACACCAGCGCACCGAACGCAGCCGTCAACGACAACACGTTGAGCACCAGCGCCTTGAGTGGCAGAGCAACGCTGCCGGTCAGCAGGAACAGCAGCACCAGCATGATGATCGCGATCACGCCCAACACCATCGGCAGGCGCGTGACGATGGCCTCGACGCTGTCGGCGTTGGTTTGCGCCGTCCCGGCGAATTCGACCGTCCGGTTACCGGGAGTGCTCACCGCATGCAGCCGGTCGAGCTGGGCCGAGGAACGCTCCGAGAACAGCGGAGCGCTGCTTTCCACCGTGATCAGTGCACTCCCCGATGCCAGGCCGGTCGCGGCCGAGGGCGGGCCGACCACCTTTCCGCCCACGTAGGCGCCCATCGGCGCGGACACCGCCGTCACGTCGGGGACCTTGGACAGGTCGGCGGCGTACCGGGCGATCTGAGCGTCGGACAGGCCGTCGGCATCGGGGATCACAACACCGATCGCGGTCTCGGAGTTGTCGGTGAAATCGCTGCGCAGCAGGTCGCCCACCTGGTGGGCCGACGCCGACGGCGGCAGCACCCGGTCGTCGGGGAACCCCGGCCGCACCCCCAGGAAGGGCGCCCCGAGGGTGATCAGCACCACCACCCCGGCCAGTCCGATCGGCACCGCACGCTTCATCACGAATTTGGTTGAGCGGTACCAGAATTGCTCGTCGATCGGCCGCGGCACGGGCTCGGGCCTGCCGGCCGCGCGACGGAACAACCGGCGCACGTCGAACGAGTCGAGCCGGTCACCGAGCAGTGCGATCGCCGCCGGCGTGATCACGATCGCGGCGATCGCGGCGAACGCGACGGTGGCCACTCCGGCATAGGCAAACGATTTCAGGAAGTGCATCGGGAACAGCACCATGGCGCCCATGGACAGCGCGACGGTGGTGGCGGAGAACAGCACGGTGCGACCGGCCGAGACCATGGTGCGCATCAGCGCCTCGTCACGCTGGGCGCCCTCGGCCACTTCGTCGCGATAGCGGCTGATCATCAGCAGGGTGTAGTCGATCGCCAGCGCGAGCCCCATCGCGGTGGTCAGGTTCAGCGCGAAGATCGAGACATCGGTGAAGAACGTGGTCACCCGAAGGACGGCCAGCGCGCCGAGAATGGCCATCAACCCGACCGCGACGGGCAGCGCGGCGGCGAACAGGCCGCCGAACACCCACACCAGCACCAGGAAACTGAGCGGTATCGCGATCGACTCCATCAGCAGCAGGTCGTGCTGGGACAGCTCGGTCACCTGCAGGTTCACCATCGCGGTCCCGCCGGTACGCACGACGACACCGTTCCGGTCGCCGCTGATCGCCTCGGACAGATCCTTGGCGTAGGTCTGCTGGCTGGCCTCGTCCCCGGTGATTCCGGCGATGATCAGACCGGACTTCTGATCACGACTGACCAGTGAAGGCACCACCTGGGGTGCCGAGGTCCACGGCGACGAGATGCCGACGACATGGCCGGATCGCTTCAGCTGATCGATGACGTCGAGGCCCGCGGCACGCGCGGCCGGGCTGTCGAAACGGTCGGGGGCGGTGACGACCACCAGGAACTGGA
Source organism: Mycobacterium sp. shizuoka-1 (assembly GCF_002723835.1). Taxonomy (GTDB): domain Bacteria; phylum Actinomycetota; class Actinomycetes; order Mycobacteriales; family Mycobacteriaceae; genus Mycobacterium. Next base: position 11,174 of record NZ_BEWG01000024.1, on the reverse strand, counting down.
CGTCGCCCTGGCCGAATTTGTCGGTGAGCAGCTGTGCGGCCCGTGACGACTGCGAGTTCGGGTCGGCGAAGCCACTCGGGGACAGGTGTTTGGCGACGGGCACCCCGAACAGGCCGATCGCCACCATGACGAGGATGGCGGCGGCGACCACCCGGTGTGGCGCGGCGCTAGCTAGCCGGGCGATCGCTCGCAGCAATGATCTGTCCTTTGGTTTCAGCCCTGCCTTCTGCTGATACGTACCGGATCAGCAGCAGGTTCACAATGCCTCCCCGAAGGACTTCGTGGCCTACTCGGCCACGGTAACCAATACGGCACGGTCTGCGCATACCGGTCGAATGCCGGACCGTGGATGCGCCGGTATCGGGCCTCCTTGAACAGCGGTGCCACCAGGCAATATGCCGTGAAAGTGGCGGCCACGACCAGTTGGTCGGGAGTCCAGGTCGGCACGGTCCAGACCGTCAGGGTGAACGCGACGTAGATCGGCTGGCGGGTCAGCCGAAAAAGTCCGGTCGTCGGCATCTTCGGGAAGACCGGTCGCCGGTCGCGCAGCAGGGCCAGCCAACCCAGGGTGCCGATCTGCACCGAGAGACCGGCATCCACCATCGCCTTGCCGAGCAGCACCCAGGCACAGGCGTACAGCGCGGCGAGGACGGCCAGCGCCGCACCGTGCGCCTGCCACCAGATCGTGCCCGACGGTGTCCAGAGCGCGAACAGGGCGAACACCTGAACGGATGCGAGCGTGACGAAGGTGGTGGGGATCAGCGTGGCGCCGGTGCCGCGCGGGGCCAGCCGGCCGATCAGCGCCCGGCCCGGTCCGGTGAGCAGCAGCGAGTGGGCAACTGGGAACTGTGCCAGCAGCGCGGCGTTCGCGATCCAGCTCCATGGCGCAGGCAGGGTGCCCCAGGAGTGACTCATCCCGAACCACATCGCCAGCATCATCGCGCCGACACCGGCGAGGAACGCCGTGTGGCAGAGCGCGCCGTACACCAGCGCGATGAGAACCCGGCCGCCGCGGCGTAGGGCGGCGGGCGGTGACGAATTTGCCCGCACAGAACCTCTCCGAGTGGCACCCCCTGGCACAACGTAGCGTGGGGCCATGGGGCTTCGCCAGCAATTTCCGCTGCTGCGATGGTCGGTGGTCCGCACCGGCATCGGCATCCGTAATTTCAACAGAACCGGTCAGGTCGGCGACGGCCGGGAGGCCGCAGCGGCGGATTACGTCGAGGCCAACGCCCGCCGCGGCGACGTCGACGATGTGTTGGCCACCCTCGACGAGTTCGCGTACGCGAAGTCGTTCCTGGTGAACATCGGCGACGAGAAGGGCAGGCTCCTCGATGCCGCGGTGTGCCGCGCGGACCCACGGCTGGCGCTGGAGTTGGGCACGTACTGCGGCTACGGGGCGCTACGGATCGCGCGCGCGGCGCCGCAGGCGCGGGTCGTCTCGGTGGAACTGGCGACGGCGAACGCAGCGGTCGCCCGGCGGATCTGGGCACACGCCGGGGTCGGCGACCGGGTGACGTGCGTGGTGGGAACGATCGGCGACGGCGGCAAGACCCTCGACACCCTGCGCGATGCACACGGATTCGCCTCGGGTGCAGTGGATTTCCTGTTCATCGACCATGACAAGAACGCCTACCTGACCGATCTGCTCAGCATCGTCGAACGCGGCTGGCTGCGACCGGGCAGCATCGTCGTCGCCGACAACGTGGGCTTCCCGGGCTCGCCGAAATACCGGGGCTACCTGCGCGATCAGCAGGGCATCGGCTGGCAGACCATCGAGCACCGCAGCCATATGGAGTACCAGAATCTGGTTCCGGACCTGGTGCTCGAGTCGCAGTATCTGGGCTGACCCGACACGGCCCCCTCCGCCGCACGCGGAGGGGGCCGGATCGGTTGTCAGGCAGCCGCTTTGGCCTTGCCGGCCCGACCGCTCGAACCGGTACCGGCCTTGGCTCCCCCGTCGGCCTTGCCGGATGCCGCGCCCTGGCCGGACTTGTCCGACACCGCCTGGGACGAACCCGCACGACGGCTGGCCCCGGCGCCGGCCTTGCCGGGTGCGACCTTGTTTCCGTCGGACAGGTCGGTCGCACCGTTGGCGGCGGTCTCCGTGGCCGCCACCGTGACCGACTTGGCCCTGGTGGCCGCGGGTGTGGCGGCGGCGCCACCGGGCAGCGCACCGCGAATCGCCTGCGCGATGTCGGTGACCGAGTCCCTGACGAATTCGACACCGGCCTTGGCCACGCCGACCACGCCGTCGCGGATGGCGGCGACCACCTTGGCCAGATCGCGGGTCTTGACCGCCTGCACCACGTTGTAGACCGCGGTCTGGGGGGCGACGACCAGGTTGCGCACGTTGACGAACAGTTGGCCGCCGAGGGACGGATTCTGGCTGACCGCAACACCATCCCAGCTCTGCAGCATCCAGCCGTCCTCCGGATTGCCGGTCACGACGACCACCGCGGTGTTGCCCAGCGGGTGCTTGAGCATCAGCAGGATGTCGGGATTGTCGACGTTCATCATCGTCCAGATCATGATCGTCCCGCCGTGCGAGAAGACCACCGGCGCGGTGTCACCGTTGGTGATCACATCGTCGATCGCACCGTTGACCCGTGCCGCGAACTCGTTGCCGTTCTCGCCGAGCGGGATCGGCAGGCTACGCAAGCCCAGGGTCCAGGCCACCGGGATCAGGAAGTAGCCGATGCGGCCCAATCCGCTGTCGACCGGCGATCCTTCGAAGATGCCGGCACTGATCTCGCGGAAGCCGCCTTCCTCACGCACCGTGAGCGACGGCAGCAGCGCCTCCAGCGGTGCTGCGGTCTGGTGGGTGCGGATCATGTCCGAGACGTAGATGCTGTCGTAGCCGCCGTCCTTGAGCTGCTGCGCGACGGCCTCTGCCTGCTGCTCACCCAGCTCGGTGAGTTCCGGTCCGGGCACCTTCGTGTCGATGCCGGCGCCGGCGACGTTGCCGTAGGACTCGCCGTGCCGCACCCAGGTGAGGGTGATCGTGTCGGCGGCCCAGGCCGGCAGCGCCGCCATCAGGAACAGCGCGACCGCCGAGACGAGCGTCGCCAGTGCTTTCAGTGCCCGGCGCGGCATCGGCGCCGCGCCTGCGTGATCTCGCATCCCAAACTCCATCCGAAGGACATGTGGTGCAGTGCTCGCACGGTACTGACTGTGCGCTCGGTCACAGTACACAATCGGAAATCTGTCTACAAACACCCCGGCCGCATCGCGGACGACTAACGATCTCGTCGCTTCTCGGCATCGGCGGTCGCCGGCCCACCCCAACCGTGATGTCGTGGACGGTGATGCCTTCTCATGCGATCCGCGCCGCCGGCCTTGCCGCGGCAGCGGCCAGCGCTGCGCTGTTGTTGACCGCCTTGCCCCAGGCCGGGGCCGCGCCGGCCTTCGATTCGCAGGGCTATCTGGATTCCACCGCTCGGTGCGCGAACGCCGCCGCACTCTTCGGGAGCACCGACAGCTCGCGAGTGGCGATCTGCAGCACCTCGTCGGGATACCAGTACCGCGGCGTGCGGGTCCGCGACGGCGCAAAGTTGATCCTGCCGGCATCCAGTTCCGGCGACGGCTCGTACACCGCGGTCAACGACGGCATCACCTACACCGTGAGCCCGAACGCACTGACGATCAGCTCGGGCGGCAGGGCCATCCGTACCGAATCGTGGGTGGACTTCCACGGCCCCTCCCCGAAGTCCTCGTCCTCGGCTTCGTCGTCGACCTCGACGACGACGGCATCGTCGGCACCGACCAGCACCGCCGCGACGTCGACGACACCCTTGCCGCCGCCGTTGCCCGCCGAAGTCGGCGGTTGAGCCGCTAGTCCCGCAGCGCGGCAGCCAGGCGCCGAGCCCCCGCGCGGGTGCGGCGCACGACGTGGGCACCCACGGCCTCGGTGACGCGCTCGTTCTCCACTGCGGCAAACGTGTTGATACGCAGCAGGACTCGACGCCCACGGTCGGTCAGCACAAGCATCGGCGAGGTCCGATGGTCGGGGTTGGCGTCGAGTTCGACCAGACCGTCGCCAACGAGATCGTTGGCGAGGCGTTGTACGGCTTGGCGTGTCACGCCCAGGCGCCGGGCCGCCTGCGGCACGGTCAGCGGATGCTCGGAAATCACGCTCAGAACCTGCCAGCGCGCCTGGGTCTGACCTTCCCGCGCCGCCACCGCCTCCCCCAAGCGTCGCAGCAGCCCGGCGAGCTCGTAGACATCGGCGACCAGCAGAGCCATCTCGTCGGCCATCCCACCTCCAGCAGTTTGACAATCTGTTGTCGTTACGGTGCTATATTGTCATGATACCGGCCAGCCCCGCGATCGCGAATCTCGACACCGCCCTGCGCACCGCAATGACCAACCGTCCTGCGGCACAAGCTTTTCCCCATCTCGCCGAAACCTTGCGACGCGCCGGTGTTCACACCATGGCGTGGTGGTTGCCCGCGATGCAGAGTTGCTACGAGACCGATCTCGGGCCGGTCATCGTCCAGGAAACGCCGCTGCTGCAGGGCATGGCGGATGTCCCGGCTCTTGACCCCACAGCCCTCGTCGCGGCACTGCGCGCCGATCAGGCCGGGCGGAGCACCTTCCCCGAGTTCGCCGAGGCGGCATGGCGAGCCGGCGTCGTCCGGTGGGTGGTGACACTCGACGAGCGCACTTGCACGTATTTCGGAGGCGACGGCCAGACCTACGTCGAACGGTATGCCGCGGTGGAGGTCGGCGATCCGACACTCGGGTGACGGTGAGCGCAAGCCGTTCCCGGCGCCACACCAGCAGGGCCGGCGACCACCTGCCGGAGTCACCGGCACGGGACGACCCACGAGCACACTGAATCTCCTTCCGCATTCAACAATGCGGGTCGGGCGAGCAGCAAACCTGATGAACTTACTTTCGAGTAGCATGAGCTGCTACTTGTTAGCTGAGCACCCCCTCGGGGTTATCAGCAGACTTATGGAAGATGGCCTACAGAAGCCTCTAGCCAGCCAAGACGCAGCTACTCACGAGTAGCTTTCAGTCCAGTAAGCGCCCTACGCAACTAAGCGAACTTTGCGCGAATTTGCCTTACTCCCGAGTAAGTTCCGCTACCGTAACCGCGGCGGGGAGGTCCCACGGGGTTCAGTAAAAGCGAAGGAGATGTTCTATGCATGCAGGTGCTCGGCCGCATCTCACCACCGGGGTCGCCCTGGTCGGTGCCGGCGTGATCGCTCTGTCGCCGATCGTCAGCACGACGACCCACGCCCAGCTCGCATCGGTCACCGCGATGTCGTCGGCGGCGGTGCAGTTGACGGCGGCGACCGATCCGCTCCAGCGCTGGCTGGAGGTGATCCAGACCAGCGCCGCGAACCTCGGTGGGATCAGCCAGCAGTTCTTCGATGCCCCCGCACCCATCCTCGAACAGCTGGCCACCAACCAGTTCGCCAACGTCGAGTACCTGGCCAAGACCGGCCAGGAGCTGCTCGCCAATCTGCAACTGTCCCTGCAGCCGGTGCCCGCTCAGCTGCGCCAGGCGGCCCAGCAGTTGGCGGACGGCAACATCGTCGGCGCGGTCGATACCTTCAACGCCGCCATCCTGCCGCCGATCCTGAGCATCGTCTTCTACATCCCCGAGCTGTACAAGGTGGTGACCAATGCCGGTCAGAACCTCGCCAACGTCATCGCAGCGGTGCCGGAAGCCGTCGTCAATCCCCTGCTGACCCTGGCCTATCCCCTGGTGTCCGGCGTCAACGCGTCAGCCGAGATCGCCCAGGCTGTCCTCGACGCCGCCAAGGCCGGCGACATCTCGGGGGTCGCCAACGCGTTGATCAACGCACCGGCGAACTTCGTCGACGGTGTATTGAACGGCGCCGGAACGATTCTCGGCGTCTTCCCCACCCCGGGCCTGCTCACCCCGTACGACCCGGTGATGGACTTCCTGGGCAGCGGCCCGATCGCGCAGTTCCTGCACGCCAGGGAAGTCATCGCCAACGCGCTCAAGCCGATCGCCGTGCCGGCCACCGCAGCGGTGGCCGCGTCGAAGGTCGAAACGCCAGGTAGCACGACGGTCACCCTGACCCTCCCCAGCAGCAACTCCGAAAGCGATTCGACGCCAACGCAATCCGACGCGGTCAAGACACCCGGCAGCACCACCGGCGGCAAAGGCTCATCCGCACGCAAGGGGGCGAAGTCGTCCGCGCCGAAGGCGGGGGGCGCGACGGCAGCCGGCAGCAAGACGCCGGCCAAGAAGACCGCCGGCTCGGCCAGGCAGGCGGCCGGCAAGGCCAGCTGAGGCAGATGCCCTCGGCCGCGCAGATCCCGCGGCCGAGGGCACTACCGCGCAGGCGGACTCAGCACGGCCACCACCTCGGCCAGCGGGTCCGACGTCGTCGAGATCCCGCCGATGAACGGGTGGGAGAGCTCCAGGATCAGGAACAGGTTGGTCGCGACGATCAGCCCGACGACGGCCACCATCGGGTAGTGCATGCCGGGCTTCTCGACGCCGTAGATGACCACGGTGCCCACGACCATCCCGCTGGTCAGGAAGATCACCGCCCACAGCGGCCAGGGTGGCCCGGTGTCTTCGCGCGCGGTGAGCAGCCGCACGGTGCGCGCCTGACTGATTTTGTCCAGGTTGGCTTCGGACGTGGACAGCGCGCTCTTCTGGCTGTCGCTTGACGCCCGGACCGCACGGTAGGCGGCCGTCAGTTGCGCCAGCGCGGCGTCGGCCTGCGGCGAACGGCCCCCGCCGCCGCTGTCCCACTCGGCGATCGCGGCTTTCTCGTAGCCGAGCAGCCCCTGTCGTATGCGCTCGCCGTCAACCGGGTCGAAAACATCGATGCCCCTGGCCATCTCGACGGCAGCAGCCCCCTCGGCTCGCGCGTTCGCGTCGGCGGCATTGATCTGCCCCCACATCGACGAGACGACGAAACCGATGAAGAAGGCATAGATGAAGCCGATGAAGCTGTAGGTGAACTTGGTGACGTCGTTGTGTTCGTCGCCGGTCAGGGCAGGAAACCTGCGCCGGACCAGGGCGACCAGCAGCATCGCTCCCCCGGCGATGACGACGATCAGGATGAGCAGGAGCAGTCCCGGAGGAATGTGGCTGACGATCCATCCACTCATCAACGACTCCCCCATGAATCAGGCCGCAACTGCGGCGTCCTTCGACTCTATGGCGCCGCGCCGAGCAGGGTCGACCGATTGGTGGACAGTCGGTTCATCCCGGCAAAGGTCCCACCGGCGGACAGACGCCGTGCTGTGACACGCGCAACACTGATCGCACCCCCGGACGGCATCGGGCAGTCCGGTACGCGACAAGGAGCACACCATGAGCCACCCGCCAGCCACCCGCGAGACCGCCACCGCCGGCCGCCTCACCATCACCAGCCATCGCGAGACCACCCGCGGCCAGCTGTGCTTCAAGAAGGCGCACGACGGCGCCCTCTGCTTCCGGATGCGGTAGCTCGCGTGGCACTCGACGACCGGCTCGAGCAGGCGTTGGCCTTTCCCGCACCATATGTGGTGGACCGCCTGGTCAAAGACCGGGTGACCGACACCGCGGCCCAGGCCGAGTACCTGTTCACCGAAGCCAAGCGATACCTGGTGCTCTGTGAGGCGACACCGCAGCTCGCCTTCGGCATGCACTCGGCACTGGTCGACCAGGCATGGCACACGTTCATCCTGTTCACCGCGGAATATGCGCAGTACGGCCAGCGCTACTTCGGCGAGTTCCTCCATCACTCGCCGGTCGCCGATCAGGGGGTCCAGCAATATCCCCAAAGAAAGGTCGCTTCTTTCAGTGACTTTCAGCACCGCTACCAGGAATTGTTCGATCAGCCGCTGCCGCAGATCTGGTACGACGACACCAGCGTCGCCCCGTCACGACGCGTCATCTACGACGGCGCCGGGACTCTGACGGTCGGTGCCGACGACGACACCGTCCATCTGGTCGATGACACCGGCGAGGCGATCCTGTCGGTCAATTCGCTGGCCCGCGCCGCCCTGGACTTCATCGCCGGCACCGCCGACTTTTACGTGCGCGAGCTGCCCGGTGGTCTCACCGACGACGAGAAAGTCGGCCTGGTGCAGCCGCTGGTGCGCTCCGGCCTCCTACGGCTGGCGCCCTAGCGACGTCACGTATCGGGACTCGTCCAGGGGGGTGCCGCCGATGAGCTCAACGCGGTGTCGCCCGTCGGCTGTCCAACCGCTGCGCTCGTAGAAGCGCCGGGCCCGGGTGTTGGTCGACAGCACCCAGAGAAAGGCGCGATCGCGGCCGGCCAGCCGCAGCCGGTCACATGCCGCGGTGAGCAGCGCACGGCCGATCCCGGTCTGCCATAGCGGGGGGTCGACGTACAACGCCCAGACCTCGCCGTAGTCGGGCAGGTCGTCGTCGCGGGACCGCCCGATGGTGACATGGCCGCAGATCGTGTCGCCGTCGGCCGCCACCAGGGTGTACGGACCGCCGATGTCCATGGCGTCCAGGGCGAACCGTTTCGCCCGATCTTCGGCGTCCAGTCCGTCGAGGTACTGCTGTGCGACCAGCCCCTGGTAACCGGCCTGCCAGGACCGCACGTGCACGCCGGCGACCGCCATCGCGTCATCGCCTCGCGCCTCCCGGATTTCGACCACCCGTGCAGTATCGACGCGGGCGGTGATCAAAAGAACGGATTGCTGTTCTTCTGGTGGTCGGCGTCCTGGGGTCGCGGCCCGAAGCGGGCGATGTAGTCCTCGTCTCGGCGGGCGTTCTTCGCGCGCTTGCCGACGTCGACCAGATTCGGGTCCAACCCGTGCACCGCCAGCCGGTGCCGTCGCCAGACCTTGTTCAGCGCAAGGGAGATCGCCAGCGTCCACAGGTAGATCGGCACGGTCATCTCGGCATGGACGTACACCGAGTTCTGTTCGACGGGCAGCAGCCAGAACGGAGCGAGGATGAGCAGCGGCGGGATCGCCGCCTTGAGCATGAACCGCCGGACACACCCCGGCCCCGCCAGGTCGTTGGCGACCCACTCGCGCATGGAGGCGGGCAGCCGCCGCCAGCCGTACGAGTAGGCGATGTTCTGCAGAAGGCTGGGCCTGGTGGCGGACGTAGCATCCTCCTGGGGTCGGGTGATCTCGCCGCAAAGACTACTCGCCTGATGGGGCGGCATTTGGCACGGGCAAGACGGTGAGCGGGCCTAGCCTCGAGGGATGGATCAACTCTCCGACGACGTGATCGCTTTTCTCTCGGACGGCACCCGAACCGGCAAGCTGGGTTACACCGCCGCTGACGGTAGACCGTTGGTCGCCCCGGTGTGGTTCCTCGTCGACGGCAACCAGCTGGTGTTCAACACCGGCAAGGACGCCGCCAAAGGCCGGGCGCTGAGCCGCGACCCACGGGTGGTGATGTGCGTCGACGACCAGCAGCCCCCGTACTCGTTCGTCCAGGTTCAGGGCACCGCATCGCTCTCTGAAGACCCCGACGACCTGCTGGACACCGCCACCCGGATTGCCCGGCGCTATGTGGGCGACGAGCGTGCCGAGGAATTCGGCCGGCGCAACGGCGTACCCGGTGAACTGGTGGTGCGGATCACCCCGACGAAGGTGATCGCGGCGTTCAACGTCACCGGCTGATGTGCGCCTGACCTGCTCAAACTCTGTGGAGCTAAGGGGAATCGAAATTCCGACTCTCCACCGCAGGAAATGCACGCTGAACAGCAGATACGCGTGTAGCGATGTAGCTCAAGCCGAGTGAAACCGAGTGAACTGACCAGCAAAAACAGTGACGGGTGTTGACGCCGTCAACGCGACCTCGCAGCCAAGGCGCGACTCGCTGTGCTTATTGGCTCGACGGGCCATTCGGCCTCGATCGTCTAGTTTTTGTTCAGGCCGAACTGCCGGGTGAGCAGGACGTCCTTCCAGTAAGACTCACGATCCAGGACCTCTTGATCCGGGGTACGCATAGACCAGAACTCCAGCAGCGCGAATCGAAGATTGGACCGGGCGTACTCAGCGCCCTTCTGCCCTACCAGCTCCTTGAGCGCGACGTTGTTTCCGTGCAGCCCATCGACGTACTGGCGCAGTCTGGCCCAGATCCCGGTATCCCCATACGCCGCGCCGACATAGGCCTTGCCGGTTTCGACGTCGTGAATGACGTAGACGCCCTTCATGTACTGCAAGGCTCCGCGCCAGTCGTTCCACTCTTGAGTCACCGCAATCTCCAGAACGCCGATGCTGTGGTTGATGCGGTCGTGACCGGGGAAGGGCTCACCGGTGTAGGGCAACTTCGAGATGGACACCACTTCGATGTCGTCGACATAGGTGTCCATGTTGAGCCGGATAGCCCGACCCGTTGGGCGAAACCTCACCCACAGGCGCTGTATGTAAGGCCCCATCAAGTCATCACGCAATGCGATCTTGTAAGAGTGCGCGTTCGGCTTGTCGGCCCGAGCCTTGACTTCGAATATGCCGCCAAATAGCCACAGCGTCGGGTCGTTGCGGTCACGGGCAAGCGTGAAGATGAACTGCCGGTTGAACGCATTGTGCGCAGGCCGCCATCGGCTCCACTTCACCCACTCATCCCATGAGCGTGTCAAGACGTCGATCGGGTGGTCAGTGCCGTTGAACACCGCGCAGTGCAGCTTGCACTCGCTTGGGTCCAGGTCACCGAGAAGACTCCTGAGTGCTATTGGCCCCACAGAATGATGGTAGATGGAATGAGGCCATCCTCGGCTCGATGTGTCTTCCAATCAGATGTGTTCAATCACCGAAAGCGCCTGATCGCCCAAAGGATGTGTTCGCGAATCAAAGAACCGCAAGTCGTGGCGTGGCAACCGCGACTTGTAGCGCGCCATCGTGGCAACATTCTGGCTCTCAGTACCTGGCCAGACGGAGATCGCGAATTTCCGTCTGGAGCCAGCGTTCAACGCACTGATGATGTGATCATCTTGATCGCCGAAACTGGCACCGAAAATGACCGTGTTGAAGTTGTCCTCGATGAGCTGCCTCCGGGCAAACGATAAATAGTCTGAACGACGGATCGCGGCCATCTTCTGCGCGGAGGTGCCTTCGCTTACGAATAGGGGGCGACGATTAGGTGCACTCTCCAGCGTGCTCGCTAGGTCTGCTAGTGTCCCGCGTCTGAAGTTGGTTTACGGGTGTGGGGCAGGATCTCGTCTGCGGTCTTGGTCCACACGAACGGGTGGCAGCGTTGG
>NZ_BEWG01000023.1:348-55451 GCF_002723835.1 Mycobacterium sp. shizuoka-1 | reverse complement strand
CGGCGCAGTCGAAGTGCACATCACCCAGCATCTGGGGCTCCAGATCCTGCCGCCACTGGTGGCCAATTTCGTGCCGGGCGATCTGAAGCTTCTCTACCGCGAGACCTGGCGTCCCACCGGCGATGGCCACGTGCGCGGCGAGAGCCACGTTTCGGCTTCCGGCGGCCTGGGATCCAGTCGCGCGGACAACTGGTTGGCGCCGACGGGCAGCTCGTCCCAACTTCGCTCCTCCGGAAAAGTCGACGTCAAGATCCCGTTGGTCGGCGGCAAGCTCGAGAAATCGATCGGTGCGAGCCTGGCCCAGAGCATCCCCGCGACGCTGCGCTACACCACCACGTGGATCGCCGAACACGGATAAACCGCCCCTTATTGACGTACGCGAATGCAACAATGCCTCGACCGACCGACGCGTCCGCTCATTAAGTAGGTGATCTTGCGCCAGGCTGACAGCGTTAGCCCTGCCGAGAAACAGCAGCCTCAGCGCTCCGAACAGACGACGTTCCGCGCGGATATCGAGGGCTTGCGCGCTGTTGCCGTGCTGGCCGTCGTCCTGTTCCACGCCGCAGTTCCCGGCCTCGGCGGCGGCTACGTCGGCGTCGACGTCTTCTTTGTCATCTCCGGGTTCTTGATCACCGGACTGCTCTGGCGGGAGGTCAGCAGTACCGGCGGTGTGCGGCTGCGCAGTTTCTACGGCGCGCGTGCCCGCAGGCTTCTGCCCGCCTCCGCGGCGGTGGGCGTGATCACCATGCTCGCCTCGGCGATCCTGTTGCCGCCGTTGCAAGCTCGGCCTGCCATCACCGACGGCATCGCCAGCGCGTTGTACGTGAGCAACTATCAATTCGTCATGCGGGGCGTCGACTACTTCGCCAATCACGTCACCGCGTCGCCGTTTCTGCACTACTGGTCGCTCGGCGTCGAGGAACAGTTCTACCTGGTGTGGGCCCCCATGCTCCTCGGAACGCTGTGGCTGACCCGGTTGGCGCGCAAGGCGCGCCGACGCCCAGCGACCCAAGTCGACATATCCCAGCGGCCGTTCATCGTCGCACTCGCACTGGTCGCGGTCGTCTCGTTCGCGCTGTCGTTCCTGGCGACGTACATCGTGCCCGCGGCGGCGTTCTACTCACTGCCCACCCGGGCGTGGCAGCTCGCCGTCGGCGGACTGGTCGCGCTGACCGCCGTTGGCTGGCAACGTCTCTCACCGCGCATCGCCGCCGTCGTCGGCTGGTCCGGCCTGGCGCTGATCCTGCTGGCCTGCACGTGGTTGAGCCCCACCACGCTCTACCCGGGTACTGCGGCACTGCTGCCCACGCTCGGCGCAGCGCTGGTCATCGGCGCCGGCTGCGCCACACCCACCCACGGTGGTGGGCGCCTGCTGGCATTACCGCCGCTGCGCGCCATCGGCCGCATCTCCTATTCGTGGTATCTGTGGCACTGGCCGGTGTTGGTGCTCGCCCCATTCCTGCTGGGCCACTCACTCGGGTTGGCCGAACGGATCAGCGCGGCCGCGCTGTCGGCCGGGCTGGCTTGGCTGACCCTGCGGTATCTGGAAAACCCACTGCGCTTCGCCCCGAAGATCCGCACTTCGGCATGGCGCAGCCTCGGCCTGGGTGCGACGGCGACGATCGTCGCGGTGTGTGTCGGCGTGACACTCTTGCGTGTGATGCCCGCCCCGGTCGGGCACGGCCCGTCCGTCACACCGCTGCACTTCACTGCGGCGACTGTCCCGCCAGGTTCTCCCGCCGGCGCCTACGACACTGCGGTACGGCGGACCTTCGCCGAGGTGCAGGCCGCGGTTCTCGCGTCGGCCGAGCTCAAGGCCGTTCCGGCGAACCTCACGCCGGCACTCGGTGAGACGTTCGCCGAGAAGAAGGCGCTGTCGTTCAACGGTTGTCTGCGTGGGCCTTTCGAAAGCGGACAGCCCGAGTGTGTGATGGGCGACCCCACGTCGCCCACGACGGTCGCCCTGGTCGGCGACTCTCATGCCGCGATGTGGACCCCGGCCTTGCAGCAGATCGCCACCGAACGACAGTGGCGATTGGAAATGCTGGCGAAGGGTGCCTGCCCGCTGCTGGACCTGCCGATCACCAATCCCCTGAGCCGGCTCGCCGAGCGCTTCGAGCACTGCTCGGAGTGGCGCAATCTGATCGTGTCCCGTCTGGAAGCCGAACGTCCGCAGCTCATCGTGCTGAGCCTGTGGCGCGGTTACGGTACGGCGGAATCGCTTTCCGGGTATCGGGCGTACGACGCCGCGTGGATCGACAGGTTCACCCGCCTCGTCCAGCGGCTGCGCGCCACCGGCGCACGAGTTCTGGTGCTCGGGCCCATCCCCGATCCGCAATTCCAGGTACCGGTCTGCCTGTCCGGATACCTCGATGATGTGCCGGCCTGCACACCGACTCGATCGACCGCCGTCAATGAATCCGGCATCGCCGCCGAAGCGGCAGCCACCAATGCCGGCGGCGGACAGTACGCCGACACCACCGACCTGTTCTGCACAACCGAACGATGCCCGGTCATCGTCGGCAACACCTTGGTCTATGTCGACGAGAACCACATGACGCTCGAATACTCGCGATTGCTCGCGCCGGCCGTCGGAGCGCTGGCCGACCGAGCACTCGCCCACAGTTAGTCACATCAGGGCCGTTCTCGAAACCACCCCTGGCGGCTGTGCCCGAATGTAAGAATGCCTCGACTCAATTGACGTGTTCGCTGAATTTGCAGGAAGGTGATCTTGGCCCACGCCGACAGTCTCAGGGCTAGCGAAGAACAGCAAAGTCGGCGCCCGGAACAGACGTACTTCCGCCCGGACATCGAAGGCTTGCGCGCCGTCGCAGTGACGGCCGTCGTCCTCTTCCACGCTGCCGTGCCCGGGATCAGTGGCGGCTACGTGGGCGTCGACGTGTTCTTCGTGATCTCCGGTTTCCTCATCACCGGACTGCTCTGGCGGGAGGTCAGCGGGACCGGCACCGTTCGGCTGCGAGCGTTCTACGGCGCCCGCGCCCGCCGACTGCTGCCGGCCTCGGCGACGGTCGGCATCATCACGATGGTCGCGTCGGTACTGCTGTTGCCCCCGCTGCGGGTTCCGACCGTCCTGTACGACGGCATCGCCAGCGCGCTTTATGTCGGCAACTACTGGTTCGTCATCGACAACATCAACTACTTCTCCGATCTGCTGACGCCATCACCGTTCCTGCACTACTGGTCGCTGGGCGTCGAGGAACAGTTCTATCTGGTCTGGGCCCCGCTGATCCTGGGCACCGCGTGGGTGATCCGACGGTTCCGGCGGGACAGAACGCGCGCCATCGCGTCGTCGCGACGGCCGTACCTGGTGATCCTCGGACTGGTCACCGCCATCTCGTTCGCGCTGTCGCTGGTGATCACCTACGTCGTGCCCGCGATGGCGTTCTTCTCGCTGCCCACTCGGGCTTGGCAGCTGGCGATCGGCGGACTGGTCGCGCTGACAGCGATCCATTGGCAACGGCTGTCACCGCGGCTTGCCGCGACGACCGGCTGGGCCGGGCTGGGCATGATCGTGCTGGCCTGTGGCTGGTTCACCTCGGCCACGCCCTTCCCGGGGACCGCCGCCCTGCTGCCCACCCTCGGCGCGGTGCTGGTGATCGGGGCCGGCTGCGCGACACCGTCGCAGGGCTGCGGGCAATTTCTGAGCACGTCGCCGATGCGAGCGGTCGGCCGGATCTCCTATTCGTGGTATCTGTGGCACTGGCCCGTGTTGGTGCTCGCTCCCGCACTGGTTGGTCACTCTCTGGGATTGCCCGAACGGATCATCGCCGCCCTGCTGGCCGCAGGGTTGGCGTGGCTGACCCTGCGTGTTCTGGAGAATCCGCTGCGCTTCGCGCCGAAGATCAAGAACTCACCGTGGCGCAGCCTCGGCCTCGGCGCGGTGGCCACCGCGATCGCGGTGTTCGTCGGTCTGGGCCTGCTCAGGGTCGTTCCCACCCCGGTCGGGCACGGCGCACCGGTACCCGCGGTGACCCTGAACACGGCGTCGGTGCCCGCCGGGTCGGCCATGGCGGCTTACGACGCCGCGGTAGAGCAGACCTTCGCCCAGGTGCAGACCGCGCTGGCCGCCTCGTTGGGCGATCGCGCCGTCCCGTCGAATTTGACCCCTCCGCTGACCAATCTGGCCGCCGAGCAGGAGGACTACACGTACAAGGGCTGCCTGCGCACGCCGTATGACAGCGGCCAGCCCGAGTGCATCATGGGCGACGCCTCTTCGTCGAACACCGTTGCGTTGATCGGAGATTCACACGCGGCGATGTGGACGCCCGCCTTTCAGCAGATCGCCGCCCAACGGCACTGGCGGCTACAGATGATGGCCAAGGAAGCCTGTCCGCTGATGGACGCGCGAGCGGACAACGCATTCGGCAATCTGGTTGAAGATCTTCAGCACTGCCAGCATTGGCGCGACGAGATCATCGCCCGGCTGGCCGTCGAGCGCCCCCGACTCGTCGTCGTCAGCGTCTGGCGGGGCTACGGCATCGACGAAACGATGTCAGGTTTTCGGGGATACGACGCGGCGTGGATCGAGGGGATGACCGAGCTGGTCCGGGAACTCCGCACGATGGGCGCACAGGTGCTGGTGCTCGGACCGATACCGAGTCCGCATGCCAATGTGCCGATCTGCGTGTCCGGCCACCTGAATGACGCGGCGGCCTGCACGCTGTCCCGGTCGGCGGCGGTCGACCAATCCGGGATCGATGCCGAAGCCGCCGCAACGACTGCGGGCGGCGGACAATACGCCGACCTGTCCGACCTGTTCTGCACCGCAGAACGTTGTCCCGTCATCGTCGGCAACACGTTGGTCTACCTCGATGTCAGCCATTTGACCCTTCAATACTCACGCGTGCTGACGCCGGCCATCGCGGCGCTGGCCGACCGCGCGCTCGCCCACAGGTAATCAGGAGGCTCACCGTGTCGAAATCCGTGCTCATCACCGGCGGGGCCGGGTTCATCGGGTCTGCGCTCGCGCGCCGTCTCGTCGAAGCCGGTTACGAGGTGGCCGTGATGGACATCCTGCACCCGCAGGTGCACGCCCAAGGCGCCCAGATCGACCTTCCGCCCTCGGTGCGTTTGTTCACCGGCGATGTCACCCACGCCCCCGATTGCGATGCCGTGCTGCGGCTGGTCAAGCCCGCTCAGATCGTGCACCTGGCGGCGGAAACAGGTACAGCGCAATCGCTTTCAGAGGCATCCCGGCACGGCTCTGTCAATGTCGTGGGTACGACCCAGCTGCTCGACGCGCTGAGCCGGTGCGGGCATGTGCCCGACCAGTTGGTGCTGGCATCCTCGCGCGCGGTCTACGGCGAGGGTGCGTGGCAGGCGGGCGACGACGTCTTCTACCCGAAGCCGCGCAGCCACGCACAACTCGTCGCCGGCATCTGGGATCCACAAGGTCCCACCGGGGATCGCGCCGTCCCACTCGCGAGCAGTGCGGTGCGCACCGAGCCCCGGCCGACCAACATCTATGCGGCGACCAAGCTAGCGCAGGAACACATTCTGGCAGCGTGGACTGCCGCACACGACACCAAACTCAGCGTGCTGCGTCTGCAGAACGTGTACGGCCCGGGTCAGTCGCTGACCAACTCCTACACCGGAATCGTCGCCCTGTTCGCCCGGTTGTCGCGGGAGAAGCAGGCCCTGGAGGTCTACGAGGACGGACGGATCGTGCGCGATTTCGTCTATATCGATGACGTTGTCGAGGGGCTCTTCGCGGCCGTCGAGAGTCCCGCCGAGCCGGCCCGCTACGTCGACATCGGTTCAGGGGTGCCCACCACCATTCATGAGCTCGCCCAGCAGCTCGCGACCATCTGCGGCGCGCCCGCGCCCGTCGTGGTCGGGAAGTTCCGCGACGGCGATGTCCGCGCCGCGCGGTGCGACACCGAGCCGGCGACCACCGAGCTCGGTTGGCGCCCCAAGTGGTCCCTCGAAGAGGGGATGCGCGCGCTGCTCGACTGGATCGGCAAATAACTGATCGCCGTAGATCACCGACCCGACGAACCAAAGGACTGATGTGCCGCGACGCAGCGATCGCTATATTCCGAACCTCTACTCGCGGGATATCGGCGTGTACGAGCCCGAGTACCAGGATTTCATCCGACGGACGATGACGGAACTGCGAAGGCACAAGATTCCGGGCCACACTCTGCTGTGGGAGGCCGCCCAACTGCGGGGTAGCGGCTTGGTCCTGGATCTTGGTGTCTGGATCGGTTGGTCGACCCGACTGCTGGCCGACAAGACCGGTGGCCCGGTCTACGGCTTCGACACGTTTGAAGGCATCGTCGAGGACTGGCAAGTCGACGACGGAACTCTGGTGAAAGCGGGCGCTCTGTCGATCTCGGAGCCGTACGCGCAACGCCTTATCCAGGATACCGGCGTCACGATCGAGGACGGGATTCCTTCTGCGTTGGGTCGCGATGTCCAGTTCGTCAAGGGCAGCACCTACGACACATTGGCCCCATTTCTGACGGCGCACCCGGGGCCGATCCGGCTGTTCCATATGGACTTGGATACGTACGAAAGCTGCCTGCACGCCCTCGAAACGTGCAAGGAGCGCTTCGAGGTGGGATCGATCCTCGTCTTCGACGAATATCTGGTGACAAATGGTGAGATGCGGGCGTTCTACGAGTTCCAGGAAAAGTACGAATTCGAGTTCCGGTACCGCGCATGGGGTCTGGAAATCATGGAGATGAATGCCGCGATGGTCCAGGACCCCGTCAGACGGTTCATTCACCGGGTCGAGGCGCTGCAGGCTCAACGCCTGTTGGGTGATGGAAGCTACGTATGGAAGATCTGGGACAAGAGATTCTGGCGGTTCTGGTTGGGTGCACCGTGGGGCGACATACGATTCATGTTGGGCGCGATCGGCCAGCGGAAGTCGGTCAGCCTCGAGATCACCAGCCTCGGCCGTCTGGGCTCATGAGCCGGTTGATGAAGACACCGCTACTTCGCCCGAAGCCATCTTGCTCACGCTATGGTCAATATTCGTGATCGAGCTTGACGGCGTAGCGAAGACATTCGACGGGAACATCCTCGCCCTGCAGGACGTCAGCTTTTCCGTGCCCACAGGTTCGGTGTGCGCGCTGCTCGGTCACAACGGCGCGGGGAAGACGACCACCATCAACATCCTGTCGACGTTGATGCGTCCCTCGTATGGCAAAGCGATTGTCGCCGGCTACGACGTCGCCAAGGAGCCGGCTCGGGTGCGGGAATCCATCTCCATGACCGGCCAGATCGCCGCGATCGATTGGCAGTTGACCGGACGCGAGAACTTGGTGATGTTCAGCCGGCTGCACGGGATGCGCCGCAAGGACGCCAAAGCGCGGGCCGATGAGTTGATCGAGCAGTTCGACCTCACCGATGCCGCCGACCGCAACGTGGTCACCTATTCCGGTGGTATGCGGCGCCGGGTCGATATCGCCGCGGCCCTGGTGGTACCGCCGAAAGTCCTATTCCTCGACGAACCGACGACCGGGTTGGACCCGCGCAGCCGTCGCAGTGTGTGGGATCTGGTGTCGGCGTTGGCAGCTGACGGAGTGACAGTGCTGCTCACCACCCAGTACCTCGAGGAAGCCGACGTGCTCAGCGATTCGATCGTCGTGCTCAACCACGGTCGCGTTGTTGCCACCGGGACAGCCGAGGACCTCAAGCGGCGGGTCGGGTACAGCTACTGCACGGTCAGCCCGGTCAATCCGGCCGACCTGCCCAAAATCCTTGCCGCCGTCGCCGATCTTCAGGACGCCCAAGCCGACGAGGACGCCAACAGCGTGTCGGTACTGGCACCGAACGGCGTTGCCACCCTCAGTGAGGTATTCCGCCGCGTGGAGCAGCTTGACGTTGAGCTGGAGGACATTTCGCTGCGCAAGCCATCTCTCGATGAGGTATTCCTCCACCTCACGGGCAGTGTCACCGCGTGAGCTCAGTTGCTGTTCTGACCGAACGCATGGTGCGCAACACGTTGCGCAGCGATCTGCCGTTCGCGGTGTTGGCGCCGGCGGGCAACTTTGTGATCTTCAATCTGGCGCTGCGCAACGTGATCGACACCGGCGGGATCGGATACCCCCAGTACCTGTTGCCGGTGATCATCGTCCAGGTGACGCTGCTCGGTGCGCTCACGACGGTCGACCGGGCCAGCCGCGACCATCAGTCCGAACTCGGGCTGCGGTTCCGCACGCTGCCCATCGCCACCGTAGCCCCGTTGGCGGCCCGCATGCTGTACTGCCTGATCCGCGGCGTCATCGCTCTGGTCGCCACGATCGTCGCCGGATACCTGTTCGGATTTCGGATGCTCGGCGGACCAGGGCATTTGGTGGCCTTTATTTTCTTCGTGCTGGCGTTGACCTTGGCACTCTCGTTGGCCGCCGACGCGACGGGCGTACGGATCTCGACCGCCGCGATCGGCAGGAACGGCGGGTCCAGCCAAGTTCTCCTGGTACCGCAGATGATCCTGGTCATGCTCTCCACCGGGATGGCGCCCGTCGAATCGTTCCCCGAATGGCTGCACGGATTCGTTCGCTACCAACCTGTTTCCCAGGTGACGGAAACCCTTCGGGGTCTGGCCGCTGGCAATGTCGCGGTCAGCAGTCTGGTGAGCAGCTTCGCCTGGTGCCTCGGACTGCTGGTGGTCTTCGGAGTGATCGCGGTGCGCATGCAGAGGCGGACTCAATGACCAGCCCGGCCGCGCCGTTGCGTAGTTCGCTGCTCTACGAGAGCTGGGTGATCGCCGCCCAGCACTTCACCCACTGGCGCCGCGACCCGCTGGTTCCAATCCAATCTCTGGTTTTCCCAACCTTTCTCCTGATCACCTACTACTTGCTGGTCGGCAAATCGGTGTTGCGCATCACCGGAACCGACAGTCTTTACGGCTTGGTGCCGACCTGCGCGATAGCCGGAGCGTTCTCGGGGTCGCTCGCTGTGGGCCTGACCCTGTCCTTCGAACGCGACACCGGCCTGCTCAGCCGATTGTGGGCATTGCCCGTGCACCGAGCCAGCGTGCTGACCGGCAGGCTCATCGCCGAGGCCGGGCGCACCCTGGTGAGCACCGCCTTGATCACCGCGGTAGGCATCGGTCTCGGACTGCGCTTCCGCGGGGGCCCGCTCGAACTGCTGCTCTACCTACTGGTGCCGGTCATGGTGGTGATCGTCTTCGCGATGGCGGTGATCGCGGTCGCGGTGCGAGCCAAGGACGGCACCGTGCTCATCTGGCTGGGGTTGCCCGCCATCACTGCGGTGTTCGCAAGTTCAGGTTCCCCGCCCATCGAATCGCTACCTTCGTGGATGTGGCCGCTGCTGCGGTTCCAGCCGATGCAGCCGATCGTCGAGTCGATGCGAACACTTGCCCAGGGCGGCCTCCCCTGGTTTCCGCTCCTGTGGGGCGTGTTGTGGACCCTTGCCGGTGCCGCCGTGATCGCCCCGCTGGCGATCCGCAGCTACCGTGCCGCCGCGGAATCCGGCGGGGTTCGCGGCTGACGTCAACCGCGACGCGACAGCGCGAACTTCTCCAGCAGCTCGGCCGCGGCGGCGACACTGTCGGCGGGCTTGGTCATTCGCGACGCGAGTTCTTCGGCACGGGTGAGGTATTCAGGGGCAAGGATGGTGCGCAAGTCCGCCACCAGCGTTTCCTCGGTGGTGCCCACAAATCGGCGGCCGGCGCCCACTTTCAGCTTCTTGAGGCGAGATCCCCAGCACCCCTGGTCCGGCAGCATCCACAGAATCAACGTCGGCCGTCCGGCACGGAGACCGGCGTGCGTGGTGCCCGAGCCACCGTGGTGGACGACCGCGCGGCACGCCGGGAAAACCTCGGCATAGTTCATCGGGCCGACGATCTTGACGTGCTCATAGCGCGGGACGCTGCTGTAGTCGGCCCAGCCTGCGCCGACCAGTGCTCGCTGCCCGAGTTGCGCGCAGGCCCGCGCGATCATGCCGATGGTCTCGGCTGCGGTGTCGACCGGCATGCTGCCGAAACTGAAGAAGATCGGTGGTGTCCCCGCGGCGATCCACGACGCGATCTCGGCATCCTCGGCGGCCGGCAGCTCCATCGTGAGGCCGCCGACAAAGGGCCGCCGGGGAATCTCCTGGTCGTTGTACGGCGCCCATTCGTCGGCCAACCCCGGATAGCACTCGACGTCGTACGCCTGGATTTCCAATGCGCCGCCGGCGGTCATCCGCTTGGTCCAGTGGCTGGTCGCCTTTGGCAAGCCGAGAGCCAAGCGCTCAGCATCGTCTTCGACTTTGTGTCCGCGCCGCGTCAGCCACTCGCCCACAACCATTGTCGAGCGGCACAGCGGCGGCGGCAGGAACGGCATTTGGTAGCCGTTGACGCGCAGCGGGAAAATCTGCAACGTGGCCAACGGGGTACCGCAATACTCGGCCACATTGGAGGCGACACCCTCGTAGTTCAGCCCGGTGAGCAGCGTGTCGGCGTCACCTGCAAGCGCCAGAAGAGTCTTCCTCGCTTCTTCCCGGTGCTCATCGAGCAGCCCGGCGAAGGCACCCAGCAGTCCGTTCAGTTCCCGCAGTTTCCAGGGCTTGCTGAACAACAGGTTCCAGAATTCGTGGTGCGGGTCGTCGACGGCGCGCAACGTCGGTCCGAAAGCCACCGCTTTGGGCCCGGCGGACTCGGCGAAGTCGACCATTTCCGGTGCGACCACGAGGTGCACGTCGTGACCGCGGCGCACCAGCTCTCGGCCGATCGCGGCGAACGGTTCCACTTCACCACGGGTCCCCCAGTTCGCCAGGACGAATTTCATTGCGGCCCTAGCCCCTTTCGGGTCTCCGAGCGGCCTTTCGAATGGATGCGGGCGAAAGTCTCCACAAGGTCGGCCGCGGCGGTGACACTGCCCGCGGGCTTGGTCATCTTCGCGGCCAATTGCTGAGCTCGGGTGAGGTAGGCCGGCGCGAGGATGGTGCGCAAGTCCGCAACCAGCGTTTTCTCGGTGGTCGCCAAGAAGCGGCGGCCGGTCCCGACCTTCAGCCGCTTGAGCCGGGCAGCCCAAAACGCTTGATCGGGCAACCGCCACAGGATCATCGTGGGGCGTCCAGACCGCAATCCCGCGTTTGTGGTGCCGGAACCCCCGTGGTGCACGATCGCGCGGCAGGTCGGGAAGACCTCGGCATAGTTGATGGTTCCGACGACCTTGACGTGCTCGAATCGAGGCACGCAACTGAAGTCGGCCACGCCTGCGCCGATCAAAGCCCGCTCGCCGAGTTGGGCGCAGGCACCGGCGATCATGGCGATCGTCTCCGCGGCCGATTCCATCGGCATGCTGCCGAAACCGAAGAAGATCGGCGGGGTGCCCTCGGCGATCCACGACGTGACGTCCTGATCGTCGTCGGCCGGCATCTCCAGAGTCAGTGCGCCGACGAAGGGCCGCAGAGGTGGCGACTGGCGATTCCAATTCGCCCACTCGTCGGCCAGCCCGGGAAAACACACCGCGTCGTACGCCTGGATCTCCATCGCCCCGCGCTCGGCGATCCGTCGAGTCCAGTGCCCCGTTGACTTCGGCAAGCCGAGGTCAGTTCGCTGCGCGTCGTCGTTGACCCGGTGCCCGCGCCACGCGAGCCACTCCGAGACCTTCATCACCGCGCGCCCCAACGGCGCGGGCAGGAACGGCAGCAGCCGGCCGTTGACGCGCAGCGGGAAATGTTGGAGCGTGGCCAACGGGATGTCGCCGTGCTCTGCGACATTGGCGGCAATGCCTTCGTAGTTCATCCCCGTCACCAGCAAGTCGGCATTCTCAGCCGTGAGCGTGAGCGTTTCGGCAGCCGCCTTGCGGCACTGGTCGATCGGATCCGCGAACTCGCGCACCAGCCTGGACAGGTCCTTGACGCGCCAGGGCTTGCTGAAGAGCAAGGCGAAGTATTCCTGGTGCGGTTCGATGACGGCCTGCACGGTCGGGCCGTAGGCGACCGCTTCGGTGCCCGCGGACTGGGCGAAGCTGACCATGTCAGGCGCAACAACCAGACGGACATCGTGCCCGCGACGCACGAGTTCGCGGCCGAGCACCGCGAACGGTTCCACCTCGCCGCGCGATCCCCAGTTGGCCAACACGATTTTCATCGCGAGCGCTAGCCCTGCCCGTCCCCGACGGGTTGCTCGAGATACCACGGATTGGCCCGCGCCCACTCGATGGTGCGCCGTATCCCCTCTTCGACATCGACCTTCAAACGCCAGCCCAGCTCCCGCTGCGCCTTGGTCGAATCCGGGATGCGCCGGGGAATGTCCTCGTATCGAGCGCCGAAACGTGCTGCGGTATCGACAGGTTCAGGACTGGACACCCCATCGACGTCGGCAATCTTGATCGCGAGATCGACCGCGTCACGCATGCTCGTTTCGGTCATGCTTCCGACGTTGAATGCTTCGCCGATCGCCGCATCACTGTCGGCGGCGAGCAGGGTGCCGGCAACTGCGTCGTCGACATAAGTGAAGCAGCGAGTTTGGTCACCGGAGTCGTAGAGCAATGGCGGGCGGCCGTTGAGGATGCGATGAACGGTCTGCGACACCACGAAGATCGGATTCTGGCGCGGGCCATACACATTGAAGTAGCGAACCACGGTGACCGGCAGTCCGTAGGCGGCGTGCATCGCGAAGACCAGATGCTCGGCCATCCCCTTGCTGGTGCTGTAGCTCCATCGCGCCGTCTTCGTGGACCCGAGCACGCGGTCGTCGTCCTCGGCGAAAGGCGGGTTGGGGTTCTTGCCGAACACCTCGGATGTGCTGGCGAACACGACGCGGATGCCATTGCGGTGGCTCAACTCCAGAACGTTTCGCGTCCCGATGACGTTGACGTCGAGAACCTGCAGTGGATCGTTCATGTAGTTCTTGACCCCGACCACCGCGGCCAGGTGGAACACCAGATCGACATCGGGAGTCAGAGCCCGCTCGAGCGCAGCCATGTCGGTGACATCGCCCTGCACGAATCGGAAGTTGGGATCGCTGTCGAAGTCGATACTGGTGTCACGGGTGTTCTTGGCGAAGTCGAAAATGGTGACACTGTCGCCACGCTGCAGAAGCGCCGACACCAAATGCGATCCGATGAAACCGTAGCCGCCCGTCACGACGACATTGGACATAGTTGCTCTTTCGTTGCGCGGGTGGGTCTTTGGAACGCTAGCAGCCGACTATCGGCCGATTCCCTTGTAGATGAAGCCGGCTGCCCGCGCCGCCGCCGGGTCGAAGCTGTTGCGACCGTCGAGGAACACGCAGCGATCTGCCGCCAGCTCCGCCAACCGGACCAGGGGAATCTGGTGGAATTCCCGGTGCCCCGCCAAGACGACCAGCGCATCGGCATCTTTGACCGCGGACTCGATGTCCGGGCTCAGCGGGATCGTCGTCACCGTGTGGGCTTCCTCATCGGGCACCCACGGGTCATGGACGGACAGCTGGCACCCCGACTGTTCGAGCAACGCGACGACGTACTTGGTAGGGGTGAGCCGACAATCGCCGGTGTTGTTCTTGAACGCAATGCCCAGCACGGCGATCTTGCTGTTCTCGATCGTCTTTCCCTGATCGGCCAGCAGCTGGGTGAGCAAGCCGTAGGTGTAACTGGGCATCGTGTCGTTGACCGTCCTCGACGTCTTCGGCACGTGCAGATCCAGTCCCAGCGTCTCGCCCAGATGGTTGACGAACCACGGATCTTTCGTCAAGCAGTACCCGCCGACCCCCATGCTCGGCATCAGAATGTTGACGTTGTGACTGCCTTTCGGCATCGAGTTGGCCGCAGCGATCACCTGGAGGACATCCATGTCGAGGCGGTCGCACACCTTGGCCAGTTCATTGGCCATCGCGATGTTGAGGTCGATCCACAGATTGTCGGCGAGCTTGACCATCTCGGCGGTGCGCGGATCCTCCACGACAATCGACTCCAAGCCGAGGCCGTGGCGCCACAGCGTCGCGCAGCTGCGCGCGCTGCGCTCGTCGACGGCGCCGACCACAACGGGAATGGAGGTGAGTTCCCGGATGGCCTGTCCTTCGGCGAGCCGCTCGGGGCAGAACGCCAGCCCGAAGTCGACCCCCGCACGCAGGCCGGAGGACTCTTCCAGAATCGGCCGAACGAGCGTTTCGGTGGTATCGGGTGGCACGGTGCTCTTCAAGATGACGAGATGACCGGGCTGCAGGTGCTCCCCGACCGCCCGCGCCGCCGCTTTGATGTCGTCGACGATGGGCTCATAGTCCGGGCCGAGCGGTGTACCGACGGTGACGATGATGAAGTCGTTGTCGGCGATGACGCTGAAGTCTGACGTAGCGCGAAGACGCCCAACCTCGACGCTGTCGGCGACAAGCGCGCCGAGCCCAGGCTCAGGCACCGAGGTCCGGCCCTGGTTGATCTCGTCGACGATGTTCGGGCGCACGTCGATTCCCGTCACCGGCCAGCCGCGGTCAGCCAGAACAGCACCGATCACCGTGCCGATGTAGCCGAAGCCGACAACTGCGATCCCCGACCGCATGCCACGGACCAGCAGGTCGATCTCGGCATCGCTTTGTCCGAACGCGCCTCTAGCCATCGCTGTTCATAGCTCCTTACGTCCATGCGCGTCCCGAATTGGACCGGGCCTCATGACCGGGCTGGTCGTTGCGCAGCCTAATCGAATATTGACGCCGTCGAACCGAAATCCGGCGGGCCGACCAAACTGGATCAGGCGCGGCACTTCAGGCGCGCAAACGCTTCCACCCGGTCGGCCGCAGCAACGACGCTGTCGTCGCGTGTCGTCATTCGCGGCGCGATCGAGCGGGCCCGCGTCGCGTAGTCGGGAGCCAGAATCCGGCGGAGGTCCTTGACCAGCGAATTCTCTGTTGTGGTCGCGAAGCGCCGCCCAGCACCCACCTTCAGCCGTTTCAGTTGAGCGGCGAAAAAAGGCTGGTCAGGCAGCGTCCACAGCACGAGTTGGGGCACGCCGGCCCGCAGGCAGGCGGCGAGGGTTCCCGAGCCGCCGTGGTGCACCACCGCACGGCACGACGGGAAGATCGTCGCGTAGTTCACCTGGCCGACGACTTTGACGTGGTCGTACTGCGGGGCACTGCCGTAGTCGGTACCGCCGGCGCCGACGATTGCACGCTCCCCCAACCGGGCGCACGCTGCAGCGATCATCGCAATGGTGTCGGACGGTGATCCGATCGGAACACTGCCGAACCCGAAGAAGACCGGCGGAGTTCCCTCGGCGATCCACGTCGCCACTTCCTCGTCGGAATCTGTCGGCGAGGCCATCGCCAACGCCCCTACGAATGGCCGACGGTCGCCCCACTTGGCCCACTCGGCGGCCAGTCCCGGGAAGATCAACTCGTCGTAGGCCTGGATTTCCAGCGAATCCCGGGCCGCAATGCGGCGTGGCGCTGGGCCGGTGGCTTTGGGCAGTCCCAACTCCCGACGCTGGGCGTCCTCACCGTCTCGGGTTCCGCGCCACGCAGTCCACTCGTTCACCGCCATGGCCGTGCGGCTCAGCGGCGCCGGCAACACCGGCAGCAGCTGGCCGTGCACCCGGTACGGGAAGTAATGCAAAGTGACCAGTGGGATGTCGTAGGCCTCCGCAACGTTGGCCGCCGGCTGCTCGAAGATCAGCCCGGTGAGCAGTAGATCCGCGCCGTGCGCCACCGCGGCCAACGTCCTGGTCATATCCGCCCAGCACTCCTGTGCGAATTGCGCGGTTTCGCTGGCCATCCGGTTGAGCTCCTTGAGCTTCCAGGGAGTACGGCCGTAACAGGTGAAGTACCTCCGTTGCAGCTCCAGGATGGCGTCGGACTCCAGCCCGTAGGCGTCTGCCGGGAGCCCGGCCGACTCGGCGAACCCGACCAGATTGGGCGGTACGACCATGCGCACGTCGTGCCCTCGGCGGAGCAACTCACGGCCGACGACCACAGCGGGCTCGATGTCGCCGCGACCGCCGTAGCTGGACAGCACAAGTTTCATCGCCGTGGGGAGCCTTTCCGTCCTGGGGACAGCGATCGGGAGCACCGGTCATTATTGCGGTTTTTTGACGACCGAGTCAGCGTTCGGTCGCAAACCGCGGCAGCAAAGACAGATACCTGGCTGACCGTCAGAAGAGACCCCGCGACGCGAGCCCCGCGCATGTCACCACGAAATGCTAAAGTCGGCGGTCGAGCCAACATTCGGCGGGGGTGCCGACCGCTGCGATGTGCGAATTGTTTGGGCGTGGGGATATTCTCAGCAACTGACGGGGCAGTTTCACATCTGGGGGGTATCGGTGGGCCGCGGACTTTTCCCGACCCTGGTTGCGGCGGCTGTCGCCACAGTTGTCGGCGGCATTACGTCGATCTTTCCCGGGTACCTCACGTCCGTTGCGGCAGCCGGGACAACAGTTCTCGTCATGGGTGGGACGGGACATCCGTTGTCGACGCCGCCCGACACCCTTCCTTATGTCCGACAGTTCGTCGATGCCGCCGTGAACAACTACGTCTCGCCCGCGTCGTCGACAGGCTCGACTGGGATTCCAGACGGGCCATACAACGGCGTCGCCGTCATCACGCCGGAGGAAGATGCGCCTCGCGTTGGCACCCTCCCGGTTAAGGCATCGGTGAACGAGGGCCTGGCCAAGCTCCACAGCTGCGTCACCTCGAGTGTGTGCGACTACAACCTGGACGTCGGATCTGTTGCACCATCCGGTTCTGACTCATTTGTTGTCTTCGGATACTCGCAGAGCGCAGTCATCGCGATGCTGGAAAAGGCCGATCTCGCGGCGGAATACGCTGCCGGCGAGGGTCCCGCCGTCACGTTTGTGGTGATCGGAAATTCGAGGCCGAATGGGTCACTTACCGCCCGCGACACCTCGGGTCTGGTGACCTTTCTGCTCCTCGGGGTCCGCCGCGACGAGCAGCTCAGCAGCGCGGTGCCCACGGACACTCAGTACGCGACAGTCGACATCGCGATCCAGTACGACGGCATATCGGATTTTCCGGTGAATCCCCTGAACTTGCTCGCGGTCCTGAACGCCTACGCCGGAATGGGCTTCGTTCACACGACATACACAGATCACTCTCTGAGCGAACCGGGAATTGTCGATCAGGGTCAGTACGGTGACACTCACTACTACCTGGTCCACAATCCCGTTCTCCCGCTGCTGACGGCGGTACAGCTGATACCCGTCGTGGGTCCCGCACTCGCCGCCGCACTGGATCCGCCACTGCGCGTCCTCGTGGAGGCGGGCTACGACCGGACGGTCAGCCCCGGACAACCGACGTCGTTCAACTTGCTGCACTTCCCCGACCCGGTCACAACGACCGTGGACTTCTTGCGTGCGATCCCGGTCGGCTGGGACAACGCCCTGCAGGACGTGTTCGACAGCCGCCCCTTCGGCACGACAAGACCAGGGCCCTACGGCGTTGGTGGACCGGAGGTCGAATACGCGGCGCTTGACTCCCCGCCGGCTACCGCAACCACCCCTGCGACCACCTCGAAGACAACGGCCTCGGCGCCAACGACCAGAGCCGTGGGTCGCGCCAAGCCGCGCGGGGCGCACCGGTCCGCGCCCCGAGCGGCCCGCTCGGTGATTTCGAAACCCCCCGCGAGCAGTCGTGCCACAACATCTGCCGGCAAGAGTCTTGGCGTGTCGAAAAGAGCAAGCTAGGCAATTCTGCTCATTGCTCGTGTTCGCCCGTAACCTCAGCTGATCGTTGATACGATCCCGAATCGCCCAGTCCAGGCCAATCTTCGGGCCATCATGCTGAGGAGCTCGATTTTGGCTGACGGCGCAACGACAGCGCGCGAGACGGAACGCATCGAGTGGGACGTGATCGTCGTGGGCACCGGCATGGGGGGCGGCATGCTGGGCTATCGGCTGGCTCAAGCTGGCCGTCGCGTGCTGTTCGTCGAGAAGGGACGCTCAACCCTGCCAGGGACCCCGCGGACCATTCGCTCGGCGATGCCGGAGCTGGCCGAGCCGGCGGCGGCCCGGTCAACGGCAACCTACTTCGACGCGCTGGCGCGCGGTGGTCGCTCGACCGATGAGGTCGAGGACATCAGCGGACGGCGCGCGAAGCGCTTCGTGCCCTTCATCGGCAGTGGAACCGGCGGATCCTCGGCGCTCTACGGCATGGTGTGCGAGCGGTTCTTCGCCCGTGATTTCACTCCCCGGCAGAATTTTGCCGACCCCGGCGACTCCACCGTGCCGGAGGCTTGGCCGGTCAGCTACGAGCAGATGCGGCCCTGGTACGCCGACGCCGAGAAGCTGTTGGGGGTCCGCGGCCAGCCCGATCCGCTGAGGCCGGAGGCGGCCGACGTCAACCTGCCTGCTGCGCCGCCCTTTTCGGCTGACAACCAACCGATTGTGGATTATCTGACCGGTCGTGGTCTCCATCCGTATCACCTGCCGATGGCCTGCGATTACACCCCCGACTGCGCAACGTGTCAGACGTTCCTCTGCTCCAAATCGTGCAAGAACGATTCCGCCCGCAACGGCGTACTTCCTGCCATCACCGAATACGGTGCCCAACTCCTGACCGAATGTCGGGTGGTACATCTGGAAGCCGACCGAAGCCAGGTCAGACGAGTGATCTGCGAGCATCCGGACGGTCGACTCGCCCTGCGGGCCAAGGTGGTGGTGCTGGCCGCCGGCGCGCTGGCCACTCCGGTGCTACTGCTCAACTCCCGCTCCGGTGAGTGGCCACGTGGACTGGCCAACGGCTCAGATATGGTGGGGCGCAACCTGATGCGCCACCTCCTCGACCCGATCGAGATCTGGCCGCAGTCCGACTCGGCGATCACGGCAGCCAACAAGGAGATCGGGCTCAACGACTTCTACTTCTATCAGGGCCAGAAGTACGGAACCGTGCAGTCGTTCGGTTCGATCCCGCCGATGGAGTGGCTGATCAACCGCCCCGGCGCGCAGGGGCGGGCCCTGCGACTGATGACGCCGGCGGTGCGTCGGGTGTACGAGAAGTTCTTCACCGGCGGACTGATCCTCGCCGCCATGATGGAGGACCTCCCCTATCGGGACAACCGGGTACTGCTCTCGGAGCGGCCCGGCTCGGACGGCCGCCAGCGGATGCGGATTCAGTACCGGCTGCACACGGGAGAACTCGAGCGCCATGCGGCGTTCTTGCGGCTGTTCAAGGAGATACTGAAGCCGTTCCGCACCCGCACTCTGGGCAGCGGTAAGGAGAACTCGAATATGGGACACGTTTGCGGTACCTGCCGTTTCGGTACCGATCCCGCGACCAGCGTTCTGGACGCGCACAACCGTGCTCACGAGGTGGACAACCTCTATGTGGTGGACACGTCGTTCTTTCCGTCGAGCGCCGGACTGAACCCGAGCCTGACGGTTGCGGCCAACGCCTTGCGCGTGGCGGCGCACCTCAATGAGTCAATCTTTGCTGGCTGACGCCGATCGGGCCCCGCGACCACCGAGTAGGCCCTAGTCTGTCGAGGAATCGGGAGGTCGATGGTGAGCGTGGTCGATAGCAGAACAGCCGAGCCGACGAGGCAGACGGTGGATCGGACGGCCATCCACCGGGTTTGGAAGGCCGTTCTGGTTGCCATGCTGCTTGCAGCGGCCGTGGCGTGCTTCTACTCACCCCTTGTTCTCATCGCTGTCGGCGCGCTTGTGGTGATGCTGCTCATCGCACGCCTGATGTACCGCGGCCGTGATCGTTTTATCCCCAACCTGTATGCGAAAGATGTCCGGCTTTACGACGAGGCATATCGGGACTTCATCGCCGACACGCTGACGGAGATCCGCCGCTGCAAGATTCCGGGTCACCCACTGCTGTGGGAGGCCGCCCGACTGGCGACGCCGACCCCGGACAATGCCGATGAACTCCTGCTCGACCTGGGCGTCTGGATCGGCTGGTCGACCCGGCTCACATCGGATGCCGCCGACCGAACGGTCTACGGCTTCGACACTTTCGAAGGGCTCGTCGAAGACTGGCCGATCGAAGATCAGTTCGTCATCAAGCAGGGCACCTTCTCCCTCTCCGATCCCCTCGCGCAGCGCTTCATTCGCGACACCGGCGTGACACTCCACGACGGCATACCGGCCGCGCTGGGCCGCAAGGTGCAGTTCGTCAAGGGCAGCACCTATGACACGCTGGCCCCGTTCTTGGCGGCGCGACCGGGCGCGCCGATCCGGCTCTTCCACATGGACTTGGACACCTATGAAAGCTGCCTGCATGCGCTGGAGACCTGCAGAGAGCGGTTCGTCGAGGGGTCGATTCTGGTCTTCGACGAATACCTGGTCACCAATGGTGAGATGCGCGCATTCTTCGAGTTCCAGAATCGCTACGGTCTGGAATTCCGGTATCGGGCCTGGGGCCTGGAGATCGGCGAGATGAATGCGGAGATGGTCACTTCACGCTGGAAGCGACCGCTTTATCGACTGGCTGCTGTCGCGGTACATCTGCTGGACGGTCGCTATCTGTGGAAAATCTTCAGCCGCCGATTCTGGCGGTTCTGGTTGGGTGCGCCTCCGGGCGACATTTTGTTCATGCTCGGCGCAGCAGGAGTACGGAAATCGGTCAGCCTGGAGATCACCGGGCTGGGGACTCTTGGGTCGGCTGGGCGATAGCACTTCACCGCAATTGAGCCGGTCGGGCCGACAACCCGACCATACGAGCCGCGCAACTGGGTTTCCGATGCGTCGGCCTTCGGCCGCGAACCCGAATTTGGACCAGCAGCCGTTACCCTGCGGGAGGAACTTTGCGCTTAAGACGAGTTTTCAGTGCCATTGCGGGTTTTTCGACCAGGAACCAGCTCAAAGCCGCCAGTGGCAGTGTGACGAAAGTGGCAACAATCGCAAGTATCACCGGATGCAAAAAGGCGAGTCCACAAATCACCAGCAACTGTTGTATGGGAAATGCGTAGATGTAGACCCCGTACGACAAATCCGTCCTCAGCGAAAGCCGCTTGTTTCGGATGAGTGCGCCCGAGACGATGATGGCATAAGCAAGAGGCACAGCCGCAACAACCCGATAGTTGGGCAACGCACTCGCAGCAAGAACAAGCGCGACGCTGACCGCGACTAGCGACCACCGTGCCGGAATCACATTGCGAAGCCGGTAGAGGAGCGCACCCGCGAGAAACATAACGCCGAAACGCGCGGCGATCCCGTTTGTGACTAGCTGTTGGGTCGCCGCATCGATGTGTAGTTTCGCGCCTGGAGGGGCCTCGATCAGTGCGGCATACGGTGGCAGTATCGCCGACCAATAGACCATCAGCGCCAACAATGCGGGGATCACCCACCGACGTCGGAGCAGGCCAACAATGCCCAGACCGGCAATAGCGAGGTAGCAGGCCACCTCCCAGAACAGGGTCCAGAGCGACCCGTTCCACTCGCCGAGCCATGGGATCCCGGATGGCGTTCCTGCGATGTCATGTTCGGTCAGGAGCACCGCACTGTTGCCGAGGACATACTCGAAAGGTGCGCGCGACGACAAGAGTTTGGCGGGCGAGCCACCTTGAATGAGGACAGCGATCGGCGCGATGACGAACGCGGTCACAATAAGACAAACCCACAGCCCGGGAAGCAGACGCAGGCATCGAGCCAGGAAGTAGTCCCGAACTCGTTGCTGCCTGAACCAACTCCAGGTGATGAGGAATCCGGAGATGGCAAAGAACCCGTCTACCCAACCATCGCGAAGTAGCTGGTGAGCCGGTTCGAATGTGATGGTGCGGCCCGTCAGCGGCCAGGCGTGCCAGAGAATAACGCCGGTCGCCAAGATCAATCGCCATGCATTCAGTGCGTTGTTCTGCGGATCGAATGCCTCTGCGAGGGTGGGTCTCCCCCACCGGGTGACGCTCTTGTCTTCGTTGTCGCCAACGACTTCCGGATTCGCACTCATCGATCAGCAAACACGCCCGACGCGCACGAAGTCTTCCACGAGATCGGTGGCGGCGGCGGCGCTTTCGGCCGGCGTCGTCATGCAGGACGCGAACTCACGGGCCCGTGTGACGTATCCCGGGGCCAACACCGTCCGCAGATCTGCGACCAACGATTTCTCGGTCGTGTTGGCGAAGCGCCGCCCCGTGCCCAACTTCAACCGTCTGAGTTGGTTGGTGCGCAGCCCCTGGTCCGGCAGCGTCCACAGCCCCACCTGCGGCACCCCCGCCCGCAGGCATGCGGCAATGGTGCCGGCGCCGCTGTGGTGCACGACCGCCCGACAGCGTGGGAACACCGCGGCAAAATTCACCAACCCGACCAGCTTGACGTGCTCCGGGTGCGCGATCGCGCTGAAGTCGGTGGACCCTGCGCCGACCAGCGCCCGCTCGCCCAGTCGCTCACTGACCGCGCTGATCATGGCGATCGTGTCAGCCGGCGACCCCACAGGCACACTGCCGAAGCCGAAGAAGATCGGCGGCTTGCCGTCGGCGATCCACGATGCAACCTCGTCGTCGAAGTCCGTGGCCGACTCCAGGGTCAGCGTCCCGACGAACGGTCTCTTGCCGCCCCAGTGCGCCCATTCAGCGGCCAGCCCGGGAATCCATTCGTCGTCGTAGCCTTGGATTTCCAGCGAACCGCGTTCTGCGATCCGCTGCGGCCAGGGTGTCGTCGCCGGCGGCAGGCCAAGTTCACGGCGCTGGGTGTCCTCGACGTCTTTCACGACTCCGCTCCAGGCCATGCGTTCATAGCCCTTCATCACCGCGCGACCGATCGCCGGCGGGAGTAAAGGCAGCACCCTGCCGTTGGCCCGGGTAGGAAAGAAGTCCACGGTGACCAGCGGGATACCGTAGTACTCCGCGACGTTGGCCGAGAACTGCTCGAAGCCATAACCAGCGATGATCAGGTCCGCCCCCTCGGCGAGCGATGTCAGCGTCGAGAACGCCTCCTTCGTCCAGCACTTGGCGACGATCTCGCCGATGTGAGCGCCCAACCTCTCCAGATCTTTTGGCTTCCAAGGGATTCGGAAAAAGGCAGTCCAGTAGTCGCGCTGCGCGTCCATCATGACCTGCGATTCGTCGCCCCACGCGACTGCGGTCAGACCGGCTGCCTCGGCAAAGGCAACCACATTCGGCGGGACCGCGATCTTCACGTCGTGGCCCCTGCGCTGCAACTCACGACCGATGACGACGCAGGGTTCGACGTCACCGCGGACGCCGTGGCACGCCAAGACCACCTTCATTGCTGATCTGGCCTCTCAGCCTCACCGACGCGCACCGGGGTTGCCGACATCGTCAGCTCGGTTCCCGGATCGGAAGGCCGGCGGCGCGATAGACCGCATCGATGACGCTCATGTTCTCGACCGCATCCTGCGGGGATGTCCGCACCGGCGCTCCGCGGAGTACCGAATCGGCGAAGGCTTCCAGTTGGAACGAGTACGTGGTGCGGCGCGAGAAACGCTCAGACCGCTTTCCGTCTGCCGACCGAACCGACAGCCGAGGAAACAGGTTGGGGGCCGCCGGGCTGAGCCAGTTCAGCTCGCCGTCATCACCGACCACTTTGGCGCTGGCCCGAAACAGATTCCCCGACCACAGCGCGCACCGCAGCCGACCCACGTGGCCGCCTGCATAGCGCAGCTCAGCCGTCATGGCCCGGTCCACCTGGGGCTTCTGGAGCTTGGCCCGGGCCGAGACGACGTCCGGGGTGGAACCACCGAAGGTACGGGCCATGTTCGTCACATAGCTGCCGGCGTCCATCATCGCGCCGCCGCCCAGGGCATAGTTGTAGCAATTCGCCTTGAACGTCGGCAGCATCACGCACAACGTGACATCGACTCGCTGCAAAGTGCCGAGCTCACCGGAGGCGATGATCTGCTCGACGCGCCGGGTCAACGGGTGGTGGCGGAATTGGATCGCCTCCATCACCACGCGGTCCGACTTGGCCGCCAGGTCGGCGATCTCCTGGGCTTCGGCGGCGTTCGCCGTGAACGGCTTCTCGACCAACACGTGCTTGCCGGCGGCCAGCGCAACCTTCGTCCACTTGCCATGCATGCTGGTCGGCACCAACACGTAGATGGCATCCAGATCCGGATCGTCGATCAACGCTTCATAGCTGCCATATGCCTTGGCGATGCCGTATTTCGCCGCGAATGCATCGGCGCTGGGCTGGTCGCGGGCACCCACGGCGGCCACCACGACATCGCGGTTCCCCTTGGCCGGGTTGATCATCGTTGTGGGCGCGAAGCTGGACGCCCCCAAGATGCCGATACGTACCCGGCCAGCGCTGTCAGGCATTACTTGTCTCTCCTCATCGGCGGCCGACGGCGGTGACCAGGGTCAATCAACCCGACACCACGTCACGAGGCATACTAGAACGTGTTCTACCGAGTATGGCCTGAATTGACATTACCGTCAGCTACGAGGCTCGACTTGGCTCGCGGACCGGAAGGCCCGCAGCACGGTAGATCGAATCGATGACGCTCATGGTCTCGATCGCATCCTCGGGTGTCGTCCGCACCGGCTCGCCGCGCAGCACCGCCGCAGCGAACGCATCCAGCTGGTAGGCGTAGGTGGTGCGGCGCGGGAATCGCTCCACTCGCTTGCCGCCGCCGGATCGCACCGAGAATCGATGAAAGAGATGCGGCAGCAAGGGATTGAGCACATACAACTCGCCGCGATCACCGGTCACCCGCAGACTGATCCTCAGCAGGTCGGCCGACCACATCGAACAGCGCAGCCGGCCGGTGTGCCCCGCGGGAAAGCGGACGTGCGCCGTCATCGCCCGGTCCACCCGGCTGTCGCGCAACTTCGCCTGCGCGGAAACGACTTCCGGGGTCGCGCCGCCGAAGGTACGCAGCATGTGGACCGCATAGCAGCCGGCGTCCATGGTGGCCCCGCCCGCGAGGGAATAGTTGTAGCGGATATCGGAGAACTTCGGCAGCGGAAAGCAGAAGGCGACGTCCACCCGTTGCAGCGTGCCCAGCTCCCCCGAAGCGATGATCTCCTCAGCGCGCAGGGCAAACGGGTGGTACCGATAATGGAAGGCCTCCATGACCACCCGGTCCGACCCGGCGGCCAGCTCGGCGATCGCACGGGCCTCGGCGGCATTGGCGGTGAACGGCTTCTCGCACAGCACGTGCTTACCGGCCTCGAGTGCGGCCCGAGTCCACCTGCCATGCAGACCATTTGGCAGTGGGTTGTACACCGCATCCACATCCGGATCGGCGATCAGCGCCTCGTAGCTGTCGTGCACCCGGGCAACACCGTGCTTGGTCGCGAAGGCTCTGGCGCGCGACACGTCCCGTGCCGCCACCGCGGCCACCACGACCTCGGCGTTGCCCTGCGCCGGGGCGATCAGCGCCGCCGGGGCGATCTGGGCCGCACCCAGGATGCCGATCCGGACCCGCCCCGGCACTAGTCCTCGAACTCGAGCAGGGTCAGCGTCGCGATCGTCGGCCAGTTCATGCCGACCCACCGACGAAGCGGCCGGTCGATCGGCAGGCCCCGGGTCTTAGACAACAACGTGTCGAACAGCGGGCCGCGACCTCGGGGCAGCGGTAGGTCGTGCACCGCCCGAACCCCCGGCACGGTATGCGCCAACGTGGCGAGTTCGCGCACGGTGAGGCTGAACGGCGTCCGCGGCCAGTCGCGGCGCAGGAACTTCCACAGCCGCGGCCGCGCAGCCAGCTGAGCCTGGACCTTCGGCGGAAGGTCGAACATCATCTGACCACCGGGAAAACGGCGCGCGCATTCTCCGATCAGGTCGATCGCCTCGTCGGGCTCCAGGTACGGCAACAGGCCCTCGGCGGTGACGAACACACCGTTGCCGGGATCGACCTGATCCATCCAGCTGAAGTCCAGCACCGACTGAGCGCATGCCGACATCCGGGCCACATGCGGCAGCAACTGCTCACGCAGCGTGATGTTGGGCGGGAAATCTACGGTCAGCCAACGGAACTCGTGGCCGACGCCCGCCGCGTCGAGGCGCCAGAAACTCGTCTGCAGGCCTTCACCGAGCGCCACCACAGTGGCCTTGGGGTGCGCCGACACGTAGTTGCGCGCGCCGATGTCGTAGGCAAGTGCACGCAGCGCGAAGTCTTGCCGTTCGGCGGAGATCTTGAACTTGGTGAAGTCGTAGTCCAGCGAGTCGACGAGCCGAATCGCCATAGGGTCGTCGAAGATCGCGTCAGCCCGACGCGATTCGCTCGCACGGCACCACAAGGGGACCAACGCCGTTTCGGTTACGGGCATGACATCGGTCATCGGACGTGCGCTCCTTGCATGACTGCTCCATTCCCGGGACAGCAAATTCCAGTTCGCCGCGCCGGGGCGCTCAGGTGGCCGTGGTGAAGGGTACGCCAACCCACCATTTCGTAGCACCGATTACCGATTAAGGCCTGCTGGTCGTCGCATAAGCTCTGGCGGTGTCTGCCGCTAGTGACAATGCTGCCGCCCGGGTCGTGGTGGTCTCGAACGTCAGTAAATTCGGCGGCGGCGGCGTGGTCGGATTCCGGGACATGCTGCTCGCGCTCCGGAGCATGCGGCCCGACGTGGAGGTCGTCGCGGTCATCCCGCAGAAGGGTGACGTGGCGCGCCGGTGCGCCGACGACGGCGTCGAGGTCAAAATCGCATGGACCCCGTGGTGGGGTTTTGGCAAATGGTCGCGCTCCCGGTATCTCGACCCGCACGTGCTGATCGGCTGGCTCCCGTACACCGCGATCCTTCTGCCGGGCATTCTGCAGGCACTGGTGTTCTTCATCCGGCGGCGCCCGACGATGGTGCTCACCAACACCATGACCATTCCCTCGCACGCCATCGCCGCCAAGATCCTGCGCATCCCGCACCACTGGATAGTCCGCGAGTTCGGCAGAGACGACCATCAACTGTGGTTCCTGTTCGGCTACCGCAGGACCGTCCGCATGGTCGGTCGGCTATCGGACTCGGTGATCTGCAATTCACATGCCGTTGAGCAGGCGATGCTCTCGCTGGACCCCACGATGAAAACGCACGTGCTGTACCCCGTGGTCGACTCCGCACTGGCTACGCCGCCACAGCGTCAGCCCGGCGAGCGCCTGCGCGTC
This sequence comes from Mycobacterium sp. shizuoka-1, assembly GCF_002723835.1. Taxonomy (GTDB): domain Bacteria; phylum Actinomycetota; class Actinomycetes; order Mycobacteriales; family Mycobacteriaceae; genus Mycobacterium. Next base: position 28,534 of record NZ_BEWG01000023.1, on the reverse strand, counting down.
ATCCTGGTCGGCTACTTCTCCGAGGCCAAGGGTCAGAATCTGGCGATCGAAGCCATCGCCGTCGCCCGCAACGCCGGTATCGATATCGAGTTGACGCTGGTCGGCACCGGCAGCCATCAACCCCTGCACAGCCTTGCCGAACAACTGGGTGTCGCAGACCTTGTGAGCATTCACGGCCCCACCCGCGATCTGGCGCCCTTCTGGGCGGCCGCGCACGTCGGGCTGATGTGCAGCCAAAGCGAGGCGTTCGGCCGAGTCACCGTCGAGGCAATGCGTGCCGGGCTCCCGGTATGCGGCACGAATTCCGGCGGCACCCCGGAGATCATCGAACCTGGTGTGGCCGGACTGCTCAGCCCGGCTGGAGACGCGGGCGCCTTGGCGGCCAACCTCATGATGCTCGAAGCGGACGAGGACCTGCGACGGCGCCTCGCCCGTGGCGCCCTTGGATCGTCTCAGCGCTTCCAACGCGACCGCCACGACGACGAACTTGCCACGTTTCTGAGCCTGCGTTGATACCATCCCGAATCGCCCAGACCAGGCCAGTTTTGGGCCATCTCACCGAGGAGCTCGATAGTGCCTGACGGCGAATTGACTGGGCGTGAGGCAGAACGCGTCGAGTGGGACGTGATCGTCGTGGGTGCCGGTATGGGTGGCGGCATGCTGGGCCAACGACTCGCGCGCTCCGGCCGCCGAGTTCTGTTCGTGGAAAAGGGCCGCTCGACGCTGCCGGGGACCCCCGGAACGATTCGCTCGGCGATGCCCGAAATAGCCGAACCGCAAGCCTCCCGCTCGAAGACGACCTACTACGACGCTCTCGCCCGCGGCGGGCGCAGCACCGACGAGATCACCGACATCAGCGGCCGCTTCCCGAGGAAATTCGTCCCGTACATCGGGGCCGGACCCGGCGGATCGTCGGCCCTTTACGGCATGGTCTGCGAACGGTTCTTCGTCGACGACTTCACTCCCCGCCAGTTCTTCTCCGACCCGGGCGAATCCACGGTGCCAGAGTCGTGGCCGATCTCCTACGAAGAGCTGGCTCCCTGGTACACCGAGGCCGAGAAACTCCTCGGGGTCCGCGGCGACGCCGATCCCCTTAGACCGGAAGCGGCCACCGTCGGGCTGCCGACCGCGCCACCCTTTTCCGCCGACAATCAGCCGCTGGTCAACTATCTGGCAGGGCGCGGGCTACATCCGTACCACTTGCCGATGGCCTGTGACTACACCGACGACTGCGCGACCTGCCAGGCCTACCTGTGCCCGAAGGGCTGCAAGTACGACGGCGGCCGAAGCGGGGTACTGCCGGCGGTTGCCGATTACGGTGCCCAGCTGCTGGCCGAGTGCCGGGTTCTGCGGCTCGAGGCGGACCGCACGCGGGTACAACGAGTGATCTGTCAGCGCCACAACGACATGCTCGCCCTCAAAGCCAAGATCGTGGTGCTGGCTGCAGGCGCGCTGGCCACCCCGGTCCTGTTGCTCAACTCGCGGTCCGGCGATTGGACACGCGGGCTGGCAAATCGCTCAGACATGGTGGGCCGCAACCTGATGCGTCACGTCATGGACTGGATCGAAATCTGGCCGCAGCGCGGCAGCAAGATCACCGCCGAAAACAAGGAGATCGGCCTCAACGACTTCTATTTCATCGACGGCCAGAAGTACGGCACCGTGCAGTCGGCCAGCTCGATGGCCTCGTTGGCACCCATCGACATGATGATGAATCAACCCGGCTGGATAGCGAAAGCGCTGCGTTGGACCAGTCCAGTCGCGCGGCCGGTCTACGACCGGGTGATCAGCGGCGGACTGGTCCTCGCCGCGATCATGGAAGATCTCCCCTACCGGGACAACCGTGTCCTGCCGAGCGACCGGCCCAGCACCGACGGCCGACAGCGGCTGCGACTGCAGTACCACCTGCACCCGAACGAGATCGAACGCCGCGAGGTGTTCCTGGGCGCGCTCAAAGAGGTATTGCAGCCATTCCGCACCCTCACCCTGCGCACTGGCGAGAACAACGGCACCCTCGGACACGTCTGCGGTACGGTCCGCTTCGGCACCGATCCGGCCATCAGTGTGCTGGACCCGAACAACAGGGCGCACGACGTGGACAACCTCTACGTGGTGGACGCGTCGTTCTTCCCCTCCAGCAGCGGGATCAACCCGAGCCTGACCATCGCAGCCAATGCGCTGCGGGTAGCCGAGCACATCAACGGAGCGCACTTCGCCAATTAGCATCCAGGAGTGGATCTGTTCGTCCGCGAATCAGGCTCGGCCGGTGCGCCTGCAATCGTCTTCCTCCATGGCGGGTTGATGAGCGGCTGGACCTGGGAGCCGATCGTCGAACGGCTGCCCAATTATCACTGCCTGGTACCGGATCTACCCCAGTACGGCAAGAGCTTTCCGCAGGGTCCCTTCGAGATGAGCCAAGCCGCCGAAGCCGTCGGCGAACTGATCCGCGAGCGGGTCTCGACCGGCCGGGCTCACGTAGTCGGCCATTCGCTCGGCGCCCAAGTCGGCGTCCAGTTGCTGGCCACGCAACCTCACCTCATCGACCGAGCCGTGTTGAGCAGTACCTTCATCAACACGATGCCGGCGGTAGGGATCACGCGCCGGCTGGCCGCCACACTCGCCCGGACCAGCCTGTTTCGATGGCTTTTGATCACCCGGCACTGGGATGCCGGCCATGCGGCCGCCAACCACTCCTACTCCGATGACGCACGTCTCAACTCAGGTGCCCAACTGGCTTATATCGCCGAAGCATCCGCGGGTTTCACCCTCCCTCCGGGACTCGACAACGCCCACGCACCAACACTGTTCGTCACAGGTGCCAACGAGCTGCGCTTGCTCCGCCACTGTGCCGCCACACTGGCGCGCTCGATGCCCAACGGTATCGAGCGGATCGCAGGTGGTATGAGCCACGACTGGCCTACTCAGAATCCGGACGTATTCGCGCGAACCGTCGACGCCTGGCTCAGCGGCGGGGAGCTGCCTTCGGAGATCGACGTCTAGGCCGGTTCGCGGACAGGCAGGCCCGCTGCGCGATAGATCGCGTCGATGACCTTCATGTTCTGCACCCCTTCGGCTGCCGAGGTCTTGATCGGTGCGCCACGCAACACCGCCGCGGCGAACGCCTCCAACTGGTACTCGTAGGTGGGGCGTGCTTTGAAGAAGCGCTCCACCCGATGACCATCGGCGGATTTGACCGAGAACTGCTGGTACGGGATCACCGGATGGAGCCGCAACTCCCCGCGATCACCGACGATCTTGGCGGTGTAATGCGGCGGGGTGCGCGACCACAGCGAGCAGTGCAGCCGACCGGTGTGCCCTTCGGGGAAGCGCAACTCGGCCGTCATCGCCCTGTCCACGTTCTGGCCGCGCAACTTCGCCTGTGCCGAAACCACTTCCGGAGTCGAACCGCCGAACGTCCTGAGCATGTCGACCACGTAGCTGCCGAGATCCATGAGCGCCCCGCCGCCGAGCGAGTAGTTGTAGGCGTTCGCGGCGAAGTTGCGCAACCAGTAACAGTCGGCCGCCTCGATCCGCTGCAGAGTGCCGAGTTCGCCCGAAGCGATGATCTGCTCGACACGCGCCGCAAACGGGTGGTAGCGATAGTGGAAGGCTTCCATCACCACGCGACCCGACGTCGCCGCCAAGTCAGCGATCTCGAGCGCCTCGGTCGCGTTGGCCATAAACGGCTTCTCACACAGCACATGCTTGCCGGCCTGCAGGGCGGCTCGAGTCCACCTGCCGTGCAACGCATTCGGCAACGGGATGTACACCGCATCGATATCAGGGTCGGCGATCAGCGCCTCATAGCCGTCATACGCGCGGGCAATGCCGTGCTTGCCTGCGAACTCCTGAGCTCGCGAGACCTCACGCGCAGCCACCGCCGCGACGACAACCTCGGGGTTCTTCTTGGCCGGCTTGATCAGCACTGCCGGCGCAACGCGAGCTGTGCCCAGAATGCCGATCCGTACCGCGCCCCCGGCGTCAGCCATGAAAGCGATGCGAGGGTGAAGACGATTCGGTCTTCACTTCTTGCGCCACAGCACGCCGGTTCCGTCGATGTCGACGATCTCCTCGGTGATCCCGTGCTTGTTGCGGTAGTCGGTGACAGCTTGCTCGCACGCCTTGACAGCCAGATAGTCGTCGACGATGCAGAAGCCGCCGGGCGACAGGCGCGGGTAGAGCGCGTCGAGGGCCTGGATCGTGGACTCGTAGAGATCGCCGTCGAGTCGCAGCACCGAGATGGCATCGATCGGGGCGTCGTGCAGCGTGTCCTTGAACCAGCCCGGGAGGAAACGGACCTGGTCGTCGAGCAGCCCGTAACGCTCGAAGTTCTTTTTGACGTCTGCTTCCGATACCCCGAGGATGCCCGAAACTATCTCGGCGTGAATTCCCTTGTCCGCCTTGTAATTCGCGGTATCAGAGCGTGGGACACCCTGGAAGGAGTCACACAACCAGACGCTGCGGGTGGTGTCGCCATAGGCAGCCAGGACGGCGCGCATCAAGATGCACGCGCCGCCGCGCCACACCCCGGTCTCGACGAGGTCACCGGGGACGTCGTCGGCCAGGACCGTCTCGACGCACTCCTGCAGACTGGTGAGCCGCTTCATCCCGATCATCGTCTCGGCCTCGGCCGGCCAGTCCAAGCCGGCCTCGCGCAGGTTCTGGTCGCGTACGCCCGCACCGCGCAGTTTCGGGCCGAAGGTGTTGGCCGCTTTGAGAAGCAGACGTCGCCGCAACGGCCAATCCGAGGGCATCCGCTCGTGCATTCCGAACCGGGTCAGGTTGCGTCGAAGCAGATCGAGGTACAGCGATCGCACGTCGTAGTCGGTGATGGTCAAAATGGCCCTATCTCGCATGCCGGCATTTCGGCGCTGAGTCTAAACTTGCATCGTCGTCAGTTTTCGACGTTTGCCAGGATCGGATCATCCGTTCAACCAAGCCGCCTGCGGCGAGCGAAATCCTCCAGGAGGTCGGCGGCGTGGCGCACGCTGTCAGCAGGGCTGGTCATCCTGGCCGCAAGCTCGCGGGCTCGGCTGCGGTATCCCGGTGCGAGTATCGTGCGCAAATCGGCGGTCAGCGTCTTCTCGGTGGTGGCCGCAAACCGCCGCGAGGTACCCACCTTCAGCCCCTTGACCGCCGCTCCCCAGATCACCTGGACATCGGCCATCCACAGCACGAGTGTCGGAACTCCTGCACGCAGGCCGGCGGCCGTGGTCCCCGCACCGCCGTGGTGAACGACCGCTCGGCAGGCCGGGAACACCGTCGCGTAATTCACCGCACCCACCACCTTGACGTGGTCGAACTGCGGAACATTGCTGAAGTCGGTCCAACCGGCACACAACAGCGCACGCTCACCAACCTGGGCGCAGGCCCCCGCGATCATCGCGACCATCTCGGCCGGTGATTCCACCGGAATACTGCCGAAGCCAAAGCAGATCGGCGGCGTTCCCGAGGCGATCCACGACATGACGTCCTCGTCGGCCTCGGTGGCCAACTCCAGCGTCAGCGTGCCGACAAACGGCCGTTGACCGTCCCACGGAGCCCACTCGGCCGCCAGACCCGGGAAGAGCACCTCGTCATAGGCCTGGATCTCCAGCAATTGGCGTTCGGCGATCCGAGCCGGCACCGGGCCGGTCGCGGGCGGCAACCCGAGTTCGCGGCGCTGCGCGGCGACGACCTTTTTCACCCCACGCCAGATCAGCCACTCGTACAGCTTCATCGCCGAGCGCAACACCGGCTCAGGCAGATTCGGCAGGAGCTTGCCGTTGACCCGCATCGGAAACCAGAGCACCGTCGCCAGCGCAACATCGCAGTATTCCGCGACGTCGAACACCAGCTCCTCGTAGCTGACCCCGGTGACCAGCAGGTCTGCCCCGCCCGACACCGACGCCAAACTCCTGCTCATCTCCCCCCAGGCCCGAAGACCGGGGGCCCGGGACTCGCGAAAATACTTCTGCACGTCGCGCACTCGCCAGAAGTTGCGGAAGAAGTAGCCCCAGAAGTCGCGGGTGTCTTCCAGCCACGCCTGCGTATCCGGCCCGTAGGCGACCGCCGCGAGGCCGACCGATCGGGCCGAGTCGATCAAGTCCGGCGGAACCGCCATGAGCACGTCGTGACCGCGGCGCAGCAACTCCCGGCCGATGGCGATGCCAGGTTCGACGTCTCCGCGAGTTCCATAGAACGCCAGCACAAGTTTCATCGAACGCTTCCGGCCCTTCCGTCCGTGGCTCAGCCGCCCGGCAGCGTAACCCAACGCCGACATGTACACCCCGACGATTGGCCACAACGCACGAATCGGCCGACGTCCTCGGATACGGCTAGGCCCAAGTCCCTTTGCGGCGGTGAGCCAGTGCGAGGGTTTCGAGGCCGAGCTTCACCACGAACGGCGGCAAGAGCCGGTCGAGGTTGCGGTATCGCCGGAAGTCTGTGAAGGCCTGACGGAATCCACGTTCACTGGCTCGGTACTCGTCGAAAACCCGGTCGAGTACAGACGCGTCCCACGGCTCGTCCGCTGCGGCCGCAGCCAGTGTTTCGTACACCGCGCCGACCCAGTCGGTACCGAACGGTTCAACTGCCGGACCACGGGTCTGGTGGTGCCGCAGGTCCGGGGTGAGGAACTCGTCGATTGCTCGTTCGTCCTTGACGTCGAGATCGATCCCGAGGGCCGTGGAGATCCGCTTCAGTTCCCGGCGCCAGTCCTCGAGGAGGTTGGTGTATTCGACGAACACCCGAGGTACGTCGCGAGTGTCACGTTCGGCCAGCAAGCTGTACTTCAGCCACCAGGCGCACGTGAGTTCTGGTGACGACCCAACATAATTTTGCTGATTGGCCCGCTTTTCAAGCGATCCGATGATTTCGGCTGGATGACGCACCGCGACGACGGCGGCGACGTCAAAACCGGCTTGGCGCGCCGCCTCGAACCAGATGCCTGAGACAGTCGTCGTCTTCGGCTCCTTGATCACCACGACTGGGGCCGTCGGCAAGCTCGCAAGGTAGTCCCTGAGCTTGGCAACCCAGGAGCTGTTCCGTCCGGCGTCGAAAACACCGTCTTGATACGCGTCCAGCGCCATGTCGTACCCGGAACTGCCGTGCGCGTGCAGGATCGCCTGGTTTAGATGAATCACCGCGCGAGCTTCGAAGAACCCACGCGGATTCTCCGAGGTGGCGCCCAGCAGACCGGGCGGAAGGGTGCCCCCGCTGAGCGCCAGGACCTGCGCCAGCGCCGACGTTCCGGATCGGCCATTGCCCAACACGAAAAGCGCCACCGGGCGGGTTCGCGTCACCGCCTCAGCCATGTACGCGCACCGGCCCACTTTTATTCACAGCGGCAGAATAGGTTGCCCTCGCACGCTTCGACAAGGTATCGCGCACGCGGGGAATGCCGGCAAACGGCAGCGCAACATCGGGTATCCGACAACCGACGGTCGGTTACTCTGACGCTCGTGTCAATCCAGGACCGCCCGGCCCACACATCCAACGACGATGCGCGGCGGGACAATCGGCTCGATTTGATGGACCAGGCCTTCTACGCCGGGCATCATGCCGCAGGCCAGCGCGAAGTGATGCAGGTCGGGTGGGTCTATCGACACGCAGTCGACGTCGAGGGACTCGAGCGGTTTCGCGACAAGCTCAGCCAAGGGATGATGGGGCGACTCATCGAACGCTCGCCGCTGCCCTTCGGGCGCTACCGATGGGTGCGAGATCCTGCGCCGGCGAAACTCGATATCGCATCAGCGGTCCGCCCTCGGGCCGAACTCGGCGCCTGGTTCGACGAGTGCACCCAACTACCGATCGATCCCGAAACGGGGCCGGGCTGGCGGATCAGCGTCGTCCCGCTCAGCGACGGCTCGACCGCGATCAGCCTGGTGCTGTCCCACTACGTGATCGACGGCATCGGTGCCGCTGTCGCGGTCACCGAAGCGCTGCTTGGGCTACCCCGCGATCTTGGCTACCCGCCGCCGCATTCACGCCCGCGGCTGCGCGCGTTGGTCGAGGACATCGGCGACACCGCGCGAGATGCCCCCACGGTCGGACGCGCGCTCCTCGCCGCGGTCAAAGAAGCCCGGCGCCGCCAGGCGGACACCGTCCACACCCAGGCCCAGGCGTCGCTGCCGGCCAGCGCTCCCGCGAGTGGAGCCAACCAACCGGTCATCGTGCCCAACGTCTGGGTCCGTATCCGCCTGGACGAGTGGACTGCCCGCGCGGAAGCGTTGGGCGGAACGAGCAGTGCTATGTCCACGGCGTTCACCGCGCGGCTCGACCGGCACATGGGGCGCGATCATGGCGATGCGGATGACGTCAGAATGCTGCTCACCGTCAACACCCGCACCATGGACGATGCGCGAGCGGTCGCGGTGTCCTTCGTCCGCGTTGGCATCGACCCTGACCTGGTGACGACCGATATGGGTCCGGCGCGCGCCGCCATCAAGCAAGCCCTCAAGTCCGCACAGGGCGCCGACGACGAGTCTGCGGAGCTCGTTCCGTTGACGCCGTTCACCCCGAAACGGGCGTGGAAGCATCTGATCGATTACGCGGTCAGCGACCCGGAGCGACCAGCGGTGTGCTCGAGTCTGGGCGATACGGGACCGGCTGCCAGCCGCCCCGACGGCACGCTAAGCGATGCCATGTTCGCCCGGGGGGCGAGCCAGAACGTGACCCGCGGATGGCTTGACCGAACAGGCAGCCAGTTGCACGTTTTCGTCGGCACGTCGCTGGAGATGAACCAGGTCGGTGTCTGCATTCGCGGCTACCAGCCCGGCTCGGTGACCACCCGATCACAACTGCGAGAACTCGCCGAGCGCACCTTGACGGAGTTCGGCCTCACCGGCGAGATCGACTAACGAGAACGTGTTCCATTCTGCCGTCGTCCCGGACCTCAGTCATGCCGACCTGAGAGCCGGGCTCTCGAGGGCTCACAACTTGCAGTCGCGTCAATGTGGCAACCTGGGAAGCAGCCTAAGACTTAGCCATTACCGCAGTTCGGCGCTTACCCTTGCGCGTATGCTCCGCTGTTGCATCGCAAAGAGCCCACACGGAGGCCATGAACATGGTTGACTCTCGTCGAGATCGGTCGCGCTCTCGTCGGTGCCGCGCGTTTGCGGGGAGCTGTTGTGGCGCAGACTGTGACGCCCGCCCTCCGGCGGTAAGCGAGATGCCACGCCTCGATGTGTAGTCGCATTCTCCATCTGACGGTTGGTGCTAGGACCCGTAGCACTTGGAACTTGGGAAAGGTCGGCGCCCGGTGATCGAAGGACGTTTGCCCAACGTTGAGCAAACTGAGCCCGGTGTCACCGGATGGCACAGCGAGGAGTCTCCACCGCAGCCTGCCGAGCCACCGCCGCCGCCTCGAGCCGAACGCAGTCCTCGGAAGCGCAGGAGCGGACCTGGAGTGATATTCGGTTTGCTGAGCCACCTGTGGATTCCGCTGATCGTGATCGCGGTTCTGGCCGCCGGTGGACTGGCGGTGTCGCGATTGCACGGAATCTTCGGATCGGAAACAGCCCTGTCTTACGGAGATACCAAGAATGACAAGGGCAAACCGTACAACCCGAAGAAGATGAAATACGAAGTCTTCGGTCCGCCCGGAACGCCCGCCCAGATCAGCTACTTCGACGAGAACGGCGACCCAGTACATCAGGATGTCACGCTGCCGTGGTCGCTGGAGTTCCCGATCTCCGCTGCAGCGGGCATCGGCAGCATCGCCGCCCAGGGCGACAGTGAGACCATCGGCTGCCGCATCACGGTGGACGGTGTGGTGAAAGCGGACAACACCACCACCCACGAAGTCAGCTCCTTCGTCTCCTGTCTGTTGAAGGCCGCATGAGCACCCATCAGTTGCACGACGGCCGGTCATTCGTCGCGCAGACGATCCGCCGCTTTTCGGTGCTCGTCATCTTGGGCTGGTTGGCGATCATCGTCGGCCTGACCCTCGGGGTCCCCACCCTGGAGCAGGTCGAGGCCGAGCACTCGGTCTCGCAGAATCCCACTGATGCGCCGTCGTTCCGCGCTACTCAGCGGATGTCTCAAGTTTTCGATCAATCGGTGTCCGGCAACGCGCCGGCAATGATCGTGCTGGAGGGTCAACAACCACTCGGCGACGAGGCCCACGCCTACTACGACGACCTGATTCGACAATTCGAACAAGATCCCAAGCATGTCCAGTACATCCAGAACTTCTGGGGAGACCCACTCACCAGCGCCGCTGCGCAGAGCGACGACGGCAAAGCCGCCTACGTACAGCTAACGCTTGCCGGCAAACCGGGTGAAGCCTTGGCCAACGAGTCGGTCAGGTCTGTTCAGGACATCATCGGACGAACGCCCGCGCCACCCGGGATCACCACGTATGTCACCGGGCCCGCCGCGCTTGCCGCCGACATGAGCAAGAGCGGCAACAGCACGGTCAACACCATCACCTTGGTCAGCATCGCGGTGATCCTGGTGACGCTGCTGATCGTTTATCGTTCCCCACTGACCGTGATCCTCCTGCTCATGGTCGTCGGGGTACAGCTGCAGGCCGCCAGGGGGTTCGTCGCTCTCCTCGGCCATCACGAGATCATCGGACTCACCACGTTCGCGGTGAACCTGCTGGTAGCCCTGGTGATTGCGGCTGGGACGGACTACGGGATTTTCTTCATCGGCCGCTATCACGAAGCGCGCTTGGCCGGCGAAGATCGCGAAACGGCCTTCTACACCACCTACCGCGGCGTCGCCAAGGTCGTTCTGGCCACCGGTTTGACGGTCGCCGGCGCGACGCTGTGTCTCAGCTTCACTCGACTTCCGGCGTTCCAAGCGCTCGGCGTCCCCTGCGCGGTCGGCATCATGGTCGCGGTAGCCGTCGCACTGACGTTGGTCCCAGCCGTCATCGCGGTCGGAGGCCGATTCGGCTTGTTCGACCCCAAGCGAACAGCAAAGACTTACGGCTGGCGACGGATTGGCACGGCCATTGTCCGCTGGCCGGCACCCATTCTCGTCGCCTCGTTGGCCCTCACCCTGGTCGGACTGTTGACGCTGCCCGGATTCAAGCCCGACTTCAACGACCAGCACTTCCTACCGAAGAACATTCCCGCCACGCAGGGGATAGAAGCGGCGGCCCGACACTTTCCACCTTCAGCGATGATGACACCCGAAATTCTGATGGTCGAGACCGATCACGATCTACGCAATTCGGCGGATTTCCTGGTCCTGAACAAACTCGCGAAAGCCGTCCTTGCGGTTCCGGGTATCGAAAAGGTTCAGGCGGTGACCCGGCCTGAAGGCACGCCGATCGCGCATACGACCATTCCCTACTTGATGAGCACGCAGCAAGCCGGCCAGCAGCAGTTCATGTTCTTTCAGAAAGCCCGGATGGCCGACCTGCTCACGCAAGCCGACCAATTGCAACAGACCATCAACATCATGTCTCGCATGTACAGCCTGATGCAGCAGATGTCGGCGACGATGCACGCCATGGTCAAAAGCACGCATGAAATGGAAGAAATCACCAGCGAGCTACGTGATCATATTGCCGACTTCGAGGATTTCTTCCGGCCCATTCGCAACTATCTGTACTGGGAACCGCATTGCTTCAATATTCCGCTCTGCTGGTCAGTCAGAAGCCTGTTTGACATTCTCGACGGGGTTGACGGACTGACGGAGAAGCTGCGCGAACTCGTTGTGAACCTCGATCAGATGGACCTGATCATGCCGCAACTGCTCGCTCAATTCCCGGAGATGATCTCGATCATGACGAGCATGCGGACGATGCTGCTCACCATGCACAGCACCATGTCCGGGGTGTTCGGCCAGATGGACGACAATGGCGCAAATTCGACCGCGATGGGCAAGGCATTCGATGCCGCTCAGAACGATGATTCGTTCTACGTACCGCCGGAGGTCTTCAAGAACGAGGACTTCAAACGCGTGATGAAGATCTTCATCTCACCCGATGGCAAGGCCGCCCGCATGTTGATTTCGCAAAAAGGCGACCCGACCTCACCCGACGGCATTGCCCGAGTCGATGCCATCAAGAATGCGGCCGAAGAGGCACTGAAAGGCACTCCGCTGGAGGGGTCGCAGATCTCCCTTTCCGGCACCGCAGCCCTAATTAAAGATCTGGTTACCGGGACCAAATACGATCTGATGATTGCGGTCGTCGCGGCGCTCTGTCTGATCTTTGTGGTCATGCTCATTGTGACGCGCAGCCTCATCGCCGCCATGGTGATCGTGGGTACGGTGCTGCTTTCGTTGGGCGCATCATTCGGATTGGCAGTATTCGTCTGGCAATACCTCCTCGGCATTCAATTGCACTGGTCGGTATTCGTCATGACCGTGATCATTCTGTTGGCGGTCGGCTCCGACTACAATCTCCTGCTGGTTGCCCGTATGAAGGAGGAATTAGGCGCCGGTATCAATACCGGCATCATTCGGGCAATGGCCGGCACCGGCAAAGTCGTGACGACCGCCGGCTTGGTGTTCGCGTTCACCATGGCCTCGATGATGGTCAGCGACCTGATCAGTATCGGCCAGGTGGGCACGACGATCGCGTTGGGCCTGTTGTTCGACACCTTGATCGTGCGGGCGTTCATGACGCCATCCATCGCGGCGTTGTTGGGACGCTGGTTCTGGTGGCCGCAGCAGGTTCGGCCCCGCCCCGCCAGTACGATGCTGCGTCCCACCGGCCCGCGCCCGTTGGTTCGTGCCCTCTTGCTGAACCAAGAGAAGTAAGTGGCCGATATCCAGACCGAGACAGAGTCGACGAATCAGCTCAGTCGGCCCCTGGTTGCGCGGTCGATCCGGGCGCTTTCGCCGCTGATCATCGTCGCGTGGTTGGCCATAACCGTCCTGGTGACGTTCTTCGTTCCCTGGCTGGAGACCGTCGGTCGAGACCACTCCGTGCCGATGGCGCCACAGGACGCCCCGGCGGTGATGGCCATGCACCAGATGGGTCGCGAGTTCCAGGAGTCCACCTCCGACAGTTTCGCCATGCTGGTGATGGAGGGTCAGCAGGAACTCGGGGACGAGGCGCACACCTACTACGACACCCTGGTTCGCGCGCTGAAGAGCGACACCACACACGTCGAGCACGTACAGGACTTGTGGGGAGATCGACTCACCGCTGCCGGGGCACAGAGCAAAGACGGCAAGGCCGTCTACATCCAACTGAATCTGGCTGGTAACCAAGGCACGACGCTGGGCCAGCAATCGATTGCTGCCGTCCGCGGCATCGTCGATCGGATGCCCCCACCACCCGGCATCCAGGTCTTCGTCACCGGCCCGGCCGCGCTGGTGTCGGACATGCAGCACGCCGGCGATCACTCGATGATCAAGATGACCGCGGTCGGCGCCGTCCTCATTTTTGCCGTCCTGCTCGTTGTCTACCGTTCGATCGTCACCGTCATCGGATTGTTGATCACGGTCGGCATCGAGGTCCTCGTCGCGCGTGGCGTCGTCGCGTTTCTGGCCGACCACAACGTCATCGGGCTGTCGACATTCGCCACCAGCCTGCTGGTGGCCTTGGCGATGGCCGCCGGAACCGATTACGGGATCTTCTTCTTCGGCCGTTACCACGAGGCGCGGCAATCCGGCGAGGACATCGAGACCGCCTTCTACAGCACCTTCCGCAGCGTGGCTCCTGTCGTGTTGGGCAGTGGGCTGACCATCGCCGGCGCGATGCTGTGCCTGAGCTTCACCCGCCTGCCCATTTTCCAGAGCATGGGCGTTCCATCTGCTGTCGGCATGTTCGCCGCCGTCGCGGTAGCGGTCACCCTGGTTCCGTCGTTTCTGGCTGTCGGCGGCCGCCTGAAACTGTTCGACCCCAAGGTCCGGCTCAAGAACCGCAGATGGCGGCGGATCGGCACGGCCGTCGTTCGCTGGCCGGTACCCATCCTCACTGCGACAATCGCCATCGCGCTGATCGGCCTGCTGGCGCTACCCGGCTATCAGACCAGCTACAACGACCGGCTGTACATACCGAAGGACCTTCCCGCCAACGTCGGTAATGCCGCCGCCGATCGTCACTTCTCGCAGGCCCGGATGATGCCCGAGATTCTGATGATCCAGTCCGATCACGACTTGCGGAATCCTGCCGACTTCCTCATCCTCCACAAGCTGGCGAAGGCGATTTTCAAGGTCCCCGGCATCTCCCGAGTGCAGGGCATCACCCGGCCCGAGGGAACACCGATCGAGCACACGTCCATACCGTTCCTGATGGACATGCAGAACGCCGGCATGCAAGCCAGCCTGAAGTTCATGCAATCCCGCATGGACGACATGCTCAAGCAAGTGAAGATGATCGATCGCCAGATCGTCTTGATGAAGCGGATGTACGAGTTGCAGAAGCAGCTCAACGACATCACCCACGACTCCTTCATCACCACGAAGGAAATGTCGCAAGTAATCACGGTACTGATGAACAACGCGGCCGACTTCGACGACTTCTTCCGGCCGATTCGCAACTATTTGTACTGGGAACCGCACTGCTACGACATTCCCGTCTGCTGGGCGGTGCGGTCGGTATTCGATGCCATCGACGGCATTACTTCCCTCAACGACAAGATGAAAGAGATGCTGACGCATCTGGCTACGCTGGACAAGCTGATGCCGCAGCTTCTCGAACAGGTTCCCAAGATCATCGCGATCATGGAGGGAATGCGCGACATGATGCTGAAGATGCACAGCACCATGTCCGGGACCTTCGGCGTGCTGGACGATTCGAATCTGAACACCACCGCCATGGGGCAGGCTTTCGACGCCGCGCAGGACGACGACACTTTCTATCTGCCGCCCGAGGTCTTCGAGAATCCCGACTTTAAACGGGCAATGAGCGCCTACCTGTCTCCCGACGGGAAAGCAGCGCGGTTCATCATTTCCCACAAGGACGAACCGGCCTCACCCGAGGGCATTGCGAGTATCGACAAGATGCGGTCGGCGGCCGAAGAGGCTCTCAAGACGACACCGCTCCAGGGCTCCAAGATCTACATCGCCGGTACCGCCGCGACGTTCAAGGACTTCAGAGACGGCTCCCAATACGATCTCTGGATTGCCGCCGTTGGCGCGCTGTGCCTGATTTTCATCATCATGCTGATCATCACCCGCAGCCTGATTGCCGCGCTGGTCATCGTGGGGACCGTCGCGCTCTCGTTGGGTGCGTCCTTTGGGCTCTCGGTCCTGCTGTGGCAATACATCCTGGGCATCAAACTGCACTGGATGGTGCTACCCATGTCGGTGATCGTGCTGTTGGCGGTGGGCTCCGACTACAACCTGCTCTTGGTATCCCGGATAAAAGAGGAATTGTCGGCAGGCATCAACACCGGGATCATCCGCGCCATGGGCGGCTCCGGCAAGGTGGTGACCAACGCCGGCCTGGTATTCGCGATCACGATGGCGGCGATGGTGGTCAGCGATTTGCAGATCATCGGCCAGGTCGGCACCACGATCGGTCTGGGTTTGCTGATCGACACCCTGGTGGTGCGGTCGTTCATGACCCCGGCGATTGCCGTGTTGCTCGGCCGATGGTTCTGGTGGCCGCAACGGGTTCGTCCCCGTCCCGCCAGCACCATGCTCCGGTCCAGCGGACCACGCCCACTGGTGCGCGCCTACCTGCTGCCGCGGGAGGACAGCGAAGCCAGCCACGACCCGGTCACAGCCGAAATACCAAGGCCGTCGGTCTAGTTCGGCATTTCGCCTAGCGTGCGCCGGAGCCGGCGCGGGTCTCCTGGCGAACGTAAGCGGCCAGCGACTCGCCCGCATCGGCCGGCACGAATCCGGTGGACTCGATCTTGGTCAGGTCGAGCACGCCGCGGAGCGGCCGAGGCGAAACCGGATTGGCAGCCGAGGCGAAGTACTCCGCCGTGGATACTCCGGTCACCCGGTTCGGGTCGTGGCCCGCCAGCTCGAAGGTTTGTCTGGCGACGTCGGCCCACGAGGTGACCGGCCCGGACCCGGTGACGTTGTACGTTCCGTAGGGCGCGCGGCTCCCGAGCAGATGCCGGATCGCCCTGGCCAGTTCGGAGGTGAACGTCAAGCGGCCCACCTGGTCGTCGACGACCGCCGGGTCGACTCCGCGTTCGGCCAGAGAAAGCATGGTGCGCACGAAGTTTCGGCCCTCGCCGATCACCCACGAGGTGCGCACGATGTAGTGCCGGTCCAGCGTGGAGACGATCTGATCGCCCGCGGCCTTGGTCTGCCCGTAGACCCCCAGCGGAGTCATCGGGTCGTCCTCGAGATACGGCCGCGTGGTGGTGCCGTCGAATACATAATCAGTCGAGACGTGCACGACGGTCAGTCGATGTGCCGCCGCGACCCGAGTCAGATTCGCAACACCGGCGACGTTGGCGGCCCACGCCGCGGCCCGTCCCTCCGGGGTTTCCGCTGCGTCGACAGCGGTGTAGGCAGCAGCGTTGATGATCGTGTCGTATTCGCGCCAGGGGCGTGCGGTGGCGAAATCGCCGGAGCTGAGATCGAAGTCCGGGAGGTCGACGTATTCGACGTGCGAAGCACCTTCGTACGCCGCCTGCAGCGCACGGCCCAATTGGCCGCCGGCACCGACCACCAGCGTCTTGCGCGGCTGAATGGGAACGACCGCCGACAACG
Source organism: Mycobacterium sp. shizuoka-1 (assembly GCF_002723835.1). GTDB lineage: Bacteria > Actinomycetota > Actinomycetes > Mycobacteriales > Mycobacteriaceae > Mycobacterium. The sequence goes on along the minus strand of NZ_BEWG01000023.1, from coordinate 11,965 downwards.
GGCCCTGGGCCCGGTCCTTCGCCGACAGCTCGGCCTCCTCCAGCGGAATCGGCCAGTCGATGGCGATGGTCTGATCGGCCGGATTCAGTGAGGTGTAGACACCATCCGGCGAGTAATGGTCGTTGACCAGGTAGGTGTAGGCGGTATTGGGCTCCAGCGTCTGAAAGCCGTTGCCGACGCCTTGCGGCACGAAGACCGCGCGCGACGGGTCGATCTCGGCGGTCACCACCGTCCCGAACGTCGGGCCGTCCCGCAGGTCGACCCAGGCGCAGAAGATCCGCCCGGTGGCCACCGAGATGTACTTGTCCCACGGTTCGGCGTGGATTCCGCGGGTGGTGCCGGCCGAGGAGTTGAACGAGACGTTGTTCTGCACCGGCCCGAAGTCGGGCATACCGGCGGCCACCATCTTCTCCCGCTGCCAGTTCTCTTTGAACCAGCCCCGGTTGTCGCCGTGGACGGGCAGGTCCCAGATGACAAGTCCCGGGATGGCGGTCGTTACCGGGCGGAGTGCCTTGCCGAGCTCCGTCATTACCTGCGCTCTCCTGTCATTGCCCGAGCCGGGCGTAGAACGCCTCAGTGGCGTCTTTTGCGGGCGCCCACCAGCTTTCGTGATCGCGATACCACTGGATGGTCGCCGTCAACCCGTGCTCGAAGTCAGGATAACGCGGCCGCCAGCCGAGCTCATCACGCAGTTTGGTCGCATCGATGGCGTACCGCAGGTCGTGGCCGGTGCGGTCCGGGACATTCTCGTAGGCGTTCGGTTCCTGTCCCATGATCGTCAGGATCAGCTCGACGACGGTTTTGTTGTCCTTCTCGCCGTTGGCGCCGATCAGGTACGTCTCCCCGATCCGGCCCTTCTCGAGGATCAGCAACACCGCCGACGAGTGGTCGTCGGCGTGGATCCAGTCCCGGACGTTGAGGCCGTCGCCGTAGAGCTTGGGACGGGTGCCGCGCAGGACGTTGGTGATCTGACGGGGAATGAATTTCTCGACGTGCTGGTAAGGGCCGTAGTTGTTGGAACAGTTCGAGATGGTCGCGGCCAGGCCGTAGGAGCGCATCCAGGCCCGTACGAGCAGGTCGCTGCCGGCCTTGGTCGACGAATACGGCGACGACGGGTTGTAGGGGCTCGCTTCGGTGAACCGGGCCGGGTCGTCCAGCGCCAAGTCGCCGTACACCTCGTCGGTGGAGATGTGGTGGTAGCGCACGCCGTACTTGCGGACCGCCTCCAGCAGGGTGAACGTGCCGATCAGGTTGGTGTGCAGGAACGGTTCCGGGTCGTCGAGGGAGTTGTCGTTGTGCGTCTCGGCGGCGTAGTGCACGACGCTGTCGGCGGTGGCCACCAGCTTGTCGACCAGTTCGGCGTTGGCGACGTCGCCGTGCACAAAGGTCACCCGCTCTTCGGGCAGCCCGGCCAGCGACTCGCGGTTGCCTGCATAGGTCAGCTTGTCCAGCACCGTGATGTGGTGGTCGGTGTGTTCGACCGCGTAGTGCACAAAGTTCGATCCGATGAAGCCGGCGCCGCCGGTGACCAGTAGCTCCGTCACTGGGCGCCCCTTTCGAGCAAGTCCAGCAGATAGGAGCCGTAGCCCGACTTCACCAGCTTCTCGGCACGTTCCCGCAACTCATCCTCACTGAGAAAGCCTTGCCGCCACGCGATTTCCTCGGGAACGCCGATCTTCAGGCCGGTACGCCGTTCCATGGTGCGGACGAAGTCGGCGGCGTCGGTCATCTGGTCGAACGTACCGGTGTCCAGCCACGCGGTGCCGCGGGGCAGCACCTGCACCCGCAGCCTGCCCTGCTCGAGGTAAGCCCGGTTGACGTCGGTGATCTCGTACTCGCCGCGATCGCTGGGCGAGAGCCCACGGGCGATCTCCACGACGTCGTTGTCGTAGAAATACAGACCCGGCACCGCGAAATTGCTCCGCGGCCGCTTGGGCTTCTCCTCCAGGGACACCACTACTCCGGTCGGGTCGAACTCCACCACACCGTATGCGGAGGGTTCGGCCACCCAGTAGGCGAAGATCACGCCCCCGTCGACCGTCGTGAAACTCTTCAGCTGGGTGCCGAGCCCCGGCCCGTAGAGCAGGTTGTCACCGAGGATCAGCGCCACCTTGTCGTTGCCGATGAAGTCGGAGCCGATGGTAAAGGCCTGTGCCAGCCCGTCCGGCGACGGCTGCTGGGCAAAGGTGATCGACACCCCGAAGCGTGATCCGTCACCGAGCAGACGTTCGAAACTCTCCGCATCGTGCGGTGTCGTGATCACCAAGATGTCGCGGATCCCGGCCAGCATCAGCGTGGACAGCGGGTAGTACGCCATCGGCTTGTCGTAGACCGGGATCAACTGCTTCGAGACCCCGAGGGTGATCGGATGCAGGCGGGTTCCCGAACCGCCCGCCAGAATGATCCCTTTCATGGCGCCCTTCGGGTAACGCGAACGCCCATCCCGCGTGTCTCGTAGATGCACAGATCGTCGCACCAGAACCGGCCGTCGAACACCGCCAGCACACCGCGATCGTCACTGTGGGTGGAGAGGATTTCGACCTCGGACTTGGTGCGCTTGTTGGTCGGTGTCACTTGACCACGGAATTTCCAGCTGAACATCTGGTCCAAAGCCACCGGCTCGAACTCGAATTCGTCACCTGCGCCGCCCAGACCGGACAGTCGCACCGCTGCACGCGCCGCCTGTTGCATGGCTTCCAGACCCAGCGACCCCGGCTGCACCGGATCCTGGAAGAAGTGCGCCTTGAAGAACCACGCCTCCGGGGTGACGTCGTACTCGGCGACCAGCCTGCCCAGCCCGGCCTCTCCCCCGCCCGGCCAGAACTTCACCCGGTCGACCACCTGCAGGCGGCCCTGGTCCAACCAGGGCGCACCGTCGAGCTGCGCGTCCCGGTAGGACAGTTCGACCGGAGCCGGCTCGGAAAGCGCCTCTAGCACACCCGGTTTCATTCGCAACCCGACCTGGTTGCGCAGAGCCTCCGGACTGAAGAACCCGAATGCCGTCTTCATCGTCATCACGACTTCGTCGTTCTGGGTGCAGACGACATCGAAGAACACGATGGTCGAGCCGGCCCCGTCAGCGAACCGCTCCAGCGTCGACGTGACCCGCAGCGTCCCGACCCGGGCCGGTCGATGCTGGATCACCTCACCACCGTCGAGATTGCGGAACACCACGTCGTCGGGACGATTGGCGGCGAATCCGTTGTACGACGACAACCAGCCGCACGGCTGCAGCAAGATTTCGATCAGCACCGGCATCGGCACCGCATCGACGTGGGCGTCGGCGAAATACCACTCGCCTTCTGGCACATCGTATTCCGCGACGACGGTGCCGCCCTTGGTAGGCACTCCCGGCGGGCTGGAGACACTGAGCACGCGGGACATGAAATGGTACGGCTCGTCCGGCAGGCGCGGCGCCCGCCGGGTGCCGTCGAACGGCGCATACAGAGCGCCGAACGCATCCGACGGCATGCCACGGCCGCATGCCAGCAGCGCGCCCTGGTCACCGCGAACGTCCTTGGTGCCGGCCAGGATCTGCACCGGCCCGGGCGCACCCGGCGGCATCGGCCAGTCGGGAACCAGACGCATACCGAAGCGCCGGGCATGGAAGACCTTGAAGCCGTCGCTACGGCAGAGCAGCGCGGCGAAGACCGTCGGCGTGGGCCCGTCGATGATCTCTTCGATGAACACCTCGTAGTCGAGCATATGGTCGGCGTCGGGTGTCACCTGCCCACGGCAGACGAAGCGCGCCATATCGTCCGGCACCGGCTCGAACCGCCATCCGTCGCGCTCGATGGTGAACCCGTAGGCGGCCATCGCGAACGACAGTGCCTGGGTGGCCGCATCGGCCATCAACGTCCCAGGCATGCACGGGTCGTTCTTGAAATGCCCGTCGTAGAACCACATGTCCCTGGGCACCGCGGCGGTGGCCCGCAGATACCCGCGGCCCCATGGTCCGCCGTCGGGGTCGAATTCGGCGATCTCATCGATCAGCCGCAACTTGCCCTTCGGTAACGACGGCGTCCGGGTGTGGGCGGCCGCCCGCTCAAAGCCTGCGCCGAAGCAGCGGAATGCGTGACCATCGGTGAACGCTTCCACGTCCTCCTTGGTGAACGACCGCTTCTGGGTGACCACGGGCGGCTCGTCACGGCGTGCACCGTCGCGCGGTGCATCATCGGCAGCGTCCCACAACACTCCGTCCGACTCGGCGAGCTCCGCGTCGGAAAAGAATCCGGCCTGCCCGTTGCGCACCGAGATCATCAGCCGGTCGCCGATGTAGCAGTCGTAGTGGAAGAAAAACAGACGCGTATCACCCGTTTTTGCGTGACCGTCGATGTGGATCTCGTAGTGCAGCGTGTCGCCACCCTTGGGCAATTCGCCCATGAATGTCAGATCGCAACCGAGCAGCCGGTACACCCGCTCGCTGCGGTTGGTGAAGTCCGCACCCAGCCACGAGGCGAGCAACAGATCGGCCTGGCCACTCTCGATCACCACACCGGGTGACATCCGGCCGTTGTGGATGTACCAGGCGTCGGGGTCGACATCTGTCTCCGTGACGATTGTGCCGGTCCCCATCGTTCCTGGCTCGCCCTCGATGCTCATCACCCGGTCGGCCAGCAGCAGCGGCGGTTCCGGCATCCGGACCAGCCGCTCGTACTTGTCGTACTCGGCGAACTTCGGGCCCAACACCTCCGAGACCTTGCCGCCGGCAAGGATTTCCAGCTGCGCACGCGACCATAGGGGCTTCTCGACCGCTGGCTGCCGGCTCGGCGCGGGAGCCGGTGTATTGGGCGCCGGCACTCTGGGTGCGGGTGCCGGTGCCGGTGCACTGGGCGCAGGCGCCGGGGCGGCAGCGGCCACCGGCGGTGCCGGCGGCGGTGTGGGGGCGGGCGCCGGCGGCACGGGTGCTGGGGCCGGCGCAGGCACGGACACCGGCGAGGGTGCATAGACCGGTGGCGCACTCGTCGCGGCAACCGGCACCGATCCCCGCTGCCCGGCCACCAGGGCGAGTAGATCGCCGCGCGACTTCAGGAACGACGTGTGCGCCTCCGCCTGCCGCTCGAGGAATGCCGTGTGCGCATTGCTCACCGAGGCAACGAGATTCAGTGCCGCGACCGTCTGATCGCCGGGCGCCGCGGCTGCCGGAGCGACCGGCTTGGCCACCACGGTATTCGCGGCCGGGGCGGCGGCAGGTCGAGCCACTACCAACGGCGCGAGGGCCGCAGGTGCCGGCGGCATGACTTGAACACTTCCGTGGTCCACTTCGGGCATGGGCGCACTTCCATTCTTGGACGCCTCCGGCGTCGTCACATTCCGGGACGCCTCCGGCGTCGTCACCGTGCGAGATTCTTCGGGAACCGAGACGATATCCGGCCAGTGCGCAGCAAGTGTCAGCTTGCGCGTGTCCTGAGACCGCGCCCGGTTACCTTGCTCATGCAATTGCCGGATACGCGACTCGAATGCGTCGATATCGACCGGTAGCCCGTGTACCCACAGTTTGCAGACACTTTCAGCCAGCGCCCGCAGCCCGCGCCGTTCCTGCGGATCCAGCGCAACCGCAAGATGCGGGCGGTCACCGAGGATCTTCGCAACCGCGCCGGTGAGAATCGCGCGAGGCCCGTGCTCGACAAATACCCGAACGCCGTCGTCCCAGGCCTGGAGAATCGTCGCGGGAAAGTCAATGGGTTCGAGGGCTTGCCGCGTGATCGCCTCGGCGGCTGCTTCACGGGTCGGCACGTAGGCTCGGTTGACCGCGTTGGTGTAGAAGCGGATGTCCGGCGCCTCGTGCGTCTCCCGGGTATGGATGGCTCGCCAGGTGTCGGCAAACGGAGTCATGGCATCGCAGTGGATGACCATGTCCAGACCCAGCGGGATCGCGGTTGCGCCGTCCACGGCGTCGATAACCCGCCGGCACGCCGCCGGATCGCCACCGATCACGCAATCGTCCGGCGCCTGAACGATAGTCATGTAGGCGCGGGGCTCGGCAGCCAGCGCTGATTCGACCGACGCTCTGGGTGCGGTGATACGCCAGCACTCCCATGGGGCCGGCTGGTTCCCCAACCCCCAGTCGGCAGCTGCCACCCGGCAGGCGCCGGTCAGCTCGTCGCCGTACATTCCCGACGCTTCGATCTCACCCAGCATCGGCTCTAGGTCGCGCCAGACCCCAAATGCCAACAGCGAGTTCGTCTCGCCCGACGAAAGGCCGATAGCCGCAGTGGGTTTCAGACCGAGAACGGTACGGGAGAACTCCGCTTGCGATTGACAGACCAGCGCGCACCCGGTCAGCTGCGTCCGCGGATCCAAAGTCGTGATCCCGGCACCGTGCAGGGCGCGGGCCAGATCGCCGACGCCGGAGAGGCGTTCGGTCAGCGCGTCGCCGATCTCGGGCCATGCGAACAACAGATCTCTACCGGCCCCCGGGTAAGCGGCGGCGGCACCGGTGAACATGAACGCCAACTCGCCGACCATCTGGGCTTCCGCGAACGCGATGCCCGGCACGATAGGCGCCTCACCGCGTTCCAGCCGCAACACCGCCTGCTGCCGAAGTGCGTCCACGGTGGTCTGGCTGTCGCCGACCAGCGAGCACCGCACTGGGCCGCTGCCGCCCGGCTGGCCACGGTGGAGCCGGGCCAGCAGATCGGCCCGGCTGTCACCGGCATAGCGCTCGATGAAAGGAACGATGCCGACAGCCAACGGCTTCGGCGCGCCGCCTGCTGCCGACACCGTGACGCCGTCGGCATGCCCGCCGAGAGCCTCCACCCACACTGCTGCAGCCGTGCCGCCCGGTGACGGCTGCGCGCCGGCCTTGTCAACCCGCACCCGTGATCGCACCGCCTCGACACGCGCGGCGATCTCCACGGCAGCGGCGGCTGCGTGCGTGCGGCCGATCCGTCCGGCCGCGAAATTCGAATCTGTCTCGATCGGTTCTCCGTCGGTGTCGATCACGGCGAGGATCTCGTCGCCGGCGGCTTCGGCATCGGCACGCCGCTTGAGCACGAAAGCCACTGCCGCGTCGCCGTGTCCCGCACTGCGATCCGCGTCGAGGGCATCAGCTGCCCGCGAATGTGCCGGCTCGCAACACATGTCGACCGCACCGGCGACGACCACGTCGAGTTCGCGATGCCGCAACGCGCGGATCCCGATCTGGAGTGCAGTAATCCCGGACAGCTCCTCGGTGGAGACGGTGAAACCGAACCCGCGGAAGTCACGCTGCGCGTGGATTCGGTTGGCGGGGATGTTCGGCATCGTTCCGACCACCCCGTCGGCGGTCAGCTGCGGCGCGGATTCGGCGTTGGCCTGCAACCACCGATCGTCGTCGGCGTGCAGCACCCGCAGCCGCTGCCGGGCGATGGTGGCATCACATCCCATGCCGACGAACACCCCGGTCCGGTCCGGGTCGACCGTCACGTGCTGCAACGCCTGGCCCGCGGCCGTCAGCATCACGGTCTGCTGGCTGAGGCTGCCGGCGAGCTCTTTCGGCGGAAAGCCCAGTCCGGCAAGGTCGAGCTCGACGGCGTCGAGCGCGGTCACCGGTGCTTCGGGCCCGAGGACTCGGCGGCGGAACGCCTCGGCATCGCGCGCATCGCCGGTGACCACACCCAATCCGCAGATCACGATCTCGTCGGTGGGCGGCTGCTTCCGCGCGACCGCACCGCGGGGGCCGCGGTAGTTTTCGACGATCAGATGTGCGTTGTTGCCACCGAATCCGAAGTTGCTGACCGCGGCGCGCTTGACCGGCGCATCCCACCGCGTGGGCGTGGTCACGAGCGTGAAGGGTGTGCCGTTCAACTTCTCGGTGGGCTTCTCGCAGACGGTGGGCGGCAGTGTCGAAGCCTGCATGGCCGAGATCACATTGATCAGGCTCGCCGCGCCCGAAACGGTGATCGTATGGCCAAGATTGCCTTTCAGCGCGCCCAGTTTCAACGGGGTGTCACCGTAGGCGGCCGCAATGCTCTGCAACTCGATGGCGTCGCCCAGCGGAGTGCCGGTGGCGTGGCAGTCCACATAGTCGATGTCGGCCGGAGTCAGCCCGGCCTGCTCCAGCGCTGAGGTCATGGCCCGAGTCTGACCACCGACCGCCGGTGCCAAGAACCCACTCTGGCGCCCGTCGTTGGACAGCCCCACGCCCAGGATCACGCCGAGGATGTGGTCACCGGCGCGCTCGGCGTCTTCCAGTCGCTTCAGCGCGACCAGAGCAGCCCCCTGTGCGGGCACCAAGCCGTCGGCTTCTGCGTGGAAGGGCCGAGACCGGCCCGACGGACTGAGCGCCTGCAGCGACGTGAAGCCCAGGTGCAGGAACAGGTCGTCGGAACCGTTGACCCCGCCGGCAAGCATGACGTCGGCGTCGCGGTCGTGCAGGGCGTCGCAGGCCAGCTTGATCGCGTAGAGCGATGATGCACACGCCGCGTCGAGCGCGTAGACCGGTCCGGTCATCTCCATCGCTCCGGCAACCAGGTGCACCGGCAGCCCGGAGGAGAACCGGTTGCGCGGGTCGTCGTTGCCGTCACCCGTCCACACGGCCTCCACGAACTCGGTGCCCTTGGTGCTCGGGTAGGACAGGTTGCCGACGATCAGGCCGGTCTGCGGCGCCGCCAGCGGACCGCCCAGCGCCTGCTGCGCGCACCGCGCGAGCCATGGCACGATCGGATCGAGCTGATCGAAGTCCGGTATCCGCGAGGCGAACTGCGCCAGATCGAAGGACGTCTTGACGTAACCGCCGGTCGCCGAAGAGACCCGCAGTCCGGGTTTGTCGCTGGCCATCAGCCGGCCGGGGTCCACGCCGCGCCATTGGTCGCGGGGGGTCGGGGTCAGCAGGCAGCGCCCGGCCAGTGATGCGTCGAACAGTTCCTCCGGTGTGGCCGCGCCGGGCAGCACACAACTACGTCCGACGATCGCGACGGGTTCGAACCCGCTCACGCCGAGGTGTCCGCGGTGTTACCCGCAGCGTAGAACTCGACACCCTCGAGCGTTGCGACCGGCGCACCGTCGGCGGTTTCGTAGGCGATGTCGAAATCGACTCGCTTGTCGTTGACCGGATGTGCGGCCAACCGGCACCGTCCGATACTGCCGTCGCCGAACGCGCGGTGCAGGACCACGCGACCGATCCGGATCGGCAGCACCAGGGGACGTCCCTGCGCACAGGCCCAGACGATGCCGAGCTGCAGCCCGCCGTCGATGCCCGCGGCGTCGATCGCCCAGCCGTTCTGCGGCCAGTCGAGGTCACCCATGCTCCTGAGAGTCGCTGAGCCGCCCGCGATTCCGTAGGTGTCCAGCTGCTCGATGACGGCGAACTTCGGCCCGTGGAACAGCGGGCCGGTGTAGGCCTCGTCGACGCTCATCGGCCATCCGGACCCTGACGCCTGCGGTACCGAAATCTCCGGCTCCGCGACGGCGGCGGTGTCCACCGAGGCGCGATAGCGCGCCCGCCCCTGACCGTCGACGATCGTGACGGCGTACGACGTCGCCGCCGGCTCGTATTCGAGGGTGAAGACCTGGCGCTCGGATTCGGCCAACGTGACGCCGGAGAGCACCTGGAAGTCACGGACCACCGGGCAGGCGTCGGCAACCAGCCCGCGCGCCCCGCGCAGGATGGCGTCCAGCGCGATCACCACCGGCACCACCACCCGGCCGCGGACCTGATGATCGGTGAGCTCCGGCAGGTCCTTCGTCGACACCTCCCACTCCAGGCGTGCCGCACGCAGCCGCGGCTCCGCCGGGGCGGCGACCACGACCGCGGTGGCCGACGACCGGCACAGTGCATGCTCGGCGAAGAATTGCGCACCCTCGTCGATCGGGATGACGCCCACACCGCCGGCCAGGAACCGGCTCTTCAGTGTCGCGTCGACCATCCCGCCGTCCCATGGGCCCCATCCGAACGCACGGACCACGCATTCGCCGTTGCGCCGCGCGGACTCTCGGGCGGCGATCGCCTCCAGGGCTGCGTTGGCCGACGCGTAGGCGGCCTGCCCGGGATTACCAGCCCGGGCGGCGATCGAGGAGAACAGCGAGATGAAGCGCAGCTCGTCGGTCGAGGTGGCGTCCAGAAGCGCCTCGGCACCGATCAGTTTGGTGCTGAACACCTTGACGAACCCGTCGTCGTCGAGGTCTTCAAGGCGTTTGTCAGCCAGCACACCGGCGCCGTGCACGACGCCGACGATCGGACCGAAGTTCTGCCGCACCTCGTCGAGCACACCACGCAGGGCGGCATCGTCGGTGATACTCGCCGCGAAGTAACGCGCCGGGGTGCCTTGCCGTTCGGCGGCCGACAACGTGGCACGGACCTCCCGCTCGGCCAGCAGGCTCTCGGCCTGCGCGCGGGCCTGCGGCAGGCTCAGCTGCTCGCCACGGGCTCGTGCCGATGCGGCCAGTGCGGTGGCGATCTCGGCGGCCGTGGTACCCGACGGCTCGTCGACAGTGGCCTCCCGCAGCGGTGTGCGACCGAGAAGTGCCAGCCGCAGTCCGTGCTGTTTGGCCAGTGCCAGAGCCGATTGGGCCGTCACCCCTCGCGCGCCGCCGGTGACCAGCACCACGCCGCCCTGGGTGACGCTGATCGTCTCGCCCTCACCGACGGAGGACTCGATGTCGTCGACGGCGACCAGTCGGGTGCCGTCGGCGCGCAGCGCGACCTCGATACCGCTTCCGCCTTCGAGCAACTCGGCCGCCAACCGGTCGGCGTCGAGAGTTTCCATGTCGACGGCACGCACCGAGGCGTTCTCCCACTCCCAGCCCGCGGTCTTCACCAGGCTGGCGACACCGACCGGGACATCCGCGGCGATGAATCGGGCGCCGGTCGACTGCACGGTGACGAACAGCCGGGTGCGGGCCTCGCTCCTGGCCACACTGCGGGCGGCGTGGAACGCGCGCAGGTGCAGTGCCACACAGTCTTCGGGGGTGCGTGCCGCTCCCAGCGCGGCCAGGCTGACGACTGCACCGGCTTCGGCGGGCACCTCGTCGACGGTGCGGGCCTGCAGCCCGCGGGCGGTCAGTGCCCGCTCGAGGGCGTCGGCGAAGGCGGGATCTTCACGGGTGATGAGGACGATGCCGTCCCGCAGGCCCGCCATCGCCAATCCGCTGGGCGGCGCGGCGCGCAGCTCGGCCTCGGTACAGGACAGGCCGACCGGCGCTGCCGAGGCGGGGGTCGAATGCGGGACTGCCGCAGCCTGTTCGGTGTGACCGCCGCCGGAGAATCCCGAGACGGTGTCCACCACGTCCTGCAGGGTGCGCAGGTTCGCCAGCTCCGACGCCGGAATCTCCGGAGCACCAGGGAACTTCGCCTGCAACGCCGCCAAAATCTCGACCTGCTTGATCGAATCGATCCCGAGCTCGGCCTCCATCTCCATGCCCAACCCGAGCATGTCCACCGGATAACCCGTCTTCTCCGACACGATCGCCAACACCACATCACCGGCAGCCGGACCCGCAACAGCGGCCGGCGCCGCGCCAACAGGCGCCGCCGTCGGGGCGGCAAAGTCGGCGATGGTGTCGACCACGTCCTGCAGGGTGCGCAGGTTCGCCAGCTCCGACGCCGGAATCTCCGGAGCACCAGGGAACTTCGCCTGCAACGCCGCCAAAATCTCGACCTGCTTGATCGAATCGATCCCGAGCTCGGCCTCCATCT
>NZ_BEWG01000023.1:0-270 GCF_002723835.1 Mycobacterium sp. shizuoka-1 | reverse complement strand
ACACCACATCACCGGCAGCCGGACCCGCAACAGCGGCCGGAGCCGCGCCAACAGGCGCCGCCGCTACCGCCACAGGCGCAAAGTCGGCGATCGTATCGACCACATCCTGCAACGTCCGCAACCCCGACAACTCCGACGCCGGAATCTCCGGAGCACCAGGGAACTTCGCCTGCAACGCCGCCAAAATCTCAACCTGCTTGATCGAATCGATCCCGAGCTCGGCCTCCATCTCCATGCCCAACCCGAGCATGTCCACCGGATAACCCGTCT
>NZ_BEWG01000022.1:90286-236740 GCF_002723835.1 Mycobacterium sp. shizuoka-1 | reverse complement strand
GGCGGGTTCCGTCGTCGGATCGGGGGCGGCGATCGCCGGCGGGGACAGCGGAACGGTCAGGGCGCACAGCACCACGAGCACGAGCGGGATACGACGCAGTTTCATGAAGTCCTCAGTGTCGGGTGCCGGTTGCCGGCATGGTGCTCAATCCATGGACGGTCTTCTCCCAGAAGAACGGCCGGAAGATCAACTGGTACACCGCCTTCATCGATGCCACCGCCTGCAGAACCCAGTAGCCGGGGGCCAGCAGCGCGGGCCACCAATGGTGTGGCTTGCCGATTGCCTGGGCCAGCAGGAATCCGGTGTACATCGAAAAGGGTGTGCCGACCAGGAACAGCACCAGGCTGATGTAGTAGGTGAACGGTGGAAAAAACATGGTGACGAAGTTGGGGCGTCCCGCGATCCACGCCACCACCAACCCGCCGAAAACCAAGTTCAGCAGGTTCGTGATCGGGATGCCGCCGGTCATGTTGATCAGGCGCAGCGTGGCCTTGGTGCCGATCTCGCGACGCAGCACCAGCGGTCTGCGCAGGTGCACGATCATCGTCTGCAGGTAGCCCTTGTACCACCTTGATCGCTGCCGAACCCAGTTGACGACATCGGAATTGGCTTCTTCCAGAGTGATCGAGTCCAGGATCTGGGTGCGGTAGCCGTGCCGCGCCAAGCGCACCCCGAGATCGGCGTCTTCGGTCACGTTGAATTCGTCCCAGCCGCCCACCTCGAACCACACCCGGGTGGGGATGTGGTTGCTCGTCCCGCCCAGGGGCACGACGCAGCGGGCCCGTTCGACGGCGGGCAGGACCACACCGAACCACTGGTCGTACTCGAGCGAGAACCACCGTGTGAGTAGGTTCTGCGTCTCGTTGAAATAGCCGAGTCGGCCTTGCAGACAGCCGATCTCGGCGGGTGCCCGGCGGAAGGCCACCACCGCCCGCCGCAGTTGCAGCGGCTCGGGGATGTCTTCGGCGTCGTAGATGGTGACGTACTCGCCGCGCAGATCCGGCAGCGACATTCCGTAATTGCAGGCCTTGGGTTTGGTCTTCGGCAGGCTGTGCGGCACGACGACCACGCGCAGGCCCGGGACGGTAAAACCGGCCAGCGCTTGGCGTGTCGCGGGGTCGTCCTCCTCGACGAGGAGGAGCAACTCCAGCCGGTCGGCGGGGTATTCCAGCCGGCCGACACCCTTCACCAGGTTGGTCACGATCGCGGGCTCGTCGTAGACCGGCATCAACACGGTGTAATACGGCAGTTCGTCGTCGGGGATGGCCCGCGCTTCTTCGTCGGAGATTCTGACCAGGGCGGGGCTGCGCAATCCGCTGAGCATCAGATACGCGCGGTCGATGGTGGACCACAGGTACAGCACGGCGACGATCGCCGTGACCACGGTGATCGTCACGGCGGGGTACACCACGGCCAGGCCTATGCCGGCGGCCACCACGGCCAGCACTCGCAGAATCGACTTGGGCCCCAGCGCGGTACGGGCGGAGAGGTGTCCGGGGAGCAGACGTGCGGCGGTGGTCACGCAGGTGCCCCTGCCGACAGGATTTCACGGGCCACCGCGTTGGTCGCGGCGAGTACCGGCGCGGGTGTCGAGTTGGCCGGATCGGGTTGCTCGCGTGCCAGCCAGGCCAACGGTTCGATCAGCGAGTTACGCAGGGTGAGCGGGCGCGGCGCCGGTGGCTGGCTCGGCCGGACACCCTGGTCCATGATGATCGTGACGCGTTGATACCCGGTGGGCACCTCCCAGATCCACGTCAGCAGGTACCAGTCACTGGACTGCCCGGGCCGGCTGACGCTGGCCCCGCCGCTTTGCAGCGACACCGCCGACACCGGCGCCGGCAGCGATATCGGCTGGTAGTTGGTGGGTGCCGGTGACGGGTACCAGATCGCGGAGGAGTAGTCGCGCAGCCGGGCCAGGCTGGGTGCCGAGATCACGTCGATCGCCAGTCCGCTCACCTCCCGTCCGGCCGGGAGCTGATAGCGGGTGAGCGTGGCGCCGGGTCCGACGAAACGGCTGATGAAGTCGAACTGCGCGACCGGCCGCAGGCCCAGCTGGGTGGCCCAATTGCCGTGGGCCATCGGCGCGTCCGGCTCTTTCGGCGCGTGCAGCGAGGTGAACAACAGCGCCAGTGAGATGACGATGAGCGCCGGATACGACCACCCGCCGCGGTGGGGGAACTGGGTGCGCAGGTGCGGGAATCGCTGCGTACCGGTGACGTGTGCGCCGTGGTGCACGACGAAAATCGTGAGCAGCGGCAGCGCGCCGGCCACGATCATCATCCGCGGCAGCAGGCTGTCGGTGAGGTAGCCGGTGAGGGGGATCAACGCGGCCGCGATCCCAAAGTTGAGGCCGGTGGCCAGCAGTCGCCAGCGCCAGTTGACGACCCTGGCGGAGAAATACACGGCCACGGTGCCGAACACGGCGGCGACGAAGGCGGCGTCCTCGTCGGAGCCGCCCAGTTCGGCGGTGAGCAGCAGGTAGGTCATGACGGGAGCGGTGAGGACGACGTATGCCCACACCGTCCACATGCGCAGGACGTGGCGTACCGAGAACACCACCATGGCCGCACCGGCGGCCCACAGCGCGGGTCGTAGGTTGTCCACCCGCCAGAGTGCGGCCAGGGTGGGCAGCCGCTGGCTGAACAGTGTGACCGCGAGGAAGCCGCCGCCGCAGACCAGGATCGCGACGATCCAGTCGGTCTCGGCGTCGGAGACGCCCTGCGGCGGCCGGGTGTAGCCGGCCACCACCAGCGCCGCGAGCAGGGGCAGCATCAGCGTGTATCCGCTGAGCGAGCCGGCGGCGGCTTCGCTGAAACCGTTGACCGCCGGCACGACGTAGGCGATCGCCGCCAGCGCGAGGACCAGGACGATGCGTGCCCACAGTTCGCGACGCGTCGCGACGTAGGACAGCACCGCGCGGCGGCGCCGGGGCCCGGCCGGGGCGGTGGCGACCGGCAGCGGCACCGTCGTGGGTTCGGCCATCGGGCGGTACGGGAATGGTTCGGGCGCGACACGGCCAGCAGTGAGATCTGCGTGGCTACTCACACCGTTTCCTTCGCCCCGAATGGTTTGCGCAATCCCATGGCAGTAATGGAATGGCGCCCGTCGGAGTTCAACTCCGACTGCTCAACGCATCAAACGCCGAGAGAATCATACAAATTTGTCGAGGGTTCCGCAGCTCCCGGCGCATTTATCGTAATTTGCCATGTTCGCATTTCTGTGAACGACTCTTAATTAACCGACGGGTAGTTTCGCTGAACGGGGGGGAACGGCGCGCCGTCGCTTGGGCTGCCACACGGCATCCGAGTGTTGCATCGATCCCGGTTACGGAAAGCTGGTGTGGTGACCGCCGCCCGCACCACGTCGATCTACATTGCGTCGCCCGAGGGTGACACCGGTAAATCCACCGTCGCGCTCGGCATTCTGCACCGGCTGACCGCGATGGTGCGCAGTGCCGGGGTGTTCCGTCCGATCACCCGGCGAGAGAACCGCGACTACATTCTCGAGTTGTTGCTGGCGCACAGTAACGCCGGGCTCAGTTACGAGGACTGCGTCGGGGTGACCTATCAGCGGCTGCATGCCGATCCCGAGGGCGCGATCGCCGACATCGTCGACCGCTACCACGAGGTGGCCGCGCGTTGCGACGCCGTCGTGATCGTCGGATCCGATTACACCGACGTTGCCACGCCGACCGAGTTGAGCATGAACGCGCGGATCGCGGCCAACCTCGGCGCGCCGGTCCTGCTGTCGGTGCGGGCTCGCGACCGCACCCCCAAGGAGGTGGCCCAGGTCATCGAACTGTGTCTGGCGGAGCTGGCGGCCCAGCACGCCCACACGGCGGCGGTGGTGGCCAACCGGGCCGACCCGGCCCAGCTCGAGGCGGTCGCGCAGGCCTGCGCGAACCTGGGCCCGCGCGTATACGTGCTGCCCGAGGAACCGCTGCTGGTGGCCCCGACCGTCGCCGACCTGAGCAGCGCGGTCGACGGGGTCCTGGTGCACGGCGACTCCTCGCTGCTCGGCCGCGAGGTGATGGGCGTGCTCGTGGCGGGGATGACGGCCGAGCATTGTCTGGAGCGGCTCACCGAGGGCGTCGCGGTGATCACCCCCGGGGACCGGTCCGATGTGGTGCTGGCCGTCACCAGTGCCCACGCCGCCGAGGGCTTTCCGTCGCTGTCGGCGATCATCCTCAACGGCGGGCTGCCCATGCACCGCTCGATCGCCGAGTTGGTCGCCGGGCTGGGGCTGCGGCTGCCGATCATCGCCACCGACCTCGGCACGTTCGAGACCGCCAGCGCGGTGGCCGCCACCCGGGGCCGGGTCACCGCCACCTCACAGCGCAAGGTCGACACCGCGATCGCGCTGATGGACCGCTATGTCGACATCGACGACATGCAGAACCGCCTGAGCCTGCCGATCCCGACGGTGACCACGCCGCAGATGTTCACCTATCAGCTCATGGAGCGGGCACGGGCCGACCGCAAGCGGATCGTGCTGCCCGAAGGCGAAGACGACCGCATCCTTCGTGCGGCGGGCCGGCTGTTGCTTCGCGGCGTGGCCGAACTGACCATCCTGGGCGATGAGGCCCAGGTCCGTTCCCGCGCAGCCGAACTCGGTGTCGATCTGACGGCGGCCACCGTGCTCAACCCGCGCACGAGTGAGTTGTGCGACGAGTTCGCCGCCCAGTACGCCGAGCTGCGGAAGAAGAAGGGCGTCACGGTGGAGCAAGCCCGCGAGATCATGCACGACGTCTCGTACTTCGGGACGATGCTGGTGCACAACGGGATTGTCGACGGCATGGTCTCCGGTGCGGCGCACACGACCGCCCACACCGTGCGGCCCGCATTCGAGATCATCAAGACCCAGCCCGACGTGTCCACGGTGTCGAGCATCTTTCTGATGTGCCTGGCCGACCGCGTGCTGGCCTACGGCGACTGCGCGATCGTCCCCGACCCGACCGCCGAGGAACTCGCCGACATCGCGATCAGCTCGGCGCGCACGGCCGCTCAATTCGGCATCGACCCACGGGTGGCGATGCTGTCCTACTCCACCGGTGACTCCGGCAGCGGCAGCGGCGTCGAGAAAGTCAGGGCTGCCACCGAATTGGTGCGCGAACGCGCACCGGAGCTGTTGGTCGAAGGGCCGATTCAGTACGACGCCGCCGTCGACGCGGACGTCGCGGCGGCGAAGATGCCCGGCTCGGCGGTGGCCGGGCGCGCGACCGTGCTGATCTTCCCGGATCTCAACACCGGCAACAACACGTACAAGGCGGTGCAGCGCAGTGCGGGGGCCATTGCCATCGGGCCGGTGTTGCAAGGGCTCAACAAGCCGGTCAACGACCTCTCGCGTGGCGCGCTCGTCGAGGACATCGTCAACACCGTCGCGATCACCGCGATCCAGGCTCAGGGGCAGTGATGTCGGCTACCGTACTGGTGCTCAACTCCGGTTCCTCGTCGCTGAAATACCAGCTGCTGCAACCGGAGACGTCGCTGTCGCTGGCGCACGGGATAGTCGAGCGGATCGGCGAAGAGACGTCCTCCGCGACGCTGGTGCTGCCCACCGGGGAGGTGCGCCGCGACGGCCGGATCGCCGACCACGAGGCGGCCCTGCGCACTGCGTTCGATCTGTTCGGGGAGGCCGGCCAGGACCTGGACAGCCTGGGTCTGGTGGCCGTCGGCCACCGGGTGGTGCACGGCGGCCAGGACCTGTACCGGCCTACGATCGTCGACGATGCGCTGATCGCCAAGCTCGCCGAGCTGGCGCCGCTGGCACCGCTGCACAACCCGCCCGCGGTGCTGGGAATCGAAGTGGCCCGGCGCGTGCTGCCCGACCTGCCGCATGTCGCGGTGTTCGACACCGCGTTCTTCCACGACCTGCCGGCCGCCGCCGCGACCTATGCGATCGACCGGGACCTGGCCGCCCGCTGGCAGATTCGGCGCTACGGCTTTCATGGCACCTCACATCAGTACGTGAGCCAGCAGGCCGCGCAGTTCCTCGATGTGCCGATCGAATCGCTCAATCAGATCGTGCTGCATCTCGGCAACGGCGCCTCGGCATCAGCCATCGCCGGTGGGCGCCCGGTCGACACCTCGATGGGCCTGACCCCGATGGAGGGGCTGGTCATGGGCACCCGCTCCGGTGACCTCGATCCCGGTGTGCTGGTGTACCTCTGGCGCACGGCAGGGATGGGGGTCGAAGAGATCGAGACCATGCTCAACCGGCACTCCGGGATGCTCGGGCTCAGCGGCGAGATCGACTTCCGGGTCATTCACCGGCAGATCGAATCCGGTGACGAGGCAGCACGATTGGCCTACGAGGTGTACATCCATCGGCTGCGCAAGTATGTCGGTGCCTACCTGGCCGTGCTGGGTCACACCGACGTGTTGACATTCACCGCCGGTGTGGGCGAGAACGACGCGCGGGTGCGGCGTGACGCGCTGAGCGCGCTGGCGCCGCTCGGGATCGAACTCGACGAACACCTCAACGACAGCCCGGCACGGGGTGCGCGGCGGATCTCGGCCGAGAAGTCGCCGACGACGGTGCTGGTGATCCCGACGAACGAGGAGCTGGCGATCGCCAAGGCCTGCCTGACCGTGCTCTAACGCGGTGGTCGCGGATCGCGCGGGTCGTCGGGGTCGGGATCGCCGAACCACCGCGACGGGCTGTGCGCCGGGTAGGTGTCGTGCCAACTCCACCATTCGTAGGGCTTGGTCTGCGGGTAGCCGGGTGGGGAGTCCTCCCAGCTCTCCTGGCGTCCCAGCGCGGTCATGTCGAGGAAATGCCATGTGTTGACGAACATCTCGTCACCGCGACTGTCGATGAAGTAGGTGCGGTAGATCTGATCGTCGTCGCGGATGAACGCATTGGTGCCATGCCATTGGTCCACCCCGAAGTCGACGTCGAACGCGCCACCGGGACCGGGCACGATCGTGAACCACGGGATGTCCCAGCCCATGGCGGCCTTGATCCGCGCGATGTCGGCCTGCTCGCCCCGCGAGACGTAGACCAGGGTGGTGTCGCGGGCGTTGAGGTGGGCGAGGTTGGCGACGTGATCGGCCATCAACGAACATCCGACACAGCCGTGATCGGGCCAGCCGTGCACGCCGGGGTCCAGGAAGGCGCGATACACGATCAGCTGGCGGCGGCCGTCGAACAGATCGAGGAGGGTCACCGTGCCGTCGGGCCCGTCGAACTGGTAGTCGCCGCGCGCCGGTGTCCAGGGCATCCGCCGGCGCTGCGCGGCCAGCGCATCACGCGCTCGGGTCAGTTCCTTCTCCTGGACCAGCAACTGCTGACGGGCCGCGGCCCATTCGGATGCCGAGACGACGGCGGGTGTCTCCACGGGGACCTCCAGGTCGTTAAACAAAGATGTTGAATATCCGTCTCCAGCGAACCATGGCGGACGGTCTATAGTCAACAAGATGGTTGAAGATCAGGACTTGGACCGTGCGTATGCCGCGCTGGCCGACCCGACGCGTCGCCACCTGATCGAGACGCTGCGCAACGGCGACGCGCGGATCACCGATCTCGCCGCCCCACTGCCGATGACGTTCGCCGGCGTGTCACGGCACATCGGCGTGCTGGAATCGGCCGGGCTGGTGGCGCGCGACATACGCGGCCGCGAACACTGGGTGTCGCTGCGGCCCGACGGGCTGACCGCCGCCCAGCACTGGCTCGACGAGCAGACCACATTCTGGTCGGTGCGAGCCGACGTCCTGGCGGCACGGCTGCGTCGCAAGAACGGCCGGCAGCGATGACCGGCGACACGGTCACCGTCGTCGTCGAGCGGGTCATGCCCGCCCCGCCGGACGTGGTGTTCGACCAGTGGCTCGACCCGGAAGCGTTGCGGGACTGGATGTGTCCGCACCCGGTTCACGTCGTCGACGTCGGCGTCGAGGCGCGGGTGGGAGGTACCCTTCGCTTCGACGTCGACGACGGCGGCACCCGGGTGCTCATCAGCGGACAGTTCCTTGCCATCGAACGCCCGACGCTGCTGCGCTTCACCTGGAGCAACTCCGACTGGGAAGACCCGACCCAGACCAGCGTGGTGACGGTGTCGTTCACCCCCGCGGGCAGCGACGAGACCCTGATGTCGATCGAGCATTCGCTCCTGCCGCCAACCGAATTCGAGTCGTTCCACACCGGGTGGATCGTCACGTCCGACCAACTGGCCGTAAGGCTCAGCAATCGCGAAGGGCTTTGACAGCCACGCCGCGTAGCGTCGGCGGCCGTGGTCGTCGGGTCGTGGACGCTGGACCCCGTCGCGCTCGCGGTCATCGCAACCCTGAGTGCGGCTTATCTGCACGGCCGGCGGCGGATCGACCACGCGACGGTCGGCCGCGGGCGCCTGGTGTGCTTTCTGCTGGGGATCGCGGTCTGGGCGGCTGCCACCTTCAGCGCCGTCGGCGCCTATGCGCCCGTGCTGTTCTGGGATCGCGCCCTGCAAGTTCTGCTGCTGATTCTGGTCTGCCCATTCCTGCTGGCACTGGGCCGCCCGGTGACAGTGCTGTTCGGCGACCGGGTGGCACGTTCTCGCGCCGTTCGCGTGCTGGGCGCACCGCTGACCACCTCGGCCGCCATGCTCGCCACGCCCTGGCTGCTGTACCTGACCCCGTGGTACGTCGTCTCGATGACCGGACCGCCGGCGACCGCGACCCGGCTGGTCCTCGTCGTCGTCGGCTTCGGTTACTTCTACGCCCGCCTGCAGAGCGATCCGGTGCCGCGCCGACTCTCGCCGCTGGTCTCGATCGGGATCAGCGTCGTGGAGTCGCTGGGCGACGGCGTGCTCGGCGTGGTGCTGTGGCTGGGCCCGCTGATCGCGGTGGACTATTACACGGCGCTGCAGCGGAATTGGGGACCCAGCCTGCGGATCGACCAGTCCATCGGAGCCGGCATCCTGTGGATTGCCGGTGACGTGCTGAGCATCCCGTTCGTGCTGGTTCTGCTGCACCAGCTCGGCAGCCATGAGCGCCGCCGCGCCGAACGGGTGGACGCCGAACTGGACGAGACGCCGCAGCCGTCGGCACCGGGGCTCTGGTGGCAGAGCGATCCCCAGCTCAAAGACCGGTTCGGCTAGAGCGTGAGTCAGAAGTTCACGTGCAGAAGTACCGGGAGTGACGAGGCGTCTCTGAAGGCGCGGTCAGTCTGATCGGTGCCAATGAATCAATGACTCAGGACATTAGAACGTGCTGGTGGGGCGCACGTTGTTGGCCATGTCGACCAGGGCGTAGCGATGCGCCTGGGTGGTGGCCACCCGGGCCAGGCTGCGCAGCGACGCCTCGACTCCGAGCCGCAAGCCGTGCTCGGTGAACGGGAAGCCGAGGATGTGGTTGGTGCTGGCGGTGTTCGCGCTGATCCAGTCCATCGCGGTGCCCAGCACCAGGGCGCGGATCTGCAGCACCCGCGGTTCGGAATCCGGCAGCGCCTCGACACGGCGGGCGGCATCGCGGATCTGCTCTTCGGAGAGTTCGTGCGCCGAGCGACCCGACAACAACGTCACCGCGCTGGTCAACCGTGCCGTGGTGAAATGTCGTGACGACGCCGGTACTTCGTCGAGCGTGTGCACCGCGGCCGCGCGGTCACCTTCCACCGACTGAGCACGGGCCAGGCCGAATCCCGCCGAGATCGAGTTGTTGTCGGTGTGCCACACCGTGCGGTAGAACGGCAGCTCGTCGGATGTCGCGGCCAGTTCCGCCGTCGCCGCCAGCGCCAGCTTGGGTGCCAGCTCGCCCGGGAAGATGTCCAACACCTCGGTGAAATGCTTTGTCGCCGAATCGTAGTCGCCGGTCAGTAACTCCGAAACGGCCTTGAACCAGATCAACCGCCAGCGCCAGCCCACCCGCTCGGCGAGCTCATCGAGCTTGCGGTTGGCCTTGGCGACATCGCCGAGGTCGAGTAGGGCGCGCACCTCCATCAGTGGCAGTTCCACCGACTCCGTCAGGTCGACGCCCTCGGAGTCCAGCACGCCGTGCCGGGCCGCGCGCAGTGAGTCCAGGGTCTGCACCGGCTGGGACAGCACCGTCGCCGAGAGTACGGTCGCCGCGATGTCGGTGGGGTCGACCAGCGGAACCGGCAGGGCCGTCACGATTTCGGTGGCCGTCAGCTTCTCGGCGTGCGCCAGCCCGTCGAGGTACACATCGGTGTGGGCGACCAGCAACTCCACCCCGAACGTCGACCGGGTCCGGGTGAACACCGTCGACAGACCGGGTCGCGGCACCCCGGTGTCCTCGGCGACCACCTCGCGCAGCACGCCGAGCAGCTGCGAGGACATCTCCTCGGCGCTGGCGAACCGGCGCCTCGGGTCGGGGTCGATCGCCCGGCGCAGCAGGCGGGCGAACGAATCGTATTTCACCAGAACGGGATCATCGTCGGGCAGGCCGTCGACGTAGCGGCCCTTGCGGGTGCGCAGATTCAACGTCAACGCGGCCAGGGTGCGCCCGACGGTGTAGATGTCGCTGGCGACCGTCGGACCCGTCCGCACGATCTCCGGCGCCTGATATCCGGGGGTGCCGTAGAGGTAGCCGAACGAATTGATCCGGGACACTGCGCCGAGGTCGATCAGCTTCAGCTGTTCCTCGGTCACCATCACGTTCTCCGGCTTGAGGTCGTTGTAGCACAAGCCGATCGAATGCAGATAGCCCAGCGCGGGCAGGATCTCCAGCACATAGGCGATGGCTTCGGAGACCGGAAGCTTCTGCCCCTTGTGGGTTTTGAGGGATTTACCGCCGACGTACTCCATCACGATATAGCCGACCGGCTCGCCGTGGGAGTCCGGATGCTCGACGAAGTTGAAGATCTTCACGATCGACGGATGCACCACTTCGGCCAGGAACTGCCGCTCGGCCATCGCGATCGCCTGCGCCTCGGCGTCGCCGGAATGCACCAGACCCTTGAGCACCACCGGGCGTTCGTTGACGTTGTGGTCGACCGCCAGATAGACCCAGCCCAGGCCGCCGTGCGCGACACAGCCTTTGATCTCGTACTGGTCGGCGACCATGTCGCCGGGGACCAGCTGCGGCACGAACGAATACGCGCTGCCACAGTGCGGGCACCAGCCCTCCGAGGCGGCCTCACCGTCCTTGGTCGAGCGGCCCACCGGTCGTCCGCAGTTCCAGCAGAAGCGCTTCGATTCGGCGACAACGGGATTGACCATCAACGCGGTGAGCGGGTCGATCTCGGGGAAGCGCGGGATCTCCACCAGGCCGCCGCCGAGCCTGCGGGTCGGCGACAGCTTGCGGGCCACCGTCGGGTGATGCATGGCCTCCGGCTCGGTGCCGACGCTGCCCACCGAGTCCTCGTCGTCGTCGAAATGGGGGCGGTAGATCGCCTGGGTGGCCATCGGCCGCATCGTCGACATCGAATCCATGGCGAGGTCGTCGAAATTCGCCGGCTGGGTGCCGATGTCGACGTCGGGCTGATCTGGGGTGTCCATCAGTCCAGATACCTCGGCGTAGGAGGTGCCGGTGCCGGCCCGAGCACCGTCAACCACTTGCGGTACAGCGTGTTCCACGTCCCGTCGCGGCGGATGCGCTCCAGTGTGCCGTTGACGAAACGCACCAGGGGCGTGTTGGTGAGGTTGATGCCGATGCCGTACGGCTCCTGGGCCATGTTCGGGCCGATGATGTGCAGATACGGATCCTGGGCGACCAGTCCGGCCAGGATGGAGTCGTCGGTGCTGACCGCATCGACTTCACGCTGCTGCAACGCGACCAGGCAATCGGCCCAACTCACCACCGTCACGATGATCGGCGGCGGGGCGATCTGACGGACCCGGTCCAACGACGTGGTGCCGCTGGCCACGCACACCCGACGCCCGGACAGATCTGCGGCCTGCGCGATGGCCGACTCCCGCGGAGCCAGAATGCGTTGGTAGGCGGTGAAATACACGGTCGAGAAGTTCACCAGCTTGCGTCGCTCGCAGGTGATCGTCATGGTCTTCACCACGATGTCGACGGTGTTGTTCTGCAGCGCGGCGATGCGGTCGGCCGAGGACAGGATCCGGTACTCGACCGCCGACGGGGTGCCGAAGATGTCGCGGGCCACCTCGCCGGCGATGTCGACGTCGAAACCGGTGATCTCGCCCGTGATCGGATCGCGGAACGAGAACAGGTTGCTGCCGACGTCCAGGCCGACGATCAGCCGGCCCCGGGCGCGGATGCCGGCCACCGCCGCGTCGGCCTCCGCCTTGGTTCCGAACGGCCGCAGGCTTGCGGTGCGGTTGCAGTCGTTCTCGGTGGGGTCCGGCGGTTGCGGCGGCTGCGGGGGAAGCTCCTGCATCCCGGCAGGCGTCGGCGGGGCCAGCGTCGGCACCGGGGGAGTGCTGATGTATTCGGTCTTGCCGCACCCGGTCAGCAGGGTCGCCGCGGCGATCCCGATGCACAGCAGCCGACGAACCCTCATCAGCGGCTGTCTCTTCTTCGCGCAAGCGCTCATCAGCGGCTGTCTCTTCTTTGCGCAAGCGCTCATCAGCGGTACTCGCTCAACCGTGGCCACAAGCCCAGCGCCACCGCCAGCGCCGCGCCCACCGAGAGCACCACGCCCCCGACCGTGGTGCCCGACAGCACCCGGCGGGCGGACAGGATGTCGTTGCGCAACTGGTTGCGGCTCTCCCGGATCCCCAGCGACAGCGCGGCGTCGAGCTTGTCGAACGCCGGTGTCGAGTCGTCCTCGCCGGTGCCCAGGGCGACCTGGGTGGCGGCCTGGTAGTTGCCCACCGAGATGTAGGCGTTGATCCGCTCGTCGGCCTGGCGCCACTTGGTCAGCAGCTGGTCGGCGTTGGCCAGGTCGCTCTTGGCGATCGCGTCGTTGCGGGCGAGGTACTCGTTGAGCTGGGTGTGCATCGCCTCGACACGCTGGTAGTAGGACCGTTTCCGGAGATCTTCGTCGCCCCGCCGGATCAGCGACAGCGTCTCGTCGGCGCGCGCCTGCTGGGCGGTGATCGCCAGGCTAGTCACCGTTTTCAGCGACTCGGCCGCGGTGGTCTTTGCGGCCCGGCTACCTGCGGTGGAGATCAGCAGCGCCGATCCCACCCAGATGATCATCACCACGATCGCCAGGCCGCCGGCGATCAGGCCGACGTTGATCCGGCGCTTGGTACGACTGGCCAGCCACCGGTGCCCGAACACCCCGAACAACAGGGTCACCGCCACCACCAGGATCACCGGCGCCGGGATGCGGGTGGACGCCGTCGTCTCGGCGTCGACCCGTGCCGAGGTCTGTTCGTAGAGCCGCTGCGCGTCGGGCAGGATCTGCTGCTGCATCAGCGCCGAGGCCTCCGACAGGTACGACGAGCCGACCGGGTTGCCCATCCGGTTGTTGGTCCGGGCGGTCTCGATCAGGCCGGTGTAGACCGCGAGCTGCGCATTGATCCGGCCCAGCAGTTGCACCAGCGGCTCGTCGGTGAGCCCGCTGGCGGCCCGGGTGACGGCCACCGCGGCATCGGTGATCGCCTGCTCATAGCGCTGCCGCACGGCTCGCGGCTCGGAGCCGGCGATGAACGCGGTCGCCGCGGCGGCATCGGCCACCGACAGCGTGGTGTAGAGCTGACCGGCGGCGAACGACAGCGGTTCGGTGTGGTTGAGAACCGTGGTCAGCTGGTTCTGCCGGTTGGTGATCGTCGTCGAGGTGGCGAACGCGGACAGGACACCCAGGGTCGCCAAGATCAGTCCGAGGGTCAGGATCCGTCCCGGCGTGGTCCGCAGGAACCACCACCGGGGATGAGCGGGCAGGGTCGGCGACCGTTGTCCCAACGGTTCGGTCGACGGATGCGCCAGCTCAACGGTCACCTCTCGCGGACCTCATTCCCTGTTGTCCGGATCCCCCTGCTTCCTGAGACAATCCTAAGAGGTCCGGTTACGGATGGGGCGGGATCGACCGACCTACTCCGGCGTGGCGTGCTTATCCTGAACGCGTGCGAGGGGATGGCGACGGCTGGGTGGTGTCCGACACCGGCACGCCCTACTGGGGACGGCACGGTGCCGCCGGCCTGTTGTTGCGTGCCCCGCGTCCCGACGGCAGCCCCGCGGTCCTGCTTCAGCACCGCGCCCCGTGGAGCCACCAGGGCGGCACCTGGGCGCTGCCCGGCGGAGCCCGCGACAGCCATGAAACCCCCGAGCAAGCCGCGGTCCGCGAGGCGCACGAGGAGGCCGGGCTGCTCGCCGAGCACGTACACGTCCGCGCGACCGTCGTGACCGCGGAGGTCTTCGGCGCGGGCGGCGCGCACTGGAGCTACACCACCGTCGTCGCCGACGCACCCGAGCTGTTGACCACCGTCGCCAACCGGGAGAGTTCCGAGCTGCGCTGGGTGGCCGAGGACGACGTGGTCGAGTTGCCCCTGCACCCGGGTTTCGCCGCCAGCTGGGAACGACTGCGGATCACCACGATGCTGCGCGCACACGATCACGACCAGTGCCGCCAGCCGTTGCCCCACACCGTGGAGATCTCCTCAGGGGTGTTCGCCTGGTGCACGTCGACCGCCGCCGAGGTCAGCTAGCCGGTGCGGCGGGCAGCAGCGCGCCGAGTCGCTGCGCGGCGGCCTTCGGATCGTCGGCCGCGGTGATCGCCCGCACCACCACGATGCGGGTCGCGCCGGCGGCCAGCACGTCCGGTAGCCGCTGCTCGTCGATCCCGCCGATCGCGAACCACGGGCTGGCCGGCGACATCGCCGCCACCTCGCGCACCAGATCCAGGCCGGGCGCCGGGCGGCCCGGCTTCGTCGGTGTCGGCCAGCACGGCCCGACACAGAAGTAGTCGACGTCCTCGGTCATCGCGCGAGCGGCCTCGTCGATCGCGTGGGTGGACCGGCCGATCACGGTGCCCGGGCCGACGATGTCGCGGGCCACCGCCAGCGGCAGGTCGTCCTGGCCCAGATGCAGCACGTCGGCGCCGGCCGCGCGGGCGATGTCGGCACGGTCGTTGACCGCCAGCAGCGCACCGTGGCGGCGGGCCGCGTCGGCCAGGATCTCGAGCGCGGCCAGCTCGTCGCGGGCCTCCAACGGACCGAACTGCTGCTCACCGGGGGAACCTTTGTCGCGCAACTGCACGATGTCGACCCCGCCGGCCAGCGCCGCGTCGGCGAACTCGGCCAGATCACCGCGTTCGCGCCGGGCATCGGTGCACAGGTAGAGCCGTGCGGTGGCGAGCCTGGTCTGGGGTTCGTGCACACCGCGACGGTAGCGGCTAGCGTGGACGGTTGGCACGGGAGCCCCGGGAGCGGGGCTGAGAGTGGAGCAGCACACCCTCCAGACCGTCACCACCTGATCCGGGTCATGCCGGCGAAGGAAGCGAAAGGGACATGTCGAAGGAATCTCTGGCCGTCGTCGGCGGCGGCGTCATCGGTCTGGCGGTGGCCCGCCGCGCCGCTGCGGACGGCCTGTCGGTGCGGGTGCACCGCGACCCGGCCGCCCACGGCGCCTCCTGGGTGGCCGGCGGCATGCTCACCCCGCACAGTGAAGGCTGGCCGGGCGAGGAGAAGCTGCTCCAGCTCGGTCTGGAATCGCTGCGCCTGTGGCACGGCGGTTTCCTCGACGGCCTGCCCGCCGATGTGGTCACCGCACGCGAGTCGCTGGTGGTCGGCGTCGACCGCGCCGACGCCGCCGACCTGCGCACCGTCGCCGAGTGGCTGGCCGCTCAGGGACAGCCGGTCACCGTGACGACCTCCGCGCGTGACACCGAACCACTTCTGGCCCAGGGCATCCGGCACGGCTTCATCGCCGCCGACGAGCTCGCCGTCGACAACCGCAAGCTGGTGGCCGCGCTGGCCGCGCATTGCGAGCAGCTCGGAGTGCGGTGGGCGCCCCCGGTGCAGCGGCTCGACGACGCCCGCGAAGGCACCGACACCGTGGTGATCGCCAACGGCATCGATGCGCCCGCGCTGTGGCCCGGCCTGCAGGTCCGCCCGGTCAAGGGTGAAGTGCTGCGGTTGCGCTGGCGCCGCGGGTGTATGCCGGTGCCGCAGCGGGTCGTTCGAGCCAAGGTGCACGGCCGGTCGGTGTATCTGGTGCCCCGCGCCGACGGCGTGGTGGTCGGCGCGACGCAGTACGAACACGGCCGCGACACCGCCCCCAGCGTGACCGGGGTACGGGAACTGCTCGATGACGCCTGCGAGGTGATGCCGTCGCTCGGCGAGTACGAGCTGGCCGAATCCGCGGCCGGGCTGCGGCCGATGACTCCGGACAACGTGCCGATCGTCGGCCGCCTCGACGACCGCACCCTGGTGGCCGCCGGGCACGGCCGGTCGGGATTCCTGCTGGCGCCCTGGACCGCGCAGCGGATAGCCGCCGAACTGATGGGAGCACGAGCGTGAAGGTGATGGTCAACGACGAGGAGCGCGAAGTCGACGACGGCACCACCGTGTCGGCACTTCTGGAATCGCTCGGCTTCCCCGACCGCGGTATCGCGGTCGCGGTGAACTGGACGGTTCTGCCTCGCTCGCAATGGGATTCCGCGGTGCCCGTGGGCGCCCGGGTGGAAGTGGTCACGGCGGTGCAAGGTGGTTGAGCCGCTCACCATCGCCGGCCGCACCTTCGGCTCGCGGTTGATCCTGGGCACCGGCGGTGCGCCCAACCTGACCGTGCTGGAAGAAGCGCTGGTGGCCTCGGGAACCGAGCTGACGACCGTCGCGATGCGCCGGGTCGACGCCGAAGGCGGCACCGGCGTGCTCGACCTGCTCGCCCGCCTGGAGATCACCCCGCTGCCCAACACCGCGGGCTGCCGCGGTGCGGCCGAGGCGGTGTTGACCGCGCAACTGGCCCGCGAGGCGCTCGGCACCGACTGGGTCAAACTCGAGGTCATCGCCGACGAGCGGACACTGCTGCCCGATGCCGTCGAATTGGTGCGTGCGGCAGAACAATTGGTCGACGACGGGTTTGTGGTGCTGCCCTACACCAACGACGACCCGGTGCTGGCCCGGCGCCTCGAGGACACCGGTTGTGCGGCGGTGATGCCGCTGGGCTCGCCGATCGGCACCGGGCTGGGGATCTCCAACCCGCACAACATCGAGATGATCGTCGGTGCGGCCGGCGTGCCGGTGATCCTGGACGCCGGAATCGGCACCGCCAGCGACGCCGCGCTGGCGATGGAGCTCGGTTGCGACGCTGTCCTTCTGGCCAGCGCGGTCACCCGCGCGGCCGATCCACCGGCGATGGCGGCGGCGATGGCGGCCGCCGTCACCGCGGGTCTGCTGGCCCGGCACGCCGGGCGAATCCCCAAGCGATTCTGGGCGCAGGCCTCCAGTCCGTCGCTGAGCTGGCAGGACGCGTGAATCGGTATGTGGCACTAGGTAGTTCGATGGCGGGCGGGCCGGGGATCCGGCCACGGGCAGCTGGCTCGCCGTGGGCCGCCGGACGGTCGGCACGCAACTACGCGCACCTGACGGCGCACGAGTTGGGCCTGCACCTCGTGGACGTGACGTACTCCGGGGCGACCACCGCCCACGTCCTGCGTGAGCGCCAGCACGGCGCCCAGCCGCAGATCGAGGCGCTGGACGGAACGGAAGCTCTCGTCACCGTCACCATCGGCGGCAACGACGTCGGTTATGTCCCACTGCTGTTCGCCGCGACGCTGCCGTCGGTGCTGCGCGGTATGCCGGTGCTGGGCGCCCGGTTGCGCGAGTTGCTGGATCCCGCGGCCCGCGACGCCGCGCTGAATCAGATCGGCGCATCGCTGCGGGACGTCGGCCATGCGCTGCGTGAGCGCTCCCCGCGAGCGCGAATCATGTTCGTGGACTATGTGACCCTGCTGCCGCCGCCGGGCATTCCGGCACCGCCGCTGCCCGGCGATGTCGCCGACCTGGGCCGCCACGTCGCACAACGACTGGCCGAGGAGACCGCCGCGGCCGCCGAGGCCACCGGCTGCGAGATCGTGCCGGCCGCCGACGCCAGCCGCGACCACCACGCATGGTCCGACGAGCCGTGGACGCTCGGCGCCGGGTCGTTGTTGCCGTGGCGGCCGAAGCCGTTTCACCCCAACGCCGCCGGAATGCGGGCGGTCGCAGACCTGGTGGTGGCGCGGTTCGCTCAGCCGTAGGTGTTGGCCGGCGGGTCGATGCGGGTGACGACCGACACCTCGAGCGTCGGAATCGACGATGTGCCGGAGTAGGTCTGGCCAGCAGGCACGGTCCCTTCCACCCGAAGCCAGGTGTTCTCCGGCAGTGCCGCCGCGGTAGCCGCCGCCGGCCCGGACAGGTGCAGCCGGGCCAGCTGCGCGTCCGCCGCGCAACAGATGATGACGATCTTGGCCAAATCGACCCGGTCGCCGTCGCGCAGGGTGAATCCGGTGGTGGTGATCGCTTTGCCGTCCAGACCGCCGACCTTGCCGACTGCCACCCGCATCAGAACTTCGGGCAGCGAGACGACCGGCGCGTTGCCGGGTGGCAGCGGCGGGAACGAGCGCGCGTTGGTCACCGACACTGTCGCCGGCGCCGCCGCTCGCGCGCTCAACGCCGGGGGCACCACGAAGATCAGCAACACCACCGGGACGACCAGCAGCCAGACGATCCCGCTGTGGTGCGCGTGATCGGAGTGCTCTGTGGCGGCGCCACCGTTGCGGATGTCGCGGGCGATCGACACCAGTGCCAGCGCAATCACCACCACCGCCGAGATCGCCAGCCACGGCAGCATCGAGGTTTTGACGTAACGGGTGTAGGCGCCGGTCACCGTCACCATCACCAGGGCGATCCCGACGATCAGCAGCAGGGTGTTCTCGGTCTCGCGTCTCACAGCAGCACCAGGCCCACCGCCGTGGCCAGCACGGTCGCCACCACCAGCGTGACCGGGGCGAACCGCACCGCGAACGCCCGGCCGAACAGACCCGCCTGCATGGCAACCAGTTTGACGTCGACGGCCGGGCCGACCACCAGGAACACCAGCCGCGGGATCAGCGGCACCATGGTGAGGCTGGCGGCCACGAACGCGTCGGCTTCCGAGCACAGCGCCAGCACGAACGCCAGCAGCGCCATGGTGATCACGCCGAGCAGCAGATGACCGGCCACATGCTCGAACATCCACGGCGGCACCACGACTCGCAGGGTGGCCGCCGCAGCGGCGCCGATCACCAGATAGGAGCCGGCCTGCAGGAAGTCGTGGCGCGCGGCCTCGGTGAACACCGCCGCACGGGACTGGCCGTCGACCTGGGGACGGGGCAGCCTGCGGGTCACCCAGCCCGGCCGGCCCCATCGCGACCAGAGCACGCCCATCACCACCGCGGTGGCCAGCGAGGCCAGCGCGCGGGCGGCCACCATCTGCGGCTGACCGGGGAAGGCCACCGCGGTGGCCACCAGCACCACTGGATTGATCGCGGGTGCGCTGAGCATGAACGTGAGCGCGGCCGCGCCGGTGGCACCGTCGCCGAACAGCCGCCGAGCCACCGGAACCGAACCACACTCACAGCCGGGCAGTGCTGCGCCGGCCACCCCGGCGGCCAGTACTGCCGCAGGCGCGCGCCGGGGCAGCAGGCGGGCCAGCCGTGCGGGGGAGACGTACACGGCGATCAGGCCGCTGATCACCACACCGAGTACGAGGAAGGGTACGGCTTGCAGAAACACCCCGGCGAACACTGTCCCCGCGGTGGCCAGCCGGGGGTTGCCGGCCACCCCGTCGCGCATCCAGGTGCCCGCCAGCGCGCACACCACCAGCGCCGCCACTAACACCTCGGTCGAGGTGACCAGGCGGCGGCGCGGGGAGGTGACGGTCATCGGGCCCATGGTGCCACCTCCACCTGCGGATCCGGCAATGCGTCTAACCTGGGCGCGATGAAGCACAGACAGTTGGCCGCGGCGGCGTTCGCGGTCTCCGTTGTCGCCGTGGCGGGATGTGACCGTGCGGCCGATTCCGGCCAGCCGGTCGCCGCGGGCAAACCGGCCGCGCAGTTCGCCGACGGACTGCGCAAGCAGGTCACCACCGACGCCATGATGGCGCATTTGCAGAAGCTGCAGGACATCGCCGATGCCCACAACGGCACCAGGGCGGTAGGCACCCCGGGGTTCGACGCCAGCGTCGACTACGTGGTCGGCGTGCTGCGCGCCAAGGGGTTCGACGTGCAGACCCCGGAGTTCCAAGCCCGCGTGTTCAAGGCAGGCAAGCCCGACCTGCGGGTCGGCGGCGTCCCCGTGGAGGCCACCGCCGCCGAGTTCAGCCTCGGCACGCCACCGCAGGGCGTCAGCGGACCGCTGGTGGTCGCACCCGCCGACGACACGCCCGGCTGCGCCCCGGCCGACTACGACGGCCTGCCGGTCAAGGGCGCGGTGATCCTGGTCGACCGGGGCAGTTGCCCGTTCGCCGACAAGCAGGCCATCGGCGCCAAACTGGGTGCGGTCGCCATGGTCATCGCCAACAACGTCGACGAGAAGTTCATGGGGGCCACCCTCGGCGAGGACACCGATGTCGCGATCCCGGTGGTCGGTGTCAGCAAGGCCGACGGGGCGCGGCTGCGCGCCAACCCGGGGCCGACGACGCTCATCCTGGAGGCCGGCACCCAGGAGATCAACGCGCGCAATGTGATCGCCCAGACCAAGACCGGGTCCACCGGCAACGTCGTGATGGTCGGCGCGCACCTGGACAGCGTCCCCGAGGGGCCCGGCATCAACGACAATGGCTCGGGAGTGGCCGCGGTGCTGGAGACCGCCGTGCAGCTGGGCCCCACCCCGGATGTGAAAAACGCGGTGCGCGTTGCGTTCTGGGGAGCCGAAGAACTCGGCACCATCGGGTCGAGCAAGTACGTCGAGTCGCTGACGGTCGACCAACTCAAGGACATCGCGCTGTACCTGAACTACGACATGATCGGCTCACCCAACCCCGGCTACTTCACCTACGACGGTGACCAGTCCACCGCACCGGGCCGCAACGAGCGGGTGCCGCGGGTGCCGGAGGGGTCGGCCGGCATCGAGCGCAGTTTGGTCGCCTACCTCCAGTCAGCCGGAAAGACCGCCCAGGACACCTCGTTCGACGGCCGGTCGGACTACGACGCCTTCACCATGGCCGGGATCCCGTCCGGCGGCCTGTTCTCCGGCGCCGAAGAGAACAAGACCGCCGATCAGCAGAAGCTGTGGGGCGGTACCGCCGATGCGCCGTTCGATCCGAACTACCACAAGAACACCGACACCCTGGCCCACATCGACCGCACCGCACTGGGCATCCTCGGCGGCGGGGTGGCGTTCTCGGCCGGCCTGTATGCCCAGGACATGGAGGGCCGCAACGGGATTCCGATCCGCGAGGACCGCACCCGGCACGCGGGCACGGTCTCCTAGTTCATCGTCGGCGATCGAAGATCAGCGTCCGCAGACTCGCCACAGCTCCTCTGCACGCGCCAGGCCGGCGCGGCGGAGGCGTTCGCCGATGACCGGCAGTCGCAGCCAGTGCAACACCGGCTCCTTGACTGCCGGCTCGATCGGCTCGCGCACGGTGAACGCCCACTCCACCAGTTCGGCGAGGTGCTCGGCGGCAGGCGCGGTGTCCATCGACTGCCAGCGCGCCAGCTGCGGCCGCAGTGGTTGGTCACTCCAGTAGGTGAAGTCGATGAGTGTCGGGCTGTCGGAGAAATAACCCAGCGCGGCTGGGTAGCTGTTGAGCAGGGCGACCCACAGGGAGTCCACCAGCTCGGCGACCGCTGCGGATTCCGCTGCCGGCCATGACGGCACGCGTCGGCGTAGGCCGCGCAGGTCGAAGGCGAACACCGGCGACGGCTCCGCGAGCAGCGCATCGATCAGCCGCGGGAAGAAATACCGGAAGTCGTTGTCGCCCAACGACATCACATGGACAGCTTCCAGCTGCATGAGCGACAGCGAACGCAGCGGGGTCGCCCGGATCTCGGCGGCCGACCATTGCGGGCCGCACTGCTCGCACACCTGCAGACCGGCGGGGAAACCGTACCCGGCGAAGGCCGCGTACAGCCGCTCGATCATCGCCCAGGGGCCCCACGGGCCCCGCGCAGCACGCCCAGCCCTCGCATGCCGTGGTACACGACCAGCGCCGCGATCGAGCCCAGCGCGATACCGGTGAACGTCAACGTGCCGAGCGTCCAGGTGAAGTCGGCGATCCCGATGATCAAGGCGATCGCCGCGGTCATCTGGTTGATCGGCAGGCCGAAGTCCACCTGATTGGTCAGCCAGATCCGCACGCCCAGCACGCCGACGAGCCCGTAGAGCACGATGGTGGCACCGCCGAGCACACCGGGCGGAATCGCCGAGATGGTGGCACCGACCTTGGGGCACAACGCCAGAACGATCGCCGTCACGCCGGCCACCCAATAGGCCGCGGTGGAGTAGACGCGGGTCGCGGCCATCACCCCGATGTTCTCGGCGTAAGTGGTGGTGGCCGACCCGCCACCGAGACCCGCCAGCACCGTCGCGACCCCGTCGGCGGCCAGTGCGCGACCGGTCAGCGGGTCGGTGTCGACGCCGGTCATCTGCCCCACCGACTTCACATGCCCGATGTTCTCGGCCACCAGCGCGATCACCGCCGGCAGGAACATCGGCAGCACCGACAGGTTCAGCGTCGGCGTCTGGAAAGTCGGCAGTCCGATCCAGCCGGCCGCGGCGATGCCCGAGGTGTCCACGTCGCCGAGGGCCAACGCGAGCAGATAGCCCGCGACCACCGCCAGGAAGATCGCCAGTCGCCCGATGATGCCACGAAAGAACGCCAGCGCGGCGACCAGCAGCACCAGCGTGACGACGCCAACCAGCGGGCCCTTCTCGAAGTTCGTCTTGGCCGCCGGCGCCAGGTTGAACCCGATCAGCGCGACGATGGCGCCGGTGACCACCGGCGGCAGGGCGACCTCGATCCAGTGCGTCCCAGCCAGCTGCACGACCAGGCCGATTCCGATCAGCAACGCCCCGACCGCGATCAGCCCGCCCAGCGCGCTGCCCGCCCCGTGCGAGGCGACCGCCGCGGTAACCGGAGCGATCACCGAGAAGCTGGAACCCAGATAACTCGGCAGCCGGTTGCCGGTGATCACCAGGAACAGCAGTGTGCCGATTCCGGAAAACAGCAGCGTGGTGGCCGGCGGGAAGCCGGTCAGCACCGGCACCAGGAACGTGGCGCCGAACATCGCGACCACGTGCTGGGCGCCGATCCCCAGCGTGCGGGGCCAACTCAGTCGTTCGTGCGGCGCCACGACGAAGGTCTCGTCGGGGCGGTTGTCAACCGGCGTCCACGTCATCGGAATCACGCTTGGAAACTCAACCGCATGCGGGCGCGCCGCGCATGCTAGACGGATGAACTGGAGCGCCGTCGCACCCGGGCTGGAACAGTTTCGCGGCTACCGGCGGTCCTGGCTGCGCGGGGACGTCGTCGCCGGCCTGACCGTGGCCGCCTACCTGATCCCTCAGGTGATGGCGTACGCGACGGTAGCGGGACTGCCCGCCGTGGTGGGGTTGTGGGCCGCGCTGGCGCCGCTGGCGGTGTATGCGCTGCTCGGCACGTCTCGGCAGTTGTCGGCAGGGCCGGAGTCCACCACGGCCTTGATGACCGCGACCGCGCTGGCCCCGTTGGCCGCCGGGGACGCCGGGCGATACGCCGCGCTGGCCGCGGTGCTGGCACTACTGGTGGGCGTGATCTGTCTGGCCGGTGGACTGGTGCGGCTGGGCTTCCTGGCCGACCTGCTGTCTCGGCCGGTGCTGGTCGGCTATATGACCGGGGTTGCGGTCATCATGATCGCGAGCCAGGCGGGCAAGGTCATCGGCGTGCCCGTCACCGGCGACGAGTTCGTCGAGCAGATCCGCTCGCTGGCCCACGTCGTCGGGGAGCCGCACTGGCCGACGGTGGTGTTCTCGGCAGCCGTGCTTGCGGTGCTGTTCGGGCTGGCCCGAGTGTTCCCCCGCTCGCCGGGGCCGCTGATCGCCATGCTGGCAGCCACTGTGGCGGTGGCGGTCTTCTCGTTGGACCACTACGGCATTCGGGTGATCGGCGACGTCCCGGCCGGTCTGCCACCGTTCGGATTCACCGGCATCCCGTGGCACGATGTGGGGACACTGGCGGCCGCGGCCGGCGGTATCGCGATCGTCGGCTTCTCCGACAACGTGCTGACCGCACGGACTTTCGCCGCCCGCAAAGGTCAACGCATCGACGCCAACGCCGAGCTGCGGGCCCTGGGCGCCTGCAACCTGGGTGCCGGCCTTTCTCACGGCCTGCCGGTCAGCTGCAGCGGCAGCCGCACCGCCGTCGGCGATCTGGTTGGCAGTCGAACTCAACTGTATTCCGTTGTCGCCCTGGGTGTTCTGGTGATCGTCACCGTCAGCGCCCACGGTGTGCTAGCCCAATTCCCCACCGCGGCGCTGGGGGCACTGGTGATCTTCGCCGCGCTGCGGCTCATCGACGTGGCCGAATACCGCCGGCTGGCGATGTTTCGCCGCAGCGAGCTGGTGCTGGCCGTGCTCACTGCAGCGGGCGTTCTCGGCCTCGGCGTGCTCTACGGGGTGCTGGCCGCGGTGGGCTTGTCTATTCTGGACCTGCTGCGGCGGGTGGCCCGCCCGCACGACAGCGTGCTCGGGTTCGTGCCCGGCGTTCCCGGAATGCACGACATCGACGACTACCCGCAAGCCCGTCTGGAGCCGGGCTTGCTGATCTACCGCTACGACGCCCCGCTGTTCTTCGCCAACGCCGAGAATTTTCGTACCAGAGCACTGGCGGCGGTCGACGACAATCCGGACCCCGTCGAATGGTTCGTGGTCAATGCCGAGGCCAACGTCGAGGTAGACCTCACCGCGCTCGATGTCCTGGACCAGCTGCGGATGGAACTCAACCGTCGCGGCATCGAGTTCGGGATGGCCCGGGTGACCTGGCATCTGCGGGAGGCGCTGCAGGCGGCCGGTCTGCTCGACAAGATCGGCGAGGACCACATCTTCATGACGCTGCCCACTGCGGTGGAGGCCTACCGTAACCGGCGCACGGCGTAGATCAACGCACCGAGCGTGAGCACCGCCAGGCCGGCGACCACTGCGCCCAGCGGCAATGCGACGGCAAGGACCAGGCAGCCGATGAACCCCAGTGCGGGTACCAGGCGGCGGCCGAGCGTCCACGCCGAGGCGTTGGCGATCGCGTAGTACACCAGCACCGCGAACGACGAGAAGCCGATCACCCCACGCACGTCGGCCACCGCGGCCAGCACCGCGACGACCACTCCGACCGCGACTTCTGCGCGGTGCGGCACCCCGAAACGGGGATGGACGACGGCCAGCCCGGCCGGCAGGTGGTTGTCGCGCGCCATCGCCAGCGAGGTGCGGGACACGCCGAGAATCAGCGACAGCAGCGAGCCCAGTGCCGCCACCGCGGCGCCGACCCGCACCACCGGTTCGAAGCCACCGGCACCGGCCGCGCCCACCGCCTCGGCCAATGGTGCTGCCGCCGTTGTCAATCCGTCGGCGCCGAGCACCGAAAGCACAGTCACGGCAACCGCGGCATAGACCACCAGGGCAAGCCCCAATGCCAGCGGAATCGCCCGAGGGATCGTGCGCGCGGGGTCGCGCACCTCCTCGCCGAGGGTGGCGATCCGTGCGTAACCGGCGAAGGCGAAGAACAACAGCCCGGCGGCCTGCAGCACCCCGAGAACCGTTGCGTCACCGAGTCGCAGGTTCCCGACGTCGGTACGCCCGGAGGCCGTCACGATCACCACGACCGCGGCCAGCACTGCGAGCACGACGGCGACGATGATCCGGGTCAGCAGTGCCGACTTCTGGATCCCGCGATAGTTGACGGCCGTGAGCGCCACCACCGCGGCGACCGCCACCGCATGCGCATAGGCCGGCCACACGTAGAACCCGACGGTCAGTGCCATCGCGGCGCAGGAGGCGGTCTTGCCGACCACGAAGCTCCAGCCGGCGAGGTAGCCCCAGAAATCACCGAGTCGCTCGCGGCCGTAGACGTAGGTGCCACCGGATTGCGGGTAGCGCGCCGCCAGCCACGCCGAGGACATCGCGTTGCAGTAGGCGACCGCGCCGGCCAGTGCCAGGCCGACCAGCAGCCAGGACCCCGCCGCGGCTGCCGCCGGGGTCAGCGCGACGAAGATTCCGGCCCCG
Source organism: Mycobacterium sp. shizuoka-1 (assembly GCF_002723835.1). Lineage (GTDB taxonomy): Bacteria > Actinomycetota > Actinomycetes > Mycobacteriales > Mycobacteriaceae > Mycobacterium. Next base: position 210,738 of record NZ_BEWG01000022.1, on the reverse strand, counting down.
ACCATCGAACCGAGCCCGATGATCACGGCGTCGGTGGTACCGAGGCGGCGCGCCAGGTTGTTCACGCGCGGGATGCTAGACGGCCAAGATGAATGCGGACCGGCTTGGGCACGGTCGCCCGCGCCCAGGCCGGTCCGGCACGGTCCCCCGACCCATTTCGCGTGGCATCCTCAAAAACCAACGACGTACGCGTCGCCGTGCCCGACCAATGTAAGGCAAAAAGTTGACGGCGTCGTCAATCTTGTCGGAACTGTGATCTTGAAGAGCTCAGCGATTGCGGGCCACGTTGGCGCCCAGATAGGCGCCGTAGGCCAGCAATCCGGCCAGCGCCAGCTTGCGGGTCTTCGGCGCCACCAAGGCCAGTCCGATTGCGGTCTCGATCCCGCCGTCGATGTAGGTGTGCTGCAGCGTGTTCTCCGGGAACGCCGACTTGGTGGCCGATTCGAACAACTCCGGGCGCACGAAGTGCGACAGCCCGGTCAGGGCCACGGCCACCCCGGTCAGCTTGATCAACGGCTCTGCAGACATCGACATCCTCTCGGTCTCACCTGATGTGGTAATCGGACACCGGGTAGGTCGAGGCTTCGCGTACCGCGGTACGCGTCGACATCGGCCGCAGCAGGGTCGCCTCACCACTGGGATTGAAATAGTACGACCGCGCCGATGCGCAGTTGCCTTGGGTGAACAGAGTGTCCCCGAGCAATTCGGTCATCCGGTCCAGATACCGGGTGTTGGCTTCCTCGGTGATCTCGAATGTGGTTGCCCCGCGCCGCTTCAGCTCGCCGAACAGCCGGTCCATGTGCCGCATCTGGTATTCCATCGAGTTGAAGAAGTTCAACCCGAGGAACGCGTACGGGCTGGCCAGGCTCAAGAAGTTCGGGAAGTAGGGCACCGCCACGCCCTGATAAGCCTGGAACCGGGTGTCACGCCACCACTTTCCGAGGTTGCGTCCATCGCGGCCGATCACCTCGAAGGCGGGGAAGTTCGCTTCCCAGATGTCATACCCGGTGGCCAGCACCAAGGTGTCGATGACGGCCTTGGTGCCGTCGTTGGCGACGATCCCGTCCGCCTCGATGTGGTCGATGCCGCTGGTCTGCAGGTGCACATTGGGCTTGGTGAACGCCCGGTAGTACTTGTTGGAGAAGGTTGGCCGCTTGCAGCCGAAGTCGTAGTCCGGGGTGAGCTCACGGCGCAGTTCCTTGTCCCGGATCGTCGCGAACCGCCACATCTTGGCCAGGTCGGCGGCGGCGATCGTGATGCGCGGGGTGAACCGCAGCACGCCCACCGAGATCATGAACTCGTAGAGCCAATCGGTGATCGCGCGGATGGCCCGCTGGGTGGCCGGCACCCGGGCGAACAGCCGCTTGGCCCGCGCCGAGAACTTGATGTCGACCTTGGGCACCACGTAGATCGCGGTGCGCTGATAGACGGTCAGATCGGCGGCGTCGCGGGCCAACTCGGGGATCAGCTGAACGGCGGTGGCCCCGGTGCCGATGATGCCGATCTTGCGGTTGGCCGGGTCGTAGCTGTCGTCCCAGTCGGCGGTGTGGACGATCGTGCCCTCGAAGCTGTGGATGCCGGGGATCTCCGGGGTGAACGGCTGGGACAGGAAGCCGGTCGCGGTGATCAGGTAGCGCGCCGCCAACGTCTCACCGCCGGCCAGCGTTACCTGCCAGCGCGCGGCTTCCTCGTCCCAGCGGGCGCTTTCGACGGTCGAGTTGAACCGGATGTGGCGACGCACGTCGTACTTGTCGGCGACGTTGTCGGCGTACTGCTTGATCTCGGCGCCGGTGGAGAACAGCCGATTCCAGTTCGGGTTGGGCTCGAAGAAGTAGGAATAGGTGGTGGTCGGCACGTCGACCGTCAGCCCGGGGTAGTGATTGACATACCAGGTGCCGCCGAGATCGTCCTCGCGGTCCAGCAGCACGAAATTGTCGAACCCCATGCGCTTGAGCTGGATTGCCGCACCGATTCCCGCGAAACCGGCGCCGACGATGATCGCGTCGAGCTGCGTTGCCATGCGGACAGAATACCGTATCTTACTCGCGAGTAAGGTGAAGCCATTTGGCCCAAGTCCTCGGGACCAACGGCGCTCCGATCCGGGATCGGGGCGGACTCAGCCCAGGAGGTGCTGCGCGGCGCCGACCGCAAGGGCGGGCACATCGAGCGTCTTGGAGCCCAGATCATGGCGGGCCCCGGTGATCTCGACGATGTCGACCGGCCCGCTGATCAACGTGGCGGCTTCTCGCAGTTCGGGGATGCTGCCGAACGGGTCGGCGGTGCCGTGGGTGAACACCGTCGGGGCGGTGATGGCGCCGAAGTGCTCGATGCGCAGCCGGTCGGGCTTACCAGGCGGGTGCAGCGGGTAGGAGAACAGGCTCAGCAGGGACACCAGCTCGGGCTGCTCGGCGGCGACCATCGACGTCTGCCGCCCGCCATAGGAGTGCCCGCCGGCGATCACCGGCCCGTCGGCCCAGCTGCGGGCCAGGGTGAGGGCCTCGACAATGCCGTCCCGGTCACCGGCGGCCGACCCCGACGGCGGCCCCTTCGGGCGGCGCCGCCGGTAGGGCAGGTTGTAGCGCACCGCCAACCAGCCGCGGGCCGCCCACTCGTCGCAGATCCGTACCAGCAATGGCGACTCCCGGCTGCCGCCGGCCCCATGGGTCAGCAGCACCACTCCGGCCGGCGCACCGTCGGGGGCGTGGGCGATGCCGGCGATCGCGTCGAGCTCGGCCGGGCTCACTCCTGTAGCCGCCACAGCGCCGACACCGGACCGTGGCCGCTGCCCAGGGGATAGGCCGCGCGCAGGCATTCGGTGACCCAGGCCTTGCCGAACGCGACCGCATCCGGCATCGAATACCCGTGGGCCAGCGCGCAGGCGGTGGCCGCGCCCAGCGTGTCACCGGCACCGTGGTCGTGGCCGGTGTCCACCCGCGGGGCATCGAACTCGTGGAAGTCGGTGCCGTTGTAGAGCAGGTCCGGGCTGTGCGCCGAACCGCGAAGGTGACCGCCTTTGACCAGAGCCCACTGCGGGCCCAGCGCGTGCAGTGCCTTGGCGGCGTCGCGCTGGGTCGCCTCGTCGACCACGTCGATGCCGACCAGTAGCCGTACCTCGTCGAGGTTGGGGGTGACCAGGCTGGCCAGCGGAAACAGCTCGGTACGCAGGGTGTCCAGTGCCGACGGGTGCAGCAGCGGGTCGCCGTGCATGGAGGCGCACACCGGGTCGACGACGAACGGTGTGGTGCCGGCCAGGCCGAGATCGCGCCAGGTCCCGGCGACGGTCTCGATGATCGGCGCGGAGGCCAGCATGCCGGTCTTGGCCGCCTGCAGGCCGATGTCGGTCACCACCGCCTCGATCTGGCCGGCGATGACATCGGTCGGGATCTCGTGAAAGCCCTTGACGCCCACCGAGTTCTGCACGGTGACGGCGGTGACGGCAACCAGTGAATGCACGCCGAGCAGCGCGAAGGTGCGCATGTCGGCCTGGATGCCCGCGCCACCACCGGAGTCGGAACCGGCGATGGTCATGACCCGTGGCGGGGTCTGGCCGGGTGGGGTCAGCGGCAGGTACTTCACGGCTGTGAGTGTTCCAGAGGGATGTAGACCCGGTTGCCGTGTGCGGCGAACTCCTCGGATTTGGCGGCCATGGCCTCGCGAATGTCGGCCGTGATGCGCATCGAGCAGAACTTCGGGCCGCACATCGAGCAGAAATGCGCGGTCTTGGCCGGCTCGGCGGGCAGCGTCTCGTCGTGGAACTCGCGCGCGGTGTCGGGATCCAGCGACAGCGCGAACTGGTCGTGCCAGCGGAAGTCGAACCGGGCCCGCGACAGTGCGTCGTCACGCTCCTGCGCGCGGGGGTGCCCCTTGGCCAGGTCGGCGGCGTGGGCGGCGATCTTGTAGGCGATCACCCCGTCCTTGACGTCCTTGCGGTTGGGCAGCCCGAGGTGTTCCTTCGGGGTGACGTAACACAGCATCGCCGTGCCGGCCTGGGCGATGATGGCCGCGCCGATCGCCGAGGTGATGTGGTCGTAGCCGGGGGCGATATCGGTGGCCAGCGGTCCCAGCGTGTAGAACGGCGCCTCGTCGCACAGTTCTTCTTCGAGCCGGACGTTCTCGACGATCTTGTGCATCGGCACATGGCCGGGTCCCTCGATCATCACCTGCACGCCGGCGGCTTTGGCGATGGTCGTCAGCTCGCCGAGGGTGGCCAGCTCGGCGAACTGGGCCGCGTCGTTGGCGTCGGCGATCGAGCCGGGCCGCAACCCGTCGCCGAGGGAGAAGGTGACGTCGTAGCGTCCGAGGATCTCGCACAGTTCCTCGAAGTTGGTGTACAGGAACGACTCTTGGTGATGAGCCAGGCACCACGCGGCCATGATGGATCCACCGCGGCTGACGATCCCGGTGACCCGGTTGACGGTGAGCGGGATGTGGCGCAACAGCACGCCGGCATGCACGGTCATGTAGTCCACGCCCTGCTCGCACTGCTCGATCACGGTGTCGCGGTACACCTCCCAGCTCAACCGGGTCGGGTCGCCGTTGACCTTCTCCAGTGCCTGATACATGGGCACCGTGCCGACCGGGACCGGGGAGTTGCGCAGGATCCACTCTCTGGTGGTGTGGATGTCGGCGCCGGTGGACAGGTCCATGATCGTGTCCGCACCCCATCGGGTGGCCCACACCATCTTGTCGACTTCCTCGGCGATCGAGGAGGTGACGGCCGAATTGCCGATATTGGCATTGACTTTCACCGCGAAGGCCTTGCCGATGATCATCGGCTCACTCTCCGGATGACGGTGGTTGGCGGGGATCACCGCCCGGCCGCGCGCCACCTCGGCGCGGACCAGTTCGGCGTCGACGCCCTCCCTGGTTGCGATGAACGCCATCTCGGCGGTGATCTCACCGGAGCGGGCCCGCTGCAACTGGGTACCGCGGTCGACCACCACCCCGGGCCGCGCGGGCAATCCGGCGTGCAGATCGATCACCGCGTGCGGATCGGTGTAGGGCCCGGAGGTGTCGTACAGGTCCAGATGGTCGTCGTTGCTCAGGTGCACGCGGCGGAACGGCACGCCCTCGCGATAGACCTTCGTGCTGCCGGCGATGGGGCCGGTGGTGATTTCGGGATTGACAACAGCACTCATTACACATCTCCCTACGCCGGCATTACCCGGACAGGTTCTACGGTCGACGGCGCGTCAGCCGTCCTCTCAGCGCACTCGTTGTGCGCTCCCGTGTGGTTGGTTTCCGTCGCCAACAGTAACCCACGCCGCAACGCGCGGCCGAGCGCGAGTTTCACGTTTGGCGGCGGCCTACTCGATCTTTCGCTGCGGAAGGTGAAATTCGACGGCCCGACCTCGCTCAGGGCCGCCAGCCGCGGGCGAGGAGCAGTCGCCGGGCGCGGCCGATGATCTCGGCGTCGCGGTCCTCCTTGATGACGTGATCGACCGCCCAGCCGAGACTTTCCACCTTCGAACGCGCGCGCAGGTCTTTCACGTAGGCGCGACGGCTTGTGCGGTGCACGTCCCCGTCGTACTCCGAGCCGACCCGGAATTGCTCCCAGCCCAAGTCGAGGATTCGCACCGCCTCCCAGCCCTTCAGCACTGGGACCTGAGTTGTGGGGCACGGCAGGCCGGCGTCGATGTACAACAGGCGCAGCCGCGTCTCTTGCGGTGAGGCGGCGCCGCCGTCGACGAGCGGCAGGACGTCGGCCAGCCGCTTCAGTCCTCGCACCCCGGGATATCGCTTGGCGAGGACGAGGACGTCCTCGGACGAGAACACTTGGTTGCGCATGAGCGCGTCCAGTCGAGCGACGGCTTCACCGCGCCGCAGATGCCGGCCCAGGTCGAATGCCGCGCGGGCGCGCACGACAACCGGGATACCGGAGACGGTGGTGACCTCGTCGGGTGCGATCGACTCCTGGCGGACAACCAAGCCTGGTTGCGGCCGGGCATGGCGCGGCGATATCAGCTCGATGGTGGTGTTCGGGTCGACCCAATTCGCGCCGTACAGTCCGGATGCCGCCACGCCGGTGATCACCGCCTGGCGGCCGGTCGCCAACCACGCCGCCTTCGCCCGATCCCATAACGTGACCGTCGCGTCCTTCGGCATGTACACACCGCGAAACAGCGGCTGGTACCAGCGGGCCAGCTCACTCCTGGTGAGCCGACCATCCGTCAGCGCCTCACGACCGATGAACACCGCCCGTTTGGCCATGGCGGGAGCATGTCATCGGGCACTGACATCGTTCCTCGCGTGGGAATCGATTTTCACGTTTGGCGTGGGTCTACCCGAACTTGTCCTGCGAAACGTGAAATTCGCGCAGGCCAGACGATTGGCCCTCGATGATTTGTATAGCTAACATATGCGTTATTGCGCCGCAGGCGCCCACTGATTGCGCTAGACGATTGCATACGAAACGAGATTTGCCCGTGACGACCGAGCTCGATCCCGCGCTGGCCGAAACCGACCGGCGCCGCCGCCGGATGGACCACGATCATCCGCACTACAAGTGGGTGGTGCTGTCCAACACCACGCTGGGCATTCTGCTGGCGTCGATCAACGCCTCGATCGTGCTGATCTCGCTGCCGGCCATCTTCCGCGGCATCGGCCTCAACCCGCTGGCCCCCGGCAACGTCAGCTATCTGCTGTGGATGTTGATGGGCTACCTGGTGGTGACGGCGGTGCTGGTCGTGCCGTTCGGCCGGCTCGGCGACATGTACGGCCGGGTGAAGATCTACAACATCGGCTTCGTGGTGTTCACCCTGGCGGCGATCGCGCTGTCGTTCGATCCGTTCCATCTCGACGGCGGGGCGATCTGGCTGATCGCCTGGCGGGTGATCCAGGGCATCGGCGGCGCCATGCTGATGTCGTCGTCGTCGGCCATCCTCACCGACGCCTTCCCGGCCAATCAGCGCGGCATGGCGCTCGGGGTCAACATGGTCGCGGCCGTGGCGGGCTCCTTTCTTGGCCTGCTGATCGGCGGCGTGCTCTCCGAAATCCATTGGCAGGCGGTGTTTTGGGTAGGTGTGCCGATCGGCATCCTGGGCACCATCTGGAGCATGCGCTCCCTGAAGGAACTGGGCGTGCGCAGCCCCGGCCGGGTTGACTGGGCGGGCACCGTGACCTTCGGTGTCGGCCTGACCGTCCTACTGATCGGAATCACCTACGGCATCCAGCCATACGGCGACTCGACGACCGGCTGGACCAATCCGCTGGTGCTGGGCTCGATCATCGGCGGACTGGCCCTGCTGGCGGGGTTCTGCCTCATCGAATTGCGGGTGTCGCAGCCGATGGTCGACATCCGGTTGTTCCGCTCGGCGGCGTTCGGCATGGGCAACCTCGCCGGGCTGATGTCGTCGGTGGGCCGTGGCGGCCTGCAATTCATGCTGATCATCTGGCTGCAGGGCATCTGGCTTCCGTTGCACGGCTACAGTTTCGAGTCCACCCCGCTGTGGGCCGGGATCTATCTGCTACCCGCGACGTTCGGTTTCCTGGCCGCCGCACCGATCGCCGGATCGCTGGCCGACCGGTTCGGCGCCCGGCCGTTCACGGTTGGCGGCATGGTGCTGATGGCCGTCACATTCGTTGCGCTGCTGATGATCCCGGTCAACTTCAACTACTGGGTGTTCGCTGTCCTGGTGTTCCTCAACGGCCTGGGCGGTGGCATCTTCACCGCCCCCAACACGGCGGCCATCATGTCCAGCGTTCCCGCCGCCCAGCGCGGGGCCGCCTCGGGTGTACGGGCGACGTTCTTCAACGCCGGCTCGTCGCTGTCGATCGGGATCTTCTTCTCGCTGATGATCGTCGGGCTGGCCCATACTCTGCCCAACGCCATGAGTCAGGGCCTTGCGGCACAGGGTGTTTCGCCCGACGTCGCCCACGACGTCGCCAACCTGCCCCCGGTCGGCAGCCTGTTCGCCGCCTTCCTGGGCTACAACCCGATCGCCGAACTGCTGGCTCCCTACGATGCGCTGCACCAGCCGGGAGTCAACGCCGACGTGCTCACCGGGCAGACGTTCTTCCCGAACCTGATCACCGAGCCGTTCCACTCCGGGCTGGTGGTGGTGTTCGGTGCCGCCGCGCTGATGATGGTGATCGGCGCGATCGCGTCGCTGTTCAACCCGGGCCGCTACGGCGCCGAACCGGTCACCGAGAGCCGGGAGCCCGCGCAGGCGACGGCCGAGTAGCCACCGGCGCCGCGGTGCCCTCGGCCACCCAGCGGTGCAGTCGCCCGGCGGTGCGCCACATCGCGGCCTGCATCTCATCAGGGCCCAGTTCGTCCTGAGCGCACGCCTTGAGCCGATCGGAAACCCGGATCAGCGTGCCGGCCGCCACCCGGGCGGTGCGGTCGCGCGAGGCCCGCATGCTTTCGGCCATCACCTCGCGGAGCTCGATGAGGTCACCGACCGCCCGGGAGCCCCCGGCCGGCCGTTCGCGGCGGTAGAGCGCGATGAGCGCGTCGATACACGTCAATGCCTGGTGTGCCGTGCTTTTGGGAATGAGGATGTCGGCGTCCATCGGGCCAGCCCAGCACACCCGCACGAACAGACCGTGACGAGCGCAGGACGGGCCGGGTTCACCAATCCGAACGGCCGACCAGAATCAGATCGTGCAGCGCGAACGCCGGCACGCCGAGCGCCTCGGACAGCGCGGCGGCGTAGGACCGGGCGATGCGCGGGCCGTCGCGCTGTTCGTCGAAATCACCGGTCAGGTCGACGGCGATCCGGCAGCCGAGGGTGTCGCCGGCCTCGACGACGTCGATGCGGTGCACCCCGGCGGGCGCCCGCAGCGCGGCGACGGCGGTGCGCACCTGCTCGACGGTGGCCGCCCAATCGACATAGACCGACACAAACGATCGCATCTCGAAGATCGTCGTTTCGATGACGCGCTATCGCCAGTCGAATCGCCGAATGTTCACCTGCCGGTAATGGCGCTTCATTTGCTCTGGAACGAGGACTGCAGCAGGGCCGCGTCGATGTGGCCGGGCGGGATGCCGGTGGTGGCGTAGAGGTACACCGCGGCGCGGAAAATCGAGCCGAGGGCGGTGAAGACGACGATCACCGCCAGCAGATACACCGCCCCGATCGCGATCAGCGCCGCCAGAACCGCCCCTCCCGCGGCAGTGCCGCCGGCGCCGTTGGCCAGCATCACGCCGACGGCGACGAAGGCGATCAACGGAAGCACGAACAGAAGTGAGATGAGGCCCAGTCCGCCTGAGCCGGCGAGGGATTCACCCCACGTGCGGCGCAGGATGCCCGATGAACGCTTGACCGCCTTGATCGGTCCGACCCCGTCGGTCACGAGTACTGGGACCACAAAATAAGTGGCGACTCCCCAGATCCCACTGAAGATGGCGCCGAGCAGTTCGCCGATGAACCCGAGTTTGTCGGTCAACAGCGTCTGCAAGGCCTGCAAGATCACGCCGACGGTCGCTGCGACCAGCGACCAGCCCAGAATCTGCGGCAGGCGCTTGCCCGCCGCGGCGAATCCCGAACCGATCGTGGGTGCCTGGCCGGCGAAGCTCTGCAGCGTGCATGCGATCAGCCCGGCGTTGCAGAACACGATGACGAATGTGCAGAGGAAATACCAAACGAACAACGCGGCGAGGACGATCGACTGTTCTGCCTTCTCGGAGACGTTCAGGGCTGCATCGGCGGTCGCCACCACGCCCGTCGGGATGATCATGACAGCGCTCACCGCGATCAGTGCGATGCCGGAGAGCACCGGGAACAGCGCCAGTTTCGGATAGGCCTTCAGGACCGACCAGCTCGCCCCGGCCATGCTCCAACCGCGCTTGAACGATTCGAACATCCCGGCCTCCTTGTCTGAAGCCTTCACGCGTCGGTGGATACCGTAGCGCGGGACTGTCCCAACTGCGCTCCAAAGCAGTGCGGGCTTCGGTAGTTTCACTGACCGTGCCCGTGCTGACGAACCGCCAGATCCTCCTTCGCCGCCGCCCGACCGGCCTGGTGCAAGCCGCCGACACCGAGCTGGTCACCACCGCCGCACCCGAACTCGCCGATGGCGAGGCGCTGCTGCGCACCACCTACGTGGGGCTCGACGCCGCAGCGCGCACCTGGCTCGACGACCAGCCGAGCTACCTGCCGCCGGTACAACTCGGCGAGGTCATCCGGGCGGCCGGGATCGGCGAGGTGGTCGAATCCCGGTGCCCGGCGTTCGCCGTCGGCGACGTGGTGACCACCCTGACCGGATTCCAGGACTACGCCGTCATCCGCGACGACGTGTTCAGCACGCCGATCCCCGGTGAAACCGACCAACTGGCCATCATGAGCGTGTACGGCCCGACCGGCGCCACCGCCTATTTCGGGATGACCGACATCGGCCGCCCGAAGGAAGGGGAGACCGTCGTGGTCTCCGCGGCGGCGGGCGCCACCGGTTCGGTGGCGGGACAGATCGCCAAGATCGCCGGTGCCCGGGTGGTCGGCATCGCCGGTGGCCCGGACAAGTGCCGGGCGGTGGTCGAGGACTTCGGCTTCGACGCCTGCATCGACTACAAGCACGACGACATCCCCGCCGCACTCAAACAACACTGCCCCAAAGGCGTGGACGTCTACTTCGACAACGTCGGCGGCCCGATCCTCAACGCGGTGCTGGGCCGGCTGGCCCCCAAGGCCCGGGTGGTGCTGTGCGGCGTCATCTCCAGCTACCTGAGCGGCGACCATCCGGGGCCGTCCAACTACGTCAACCTGCTGGCCAAGACCGCCACCATGCAAGGATTCAACGCCCTGGACATGTGGGGGCGCTTCGACGAGGCCTTCGCCGATCTGCGTCGCTGGGAGTCTGAGGGCAAGTTGGTGCACCGCGAGACGGTGTTCGACGGGCTGGAATCCTGCGTCGACGCCCTCAACGGCCTGTTCACCGGTGCCAACATCGGCAAGATGCTGGTGAAGGTCAGCGAGCCGACCACGGTCTGAGCGGCTACCGGCTCAGCTCCACCAGCACCGGTGCGTGATCGCTGGGTGCCGGGTCGCCCTTCTTGCCCGGACGGCGTTCGTCCTTGACGATCTCGGCGTGCGTCACCCGCTGCGCCAGACCCGGTGAGCCCAGGATGAAGTCGATGCGCATCCCGCGGCGCTTCTGAAACGCCAGCTGGGTGTAATCCCAGTACGTGTACACGCCCGGACCGGGAGTGAACGGACGCACCACGTCGGTGAACCGGGTCTCGACGATCGCATTGAACGCCGCGCGCTCCGGGGCCGACACATGGGTGGCCCCGTCGAACGCCGCGATGTCCCAGACGTCGTCGTCGTCCGGGGCGATGTTCCAGTCGCCGACCAGCGCGATCTGCTGCTGCGGATCGTCCTGCAGCCAGGACTCGGCCGTATTGCGCAGCGCGGCAAGCCATTCCAGCTTGTACTGATAATGCGGGTCGGCCAGTGTCCGGCCGTTGGGCACGTACAGGCTCCACACCCGGACCCCGGCGCAGGTGGCGGCCAGCGCGCGGGCCTCGGCCTTGGCGTCAGTGCCGTCCTTGCCCCACGAGGGCTGCCCGTCGAAACCGACCTCGACGTCGTCCAGGCCGACCCGCGAGGCGATCGCCACCCCGTTCCACTGGTTGAACCCGCAGTGCACCACCTCGTAGCCGGCCTCCAGGAACGGCATGGTGGGGAACTGGTCGTCGGCGCACTTGGTCTCCTGCATGGCCAGCACGTCGACGTCACCGCGCTGCAACCAGTCGACGACCCGGCCCACCCTGGCGCGAATCGAATTCACATTCCAGGTGGCCAGGCGCAAGACGTCGGCGGACATGGGCTACAGCGTACGTGCGGTCAACGACCGCGCATCGACGTAGCGATGGTGATGATGCAGCCGGAATCCCAGCGAGTGGTAGAGCAGGATCGCGCCGGTGTTGTCGCTGAGCACCTGGACGTAGGCCCTGGTCGCGCCCAGCTGCGCACCCCACTCCAGCAGGCTCCCGCACAGCCGGCGGGCATGGCCCCGCCTGCGGTGTGCGCCACCGACCTGCACCGCCGAGATCCCCAGCCAGCGGGTGCCGTCCGGGGCGCCCGTCACCGCACCGCGACCGACCGCCTCGTCGGCGATCGCGGCGAAGACCACGTCGCCGTCGACCACCGCGGTCAGCACCTCGACCGGCACCTCGCGCTGATAGCACTCGAGCCACCCGGCATCCGGCCGGTCGTGCAGCGTCACCGCCGGATCCGGACCGCCGCCGGTGTCGGTGAGGTCGGTGACCATCACCCGGTTGTGCTTGACCCCCTCGGCGCGAATCGGCAGCAGCCGCTCCGGCAGGGCCAGCCACGGCGGCAGCCCCCGCTGCCGATACCACTCGACGATCGCAGGCAGGCCGGCGATGGTTGTCGAGACATCCAGCGGCACAGCCGAGTTGGCCCTGCTGGTGTAACCGCCACCGGCCCGCAGGAACCAGCCGTCCTGCCAGCTCTGCTCGGTGCCCGGCCAGGCCAGCGCCGCCGCGTGCTCGAGCGCCCGGATCTCGGAGTTGCGGACCGCGACCATGCTGAGCTCGCGGACCGCCACCACATCGGTCGGTGACACCTGCACCCGGCCGTCGGACTTGGTGGCGAGCACGATCGTCGGGTCGACGGCCAGCAGCTCGCCGATCACGTCGGTCATCGCATGCGCGGCCCCCGCGGGCAGGCGATAGCGGATGCTCACCCGGCTGCCGACCGGCGGCAGGCTGGCCATCGGGGTCAGTGACCGAACGGGTCGGGCACCTTGCCCGGTGTCCAGGACAGGCCGGGCACCCCCCAGCCGTTCGACTTCACCGCGCGTTTGGCGGCGCGGGCGTGCCGCCCGATCAGCTTGTCGACATAGAGGAAGCCGTCGAGGTGGCCCGTCTCGTGCTGCAGCATGCGGGCGAACAGGTCATGCCCCTCCAGGGTGACCGGGTTGCCGTCGGCATCCAGGCCGGTCACCCGGGCCCACTTGGCCCGGCCGCACGGAAACGATTCGCCGGGCACCGACAGGCAGCCCTCGTCGTCGTTGTCCGGGTCGGGCATGGTCTCGGGGATCTCCGAGGTCTCGAGCACCGGGTTGATCACCACCCCTCGGTGGCGGGTGGTCTGGCCCCGCTCGTCGGCGCAGTCGTAGACGAACAGCCGCAACCCCACGCCGATCTGGTTGGCGGCCAGCCCGACTCCGTTGGCGGCGTCCATGGTGTCGTACATGTCGGTGATCAGCTCGGCCAGATCCGCGGGCAGCGAACCGTCGTCGCCGACCGGCACCGGAGCGGTCGGATTGTGCAGAACGGGATCACCCAGGATCACGATTGGTCTGACTGCCATGATCGGCAAGCTTAAGTCAGCCGACGCGCGGGCTCGGCTGCCATCCCAACCGGCACAACCGTGATTGAATGAGCGCCGAGCACAGGGACGTATTCAGCGGGTCTTCGAAAGGGTCAGCAGATCGAAATGGACGGCGCCATGGCACGGGCCGAGCGGTCCAATGACGACGCTGACCTCCCCGACGGGCTGACCCGCCGCGAATACGACATCCTGGCCTTCGAACGGCAGTGGTGGAAGTACGCCGGCGCCAAAGAAGAGGCCATCAAGGAGCTCTTCTCCATGTCGGCCACCCGCTACTACCAGGTGCTCAACGCCCTTGTGGACCGGCCGGAGGCGCTGGCAGCCGATCCGATGCTGGTCAAGCGGCTTCGGCGGCTGCGGGCCAGCAGGCAGAAGGCGCGCGCGGCGCGGCGACTCGGCTTCGAGGTCCCCTGATTTTTCTCCCTAGGCACCGGCCCTGGTTACAGTGGGCGCGATGAACGACCGCGTTCCTGACTCCTCGGGCCTGCCACTGCGGGCCATGGTGATGGTGCTGCTGTTCCTGGGCGTGATCTTCCTGCTGGTCGGTTTCCAGGCCATGGGCTCCGGCAACGACACCAGCAGCGACGACACCTCGGTGCGCACCGTCACCACCACCACCAAGACCTCGGCCGCACCGGAACCCAAGGCCGACGTGCGGGTGTTCAACGTCGGCGAGGGCGAAGGCGCCGCCGGCCGGATCGGCGACCGGCTGCGCGAGGCAGGCTGGAACGTCACCGAGACCAGCAACCTCCAGGTGCCGCCGCTGCCCGAGACGACGGTGTACTACGGCACGACCGAGGGCGAGCAGGCCGCGGCCGAGGCGGTCGCCAAAGTGCTCAGCGCGCCGGCTGCACCCCGAATCCCGGAAATTGCCGAGCAACCACCGGGCGTGATCGTTCTGGTGACCGGATAGGCTTCGGCACATGGTCAAGTCAGTGAGCCCGTTGAGAACTGCCACCGCCGTCATGTTCGTTGCTCCCGTCGCGTTGTTGACCGCGTGCAGCCCGAACGAACCGATCGCCTCACAACCGGGTACCACCCCGGCCGTGTGGACCGGCTCGCCGGCACCGGCGGCGGCGGGCGAAGAGTCGCACGGCGCGCCCGAGGCGCCGGCCGCCCACGGCGAGACGCTGACCGCGCAGCTGAAGGCGCCGGACGGCACCCAGGTCGCCGCCGCCACCTTCGACTTCGCCGACGGTTTCGCCACCGTCACCATCCAGACCACCGGGACCGGCAAGCTGACCCCGGGTTTCCACGGGCTGCACCTGCACTCCTATGCCAAGTGCGAGGCCAACTCCGTGGCCCCGGCCGGCGGCGCACCCGGTGACTTCCTGTCCGCCGGCGGCCACTTCCAGGCCGGCGGCCACTCCGGACACCCCGCCAGCGGTGACCTGTCCTCGCTGCAGGTCCGCGAGGACGGCTCGGCGATGCTGGTGACCACCACCAACGCGTTCACCAAAGAGGATCTGCTGGCCGGTAACGGGACCGCGATCATCATCCACGCGGACGCCGACAACTTCGCCAACATCCCGCCGGAGCGCTATCAGCAGATCAACGGTGGTGCCCCCGGCCCGGACGAAACCACCATGGCCACCGGTGACGCCGGCAAGCGGGTGGCCTGCGGTGTCATCGGCACCGGCTAAGCCGTCAGCGGGCAAGCCCGGCCGGATCGACTTCGCCGGTTCGCCCCGGCCGACCCTCGGTGTCGAGTGGGAGTTCGCCCTCATCGACGCGGTCACCCGCGATCTGAGCAACGAGGCGGCCGAAGTGATCGCCGATGTGGGCGAAAGCCCACACGTCCACAAGGAATTGCTGCGCAACACCATCGAGGTCGTCACCGGTGTCTGTGACACCGTCGACGAGGCGATGGTCGACCTGGCCACCACCCTGCGTAGCGCACGCGACATCGTGCACGAGCGCGGCATGGAGCTGTTCTGCGCGGGCACTCACCCGTTCGCGTCGTGGTCGGCGCAGAAGCTGACCGACGCGCCGCGCTACGCCGAGCTGATCAAGCGCACCCAGTGGTGGGGACGGCAGATGCTGATCTGGGGCGTGCACGTCCACATCGGGGTGTCCTCGGCGCACAAGGTGATGCCGATCATCTCCTCGCTGCTGAACCAGTACCCGCATCTGCTGGCGCTGTCGGCGTCGTCGCCGTTCTGGGCCGGCGAGGACACCGGCTACGCCAGCAACCGGGCGATGATGTTCCAGCAGCTGCCGACCGCCGGGCTGCCCTTCCAGTTCCAGACCTGGCGGCAGTTCGAGCGGTTCGTGCACGACCAGAAGAAGACCGGCATCATCGACCACATCAACGAGGTCCGCTGGGACATCAGGCCGTCACCGCATCTGGGCACCATCGAGGTGCGGGTGTTCGACGGCGTGTCCAACCTGCGGGAGCTCGCCGCGCTGGTGGCGCTGACGCACTGCCTGGTGGTCGATCTGGACCGCCGCCTGGAAGCCGGTGAGCAGCTGCCGGTGATGCCGCCGTGGCACGTGCAGGAGAACAAGTGGCGCGCAGCCCGCTACGGCCTGGACGCCATCATCATCCTCGACGCCGACAGCAACGAACGGCTGGTCACCGAGGACCTCGACGATCTGCTCACCCGGCTGCAACCGATCGCCGAATCTCTGCACTGCGCCGACGAATTGGCCGCGGTCGCCGACATCCCACGTGACGGTGCGTCGTATCAGCGGCAACACCGGGTGGCGCAGCGCAGCGGCGGCGACCTGCGCGCCGTGGTCGACTCGTTGGTCGGGGAGCTCGATATCTAGGGAGGCACCCATGACGATGCGTCGACTGGGTCTGGCGGCGCTGGCCGCCGCGGTGGTCGTGACCGGCGGCGGATGCGCCAAGGCGATCACCGGGACCCCGGTGGCAACACCGGGGGAGGCGGGTAAGGGCATGGTGCCCGCCGATCTGCTCACCACGACCTGCCGTGAGTACCTGACCATGGATGTCGTCACCCGCCGTGAGGTGATCAAGGCCATCGGTGAGAGCGGCAATCAGCTGGTCGCCATGAACCCGGAGCTGTGGGCGGGGGTGGCCGGTGCGCTGTGCGGTTTCGTCGACCCGAGCGCGCCGGTCAAGGATGTGGTGATGGGGCAGGGCATCCGCTAGCCATGGCGACCCAACCGATGTTCCCGCTGCAGTCGGCGCTGCTGCCCGGGGAGTCGTTGCCGCTGCGGATCTTTGAACCACGCTATGCGCAGTTGGTGCGGGACTGCCTGGACATGACCGATCCCGCGTTCGGGGTGGTGCTGATCACCCGCGGCCGCGAGGTCGGCGGTGGCGACGTCCGCAGCGATGTCGGTGCGCTGGCCCGGATCACCGAGTACGCCGATCAGGGCATGGGGCAGTATCAGCTGAACGCGGTTGTCGGCGAACGCATCCGGGTGCTTCAGTGGCTGTCTGACGATCCGTATCCGCGGGCCGTGGTGGAACCGTGGCCCGACGAGCCGGGCCCGCCGGTGACCCCCGAACGGATCGGCGAGGTCATCGACCAGATGCTGGTGCTGTTCGAGATGATCGTGTCGTCACGCGGAGCCCGGCTGCGCCCCGACGCACTGGCGGTCGAGCCCGAGATCGCCGAAGACCCGGCACTGCACATCTACGAGCTGGCCTCGCGGGTTCCGATGGGGCAGGCCGACCGCTACGCCGTTCTGGCCGCGCCGACGTTGGCCGACCGGGTGGACGCCCTCACCGATGCGATCGAAACCGTCACGGCCATGGTCGAATTCCAGATCGCCTCGGACGGGGACTAGCGCCTGCGACAGCCGCACATCTGACGGGGGATGCCCGGCACTGTCGGAGTGGGATGACACCATGGGTGCGTGACGTCGATCGAGCGGCCGATGCCGCCGCTGAATGCCGATGAGCGAACCACACTGGAGAGTTGGCTGGATTTCTACCGCGCCACCTTGGCCACCAAATGCGAAGGCCTAGACGACGAACAGTTGCGCGTTGCGTCGGTGCCGCCGTCCGAGCTGACGTTGGTCGGCTTACTTCAGCATGCCGCTGAGGTGGAGCGGAATTGGTTCCGTCGTGTCCTTGCGGGAGAGCAGGCGCCGCCGATCTTCGGACCACCCGACCATCCCGAAGGACACGACGGTGGGTTCACGGTGAGCGAGCAGTCGACCTATCGCACCGCCGTCCAGATCTGGCAGGACGAAATCCGGCACGCGCGCGCGAACTGTGCGGCGCGAGCGCTCGATGACACCAGCCACTTCATGGGCGGCGAGGTGAGTTTGCGGTGGATTTACACGCACATGCTCACCGAATATGCCCGCCACTGCGGGCACGCCGACCTGCTTCGGGAACGCATCGACGGCGCGGCCGGAGTCTGAAATCCACTGCTGCTGACCGCCTGTGCGCGAGAGCTCACAGCTTGCGGGCGTCCAGCAGCACGGTGTCGGGGACGGCGTCCTCGAGGTCCTCGGGTGCCGTGCGCTGATAGTGCGACATCAGGTCGGCCGCGGCGATCGCGCTGACCTCCCAGCCGTGTTCGGTCAGCCACGCGGCGACATCGGTGCGGGCCTCCAGGTACCACAGCCGGCTGACGTCGGGGATCTCCGGGCCACCGGCCGCCGCGGCCGCTTGGCGCGCCTGCTCCATCCGCTCTTTGCGGCGGGCCAACAACTCCGGGGAGTAGAACACCTCGCCGAACGCCTCGACCGACAGCCGGCTGCCCGCCGCGCTGAGCGCGTCGATCTGCTCGAACAACGCGTCCTGGGCGGTGGCCGGCAGATAGGGCAGCAGTCCCTCGGCCGACCATGCCGTCGGGGTGGACGGATCGAAACCGGCCCCGCGCAACGCTTGTGGCCAGTCATGACGCAGATCGACCGCGACCCCGGCGTACTTCGCGGCGGGCCGCGCGTGCTGCGCGCGCAGCACCCGGTCCTTGAACTCGAGCACCTTCGGCTGGTCGATCTCGTAGACCGTGGTGCCGCTGATCCACGGTAGCCGCCAGGCCCGGGTGTCCAGGCCGGCGGCCAGGATGACCGCCTGGTCTACGCCGTTGGCGCCGGCGGCGATGAAGAACTCGTCGAAGAACTTGGTGCGCGAGGCGATATAGGCCGCCATCGCTTTGGCGCGCGCCGGGTGGTCGTCGAGGAACGGCGACGTCCAGCCCGCCTCGACGGCGGCTTCGACGAAGAAGTGCGCGTAGCGGTCGGTGTACAGCGGGCAGGCGGCGTCGGTCTCGGCCGCCCGGGCGCGGGCCACACTCAGCGCGGTGGCGCCGACGCCTTCGGTGATGTCCCAGCTGTCGTTGTCGGTTCGGCTCACGGGTTCGTTCTCTCGGTGTCGTCGCGCATCTCGTCGACGGTCAGCTCGTCGCCGACCTTCTGCTCACGGTAAGCCAGCTGTCCCACCCGGTGCGCCACCACCGGGGCGGTGATGAGGGTGAACATCGCGGTCAGCACCAGCATGCCGACGTCGACGTTGCCGCGCAGCCGGATCGTGGCCCCGGCCAGGACCAGCAGCAGCCCCAGCACCTGCGGTTTCGTCGCGGCGTGCATGCGGGTCAGGGTGTCCGGGAACCGCAGCACGCCCACCGCCGCGGTCAGCGCCAGCCCCGAACCGGCCAGCACCAGCACCGCGGCAACCAGATCGGGGGTGCTCACAGCCGGCCGTCCCGTTCGGACGACTTCCCGGCGAGGTCGGGCACCCGGAAGCGGGCCACACTGACCGAGCCGACGAAGCTGATCAACGCCAGTGCAGCCAGGCTGTAGGTGACGGTGGTGTCCAGGCTGAACGCCGCCCAGGTACCGACACCGCACATCGTCACGGCCACCAGCGTGTCGACGGCGACCAGCCGGTCCAGCGTGCTGGGGCCGGCCAGCAGCCGGACCATCGTCACCGCGGCGGCCGCGACCAGCATCACGCCCGAGAGCACCCAAACGATGGTCATGAGGGGACCTCCTCGGATTCGGTTGCGGCGGGCCGCCATTCGGAATCCCGCTCGAACGCCGCGATGAGCAGCCGCTCGAGCTGGGCCATCTGCCGGTAGAACCGCTGCACCGAGCGCTGCGACCCGACGTCGAGCACGTGCACGTAGACCAGCCGCCGGGCCTGATCGATCTCCAGGACGATGGTGCCGGGCGTGAGGTTCATGATGTTGACCGCCAATGCCAGCACCAGATCCGACTTGAGCGCCAGGTGCCCGCGCAGCACCGCCGACAGCGGCGGGGCCCCCGGCCGGACCGCCAGCCACGCCACCTGCACCGACGACTGCGCCAGCCACCACGCCACGTGCAGCGCCAGCCACACCAGCGACAGCGGATGCACCCGGCCCTGCACCGGCACCGCGGGCAGCGGCAACAGCAGCGTGATGCCCAGCGCCACCGCCAGGCCGGACAGCACGTTGGCCACCGACACGCTGCCCCACAGCAGCAGCCACACCAGCGTCAGGAACACCAGCGTCCAGATCCGCAGCGTCCACGCCCTCATCGGTGGCCGCCCAACACCGCGGTGATGTACTGGCTGCGATCGAGCACCTCGTCGGCGGCTCGATCGGTGTACCCGAAGATCGGCCCGGCGGCGACTGTCAGCGCCACCCCGACGGCGATCAAACCCATTGTCGGAGCGACCATTCCGACCGGCATCCGGCCGACGTCGTCGCGGTCGTCGAAGGCGACGTCCGCAGAGTAGTCGTCGAGCAGCACCGAGGGTGCGGAGTCGGCGAGCTCACCTTCGGGCGCGTCGACCCGGGCCCGCCAGAACGCCTTGGTCCACACCCGCGCCACCACGTACAGCGTCAGCAGGCTGGTCACCACCGACCCGGCGACCAGCAGCCAGACCAGAACCGAGCCGTTGGCCGTGCCGGCCTCCAACAGTGCGACCTTGCCGATGAACCCCGAGAAGGGCGGAATACCACCCAGATTCAACGCCGGCACCATGAAGACGAACGCCAGCAGTGGGCTGGCCGCGGCCAGCCCACCCAGGCGGCGCAGCGTCGAGGCGCCGGCCTGCCGCTCGATCAGGCCGACCACCAGGAACAGGGTGGTCTGCACGACGATGTGGTGGGCGACGTAGTAGATCGCCCCGGACATGCCCAGCTGACTGGACAGCGCGACGCCGAACACCATGTAGCCGATGTGACTGACCAGGGTGAACGACAGCAGACGTTTGATGTCGTTCTGGGCGATCGCGCCCAGGATGCCGACCAGCATGGTCAGCAGCGCGGCGACCAGCAACACGTTGTCCAGGCCGCCCGCCGGGAACAGCAGCGAGTGCGCCCGGATGATCGCGTACACACCGACTTTGGTCAGCAGCCCGGCGAACACCGCCGTGACCGGCGCCGGTGCCGTCGGATACGAGTCGGGCAACCAGGCCGAGAGCGGGAACACCGCGGCCTTGATGCCGAACGCCACGAGCAGCACCGCGAAGACCGCGCTTCGGGTGCCGGAGCTGACGTCGTGCAGCCGCAGCGACAGCTCGGCCATGTTCAGCGTGCCGGTCGCCGCGTACACCAAGGCCAGGCCGATCAGGAAGATCAGCGACGACACCATCGACACCATCACGTAGGAGATGCCGGCGCGCACCCGCTCCTTGCTGGCGCCGATGGTGAGCAGCACGAAGCTCGCCGACAGCAGCACCTCGAACCCGACGTACAGGTTGAACAGGTCGCCGGCCAAAAACGCCGTGCACACCCCGGCCGACAGCACCAGATAAGTCGGCAAGAAGATCGACACCGGCTGATGCTGATCGCCGTCGCGGATACCCTGCCCGATGGCGTAGAACACCACGGCGAGCAGCACGATCGCCGAGACCACCAGCATCAGCGCCGAAAGCCGGTCGGCCACCAGCGTGATGCCCAGCGGTCCGAGTCCGGCGTCGGTGGGTCCCCAACCGCCGACGTGCAGGGCCTGGGTGCCGTCCCGGTCGGTCAGGTACAGCAGCACTGCGCACACCGCCAGGACCCCGGTCAGGGCGACCAGGGTGATCAGCCGCTGCAGCCGCGGCCGGCGCCCGGCGATCAGCGTCAGCGCGGCCGCCACCAACGGGATCAGCACCGGCAGCGGCATCAGCACACCCGAGAGGTTCATCGCGACCCCTCGTGTCCGGGCAGCGCGTCGAGTTCGTCGGGCTCGTCGGTATCCCGCGCGGCGACATGCTGCGGGGCGTCCTCGTCGATCGAGGAAGCCTCCTCGCCGGACAGCTTCGACACCCGGGTGTCCTCCGGGTCGTTGCCCACTTCCTCCTCGGTGGTCAACCGGAATGACCGGTAGGTCAGCGCCAGCACGAACGCGGCGATCCCCATCGCGATCACGATCGCGGTCAGGATCATGCCCTGGGCCAGCGGGTCGGCCGTCGTGGTCTCCGCGCCGCTGGTGCGCCCGCGGATGGGCGGGTTACCCGATTCCCCGCCCACGGTCAGGATCAGTAGGTTGACGGCGTTGCCGACCAGCAGCAGGCCCAGCAGCATCCGGGTCAGGTTGCGCGACAGCAGCAGGTAGACCCCGCAACTGGTGAGGCCGCCGATGATGATCAGAGGAACCAGGTAGACGGTCACGATGCCCTCACCTTCAGCGCGGGGCGGGTGGTGGCCAGCTCCTCGTCGATCCGCGCGCCGAGGCTGCGCAACACGTCGAGCACCAGCCCGAGCACGATCAGGTAGACCCCCAGGTCGAAGAACAGCGCGGTCACGAACTTCACCGTGCCCAGCAGCGGCAGGTGCAGGGTGATCACCGCCGACGACAGGGCGGGCGCGCCCAGCAGCATCGAGCCCACCGCGGTGCCGCCGGACAGGGCCAGCCCGGCGCCGAGGATCTTGCCGGCGTCCAGCGGCAGCGTCTCGCCGAGCTCATAGCGCCCGCCGGCCAGGTAGCGCAACACCAGCGCGAGGCCGGCGGTCAGCCCGCCGGCGAACCCGCCGCCGGGGGTGTTGTGCCCGGTGAAGAAGAAGTACACCGACAGCACCATGATCAGCGGGAAGATCATCCGGGTGGCGACCTCGAGCACCAGCGAGCGGTTGCGCGGGTCGCGCAGCTCGCTGCCGCGCAACCAGGTGGTGTCGCCGGCGGCGGGGCTGTAGGCGGTCGTGGGTAGCGCCCCGATGTCGGGCTGGCCGACGTCGGACACCCGCGGCGCCGAGCCGAACCTGCGGTTGCGGAACACCAGGGACGCGACGCCGGTGGCGGCCACCACCAGCACCGAGATCTCCCCGAGGGTGTCCCAGGCGCGGATGTCGACCAGCAGCACGTTCACCGTGTTCGCGCCGTGGCCGCGGTAGTAGGCGGCGTCGGGCAGCAGGTCGGCGATCGGCGTCCCGGTGCGGGCGGCCATCGCGAACACCGCCAGCGTGGTGACGGTGGCCCCGACCGCGACCGACAGCGCCACCCGGGGCAGCCGGTAGCGGCGGATGTTGGCCTCGTCGGCCTCGGCGGGCAGCGTGCGCAGCACGAGCACGAAGATCACCAGCGTCAGGGTCTCCACCAGGAACTGCGTCAGGGCCAGGTCGGGGGCGCCGTGGAAGGCGAAGATGGCGCCGCAGCCATAGCCGGTGATGCCGACCAGCAGCACGGCGGCCAGCCGGTTGCGCATCACGGTCGCGGCCACCGCGGCGGCCAGGATGAGCAGGCCCACCACCGGCTGGACCAGGGAATCCCACAGCCGGAACTGCGGATGGTTGGTGGCGCCGAAGGCCAGCACCGCGACCGGGAACAGCACCAGGGTGGTCAGGATGACCGACTGCGTGACCGGAATCGACCCGCGCTGGGTGATCGCGGTCAGCCGGACCGAGGCGACGTCGGCGCCGCGGATGACGGCGTCGTAGATCCGGTCGGCGTTGCCCAGCGGTTGCCAGGCTCCCAGCCGGGCACGGCGCAGGCGCTCGCGGCTGAAGAACGCCGCGGTGCCCACCGCGAGCACCACCACCGACAGCAGCAGCGGCAGACCGAAGCCGTGCCAGAGTTCCAGCGTGTACTGCCCGTCGTCGGCGCCGGCGGCCGGCATCGTCTCGGCGTAACCGTCGAGGGTGGCGTCCAGGCGGTGCGGCACCAAGCCGAAGAACAACCCGGCCGCCGCCAGGATCGCCGGAGCCACCAGGAACACCGCGGCCGGGCGGTGCAGGTTGGCCACCAACGTCGTCGGGCCGGCAGATCCCTTGCGCGCGAACGCACCCCACAGGAACCGGAGGCTGTAGATGGTGGTGAAGACCGACCCGGTCACCACCCCGGCGAGCACCACCGGTGCCCACGGTCCCAGCGATTCGCTGTGCGCGATGGTCTCGAAGTCGGCTTCTTTGGCCACGAAGCCCAGGAACGGGGGCAGCGCGGCCATGCTCGCCGTCGCCGCGGCGGCGATGACGAACAACGCCGGCATCCGGCGGCCCAGCCAGGCCAGCCTGCGGATGTCGCGGGTGCCGGTCGAGTGGTCGATGACGCCGACGACCATGAACAGGGTCGCCTTGAACAGCGCATGCGCGCACAGCATGGCCAGCCCGGCCAGCATCAGGTCCCGGCCGCCGGCGCCGACCATGACGGTGATGAACCCCAGCTGGCTGACCGTGCCGAACGCGAGGATCAGCTTCAGGTCGTATTCGCGGACCGCGCGCCAGCCGGCCAGCAGCATGGTCAGCACCCCGAGGGTGATCACGGTGGGCCGCCAGCCGGGCGAGTCGGCGAAGCCGGGGACCAGCCGGGCGATCAGGTAGACGCCGGCCTTCACCATCGCGGCGGCATGCAGATAGGCGCTGACCGGGGTCGGCGCGGCCATGGCACCGGGCAGCCAGAAGTGGAACGGCACGATGGCCGATTTCGAGAGCGCGCCCACGAGCACCAGGACGATCGCGACGGAGACGGCGGTGCCCTGCGGCGGGTCGGCCACCAGCTCGGACAGCAGGTAGGTGCCTGCGGCGTGGCCGAGGACGACGACGCCGGCCAGCATCGCCAGCCCGCCCGCGGTGGTGACCAGCAACGCCTGCATCGCGGCCCGGCGGCTGGTGGCACGCTCGGCATAGTGTCCGACGAGCAGGAACGACAACACCGTGGTCAGTTCCCAGAACGTGTAGAGCAGCAGCATGTTGTCGCTGACGATCAGGCCGAACATGGCGCCGGAGAAGGCGACGAGCTCCGCGGCGAAACTGGGCAGCCGGTTCTCGGTGTGGCCGTCGCGGTGGTGGAAGTACTCGGCGCAGTAGAACAGCACCAGCGCGCCGATCCCCAGCACGAGCACGCTCATGATCGCGGTCAGGGTGTCGAAGCGCAGGGTGATGTTCATCGACAGCTCGGGCACCCACGGGATGTCCACCGCCGCCACCCGCCCGCCATGCGGCCAGTTGAGCGCCACCCAGATCAGCGATCCGGCGGGTACGAGTGCGAGTGGGTAGAAGGCCAGCCGTCCCCATCGGTACACGAGCGCCGGCGCCACGGCGGCGGCGATCGCATGCGCGATCAGGATGACGAGCATGGCACTCCGATCTATAGGACGTGCCGGCGCTGCAATCTGGGCGCGCCAGCGCGTCGGTGATCTACCGGTCGGTCGGGGTGTCAGCCAAAGTTTTTCGGCTATGTCCTGTCAACAGTCTACGGTGTTGACACTGGGGCAGATTTCCCGGTGACCCGGACGTGCCGGCGTGTGCTCCCGCTTTACCTGCGAATATGGCTGGGCAACAGCATATTTCGGCATCCGAACCCGGTAGGGGGCAGGGCTCCGAAGCGCACCGGAAGGGCGTGACCCAGCAATCCGACGGCCCCGCCGAGAATCGGCCAGACCGGCCAGAAGTACGCGGTCTGCCCGGTGGTGAGCGCGACGGCCAGCCACACCGTCACGACGATCGTGACCATCGCCAGGTAGCCGGCCAGGTGGAATCGGACCGAGGCGCGGGCCGCTCGCCGGCGGGCGGCCAGTCGGCGGGGGTCGGCGCGCTGGATCCGGTCATGGGGGAGGTCGGCGAGCGCGAGGTTCAGATGCTCCGCGCTGCGTGCGCCGAACACGGCCTGGACGCGGGCCTCGTACTCGTCGAGGTCGAGATAGCCCTGGGCGAGGGCTTGGGAGAGCAGGTCGGCGGCAGCTGTCCGGTCGTGGTCGCCGATCCGGAGCACGGTAGCGGTCATACCGTCCAACTCTGACATGTCACTAATGGACTGTCAACGGATGCGGTTGAATGGCCGCATGGCCGATCGCATCGTCAGTGCCAGCCGCCGGATCGCCGCACCCGCCGCCGCCCTCTTCGAGCTGATCGCCGACCCGGCTCGGCAGCCCGAATGGGACGGCAACGAGAACCTCGCGCAGGCCGCCGCGGGCCAGCGCATCCGAGGTGTGGGCGACGTGTTCACCATGACGCTCACCCAAGGGCCCGTGCGGGAGAACCACATCGTCGAGTTCGACGAGGGCAGGCTGATCGCCTGGCGTCCGGCCGAGCCGGGCACCGCCCCGCCGGGGCATCTGTGGCGCTGGCAGCTCGAGCCCGTCGACGACACCACCACCGTGGTCACCCACACCTATGACTGGACCGATCTGAGCGATCCGAACCGGCTGGCGCGCGCTGCGGCCACCACGGCGGACAAGCTGCTGGCCTCGATCGACCGGCTCGCCGCGCTGGCCGAGGCCGGCTAGCTGATCAACGGCCCGCGGCGAACGCCCGCAGCGATTCCACCTGAGCCGGATCCAGCGACGGGCGCACCGTCTCGCGGGCCTTGGCCACGTCGTCGGCGGTGACATCCGCGGCGTCGATGGAACGGCGCATCGCGGTCAGCGCGGCCTCGCGCAGCAGTGCGACACAGTCGGCGGCGCTGTACCCGTCCAGCTCGCCGGCCAGCGCGTCGAGGTCCACCTCCGGCGACAACGGCACGGATTTGCCTGCGGTGCGCAGGATGTCGCGGCGAGCGTCGGCGTCGGGCGGCTCGACGAACACCAGCTTCTCCAGGCGGCCTGGTCGCAGCAGGGCCGGATCGATCAGGTCGGGGCGGTTGGTGGCGCCGAGCACCACCACGTCGCGCAGCGGCTCGATGCCGTCGAGTTCGGTCAACAGCGCCGCCACCACCCGGTCGGTGACTCCCGAGTCGAAGCTTTGCCCACGCCGGGGTGCGAGCGCGTCGATCTCGTCGAGGAATACCAGTGACGGCGCGGAATCCCTTGCCCGCCGGAACAATTCGCGGACGGCCTTCTCTGAGGAGCCGACCCACTTGTCCATCAGTTCGGCGCCCTTGACGGCATGCACACTCAACCGCCCGGAACTGGCCAGCGCGCGCACCACGAACGTCTTGCCGCAGCCCGGGGGCCCGTAGAGCAGCACCCCCCGTGGTGGCTCGACGCCCAGGCGGGCGAAGGTGTCCGGGTGCTGCAGCGGCCACAGCACCGCCTCGGTGAGGGCCGCTTTGACCTCGACCATGTCGCCGACGTCGTCGAGGGTCACCGATCCGACCGAGACCTCCTCGGTCGCCGAGCGCGACAGCGGCCGGATGACGGTCAGCGCCCCGGCGAAGTCGGCCTGGGTCAGGGCCGGCGGCTTACCATCCTCGCTGGCTCTGGCGGCCGCCCGCAGCGCCGCCTCCCGCACCAGGGCCGCCAAATCGGCCCGCACGAATCCCGGTGTGCGCTCGGCGATCTGGTCCAATGCCAGATCCTCGGCGGGGACATCACGCAGCAGCACCTCCAGCAGTGCCTTGCGGGTGGTGCCGTCGGGCAGGCTCAAGCCCAGCTCGCGGTCACACAGGTCGGGCGCGCGCAGCCGCGGATCGACCGCGTCGGGCTGCTGGGAGGTGGCCACCAGCACGACCCCGGGCGCGGCGACGGCCTTGCGTAATTCGGTCAGGATCTTGGCCGCCACCGGCTCGGCAGGCGTGGGCAAGAGTGCGTCGATGTCGGTGATCAGCAGGACACCACCACCCGCGGTGACGGTGGCGACGGCGTCGACCACGGCGCGGTGGCGATCCGCGGCGGCCAGCGCGCCGGTGTCGGGCCCGTCGAGTTCGACCAGGCGCCGCCCGGCGCACACCGCGCGGACCAGCGTGGCCTTGCCGACCCCGGCAGGGCCGGTGACCAGGACTCCCAGATTCGGTGTGGCGCCAAGCTTTTCCAGCAGCTGGGGCTCGTCGAGGGCGAGCTTGAGCCATTCGGCCAGCCGGCCGGCCTGCACGTGCTGACCCTTGAGGTCGTCGACGGACACCGCCGGCGAGGCCGGCCACACCATCGGCGGGCTGACCGCCGCGGTCGGGCCGGGCGCGGCGGACCCGGGCACGCCGTCACCCCAGGTGACCGACGAATTCGGTTGCACGCTCACCGGTCCCGCCGGGTCCGTGCCGGTGACGGTGAGCAGCTCCGAGGTCCACGTGATGCCCACCGAGGACGCCAGCGCCGAACTCGCCTGCGTCGTCGACGTGCCGGGACCGAGATCGCGCGGCAGCAGCGACACCGTGTCCCCGACCGTCATCACCTTGCCCAGCAACGCCTGGCGCAGGGTCGCCGACGACACCGACTGGGTGGCCAGGTTCGAGCCGCGCAGGGTCACCGAGCGGGCGCCGAAGACGGTGACCGGCGCCACCAGCACGGTGGTGTCCTCCCGCAGACCGGCGTTGGACAGGGTCACGTCGTCGAGCAGTGCGGTGCCGGCCGGGGTGTCCGGCGAGGCGATCGCGGTGACCGCCGCGGTGGTGCGCGAACCGGTCAGCGACACCGCATCCCACTCCCGGATGCCCAGGGCGGCGATGGCCTCCGGGTGCAACCGAACCACGCCCCGGCGGGAGTCCAGCGCCGAGGTGTTCAACCGTGCCGTCAGCGCCAGATTCGCGGGCATGCCCTACCCGCCCGGCCTGCGCAGGCCCAACCGGGCCACCGACCGGCGCCGCGTCGGTTGTTTGGCCCGGCGGATCGCCCGGCGCGCGGCGCGCTGCTGGCGCGGCTGGTCGTTCCACGCCTCGGGATGCGCGGCGACCCACCGCTGGCTTCGGAAGGCGAATGGGATGTGCACGACGTAGGCGGCGATGATCACCAGGATCACCAGATACGGGAAGACGAAGGCCGCGGCAACCGCGATCGCCAGCAGGGCCAGCATCGGGGCCACCATGTTGGGCCGCACGGTGAAGGTGTGCACCTTGCGCATTGGAAGGCGGCTGACCACCAGCAGCGAGACACCCACCATCCAGATCGACACCGCCCAGTACGACGTCCACCAGCCGTCGCCCCACTGCATCTTGGCGGCCAGCGGGCCGATCGCGCCGATCGCGCCGGCCGGCGCGGGCATCCCGACGAAGTACTCCTTGGTGTAGGCAGGCAGATCCGCGTCGAGCAATGCGTTGTAGCGCGCGAGCCGCAGCACGATGCACACCGCATAGAGCAGCACCACGACCCAGCCGATGCGGGTGTCGGCCAGCAGCAGGGCGTAGACGATGAAGGCCGGGGCCACCCCGAAGTTCACCGCGTCGGCCAGCGAGTCGATCTCCTCGCCCATCCGGGAGGTGGCCTTGAGCACCCGGGCGATCCGCCCGTCGAGCGCATCCAGGATGGCCGCGGCCGCCAAGAACGCCATCGACTCGGTGGGCCGGTGGTCCAGGGCGTACTTCACCGACGTCAAGCCCAGGCAGATGGCCAGCACGGTCACCGCGCTGGGCAGCAGACGGGTGCTGATGAGCGGGCGGGGGCGGGGTTTGATCACGGCAGCTGCGCCAACACCGTCTCACCGGCCAGCGCCCGCTGGCCGGGCTCGACGAGCAGCTGCGAGCCGGCCGGCAGATAGGTGTCCAGCCGCGAGCCGAACCGGATGAGCCCGTAGGTGTCGCCGATGGCGACCTTGTCCCCGGCGTGCACATCGCAGATGATGCGACGCGCGACCAGGCCGGCGATCTGCACGACCACCACTTCCCGTCCTTCCGGCGTGCGGATCAGCACGCTGTTGCGCTCATTGTCCTCGCTGGCCGCCGCCAGGTCGGCGGAATGAAAGCTCCCGGGCCGGTACTGGACAGCCAGCACCTCGCCGCCGACCGGGAGCCGCTGCACGTGGGCGTCGAGCAGGGACAAGAAGATGCTGACCCGCGGCCGCGGTCCCGCGGGCAGGCCCAGTTCGGCGGGCGGTTCGGCCTCTTCGACCAGGCAGATCAGCCCGTCGGCGGGGGCCACCACCACGCCCGGGCGGGTCGGTGGCGTCCGCGGTGGGTGGCGGAAGAAGCCGGCGTTGGCCGCAGCAGCCACCAGGCCCGCTCGGCGGATCCAGCGGTTCCTACGGCCGACGGCCGCCACGGCCAGACCGGCCGAGATGAACGGAAGCCCGGCGGGGTGAACAGGGGGAACGGAGGAACGCACCAGCGCGACCAGCCGCTGGGGGCCGGACTTCATGGTGTCTTCCGCGGTGCGGGGGCGTCTGGCCATCGGCGACGATTCTACGTGCGCCCGCAGTCCGGCCGCGCTAGGACAGGTCCCACAGTTGGACCTGCTCGCCTGCGGCCATCTCGGTGACGTCTTCGGCGATCTCCAGCAGGCAATTCGCCGAGGCCAGCCAGCGCAGATGATGCGACGCCGGCGGCCCGTAGGTGGTCACCGTGCCCGCCGCCGCGTCGTAGACCCCGCGGCGGAACTGACGCTTGCCCTTCGGCGAGGTGAGCCCGTCGGCCAGCACCGCGGTGCGCCGCGGCCGGTGCGGGTGCGGCAGGCCCATCGCCGCCCGCAGGGCCGGCCGGACGAACACCTCGAAGGACACCAGCGCGCTCACCGGGTTGCCGGGCAGCGTGACGATCGGGCACCCATTGATGAGGCCCGCGCCCTGCGGCATCCCGGGCTGCATGGCGACCTTGACGAACTCGACGCCACCACCGGAGCCTGCGCCGAAGGCGTCCTTGACCACCTCGTACGCACCGGCGCTGACGCCGCCGGTGGTGATGATCAGGTCGGCCTGCCCGGCATAGCCTTCGAGCACCGAGCTGAACTGGGCGACGTCATCACTGGACGTCGGGGTGGCCACCACGTCGCCGCCCGCCTCGCGGACCGCGGCGGCCACCATGATGGCGTTGGACTCGTAGATCTGGCCGGGCTTGAGTTCGGTGCCGGCCGAGACCAGTTCGGTGCCCGTCGACATCACCAGCACCCGCTGGCGCGGCCGCACCGTCAGCGACCCCAGTCCGAGTGCGGCGGCCAGGCCGAGTGCGGCCGGGGTGACCAGGTGACCGGTCTGCAGCACCGTCGTCCCCGCGGTCACGTCCTCGCCTGCGCGGCGGATGTGCTGGCCGGCCTTGGCAGCCGCGCGGATCTCGACGGTTTCGACACCGGCGTCGGTGGCCTCGACCGGCACCACCGCCGTCGCACCCGCCGGCAGCGGCGCCCCGGTCATGATCCGGTGCGCGGTGCCCGGAGCCAGCGTGAGCGGGTCGGTTCGGCCCGCCGGAATGTCTTCGGCGACAGGAAGTCTCACCGGTGCGCTGTCAGCTCCGGCGACGTCGTCGGCGCGGACTGCGTAACCGTCCATCGCGGAGTTGTCGAACACCGGCAGGGACAGCGGTGCGGTCACGTCGGCGGCCAGCGCCAGCCCTTCGGCCTCGGTCAGGCCTACCGCCGTCGCCGGGCGGGCAGCGATCAGTTCGGCGACGACGCGCTGGTGTTCGGCGACGGTGCGCATCAGATGTCGAAGCTCACGCCGGTGAGCTCCTCGGACACCGCCCACAGCCGCTGCTGCACGGCCCGGTCGTGCGACTGGCGGCTGGACTGCACCAGTTTCGGATAGCCGCGGATCTCGCGGAACCCGTCCGGACCGTAGTACTGGCCGCCGACGACAGCGGGGTCGGTCGCCGCGCGCAATGTCGGCAGGGCACCCAGCTCCGGGCTGTTGAGCACCAGACCGGCGAGCATCTTGACTCCGGGCAGCGACGCGCCGGGCACGTGGCGGGTCAGCTCGGTGTTCGACACACCCGGATGGGCAGCCACCGCAATGGTTTTCGCGTTCGCGGCGGCCAGCCGGCGCTGCAATTCATAGGCGAACATCAGGTTGGCCAATTTCGACTGCCCGTAGGAGGCGACGCGTTCGTAGCGGCGGCGTTCCCACTGCAGGTCGTCGAAGTCGATCCTGGCCCGGATGTCGTGCGCGATGCTGGCGACCACCACCACCCGCGACCCGTCGACCGGCAGCAGGTTGGGCAGCAGCAGCCCGGTCAGCGCGAAATGACCCAGATGGTTGGTGCCGAACTGCAGCTCGAAACCGTCGGCGGTGGTTTGTTTGGGTGGGTACATCACCCCGGCGTTGTTGATCAGAAGGTCGACGCGCGGGTAGCTGTTGCCGAGCTCGGCGGCGGCCTCGCGCACCGAAGCCAGCGAGCCGAGATCGAGTCGGTGCACCGCGACGTCGGCACTCGGGACGGCGCGCCGGATCTGCGCTGCGGCGGCATCGCCCTTGGCGGTGTCGCGGACCGCCATCACCACCCGGGCGCCGCGCTCGGCCAGCACGCGCGCAGTGTCGAAGCCCAGGCCGGTGTTGGAGCCCGTGACGATCGCGACGCGGCCGTGCTGATCGGGGACGTTCGCTTCGGTCCACTTGCTGCTCATGCGACGACGATACGTCGGCCCAAGTTGCGTCCGACCGGTGGCCGTTTACTGTCGCGGTATGGCTATCGGCGGGGTGCTGTTCGACATTGACGGCGTCTTGGTGACCTCGTGGAAGCCGATCCCCGGTGCGGCCGAGGCGCTCGCGGTGCTGGCCGACCACCAGATCGCCTGCTCCTATCTGACCAACACCACCACCCGCACCCGCCAGCAGATCGCCGCGGCGCTGTCGCAGGCCGGTATCGAGGTGCGTCCCGACGAGGTGATCACCGCCGCGGCGTTGACCGCCGACTACGTGCGCGCCAACTATCCGGACGCGCGGTGCTTCCTGGTCAACAACGGCCAGATCACCGACGACATGCCGGGCATCGACATCATCGACTCTGTGGTCTACGACGACGGCATCGATCCCGAGGTCCCCGACGTCATCCTGCTCGGCGGGGCGGGGCCGGAATACAGCCACCGCACGTTGAGCCGGGTCTACGAATGGATGGCCCAGGGGATCCCGGTGGTGGCCATGCACCGCAGCACGGCGTGGACCACCACCGAGGGGCTGCGGATCGACACCGGAATGTACCTGATCGGCATGGAGGAGACCTCCGGGCGTAAGGCCACGGCCGTCGGCAAGCCCGCGCCGGCGGGGTTCTTGGCCTCGGCCGCTCGGCTCGGTGTCGACCCCGACGAGATGTACATGGTCGGCGACGACCTCAACAACGATGTGCTCGCCGCCCAGGTGGTCGGCATGACCGGGGTGCTGGTGCGCACCGGCAAGTTCCGCCAGGACACGCTGGACCGTTGGGCGGCAGACGAATTCGCGATGCAGCCCAGCCATGTCATCGATTCGGTCGCCGGACTGCCGGGGCTGCTCGGGCTGTAGGTGTATGCGTCTACCACGTGCATCCCGAATTGGGATGCACGTGGTAGATTTGGTACATGAGCACTCAGATCGCGATTCGCTTGGCCGATTCATTGGTCGCTGAGCTGGACCGGCTTGTCGCCTCGGGCCGCGCGCGTAGTCGCGCGTCCCTGGTAGAAGCGGCCCTTGAACGCGAATTGCGTCGCTTGGCAGCTGCGAGTGATGCCGAGACCCTTCGTCGAGTCGGAACAGATGACGACCTCGACAGCCTGGTCGAATGGACCGTGGCCAATATCGGTGTCAAGGAATGAGCGGGCGGGAGATCTGTCTGGCCAAACTTGATAAGACCCGGCCGGTTGCTGTCTTGACGCGGGCAATCGCCCGGCCGGCGATGACCAAGGTGACGGTTGCCCCGATCACGTCGACGGTGAAGGGCCTCAGTAGTGAAGTGCCCGTCGGCCCGGAGAACGGTCTGGACCAGGCGGGGGCCATATCAGTGGACAATGTGGTGACGATCCCGCGGGCGCTGCTCGGGAAAACGGTCGGCTATCTCTCCGAGGCGCAGGAAAGGCGACTGGCAACCGCAATCGTGCTGACCTACGACCTCGATATTCCGTTGCTCGCGGATTGACAGGGCCCAACTTGCGCTAGCCGGGACGTTGTCGACGGTTCACCCCTGCAGTCCGCTGACACCGGCGATTGAAAGTTGTTGGTCTGCAACAGTTCAGGGATGACAAGCTCGGATCCTCACGATGTCATCGCCAGCCGTGCAGCCACGGCGGGCTCTAGCGATGAGTTTTCCCGGCCGCGGCGGTCAGCCAGAGCATGACCGAAATTCTGATTGTCACCGCCGTCCTCCACGCACCGGCCGCCGCCGTGTTCGGCGTGCTCGCCGACCCGACCACCCATAAGGACATCGACGGCACCGGCTGGGTCCGCGACCCGGTGGACCCGCAGCCGCTGCGCCACGTCGGGCAGGTCTTCCGGGTCGCCATGTATCACGAGGGCCACCCCGACAAGCACTACGAGATGGCCAACCAGGTCGTCGCGCTCGAACCCGATCGCGTCATCGCCTGGGCACCGGGCGGGCTGGCGCAGGACGGCAGCCTGGAACTCGGCGGCTGGACCTGGCGTTACGACCTGGAGCCGGTGGCCGCCGACCAGACCCGGGTGACGCTGACCTACGACTGGTCCAAGGTGCCGCCGGAGATCCGGGAGAACATCCCCTTCCCGGCGTTCCCGGTGTCCCATCTGGACAACTCGCTGGCCAACCTGGGCACGCTGGCCGACGTCAGGTCGATGACGTGAGGCCGCGAACCGCTTCGATGCGGGCCTTGAGCTGATCGCTGGTGGCCGCCGCCACCGGCGGCCCGCCGCAGACCCGGCGCAGTTCGTTGTGGATCTGGCCGTGCGTCTTGCCGGTGCGGTGGTGCGCCAGTGACACCAGGGCGTTGAGCTCGCGGCGCAGGTCCCGCAGCTGGCCATGAGTGGTCAGCCGCGGTGCCTCACCGCTGGCGGTGCGCTTGGTGAGTTGCTCTTCTTGCCTGCGCCGCAACAGGTCTCGCATCGATTCGGCGTCGAGCAGGCCGGGGATGCCGAGGTAGTCGGCCTCTTCCTCGCTGCCGGCCGGTGTCGCCGTCCCGAACGACGAGCCGTCGAAGATCACCTGATCCAGCTCGGCGTCGGCGCCGAGGTATTCAATCTTGTTCTCGCCCTCGTCGGGCTCGTCGCGCTTCTGCTTGGCCAGCTCCGCCTCGAGGGGGTCGTCGTCGAGGTTCTCCCGGTGCGGCTTGCCGAGCACGTGGTTGCGCTGGGCTTCCATCTCGCTGGCCAGCATCAGCAGGTTGGGCACCGACGGCAGGAAGATGCAGGCCGTCTCGCCCGGTCGCCGGGAGCGCACGAACCGGCCGATTGCCTGGGCGAAGAACAGCGGCGTCGACGCGCTGGTGGCGTAGACACCGACCGCCAGGCGGGGCACGTCGACACCTTCGGAGACCATGCGCACGGCCACCAGCCAGCGCGACGTGCTCGCCGAGAACTGCGAGATGCGCTCCGAGGCGCCCTTGTCGTCGGAGAGGACGACGGTGGGCGCTTCACCGGTGATCTTGCGCAGCAGGTCGGCGTAGGCGCGGGCGGCGGTCTGATCGGAGGCGATGATCATGCCGCCGGCGTCGGGCACGTGTTCGCGAAGGCCGCGCAGCCGGGTGTCGGCCGCCGCGATCACCGCGGGCATCCATTCACCGGCCGGGTTGAGCGCGGTCTTCCAGGCCCGGGCGGTCTGCTCGGCGGTCAACGGTTCGCCCAGGCGCGCGGCGTGCTCTTCGCCGGCGCTGTCGCGCCAGCGGGCCTCGCCGGAGTAGGCCATGAACATCACCGGTCGCACGACGCCGTCGGCCAGCGCGTCGGAATAGCCGTAGGTGTGGTCGGCCTGGGAGCGGGCGAAGCCGTCCGGACCGACTTCGTAGTTCACGAACGGGATCGCGCTGTCGTCGCTGCGGAACGGTGTCCCGGTCAGGGCGAGGCGCCGCGTCGCGTCGTCGAACGCCTCCCGCATGGCGTCGCCCCACGTCTTGGCGTCGCCGCCGTGGTGGATCTCGTCGAACACGACCAGGGTCTTGCGGTTCTCGGTGCGGACCCGGTGGCGGGTGGGGTGGCTGGCCACCTGGGCGTAGGTGACGACCACGCCGTGGTACTCCGCCGAGGTCTGCGAGTTCGAGTTGGAGAACTTGGGATCCAGCGCGATCCCGTGCCGTGCCGCGGCCTGCGCCCACTGGATCTTGAGATGCTCGGTCGGGACGACGATCGTGATGGTCTCGACGGTGCCCTCGGCGAGAAGCTCGGCCACGATCCGCAGGGCGAAGGTGGTCTTACCGGCGCCCGGGGTCGCGACGGCCAGAAAATCACGCGGCTTGGCGGCCAGATACTTCACCAACGCCCGCCGTTGCCAGCCCCGCAATGCCTGGGTGCTGGGCGCATCAACTGCCCGCACCCCTGGGACTCCTCTCGGTCGAGAAGAACCTTAGCGCAACGGATTACGGATACGCATCTTTGTCGACGGGCGGTTCGGGGAAGAAGTTGTCGTTGCGGTGGAAGAACTCGGTGCGCTGCTCCTCGGACAGCTCACCGAGGCGGGGCAGACCCTCGAAATAGAACTCGCGGGGCGCGCCCGGCGTGAACAGCATCAGCAGCGACGCCGGTTCGTCGGACACGTTGCCGAAGCCGTGCAGGCCCCCGGGCGGGACGTAGAGGTAGTCGCCCTGGTCGCCGACGGTCCAGTCCCGGCCGTCGAAGAGCCGAACCTGCCCGGACAGCACGAAGAACGATTCGGACATGGCCTTGTGGAAATGCGGGCCGGGTCCACCGGCCTGCGGCCCCAGGTCCACCCGGTACAGGCCGAACTCCCCGCCGGTGGACCGCTCGGTGGCCAGGTAGGTGTAGCTGACTCTCCACGACTGGAAGTCGGCCGGGGTGTCGCCCTTGCGCAGGGTGGCGCTGACCTCGCCGTCGCCGTCGTAGCGCGGCGGGGGATAGGGCGGCACGTGCAGCAGCGACATGGCCTCCAGTCTGCCGCTCAGCCGAGCGGGTACACCACCCCGGTCAGTTCCTCGGACACCGCCCACAGCCGCCGCTGCGCGGCGATGTCGTGCGAGCGGCCGTTGGACCGGACGGCCTTGGGGTAGCCGCGCATCTGCAGGAACCCGCCGGGTCCGTAGTACTGGCCGCCCGGCGCGCTCGGGTCGGTGGCGGCGCGCAGCGTCGGCAGTGCACCCATCTCGGAGCTCTGCACCGTGAGGCCGAATCCCCACTCGACGATCCGCGGCAGGTTGCGGCCCAGTTCGGTGGCCGAGCTGCCGGGGTGCGCCGCGGTGGCGATGGTGTCGGTGCCGGCCAGCCGGCGCTGCAGTTCGTAGGTGAACAGCAGGTTGGCCAGCTTGGACTGGCCGTAGGCGCCGGTCCGGCTGTAGCGGCGCTCGGACTGCAGGTCGTCGAATCGGATGCGGCCCATGCGGTGGCCGTTGCTGCTGACCGAGACGATCCGCGAACCCTTGGCCGCCAGCACGCGGTCCAGCAGCAGGCCGGTGAGGGCGAAGTGGCCCAGATGGTTGGTGCCGAACTGCAGCTCGAAGCCGTCGGCGGTGGTCTGCTTCGGCGTCATCATCACGCCCGCGTTGTTGATCAGCAGGTCGATGCTGTCGTAGGTGGCGCGCAGCTGCTCGGCGGCGCCGCGGATGGACGCCAGCGAGGTGAGGTCGAGTTCTTGCACGGTGACGTCGGCGCCGGGGTAGCGCCGGACGATGAGGTCCGCGGCGGCCTTGCCCTTGTCGAGGTTGCGGACGGCGAGCACCACCCGGGCTCCGCGGGCCGCAAGACCCCGCGCGGTCTCGTAGCCCAGCCCGGTGTTGGCCCCGGTGATCACGGCCGTGCGGCCGGATTGATCCGGGATGTCGGCAGTGGTCCAGTGTGGGCTTGGGTGGGGCACGGCGTCTCCTCGATTACGATGGATAAACGGAGCGCGCGCCCCGGTTTCTTCGACTATACGGAACGTGCGCCCCGCTTTGTCAACGCGGGAAGGGATGCGAGGTGGCTCTGAGCTGTCGGCCGCTGCGAGCCGATGCGGCGCGCAACCGGGCCCGGGTGCTGCAGGTGGCCTACGAGGTGTTCGCCGAGCAAGGGCTCGGCGTGCCGATCGACGAGATCGCCCGCCGGGCAGGCGTCGGCGCGGGCACGGTCTATCGCCACTTTCCGACCAAGGAAGCACTGTTCGAGGCGGTCATCGGCGAGCGGATCCGGCTCGTCGTGGCACGCGGCCGGGAATTGCTGGCCGCCGAACCGGCCACCGCGCTGTTCGACTTCATGCGGGAGACCGCGCGCACGGGTGCCGCCGACCACGGGATGGTCGAGGCACTGGCCGGTTACGGGATCGACCTCGACACGGCTGCTCCGGGTGCCGAGGCGGAGTTCCTCGGCCTGCTGGGCGAGATGCTGGCGGCGGCGCAGCAGGCCGGCACCGCCCGCACCGATGTCGGCGTCGCCGAACTCAAGGCGCTTCTGGTCGTCTGCAAGAGCGGCCAGACCTACGGAGAAGACGTGGCCGATCGGATCACCAACGTCGTCGTGGCCGGTTTACGCGCCGGGTGAACGGCTGTGATTGATCTTGCACTCACCATGGGCGAGTGCTAAAAAGGTGGTTGGCACTCACGACCAGTGAGTGCTAGGTCGGGACGGTGAGACCGAAGTCGTACACACCTACGGTCGTCCGTCGCGGGCACTGCGTCCGGCCAAGAGACGTGTAACCCCCAACCGGAGGATTCACTTCGCAATGTCCAAGATCATTGCTTACGACGAAGAGGCTCGCCGCGGCCTCGAGCGGGGCCTGAACGCCCTCGCCGACGCGGTAAAGGTGACGCTGGGCCCCAAGGGTCGCAACGTCGTCCTCGAGAAGAAGTGGGGCGCCCCCACGATCACCAACGATGGTGTGTCCATCGCCAAGGAGATCGAGCTGGAGGACCCGTACGAGAAGATCGGCGCTGAGCTGGTCAAGGAAGTTGCCAAGAAGACGGATGACGTCGCTGGCGACGGCACCACCACCGCCACCGTTCTGGCTCAGGCTCTGGTTCGCGAAGGTCTGCGCAACGTCGCTGCCGGCGCCAACCCGCTTGGCCTGAAGCGCGGCATCGAGAAGGCCGTCGAGAAGATCACCGAGACGCTCCTCAAGAGCGCCAAGGAGGTCGAGACCAAGGACCAGATCGCTGCCACCGCCGGAATCTCCGCGGGCGACCAGACCATCGGTGACCTGATCGCGGAGGCCATGGACAAGGTCGGCAACGAGGGTGTCATCACCGTCGAGGAGTCCAACACCTTCGGCCTGCAGCTGGAGCTCACCGAGGGTATGCGCTTCGACAAGGGCTACATCTCGGGTTACTTCGTGACCGACGCCGAGCGTCAGGAAGCGGTCCTCGAGGACCCCTACATCCTGCTGGTGTCGTCGAAGGTCTCGACCGTCAAGGACCTGCTTCCCTTGCTGGAGAAGGTCATTCAGTCGGGCAAGCCGCTGCTGATCATCGCCGAGGACGTCGAGGGCGAGGCCCTGTCGACCCTGGTGGTCAACAAGATCCGTGGCACCTTCAAGTCCGTCGCCGTCAAGGCCCCGGGCTTCGGTGACCGCCGGAAGGCCATGCTGCAGGACATCGCGATCCTGACCGGCGGCCAGGTCATCAGCGAGGAGGTCGGCCTCTCGCTCGAGACCGCTGACATCTCCCTGCTGGGCCAGGCTCGCAAGATCGTCGTCACCAAGGACGAGACCACCATCGTCGAGGGCGCCGGTGACTCCGACGCCATCGCCGGCCGGGTGGCCCAGATCCGTGCCGAGATCGAGAACAGCGACTCCGACTACGACCGCGAGAAGCTGCAGGAGCGCCTGGCCAAGCTGGCCGGCGGTGTTGCGGTGATCAAGGCCGGCGCTGCCACCGAGGTGGAGCTCAAGGAGCGCAAGCACCGCATCGAAGATGCCGTGCGCAACGCCAAGGCCGCCGTCGAGGAGGGCATCGTCGCCGGTGGTGGCGTGGCTCTGCTGCAGTCGGCTCCGGCCCTGGACGAGCTGTCGCTGTCCGGTGACGAGGCCACCGGTGCCAACATCGTCAAGGTTGCGCTGTCGGCTCCGCTGAAGCAGATCGCCTTCAACGCGGGCCTGGAGCCCGGCGTTGTCGCCGAGAAGGTCACCAACTCGCCGTCGGGAACCGGCCTCAACGCCGCCACCGGTGAGTACGAGGACCTGCTCAAGGCCGGCGTCGCCGATCCGGTGAAGGTCACCCGCTCGGCGCTGCAGAACGCGGCGTCCATCGCGGCGCTGTTCCTCACCACCGAGGCCGTCGTCGCCGACAAGCC
Source organism: Mycobacterium sp. shizuoka-1 (assembly GCF_002723835.1). Taxonomy (GTDB): domain Bacteria; phylum Actinomycetota; class Actinomycetes; order Mycobacteriales; family Mycobacteriaceae; genus Mycobacterium. The sequence continues at coordinate 171,233 of NZ_BEWG01000022.1, read as the reverse complement.
GGAGAAGGCCGCCGCACCCGCGGGCGACCCGACCGGTGGCATGGGCGGTATGGACTTCTAAGTCTGTCCAACGGGAAAGCCCGGCTCGCTTCGCGAGCCGGGCTTTTTCGTTTGTCCCGAGTGTGGGCTTTATGCACAGAATTTGGCGAAATCGCGTGCACAGCACCCACAGTCGAGAGAGAGGCAGTGATCGTGTCGAGGTGCAACCATTTATCGGAAGTGCTGCGGTGCGCCGCGGTGAGATCACCAGAAGAGCGCTGGCGCGTGGATACAAAGCGGTCTATCGCGATGTCTACCTATCCCGCGACGTCGAACTGACCGCTCAATTGCGAGCGCGGGCTGCACACCTGGCTACCGGAGCCACATTGTGTGGACTATCCGCCGCAGCTGCGTTCGGCACGAAGTGGATAGATCCCTTGGCCCCGGCGGAAATTATTCGTGCCGACCGGCATGCCGCCCGCGGCATAGTCGTGCACACGTGGGACCTTGAGTCCGACGAGACGTGCCTGACCGCAAGCATGCCGGTGACGACGGCGGCGCGCACCGCCTTCGATATCGGCCGTCGCGGTCAGTTAGTCCAGACCATTCCCGTCCTCGACGCATTGATGAACGCTACTGGGCTGAAGTACGCCGCGGTGGAGGCGATTGCCGAAAGGCACCCTCGCGCTAGGGGCGTGTCCCGACTGCGCTCGACACTGCCGTTGGTGGACGGCGGCGCCGAATCGCCGCAAGAGAGCAGGTTACGACTGCTACTGGTTCAGGCCGGCCTACCGCGGCCGGAGACACAGATCGAATTCCGAGATCTACATATTCGCGTGGACATGGGCTGGCGGGAATGGAAGGTCGCCGTCGAATACGACGGTGTTCAACATTGGACTGATGGCCGGCAGCGGGCGTGGGACCTGGAGCGGATTGCGCAGTTGGAAGCTGCGGGTTGGGTGGTTGTGCGAATCAGCGCCGAAATGATGAAGCGACCGAATGTCATCGTCGAACGGGTAGCAACGAAATTGCGCGCGGCGGGATGCGCGATTTAGCGCCGAGTGTGGGCCTTGTGCACGGTTTTTCGGCGATTTGCGTGCATAGGGCACACGTTCGAGGCGTCGGTCACCCCAGCGGAACGCAGTCGTCGCCGCAGCCAGATGCCGTGGCCACGCCCGGCACGGCAGGCCGGTGCAGCACCGCCCGCTGCGGAATCACCCGCAGCGCGTCGCCGTGGAAATCGGCGTGCCCGTCCACGATGAGGCTGTACCCGCCCGGTTCGCGAGGGGGCCACAGCACCGTCACGTCGGAGTGGGCCAGCGCGTTGCGGCGGGTGCTGTTGCCCACCGAGCCGACGTCGAGTACGCCCCCGACGAGCCGGGGGTCTACCGCGACGGTGTGCGCGCGGTGCTCGTCGCTCACGGTGATCAGATAGCCGAACGGATAATCGGCCAGCGTGCCGGCGAGCTGATCGAGATCCACCTTGACGCTCATGGGCCGACGATAACCCCAAGCCATCGAGGGAATACCGGCGCTGTGCCATAGGGTTGCCAACCAAATGCCGCTGCCGCCGCCGTCTCCTGAGTCCACCGCCGTCGTCACCGGGGCCTCCTCGGGCATCGGCGCCGACCTCGCCCGTGAACTCGCCGCCCGCGGGCACGGGGTCACGTTGGTCGCCCGCCGCGAGGACAAGCTCAGAGAACTGGCCACCGAACTGCAAGACAAGGTCCGCGTCGAGGTCATCGCGTGTGATGTCGCCGATGCCGACGCCCGCGCTGCCCTCTTCGACGAGGTCGAGCGGCGCGGCCTGACCGTCGACATCCTGGTCAACAACGCCGGCATCGGTGTGGTCGGTGCGGTCGCCACCGCACCGGTCGCCGACGAGATCGCTCAGGTACGCGTCAACGTCGAAGCGGTCATCGATCTCACCGCACGCGCTGTGCAGCAGATGGTGCCGCGCGGCCGCGGCGCGATCCTCAACGTCGGATCGACTGCTGGTTTTCAACCGTTCCCCGGCCAGGCCGGCTACGCCGCCACCAAGGCCTTCGTCCGCAGCTTCACCGCCGGGCTGCGCGGCGAGCTTGCCGGCACCGGCGTCACCGCGGCGGTTCTGCACCCCGGCCCGGTACGCACCGAATTCCTGAGCGCGGCAGGGATGGACGAACGCGCGTTCGCCGACGCCTTCCCGAAGTTCATGTGGATGCCGTCGCGCACCGTCGCCAAGATCGGCATCGATGCGCTCGACAGCGACAAGGGTGACGTCATCGCCGGTATCCAGAACGTGATCAGCACCCGGCTCTTTCAGGCGCTGCCGCACCGTGTGCTGCTACCGCTGCTGAGCAAGAGCCACCCCGCGCTCAAGCGAGACGCATCACGCAACTGACGGCCACGGCCGCATCCAGCCTTCGACCGGAAGGTCGAGACCGTTACACAGCGTGCACACCGTGCGATACCAGCCGACGGCGATCAGCAGTTCCATCCGCTGCTCGTCGTCGAGGCCGGCACCGAGCGCCGCCCAGGTCTGCGCCGACCACGATCCGGTGCGCTCGATTTCGTCGACGGCGACGATGAGCGTGCGTTCGGCGTCACTCCACCGCGGGTCGGTGGCGTCACCGACGGCGAGTGCGTCGGCCTCGTCGCCGGACACCCCGGCGATCGGTCCCCAGAACGCGGCCTGCCCGCCCCACTCGTAAGCGCAGCGCAGCAGTCCGCAGATGCGCAGGATCGCGATCGTGCGGGTCCGCGCCGGCAGCCGGGTGTCGAGGTAGAGCGATTCGCCCAGCTTGCGCAGCTTGCGCGCCATGTCGGGATGGCGCTGGAGGCATCGCACCAGCAGCAGCGGCTCGTACGTCCGGTCGGGGTGACCCCAGCTGCCGATGTCGGCGGCGTCGGAGTCACTCCACGGCGGCGCCAGCGGTGGAACGCGGCTCACCTGGCGGGTGCCGGTTGACGTCCCCGGACCAGCTTGCCCGGCCGCGCCGCGGTCGGCACCCCGTTCTCCGCGATCACCTCGCCGGAGACGATCGTGGCCACGTAGCCGTCGGCGGTTTGGTCGAGTCGCCGCCCCCCGGCGGGCAGGTCGGACTTGACGGTCGGCCGGTGCAGCCGCAGCGCGTCGGCGTCGATCACGTTGACGTCACCTTTGTAGCCCACGGCGAGCCGACCGCGGTCGGCCAGTCCCGCGATGCGGGCAGGCACCGATGTGAGCTCCTGGATCACCCGTTGCACCGACAATCGGCCCGATGACCGATCCCGTACCCAGTGCGTCAGCATGTAGGTGGGAAAGCTTGCGTCGCAGATCATTCCGTAGTGGGCACCACCGTCGCCGAGGCCCAGGACGACATCGTCGCGCTGGATCAGTTCCGCCACCGTATCCAGGGAGTTGTCGCGGAAGTTGGCCAGCGTGACCAGCAGCATGGCGTGACCGTCGTCGTCGAGAAGGCGGTCGTAGGCTTCCTCGAGGGGGTTCACGCCGCGAGCGCGAGCCCGTGCGCCGATCGAATCCTCGGGCGACGGTTCGTAGTTCGGCGGATCGCCGAGCGGGTACATGTAGTCCCACGCCTGAGCGGCGAACATCAGCGGATGCCCGTCGCCGGCAGGCTTGTCGTTCAGGATGCGCTCGCGAACCTCGGGCTTGCGCATCTCGGCGACGCGCGCGGGCAAGGGTAGGTCGGCGATCTCCCGGTAGGCCGGATACATCACGAACGGGTTGCCGGAAAGGTCCAAACCGAGAACCAGCCCGATCGGCCGCGGGAAAATCTGTCCCGTGACGTCACCGCCGTTGGCGTTGGCCTTCTCGACCATCCGCAACGCATCGAGGTGGATCGGCGGGCCGGCGTTGCCGATCGCCAGGGTGAACGTCACCGGCAGTCCGACTTCGGAGCCGACGTCGAACACCGCGCTGAGCGCTCCCTCGTAGTCTCCGGCCATCAGATCCGGCACGAACTGCAGCAGACCGCCGCCGGCGTCGTCGACGCCACGGGCGATCGCCTCGATTTCCTCGTACTGCGCTTCGTAGCTCGGAATCGGCTGTCCTCCGGAGGTTTTGTGCAACGTGAGTCGCGACGAGGCGAAGCCCAGCGCGCCGGCGTGCACCGCCTCGGCAGCGAGCTTGCGCATCATCGCCAGATCCTCCGGCGTGGGCAGCTCACGATCGACGCCACGCTGACCCATCACGTACACCCGAAGCGGTGAGTGGGGCAGGAATGCGGCCACGTCGATGTCGCGCCGTCGCGACTCCAGCGCGTCGAGAAACTCCGGGAAGGTCTCCCAGGTCCACGGCAGGCCGTCGACCATCACCACACCGGGGATGTCCTCGACACCGGCCATGACATCGACGAGTACGTCATGGTCCTCCGGGCGGCACGGTGCGAATCCGACACCGCAGTTTCCCATCACCGCGGTGGTCACACCATGGGCCGACGACGGGGTCATCCGATCTGACCAGATGGCCTGTCCGTCGTAGTGGGTGTGCAGGTCGACGAAGCCGGGGGTGACGAGCAGTCCGGTGGCGTCGATCTCGCGAGCGCCGTTCTCGGTGACGGTGCCGACCTCGGCGATGATGCCGTCGGAGATGGCGACGTCACCGACATAAGGCTCGCCGCCCAGACCGTCGAGGATGGTGCCGTTGCGAATGACCAGGTCGTAGCTCATGGGCACAGATTACGTCGGCTGTCAGGATGGAGGCTGTGATCGATCACTTCGGAATCAACTGCCACGACTATGCGAAATCCCAAGAGTTCTACGACAAGGTCCTGCACGTCCTGGGCTACCACCGGGTGATGGATTTCGGCCCGGCCATCGGCTACGGCGTCGAGGGCAAGCCGGCGTTCTGGATCGCCGACGCTTCAGCCGGGGAGGCGTCCGGACCCAACCGTGAGGTGCATATCGCGTTTGAGGCCAAGGACCCCGAATCGGTGCAGGCGTTCTTCCACACGGCCTTGGCCCTCGGCGCCGAATCGCTGCACGCTCCGCGGTTGTGGCCGGAATACCATCCCGGCTACTACGGCGCCTTCGTCCGCGATCCCGACGGCAACAACGTCGAGGCGGTTTTTCACGGCGCGTAGCGTCGGGCCCATGACCGACTCACTGTCCGATGCCACCGCCTCCCGCGAACTGCTGCGGGATTCCTTCATCCGCATCATCGAACACGTCAACGACCTCACCGACGACCTGACCGACGAGGTCTCGTTCTTCCGGCCGACCTCGACCGCCAACAGCATCGCCTGGTTGGTCTGGCACAGCGCGCGCGTCCAGGACGCCCAGCTCGCCGACATCGCCGGCACCGATCAGGTGTGGTTCGCCGGGGGCTGGGTGGATCGTTTCGGTCTCGACCTGCCCCGCGACGCGCACGGCTACGGGCACACCCCCGAGGAGGTGGGCAAGGTCCGCGCCCCCGCCGATCTGCTGGCCGGCTACTACCACGCCGTGCACAAGGCCACCCTGGAATACGTTGCCAGCGTGACCACCGACGAGCTCGCCCGGGTGATCGACACGAACTGGGATCCGCCGGTGACGGTGAGTATCCGGTTGGTCAGCATCATCGACGACTGCGCCCAGCATCTCGGTCAGGCGGCCTACGTGCGGGGGATCGCCCGCTGAGGACGACCGCGATCCGGTGGTGGCCGCTGATCGCGGCGGCGGCCATGGCGCTGCTCGGCTGGGCGGTGGGGCCGGGCTCGACGCCGATCGACGACTGGTTCCAGCGCGCCAACGGTGGCACGCTGGGCCTGCTGTTGTTCTTCACCGACCGGCGCACAATCGCGGTGCTCCTGCTCGGCGCAGTGGTGGTGGCGGTCTATCGGCAGCGTTGGCTGCTCGCCGCCCTCGTGGTGGCCAACTCGGTTGTGGCCGTATGGCTTTCGCGGCTGCTCAAGCAGTGGTTCGGCCGGGAGAAGGGTGGCTCGCTCGCCTACCCGAGCGGGCACACCACGCTGATGACGGTGGCGTTGGGCATGGCGATCCTGATCGCGGGTCAGCGGTTGTGGCTGGTGGCGGTCGCCCTGGCCTGGGCGCTGCTGGGGATGCTGGGCCAGGCGGTGACGTACCACTACTTCACCGACACGATCGGGGGCCTGCTGCTGGGCGGTTCACTCGTCGGTGTGGCCGCCGCACTGAATTCCAGGTTATTGACGCATTTGTAACCCCGTGCGATGCTCCCGATGCGGCCGGCGCCGCTGGATCGGGGGAGATCACATGCTCAGCACGGCTCGGCCGAAAGCCGCCTTCGCCGCGTTACTCACCGCTGGCGTGGTGGCCGCCGCCCCAGCGGTGGTCGGCGCGGGGCCGGAAGCACTGCCCACGCTCAGTGGCATCGACGTCCGCCCGGCGTCGTTCGTCACCGATGGGTTGCTGGCCTTGGGCGACGTCGTCTCCGCGGTGACCGATGCCGTGGTGATCGGTACCGATCTGGCGCTGGGGCTCAACTATTACTGGGATGACTCCGATTTCGGCTGGGGCGTCCCGTTCAACCCGGTGTTCTGGGCGGCGGCCGCGGTCGACAATCCCGGCAGCGCGGTGAGTTATCTGCTGCAGCTCTACCTCAACCCGTCCAACAACTATGTCGACCCGTCTGACCCCACGACTTATTACTACGCCTACCCCTGGTACGTGAAGAACTCCGTGATCGAACGGCTGGTGGGGGTGCTGCCCGCCCAGCTGGCGACGGCCGTGAACGACGCGATCAACAGCGTCGCCGACGGAATCAACGACGTGTTCAGCACGGTCCTTCCGGATCCGACTCCGGCGATCAACCAGATGTGGGAGCAGTACAACACCCCGGTCGGCCGCATGGTGTACGCGGTGCAGGACACCCTCGCGCTTCCTGTGACGCTGGGGTCGGCGGTCGCATTCTGGCTGGCCTACCTTCCCGCCACCGTGGAGGCGACCATCGAGTCGGCGATCGCGACACCCGCCGACATCCCTGGCCTGGTGAGCAATCTGATCTACGGCGTCCTGGATCCCGACCTGCAAGAGGGGCTGCTGGGCAATCTGACCTACAACCTCCTCAAGCCACTGTTCTTCCTGCCGGCGCCGATCGGTGAGTCCGGGTTCGGCATGAACGACGGGCTGGCCTATGCCGCCTACACCAGCTTCTCGACCGCGGTGTCCGCCCTGCTGAGCAACCTGCCGACCCCGATCACCCCGAGCGCGTTCACCGCTTCCGCGACGTTGTCGTCGTCGGCTCCGGCCGCGGCCAGGAATACCGACAGCGCCGCGCCGCAGAGTTCGGCGTCCGACGAGGCCGACGTACCGGCTGTCGAGTCTCCGCGGGTCCGGGCGCAGGGTCAGTCCGCCCGCAAGCCCGCAACCCCGGCGCGCTCGTCGGCCGCGGCCAAGCCGAAAGTCACAAAGAGTCAAGGCGATTCCGGCGACGGTCGGGGCCGGTCGGCGCGCGGCGCGGGCCGCGGATAGCCGCGGCCGACCCGACTGGGAATCCGCCGTTCACCGAGACGTCACCGCGGGTTTGTCCGCCGCTGCTAATTTCCGCGCGTGTCACTCGACAGCCATGGCTACACGATCTTCGACGACGACGATGACGACCCGGTGCTGCTCGACGCCGCCGGGTTGGCCGTCGACACCTGGCGGGAGAACTACCCGTACGAGGAGCGCTTGTCGCGCAACGAGTACGAGGAGCAAAAACGGCTCCTGCAGATCGAGCTGCTGAAGCTGCAGAAGTGGAGCCAGGCCCACGGGCTGCGGCACGTCATCGTGTTCGAAGGACGCGATGCGGCGGGCAAGGGCGGCACCATCAAGCGGTTCATGGAGCACCTCAACCCGCGTGGCGCGCGGGTGGTCGCCTTGGAGAAGCCGACCGAGAAGGAAACCACCCAGTGGTACTTCCAGCGCTACGTCAACCACCTGCCCGCGGCGGGGGAGATCGTGATGTTCGATCGCTCCTGGTACAACCGGGCCGGGGTGGAGCGCGTGATGGGCTACTGCACGCCCAAGCAACACGCCGAGTTCATCCGGCAGGCCCCGCTGTTCGAGCAGATGCTGGTCAATGACGGCATCAGCCTGACCAAGTTGTGGTTCTCGGTGTCGCCGTCCGAGCAGCGGACCCGGTTCACCATCCGCCAGGTCGACCCGGTCCGGCAGTGGAAGCTCTCGCCGACGGATCTGGCGTCGCTGGACAAGTGGCACGACTACACCGCGGCCAAAGAAGACATGTTCGCCTGGACCGACACCGAGGTCGCGCCGTGGACCGTCATCAAAAGCAACGACAAGAAACGCGCGCGGATCAACGCGATGCGCCACGTGCTGAGTAAGTTCAACTACGACAACAAGGACCATGAGGTGGTCGGTCAGCCCGACCCCCTGATCGTGGGCCGCGCGACTCACTCCGACTGAACCCGCGCGTCCCCGCCGAGGAGGACGCGTGCGGTTCGCGGCGACGCTACTGATGTGGCTCGTCACGACGATCCTGCTCGCGGTCGCCCTGCCGCTGGCGTGGGTGCAGCAGAACCTGGTCGACGCGGACGGGTATGCGGCGCTGTCCCAGAAGGCGGCCGCCGATCCCGGACTGCAGTCGGCGATGGCCTCAGAGCTGACGACCCAGGTGGCCCGGCTGGGAAGCGGTGTGAACACCGGGGCGGTGAGTCTGGTTGCCGCCGCCTACACGTCGAGTCCATCGTTTCCCGGTCAGTTCGCGCAGGCGAACCGCTTCGCGCACCGGTGGCTTTTCACCGACTCGATCCGCTCGAGCGTCGACGAGCAGGGCCGCTGGGTGATCGACGTCGCGCCGATGCTCTCCGACACCGCGTTCAAGGAGACGCTGAGCGACTACGACATCACGGTGCCGACCTCGGTGCCGATTCCCCTGACCGACAACGCTCCGTCGGTGCTGCGCCCCGGCGCGCTGCGACCGGCGGCGACCTACGGGCCGTGGGTGAGTATCGGCGTGGCGGTACTGGCCGGGCTGTGCGCGGTGTTCACGTTGTTCGTCGCGCGCAGCCGCGGCAAGATGCTGGTGGCGTTGGGGGTGTCGGCGCTGCTGGTCGGCGCGGCCGGTTGGGCCGCAATCGAATTCGGCCGCCGACGGCTCAACGCGGTGTTGGACAACACCTCCGGCGACATTCGGCGTATCGCCGACGTCTTGGTGGGTACCGCGGCGGACAGCATGCACCAGTGGCTCAACATCACCCTGGTGGTGGGCGGTGGTCTGGTGATCATCGGAGTGATCGTCTCGTTGCTGGTGAGCCTGGCAAAGACGGGATAGGGCTCAGCAGCGGTCAGTCATCGGGATCGGCAGGAGCCAAAGCCGGCGGGCGGTCGGGCCGGCTCGAGGCAGCGTAGATGCGACCGTTGATCTTGATGAAGGTGGTCCATCGGCCGGCGACGGCGACCAACGCCAATGCCAACATCAGTGATGCCAAAAGCGCGGGTCCCCACTGCGGCCATTGCCACAAGAACGCTGACACGACGGCGACTGCGCAGCAGGTCCACCATGTTCGCCGTTCAATGGAGTCTGGTGACAATGTCGCCGATCTCCATAGCGGGAAACTGCTGAGGATTGCGGCGGCGCCCAGCGCGGCGATTGTCGTGTATCCAAAGATCTGTTGCATTTCTTACCAACTCCTACCGCCGCCGCCGGATACGACGGCCGGGTCGAACATTGACCCGATGCCGCCACCCAGTTGGTCGCCGATCTCACCGCCTACCAGGCTCGCTGCAACGACAATCGCCGCGGTGGTCCATGGGCCGGTGAACGATCCAGCCACCGCTGCGGCACCCCATGCGGCGGCGGAACCGCCCGCCACACTCCCTAGCGCACTACCGAGTTCTTCGTTGCTGCCGCCCTGGGCGCGATCGCTGATTGCGGTGGCCAGTTGAATGATGTCGCCATATCGGCCGACCTTGCCGGCGATATGCGCCCACTTGGCGGCATCGCTGGGTGACAGCACATCTTCCAACTTCGCGTGCCGCCCGGCAGGCACCCGCTCCCCGTAGGCCTCGACACCATTGGCTGCCGGACCGGTGACATCAGCGAGATCGCTTGTCCCATGCAGCATGTTGTTGATGACGGCCTTCGCGCCGTCCTCGGACATGCCCTGGCTGGTGAGTGCATTCATCGCCTGCTTCACCGCAACGACGCGGCCGAACTGGTCCCCGTCGTCCAGAGCCTGTGTTGCCTGGTCGGCCGACATCGGTGGCAGGCCATAAAGCCCCTGCTCCAACTGCCGCTGCATGTCCAGTCGGTGTTGTGCTCGGGTTCGGGCGTCCCCGCCCAGTACGGGGTCCTTCGGCAGGGGGCCCACGAAGTGCGCCATGCGGAAGTCATCGAGGCGTTCGCCGGCCAGCCGTCGTGCATCGGCATCGGCGGCGGGGTTGGTCGCCGTCACAAAATCACGCAAACGCGCTGCGGCATCGGCTTTTTCCGGCGTCATCGGACCGCCGCCGTTGACCAGCGCCTCGTCCTTGGCCCGCTGGTTCGTGTCGTAGTACTCGGTGGACTCCCGGCCACGTTGCTCGCCGCCAGGCTCACCGTCGCCGTCGACATCTTCGATCGCCGCGGGGTCGTAGCCGTGCTCGGCGCGCAGGTCTGTCAACGAGGACTCGAGTTTGGCGCTGTAGTCGTCGCGCAAGGCTTCTACCTGATGCAGCACCCCGGAGGTGACCGATATCGCGTTGTCCTCCAGCGCCGACGTGTCCTGATCGTGCGCCAGAGCTTGATCGATCAGTGCATCGATGTAGTGCAACTGAGTGTTCAGGTTGTCCACGTGCATGCCGGAAAAGCGTTGTGCTTCAGCGAGCGTCGCGGCAATGTTCGACAGGTCTACGCCGATGGCCGGCAATTGGTCACGTTGAACCATCAGCCGGGTGGTCGCTCGCTGCACCTCGGCGCTGTCGTTGATCGGGTGTTCGCCGTTCTCCCTGTTCCACGACGCCTGAAACCGCGCCTGCGCCTGGGCAAATTCCGAGTATGTCTCGGCCGTGCAGGCGCCGGCGCCATAGAACGCGCGGCCCAGCTCGGCGATCTGGCCGGGATCCCCGCTTTGCAGCGACTCGTCGACTTTCCATGGATCGCCACCGGCCTCACCGATGAGGGCGCCGATGCTGATGTGAGTCAGGCTCGGATACTCGGTCACAGCACCGAACGCAGGGCCTCGGCGTTGCGTTCCTCCATCTCGACGAACGCGGATGCGGTTTTGTGTCCCTTGTCGCCGAGCACCCCAAGGCGGTTCTGGTGATCGCGCAACCGCTGGACATGGTTGCTGTGCGCCTCGGTCAGCGCGCCGTGGAACGATTCTGCCGCGGCGAAACTGCCGAAGATACCCGACGCCGGCGTGACACGATTGAGCTGTTCAGCGCCCTCCATCGCGAACGAAGCCGCGGTATAGGAGCGGTGTGCTCCGGCGCGCATCTCATCGACGTCGACCCGCATTGAACACCCCCTGGCGAGTTAGCTGCTAGTCAGAGCGTACTACGCCAGATTCGCTGGTCAATTCAGTCGATCGCCTCACCTCGGCGGATCAGATGTCCGGATCGTCGCGGTGCGGCGTCGGCACGCCCCGGCTGCGCCAGTTCAGCGTCGCGTTGGTCCGCATGATCTGGCCCATGCTCTTGGCGTCGAGGGTTCCGAAGATGAAATTGGCCAGGCCGAACGGCATGATCGTCGCCAACGGGCCGCGGCAGTACTCCAAGAAGAAGATGTGGTCCTCGATGGATGCGGTGAAGGCCTCCCACGGGCGGGTGATGAGAAAGTCGCCGGCTTTGACGTCCTTGGCCACAACTCGGTTGCCGAGGCGTTGCGGGACGCGCCGGACAAGATGGTGTCGTAGTAGGTGACCGGATGGCGACCCGTGTGCCCGGTCGAGGCTACTGGCACGCCCATCAAACCGATGTATTCGTTGCGTCGCGCGAAGATCATCTTCACCTGGTACATCACGAAGCCGGCCGGCGTCGTGACCCAGGGCATATCCGTCTGGATGATGTCGCCGTACCGCGCGACCAGATCGTGTTCGAGGTCGGTCGCGATCTGCGGTACTGGCTTACCCACGTGCTCGAGGGCGAGGTCACGAAGCTCGTACGGGTCAAAGGCGTAGCGCGTCATTGTTTCTCCTAGTGGCGGTGATGGACGGTCATCGGGATGCCGGTGAGTGCCCGCATGGGTCCGAAGCCCTGCAGGCCGGGTTCGACGGTGAATCCCGGTGACAGCCGGAACTCCAGTCGTTGGTGGAACGTCGCGAGAACGAGTGTTGCTTCCAGAATCGCGAACCGTTCTCCGATGCACCGGCGCGCGCCGAGGGCAAACGGCGAGAACGCTTCTGCCGGACGGTCAGCTGAACGTTCGGGGGTGAATCGATCGGGATCGAAATCGTCGGGATGGTCCCAGAATTCCGGATGGCGCTGGGTGAGGAAGAACAGCGGCTGCACGATCGCCTTGCGGGGTATCCGGTACCCGCCGACGACGCCGTCGCTCACTGCTTCCCGGGAAGTTCCCCATGCCGGTGGCAAGAGGCGGAGAGTTTCCATGACCACGCGCCGGGTGAAGTCCAGTCGCTCGACGTCATCCGGGGTGGGCGCCCGGTGGCCGAGAGCGTCGGCCTCTGCCTCCACTCGTTGGCGCGCCTCCGGATGCTGACTGAGGAAGTGGAACGCGAAACCCAAAGTAGTGGCCGTCGTTTCGTGGCCCGCGTTGAGCAGGGTCCACATCTCGTCTCTCAACTCGCCGGGCGAGAGTTCGCCGTTGTCCACCGCTGTGATCAGCTTGCCGAGAACGTTCTCGGTCTCGCCGCGTTGCCGGGCGTCGTTGATCAGGTCGTCAATCGTGCCGAACATGACCTTCAACGCCTTCTTGGTCTTGCGGTTGACCCGAGTCGGCACCCAGATCGGTGGCGGAAACAGCGAGTTCATCGCGTTGTCAGCGTATTCGGCGGTTTCCCACAACGCGGTGCTCAACGGTATCGCCCGGTCGAGGATGTCGTCGCCGAAGAATGATCGGCAGGCGACGTCCATGGCGACACTGGCCATATCGGGCACGATGTCGAACGCGGGCTGGCCGGCACGTGCCGCCATTCGATCGGTGAAATCGACTGCGGCGCTGCTGATATGGATCAGCAATTTGCCTAGGGCCCGGTGTGTGAACGACCGCGACACCAGCTTTCGGTTCTTGCGCCAGGTCTCGCCCTCGCTGAAGAACAGGCCATTGCCGCCGATGACTTTGAGTCGTTCGAACGCGATGCCTTTGGGGTAGTTGTCCACATTCTTGACGAGGATCTCCCGGTAGTGTTCGGGCCGGATGGTCCACACCTGCGGCCGGGGCCACATGTCGATGTATCCGATATCGCCGTACTCGCTGACGATCCGCCGGTAGTAACCGAGCGGATCGGCCTTCAACTCGCGAAAAAACTTGAGCGGGTTGGCATAACGGGGCCCGGGTGGCAGGGGCGCCTGGTCCGTTTCCGGTCCCTTCTCAATGACTGTCGACACGGGTTCCTCCAGCGCGGTGCATGCGGACGATGAACAGTGCGGGCAATACCGCCCAGCCCGCGTTGATGACGAGCAACAGGCCAAGCTGACGGCCCGTGATGCCGGGGTATGCCGCCTGGGTGAGGAAAACGACGAGACTGGTGGTGATGATCATCGATGACACGATGATGGTCGCGGTACGAAACCACCGGGCATCCTGCCGGTGCAGCAGGTACATCACCAGCGACAGCGCCCAGAACGGATTGAACAAGAAATCCTGGAAGTTCATCACCACGACGTACCAGTCCGGCATGGTCGACCAGAACGGGTCGATGGCGAAGTAATCGGTCCAGGCGCCATCAGTTTTGACCGACGCGGTGCAGGTCGGCAGATTGTGCCAGCCGCCGCAAGGCACGAGCAGCATCAACTCCAGCACATAGACCAGTAGCAGCAGAACCAGGCAGCCGACGATGAGCTGGTCCAGGTTCGACAGGGATCTCAAGCCACGACTCGACGGCGTCATGCGGCTGACCCTAGCGCTATTGCCAATAGTTTTGCAAATAAAGTCGCAAAAAACTTGCGCAGCTCGCACGCCCTGAGTGAACAGCCGGATAGCCCGGCAGCACAGTGCTTTTCGCTGCCGGGCCGGAGATGTGTGTGCGGCTAGAGCAACGCCATGGCGAGGGCCACGGCAGCCATGTAGAGCAGGGTGGGTGCCGACACCAAGGCGATTGTCTTGATCATGCTGGTACTCCCGGTTGGGCTCCGATGCCGTCGATGGCATAGCGCAGGAAGCGATCGAAGGCGATGTCAGGGTCGAAATCGGACGGCGTGAGGTCAAGCTGGCGCAAGGTGGTGATTCGGTCGTCGGCGCGGTCGCCCTGCAACGCCCGCATATATCGCGCCAGTGACGACTCGCCTCGGGCCAGGAGTTCTGCTTCACGAAGCTCCTGCTCGACATAGCCGACCACGGTGTTGATGAGAAATCCGTGGGCGAAGCCGGCGGCACGCGGTTCGAAGCCGAAGTCGACCAGGGTTCGGGTCGCGTGGGCGAACCGCTCGAAGTCGGGATCGATCGCGGTATGCGCAAACTCGACCAGGTCTGGATTGCGGCGCAGCACGCCACGGTAGTAGTGGGCCAATGCGGTCAGCCAGCTGCGCCACGACTGACCGGCCGGCGTGGGCCACTCGCCAACCGTGGGCGCGGTCAGTTCGGCGCCGATCTGACGCAACGCATCGAGCCCGCCCACATGGCGGTAGAGCGTCGTGACGTCCACTCCGAGCTCGCCGGCCACGGCGGCCATCGACAGGGCATCGGTTGCGCTGACGCGGCGCACGGCATCGGCGATCTTGGTCGGGGTGACCGAGGGTGCGCGCCCGCGGCGTGACTTGGTCGTCGTCATAGCGGCACTCTACCTCATTTTCGAGAGTCGTATTGCAAATCAATATGCAATAAGGCTAGCGTCGGCGACGGGGGACCCGCGTACGCCAGCTTGCTCCCTGTGCGCACACCGAACTCAATGGAGAGATCATGATGCCCAAAAGTGTTGAAAAATATCAGGTTTCCCTGCGACACGTGGGTCCCACGACAGCCGTGCTGGGCGGTTTGGTCGCCGCGCTGCTGACGGCCCCGAGCGCGTCGGCGACCTCCTCGGAGCTGCAGTCGAGCATCGACGACGTGCTCGCCGCCCAGCAGCAGGCCGCCGTCGCGGCCGGCGCCCTGCCGTATGTCACCGCTGCAGATCGTGCCCTCCTGCCCAATTACGTCCAGAATGTCGCGTACTCGGAACTCCAGCTGCTGCTGGCCGGCCGGGATTCGGCCAACCCGTACCTCTTGCGTATCGCCGACATGCTCAACGCGGCGGGCAGCGAGCCGCGCACGCGACCCCTGCAGATCAACCCCGACAATGTGTACGGCTACACCGTTCTGGATCCCGATGGCACATACGTCATCACCGGTCGGGTCGGCGAGGGGACCGATCTGAACATCTCACTGCAAGCCGGTCTCTCCACGGCCAACTCGTTGCCGGCCACCGTTGCCAACCTGAACATCAACCAGCTGCAGGTCAACGCCGACGGCACCTACACGGTCACCATCAGTGCGACGCCACACGAGGGCAACTGGCTTCCGTTGACCAACGGCGCCAACTCGGTCATCGTGCGCGACAGTCTGTCGGATTGGAGCGCCACGCCGGGGCGGGTCACGATCGCGCGAACGGATGTTCCCTCGACGCCGCGCGTGATACCGCCGGCCCTGACCCCCGATGAGACGAAGTCGATCCTGGACACCATCGCGGCCAGCGTTCAGCAGGACAGCGGCACGGGACAACAGCTGGTGGGTCAGGTGTTCTATCTACCTGCCAACACCACCACGCCCATCCGTGAATCACCAGGGGCAGTAACCGGATTGACCGCGCAGGCGTCGGTGTGGGGCAACTTCGAACTCGAGCCCGGGCAGGCTCTGATACTGACGGTGCCGACGATCCAGGCGGACTACACGGGTGCCGAGCTCACCGATGTGTTCACTCAGACCCTGCCCTGGCAGTCGCACCAGATCAGTCTGTCCAACGCTCAGGTCATCCCCGACGCCGACGGCTATACGAGGTACGTGATCAGCCCGACCGATCCGGGTGTGCCCAACTGGCTCGACTCCTCCGGCTACGGCCAAGGCAGCATCGTGCTGCGTTGGCAGAACTATCCAGGTGCGCTGCCGACAGGCACGCCGACCACGCAGGTCGTCAACGTCGATGACGTACGTGATTACCTGCCGGCCGACACCGGAGTCGTCACTGCCGCGGAGCGCGCCGAACAGCTCGCACTCCGCTCTGCCGAAGTGGGCTACATGCTGTCGGCGAGCAAGAACAGCACCTGGGTCACCCTCAACCTCGCCATCGATGATCTCAAGTCGCAGATGGGAACGAGCTCTTTCAACCAGGTGTTCGGTACTCAGCAGGTCCCGTCTCTGGTGAGCCGGCTTGGGCCCGTGAACATCGCGGCTGTTCTCGATCAGGCGATGCTCATCCTGCGTGATCCGCTACAAAGCGCGGCGGGCCTGGTCAAGGTGCTCCCAGCGACAATCAATGAAGTCGCTTTGCCGACGGTGCTCGCGGTGTCGCGGGCTGTCAAGGTCATCGGCCGAGCGGTAGACGAGGCGACGTCGGCGGCCCGCTCAGGCGAACCGCTCGGTGTTGTGAAGGCGGTCGAGCACGGGATCTCCGGCCTGGCAACGGTGGCCGTGCAGGCGGTTTCCGATCCGGCAACCAGCATCACCGCCGGCTTGCTCAATGCCCGCGACGACATCTCGTTCGGTCTGACCTATGCGCAACGCGCGGCAGGCACGAAGCCGCACGCCAACCCATCTGCCCCGCCGTCGCCGGGCAGCGCGCGTGAGCGCGTCTCCGCGGCGTCGACTCGGCAGAACGTCACCGCTGAAACGGGGACTGGTGCGCAGCGCCGCCCGGGCACGGCACATGGCGCACCCCGGCGGACGCCCGCGAAGACCTCAAGCGGTGCTGATCGGTGAAACGGCTCAGCCCAGCATGCGTTGCAGGAACGAGTAACTCAGCGCGGACTTGAATGCGGTCTGCGCATTGTCGGCCGCCCCGGCATGTCCGCCTTCGATGTTCTCGTAGTACCAGACTCGATGTCCGGCAGCCTCGAGCGCGGCCGTCATCTTGCGGGCATGACCCGGATGCACCCGGTCGTCGCGCGTCGAGGTGGTGATCAGCACCGGGGGATAGCGCCGGCCGGCCGAAATATTCTGGTATGGCGAATATTCGGAGATGAACGCCCAGTCGTCGGGGTCGTCCGGGTCGCCGTACTCGGCCACCCACGACGCGCCGGCCAGCAGCAGATGGAAGCGCTTCATGTCCAGCAGCGGCACCTGGCACACCAGTGCCCCGAAGAGTTCGGGGTACTTGGTCAGCATGATGCCCATCAGCAGGCCGCCGTTGCTGCCGCCCTGGGCGCCCAGCTGCGGCACGGTAGTGACCCCGCGGTCGACCAGATCGCGTGCCACCGCGGCGAAGTCCTCGGCGACCTTGTGTCGGCCGTCCCGCATCGCCTGGGTGTGCCAGCCGGGCCCGTACTCGCCGCCGCCGCGGATGTTGGCCAGCACGTACGTCCCGCCTCGTGACAGCCACAACCGGCCCAGGACGCCGTCATACCCTGGGGTGCGGGACACCTCGAATCCGCCGTAGCCGCCCAGTAACGTCGGGCCCGTCGCATGGCTGTGTTTGTGACCGACGACGAAGTAGGGGATCGCGGTGCCGTCGTCGGAGGTCGCGAAATGTTGCGACACCTCCAGGTCGGCGGCATCGAAAAACGAGGGGGCGCGTTTGACCTCGGTCAGCTCCCCACCGGCGCTGCCGTGGAGCAGCCGCGACGGCGTGGCGAAATCGCTGGAATCCAAAAAGATTTCGTCACCCGTGTCGTCGGTGGCAACGATCACGGTATTGTCGCCGACACCGGCAATCGTCTCGCGCTTCCACGATCCCGGTGTCACGATCTCGACCCGGCTGGCGACGTCGACAAGAGTCACCAACAACAGCCGGTCGCGGGTCCACGAGTACTGGTGCAGGCTGGTGTGCTCGTCGGGTTCGAACACCACGACCAGATCCGCTGTGCCGTCCAGGAATTGCTCGTAATCGGCGGCCAGCAGCGATCCGGTTCGGTAGGACGCCGTGCCGGTCAGCCAATCGCTGCGCAGCTCGATGAGCAACCATTCGCGGTGCACCGACAACGAGGCGTCGGTGGGTGCGTCGATGCGTACCAGCTCACCGGAGCGCAGCTGGTAGACCTGGTCGTTGAAGAAGTCGACCGCCCGGTGCAGCAGGGTGCGTTCGAAGCCAGGTGTGCGGTCCACCGACGCCCCCACGAGCACGTCGGTGACCGGGCCGGTGAACAGCGTCTCGGCATTGGCGAGCGGCTGACCACGCCGCCACCTCTTGACCACTCGCGGGTAGCCGGACTCGGTCATCGACCCCGGACCGAAATCGGTGCCCACCAGCACGGTGTCGTGGTCTTCCCACGTCAGCCGTGACTTCGCCTCCGGCAGCTCGAACCCACCGGCGACGAATTCCCGTGTCGACATGTCGAATTCGCGTACGACCGCCGCATCCGAGCCGCCCCGTGACAGACTGACCAACGCCCGGGTGTGGTCCGGCTCGATGACGTCCGCCCCGGCCCACACCCAGTTCTCATCCTCGGCGCCGGCCAGCGCGTCGAGGTCGATGATGACGTCCCAGGCGGGCGACTCGGTCAGGTAACTGTCCAGCGTGGTCCGCTGCCACAATCCCCTCGGGTTGGCCGCGTCGCGCCAGAAGTTGTAGAGGTATTCGCCGCGCCGGCGCACGTACGGGATCCGCGCGTCGGTGTCGAGGACCTCCAGCGCCTCGGCGCGAAGCTGCTCGAACGTCTCGTCGGTGAACTCGGCGACAGTCGGATCGTTGTGCTTGCGCACCCAGTCCAGCTGCTCGGCGCCGGCGATTTCTTCGAGCCAGAGGTAGGGGTCGTCTTCGGACATGCCCTCCATTCTGCGGGCAGCGGCTCAGCTCAGGTGATGCACCTCCTGCAACCCGTAAACCGGGGTGGCAAGTCCTTCGTAGCGGGCCTTGAGCTGCAGGGCCAGGTACAGCGAGTAATGCCGGGACTGGTGCAGGTTGCCGCCGTGGAACCACAGGTTCTCCTGCTGGGTGGGCTTCCACATGTTGCGTTGTTCGCCCTCCCACGGGCCGGGGTCCTTGGGGGTGTCGCTGCCCAGCCCCCACACCTTGCCGACTTTGTCGGCTACGTCCTGGCCGATCAGGTCGGCCGCCCAGCCGTTCATCGACCCGTATCCGGTCGCGTACACCACGACGTCGGCGGGCAGCTCGCTGCCGTCGGCCAGCACCACCGAGTCCTCGGTGAGGTGGTCGACCTGGCCGTGTGCCAGCTTGATCCTGCCGTCGGCGACCATCTCGCAGGCACCGACGTCGATGTAGTAGCCCGAACCGCGTCGCAGATACTTCATGAACAGCCCGGAACCGTCAGCGCCCCAGTCCAGTTCGAACCCGGCCGCGGTCAGGCGGTCGTAGAAGTCCTTGTCGCGCTCGCGCATCCGGTCATAGAGCGGGATCTGGAACTCGTGCATGATCCGGTAGGGCAGCGAGGCAAACGTCAGGTCGGCCTTCTCGGTGGTCATCCCGGCCGCCAGTGCGCGCTCCGAGTACAGGTCGCCGAGGCCGATGTCCATCAGGGTGTCCGACTTGACGATGTGGGTCGAGGACCGCTGCACCATGGTCACGTCGACGCCGTTCTCGTAGAGCGCCTTGCAGATGTCGTGCGCGGAGTTGTTCGACCCGATCACCACCGCCTTCTTGCCGACGTAAGGGTCGGGCCCGGGGTGGGCGCTGGAATGGTGCTGGTCGCCGACGAAGATCTCCTGACCCGGCAACGTCGGCACACTCGGCTTGCCCGACATTCCGGTGGCCAGCACCAGCTGGGTCGGCTGCAGCGTCAGCCGTTCGCCATCGCGGTCGACCTCGACGGTCCACCGCCCGGCGGCCTCGTCATAGGACGCCGACAGGCAGGTGGTCTTGGACCAGTACGGCACCTCCATGACACGGGTGTAGAACTCCAGCCAGTCGCCGATTTTGTCCTTCGGGGCGAACACCGGCCAGTTCTGCGGGAACGGCAGGTAGGGCAGGTGGTCGTACCAGACCGGGTCGTGCAGGCACAGCGACTTGTACCGCTTGCGCCACTGGTCGCCGGGCCGCTCGTGGCGGTCGACGACGATGGCCGGCACCCCGAGTTGGCGTAGCCGTGCCCCGAGCGCGATCCCGCCCTGACCGCCACCGACCACCAGCACATACGGCTGTACCGTCCGGCCCAGTTCGGCTTCCTCGTCGGCTCGTTTCTGCGCCCAGGACCGGGTATCCGGGTCGTCACCGTGCACCGCGCCCAGCACCCGCGTCGGCCCCTTGGCCTCCTCGAAGCCCGTCAGCTCCTGCAACGCGGTCAGCAAGGTCCACCCCTGGTCACCCTTGAGCCGCAGATGCCCGGTCCCGCGCCCCACCTTCGTCTCGAACTCGATGAACGCCGAGGTGACGTCCCCCTCGGCGGTCGGCGCCTCCCGGGTCCGGAAGCCGGTGGGGTCGGTGTCGTCGAGGCGGGCGGCGAGCATGCCGGAGATCGCGTCGCGACCTTCCATCGTCTTGATGTTCCAGGTGAACGAGACGAGGTCACGCCAGAAGCTGTCGGTGGCGAACATGCCGGCCACCCGGTCGATGTCTCGGTCGGCCAGTGCGGATTCGAAATCGGCGAGCCAGGCGTCGACCCGCTGCTGTGGGGTCAGATCCGTCTGGGGTTGCAGAGTTGATGTCATGTGAGCCAGGACACATCGGTGACCGCGGTGCCGACAAGAGTTGCGAGAGGTTGCAGTGCAGGCTGCAACCCCCTGCAACTCTTTCCGGCTGTGGTCGCCGTCACATAGAACTGCCGCATGAGAGCAGCTGTCTACTACGGGCCGAACAAGGTCGAGATCGACGACGTCGCCGAGCCGGAGCCGGCACCGGGCACCGTGAAGCTCAGGGTCGGCTACAACGGAATCTGCGGCACCGATCTGCACGAGTACTACGCCGGACCGATCTTCGTGCCCACCGCCCCGCATCCGCTGACCGGGCAGCAGCTGCCCCTGACGATGGGCCACGAATTCTCCGGCACCATCGTCGCGGTCGGTGACGGCGTCACCGGCTGGGCCGAGGGCGACCGCGTCGCCGTCGAGCCCATCTACAAATGCGACCACTGCGGGCCGTGCCGTGCCGGCAACTACAACGTGTGCCAACAGATCGGATTTCACGGCTTGATGTCCGATGGCGGGATGGCCGAATACACCGTGGTGCCCACCGGGATGCTGCACCGGCTGCCCGACACCGTGTCGCTGGAACTCGGTGCTCTCGTCGAGCCGATGTCGGTGGCCTACCACGCCGCGACGCTGGGGGAGGTGGCCGCGGGTGACACCGCGACGGTCTTCGGTGCCGGGCCGATCGGCATCGGCCTGTGGTTCGCCTTGCGCGGCAAGGGACTCGAGGACGTATTCGTGGTCGAACCGTCGGCCACCCGGCGCGCCGCGATAGAAGTGCTCGGTGCCAAGACCCTCGACCCCGCGGCGCTCGATGTCGCCGCCTTCATCGCCGACCACACCGGCGGCGACGGGGCGGACGCGGTCTTCGACGCAGCGGGCGTCACCCCGGCAGTGAGTACGGCGTTGGCCTGTGTGGGCTCTCGCAAGCCGATGATCAGTGTGGCGATCTACGAAAGGCCATTAGAGACACCACTTCTCAACGTGGTCATGAACGAGAGCCGCATCCAGGGCTCGCTGTGCTACACCGGTGCGGACTTCGAGTCCGTGATCGCGTTGATGGCCGCCGGTGCCTACGACACCACCGGCTGGGTCGCCAAGATCGGCCTCGACGACGTCGTCGACGAAGGCTTCGAGGCGTTGCACGCCGGCAAGAAGATGAAGGTACTGGTCGACCCGAACGGAGCACCATGAGCTTGAACGGCAAAGTCGCCCTGGTCACCGGGGCTGCCCGTGGCATCGGGCGAGGCATCGCGCTGCGCCTGGCGCGTGACGGCGCCGACATCGCGCTGGTCGACGTCCGCACCGACGGCATCGAAGCGGTTGCCGCCGAGATCGCTGAGATCGGCTGCAAAACAACGGTGTTCGCCGCCGATGTGAGCGAGCGCGCCCAGGTCTTCGCCGCGGTCGATCATGCCGCCAAGGCGCTGGGGGGCTTCGACATCATGGTCAACAACGCCGGAATCGCGCTGGTGGGCCCGATCGCGGACGTGACACCGGACGAGGCGGCGCGGGTCTGGGCGATCAACGTCAACGGGGTGCTGTGGGGCATCCAGGCCGCCGCCGCGAAATTCAGGGAGCTGGGCAGGCCCGGCAAGATCATTAATGCCTCCTCGATCGCCGGGCATGACGGCTTCGCGATGCTCGGCGTGTACAGCGCATCGAAATTCGCGGTCCGCGCACTCACCCAGGCCGCCGCCAAGGAGCTCGCGGCCGGCGGCATCACCGTCAACGCATATTGCCCCGGTGTGGTCGGCACCGACATGTGGGTCGAGATCGACAAGCGCTTCGCCGAGTTGACCGGCGCGGCCGAAGGCGCCACCTACGACACGTTCGTCGGCGGTATCGCACTGGGCCGCGCCGAAACGCCCGACGATGTGGCGGGCTTCGTGTCGTATCTGGCCGGCCCGGACGCCGATTACATGACCGGCCAGTCCGGTCTGATCGACGGCGGCCTGGTCTACCGCTGAGATGCGGAGCACAATCGGCATTGATGCATGGGGCGGATGTGCCTGAGCCCGCGGTCGCGGTCGGTGAAGACCCGCGCAGCTACGCGCGGTTGATGTCGGCTGTCTATGACGCGACGATGGCGGGTCGCCGGGCACCCGCCCGCCCGCGGGAGGTGATCGGCGACTCGTGGCGACGGATGAAGGCGGCGGGCGTCGATCCGGACAGCCACACCCCGCCGGTGGTGGAGGCCGGGGCGCTGGAAACGCTGCGCCGGGCCTCGGGCTTGACGGCCGTGCTCGACGAGGTGTCCCGCGGGCTGGAGTCGATCATCGCCGACGGCACGAACATCCTGGTGGTGGCCGACTCTGGGGGGCGGGTGCTGTGGCGCTCCGGTTCGCCGGCCGTGCTCAACAACGCCGACCGGCTCGGTTTCATCGAGGGGGCGCACTGGGGCGAAGGGGAGGTCGGCACCAACGCGATCGGCACGGCGCTGGTGTCCAATCGCGCCGTCCAGGTGTTCTCGGCCGAGCACTTCCTGCGCACGCATCACTCCTGGACCTGCGCCGGGGCGCCGATCCGCGATCCGCGCACCGGGCAGGTGATCGGCGTGGTGGACGTATCGGGCCCAGCGGCGACGGTGCATCCCACGACGGTCGCGCTGGTCGACGCTGTCGCGCGCCTGGCGGAATCGCATCTGCGAGAACAACATGACCGCACCCTGAATCGGCTGCGCATGGTCGCCGCCCCGATCCTGGCCCGGATCGGCAAGCCCGCGCTCGCGGTGGACCCCGAGGGCTGGGTCGCGGCGGTCGACTCGCTGCCGCTGCACAATCGGATCCTGCTGCCCGACGGCATCAGCCCCGGCCGGGCTTGGATCCCGACTTTCGGCATGTGCGATGTCGATCTGCTGCCCGGCGGCTGGCTGGTGCGGCCCACCGACGACGACGACGAGCCCGCGCTGGCGCGGGTGTCGCTGGACCTGACCGTGGCCGGTGCGCCCGCCCTCGACATCGCCGGGCAGTTCGGGCGCTGGCGCCACGACATCTCGCTGCGGCACGCCGAGATCCTGCTGATCCTGGCGCGGGACCCGCGGGGTCGGTCGGCGCCCGAACTCGCTGACGACCTGTACGGGGACCGCACCCGAGTGGTCACCGTGCGTGCCGAATTGTCCCGTCTGCGTAAGCAGTTCGCCGGCCTGCTGGCTGCTCAGCCGTACCGTTTCGCCGGCGGCGTCGACGTGATCGTGCGTTATCCCGCGGACATGGCGATGGTGCTGCCATCATCGACCGCACCTGCCGTTCGTGCCGTTCGGATCAAGGAAAGTATCTCGTAGAGGAGGACTTATGACTGTTTACGCCCGTCCCGGTACCGGGTCCACGATGTCGTTCCAATCGCGCTATGAGAACTTCATCGGTGGTGAGTGGGTGGCGCCGGTGGGTGGTCAGTACTTCGAGAACCCGACGCCGGTGACCGGTGAGGTGTTCTGTGAGGTGGCGCGGTCGACGGATGCCGATATCGAGTTGGCGTTGGATGCCGCGCATGCGGCCGCGCCGGGGTGGGGTAAGACCTCGGCGGCGGACCGGGCGGTGATCCTGAACAAGATCGCTGATCGGATCGAGGCGAATCTGGAGTCGATCGCGCTGGCGGAGTCGTGGGACAACGGCAAGCCGATCCGGGAGACGTTGGCCGCCGATATTCCGTTGGCGGTGGATCATTTTCGGTACTTCGCCGCCGCGATCCGGGCGCAGGAGGGGTCGCTGAGCCAGATCGACGACGACACCGTCGCCTACCATTTCCACGAGCCGTTGGGGGTGGTCGGTCAGATCATTCCGTGGAACTTCCCGATCCTGATGGCGGTGTGGAAGCTCGCCCCGGCGCTGGCGGCCGGTAATGCGGTGGTGCTCAAGCCCGCCGAGCAGACTCCGGCGTCGATCCTGTATCTGATCTCGTTGATCGCCGATCTGTTGCCGGCGGGGGTGGTCAATGTGGTCAACGGGTTCGGGGTGGAGGCCGGCAAGCCGCTGGCGTCGAGCAATCGGATCGCCAAGATCGCGTTCACCGGGGAAACCACCACCGGCCGTTTGATCATGCAGTACGCCAGCCAGAATCTGATCCCGGTCACCCTGGAACTCGGCGGCAAGAGCCCGAACATCTTCTTCTCCGATGTGATGGCCGCCAATGACGACTATCAGGACAAGGCGCTGGAAGGGTTCACGATGTTCGCCCTGAATCAGGGTGAGGTGTGTACCTGCCCGTCGCGCAGCCTGATTCAGGCCGACATCTATGACGAGTTCCTGGCGATGGCCGCGATCCGGACTAAGGCGGTACGTCAGGGTGATCCGCTGGACACCGAAACCATGATCGGCGCGCAGGCCTCCAACGATCAGCTCGAGAAGATTCTGTCCTATATCGAGATCGGCAAGAGTGAGGGCGCCAAGGTGATGACCGGTGGCGAGCGCGCCGAGCTGGGTGGCGACCTCAATGGCGGCTACTACGTGCAGCCGACGATCTTCACCGGCAACAACGGCATGCGGATCTTCCAGGAGGAGATCTTCGGGCCGGTGGTGGCGGTGACGTCGTTCACCGACTACGACGATGCGATCCGGATCGCCAACGACACCCTCTACGGGCTTGGGGCGGGGGTGTGGAGCCGCGACGGCAACACCGCCTACCGCGCCGGGCGTGACATCAAGGCCGGCCGGGTGTGGACCAACTGCTATCACGCCTACCCCGCGCACGCGGCGTTCGGCGGCTACAAGCAGTCCGGCATCGGCCGGGAAAACCACAAGATGATGCTCGACCACTACCAGCAGACCAAGAACCTGCTCGTCTCCTACTCCAACAAAGCGCAGGGCTTTTTCTGACGAGCGGAGCGAGGAAGAAAGAATTGGCACCGTGACGAGTGATTTCGGCGCGCAAACCGCCGCGCAGCGATCGAAACCGCGCCGAAATCACGGGGAGCTGGCGCCGCCGCGGGCCCTGATCACCGCCGCGGCCGTCGACCTGCTGCGCCGGCTGCAGCAGCGGCACGGACCGGTGATGTTCCACCAGTCCGGCGGTTGCTGCGACGGGTCCTCCCCGATGTGTTATCCCGAGGGGGAGTTCATCGTCGGCGACCGGGACGTGCTCCTCGGCGTGCTGGAGGGCGCCCCGGTGTGGATCTCCGGATCCCAGTTCGAGACGTGGAAGCACACGCAGCTGGTCATCGACGTCGTCCCCGGTCGCGGGGGTGGGTTCAGCCTGGAATCGCCCGAGGGCATGCGGTTCCTCAGCCGTGGCCGGGCCTTCACCGACGCCGAGAACGAGTTGCTGGCCGGCGCGTCTGTGGTGACCGGCGCCGACTACGAACGCGGGACCCGTCTGCCCGAACGCGCGGATCTGGTGGTCGCCGAGGCCGCTGACGCGTGTGCGATCCCTGGTCGGCGCGCCGGAGTCGTTCAGCCATAGTCGGCGCGGGGGCACGTACCCTTCTAAGGGTGATACCCCTGCCTCGGGCATGGCTGCTCACAAGTGCGTTGCTGGTCGGAACCGTGACCGGTCTGGTCGCGGCCGTCGTCGCCACTGTGGTGGTCAAGACGCCGGTCCGCCCCGACCTCGTGGTGGGCTTGGTGGTGGCGGTCCCCAGCGTCATCGGCATGCTGCTGATCGTGTTCTCCGGCCGGCGTTGGGGCACGACGGCGGGAGCGTTCATCCTGGCGATGGCACCGGGCTGGTTGGGGGCGTTGGTTCTGGTGCAGGCGGTGTCCGGTGGCTGACAAGGCGTCGCTCCCGTCCACCGAGCCGCATCACGCGCCGATCTTCGACACCGGTCCGCATCCGGAGGCGTTGCGGTCGCTGACCGATGAACCCGAGGCGCAGGTGTCGGAGTCCTCGATCGCGTTCAGCGAACTGGAGAACTTCGACACCGACGCGTTCCTGCATCCGGTCAACGGATCGCTGCACGCCGAGCCGGTGCTGGTACCGCCCGCGATCAGCGCGACGGCGGACAGCTATCAGTTCATCAAGCGGTGGCAGTTCGTGTTCATCGTGGCGGCGGTCTGGGTGCTGGCGGCGGCAGCCGGCCTGGGCTTCTACTTCTGGTGGTACACGTCGCTGAACAAGACGCCTGCGGTGTTCTTCGTGTTGATCTACCTGATCGTGTGCTCGGTGGGCAGCATGCTGACCTCGATGGTGCAGAACCGTCCGCAGGTAACGGCGCTGGCCATCGCGCTGATGTCGGCGCCCCTGGCCTCGGTGGCCACCGCCGCGCTGCTGCACGGTGCCTACTACTTCGAATGGATCGCCCGTCCGACGATAGGCTGACGACGTGACTCACTATGACGTCGTCGTTCTCGGAGCCGGTCCCGGTGGATACGTCGCGGCGATCCGCGCGGCACAGCTCGGACTGAACACCGCCATCATCGAACCCAAGTATTGGGGCGGAGTCTGCCTCAATGTCGGCTGTATCCCATCGAAGGCGTTGCTGCGCAATGCCGAGCTGGCCCACATCTTCACCAAGGACGCCAAGACGTTCGGCATCAGCGGGGAGGCCACCTTCGACTACGGTGTCGCCTTCGACCGCAGCCGCAAGGTCGCCGACGGCCGGGTCGCCGGCGTGCACTTCCTGATGAAGAAGAACAAGATCACCGAGATCCACGGCTACGGGACGTTCACCGGGCCCAACAGCATCGAGGTGGCCCTCAACGAGGGCGGTACCGAAAAGGTCGAGTTCGACAACGCGATCATCGCGACCGGCTCGAGCACTCGCCTGGTTCCGGGCACCTCGCTGTCGAAGAACGTCGTCACCTACGAGGAGCAGATCCTGTCCCGGGAGCTGCCCAAGTCGATCATCATCGCCGGGGCCGGCGCGATCGGCATGGAGTTTGCCTACGTGATGAAGAACTACGGCGTGGACGTCACGATCGTCGAGTTCCTGCCGCGGGCACTGCCCAACGAGGACGCCGAGGTCTCCAAGGAGATCGAGAAGCAGTACAAGAAGCTCGGCGTGAAGATTCTCACCGGCACCAAGGTGGAGTCCATTGACGACGACGGGTCGACAGTGACCGTTGTGGTCAGCAAGGACGGCAAGACCGAGGAGCTCAAGGCCGAGAAGGTGTTGCAGGCCATCGGCTTTGCCCCGAACGTCGAGGGTTTCGGCCTGGAGACCACCGGTGTGGCGCTGACCGACCGCAAGGCGATCGGCATCGACGACTACATGCGCACCAACGTGCCGCACATCTACGCGATCGGTGACGTCACCGCCAAGCTGCAGCTGGCCCACGTCGCCGAGGCGATGGGCGTGGTGGCCGCCGAGACCATCGCCGGCGCCGAGACGCTGGCGCTGGGTGACTACCGGATGCTGCCGCGTGCCACGTTCTGCCAGCCGCAGGTCGCCAGCTTCGGCCTCACCGAGCAGCAAGCCCGCGACGAGGGTTACGACGTGAAGGTGGCCAAGTTCCCGTTCACCGCCAACGGCAAGGCGCACGGGCTGGGCGACCCCACCGGATTCGTCAAGGTGATTGCCGACGCCAAGTACGGCGAACTGCTCGGCGGTCATCTGATCGGCCCCGACGTGTCCGAGTTGCTGCCGGAGCTGACGCTGGCCCAGAAGTGGGATCTGACCGTCAACGAGCTGACCCGCAACGTGCACACCCATCCGACGCTGTCGGAGGCACTCCAGGAATGCTTCCACGGTCTCGCCGGCCACATGATCAACTTTTGAGACCGACGCTGATCGCCGGTATCGGCGGACTCGTGGTCGGCCACATTCTGTGGCTGATCGGTATCTCCATCGCCACCAGCGGGGAGGACGTCAGCTTCTGGGTGCTGATCTTCTCGGCGGTGATCGCAGTGGTCAGCGTCGTCGTCGGGCTCCTGGCCTGGAGTAGCTACCAGCGCAAGAAGTTGGTGTGGGCAGCGTTTTTGGCCGGTTTACCGATCTCGCCGGTGATCTTCACGTTGATCGTTCTCGGCGTCACCTACCTGTAGGCGGCAGCTTTCAGCCGTTCGTCAGGTTGGTTACAGGCTGCCTCAAGGCTGGCGGGGTCCACTCTGGAGTACCCGGCCGGGCCGGGTTCGACGTCAGGGGGATTCATGGCTCAGTGGACTGTTGGGGCGCACGCCCGCATCGTGTTGGCGATCGCCGGCGGTGGTGCCATGGTGGCGATGGCCGGGTTGGCGGTGGCCGTGGACGCCAGCGCTCCGCCCCAGATCCCGCCGGTCGCATCGCCGGTGCTGCCGGGTCCGATGACGCAGGGTGACACCGTGACGACAACCATACCGCCGACGGCATTGGCGACGGAGAAGGCGGTCGTGACCCACAAGGCCAAGCCCTACAAGGGGTAGTCCGGCTCGTCAGTCCGGGAAGTCCATCGGCACCCGCAAGGTGGCCAGGATAGCCGCGATGGCGTCGTAATGCCCTGCCAGCGCGCAGAATTCGATGATCTGCTCGCGGGTGAGGTGCGCCGACAGGCCGGCGAACGTCTCATCGGACAGGTCCCGGTCGAGCACGAACTCGTCGACGGCCTTCACCAGGGCGCGCTCGCGATCGGTCAATCCCTCGGCGGTCGGCCCGGCGAAGATCCGCTCCTGCGCCGCGGCATCGAGCCCCCGGGTTCTGGCCAGCCGCCGGTGTTGCTGCAGCTCGTACTGCGAGTTGCGCAGGTGACCGACCCGCAGGATCACCAGTTCCTTGTCCCGCTTGGGTATCTTGCCCCAGTTGAGCAGCACACCGGAATACGGCAGGAACGACAGGAACAGCAGCTTGTGCCGGCCCAGGACGTTGAACAGGTTCATCTGGGGAGCGCGGATCGCGCGGGCGCCCAGCCGGGCGATGGTCCAGTTGACCAGGCCGAGCTCACGTCGGCCGCCCGGCGGAATGCGTTGGGACATCAGGACTCCTTGACAAGGTAGGGCGAGACCGTGCTGCGGTGCTCGTCGAGATCCAGGGCGCGCCCCAAGGCCGGGAAGGCGCGCTGCGGGCAGTTGTCGCGTTCGCAGACCCGGCAGCCGGCACCGATCGGTGTCGCATTGTCCGAGGACAAGTCCAGGCCCTTGGAGTACACCAGGCGGCTGGCGTGGCGAGCTTCACAGCCCAGCCCGATCGCAAATGTCTTGACCGGCTGGCCATATCGCGACGCCCGGCGTTCGACCGTCCTGGCCACCCACATGTAGTTCTGGCCGTCGGGCATCTGGGCCATCTGCACCAGGATCTTGCCCGGGTTGGCGAAGGTCTCGTAGACGTTCCACAACGGACAGGTCCCGCCGGCCGAGGAGAAGTGAAAGCCGGTGGCGGACTGGCGTTTCGACATGTTCCCGGCCCGGTCGACCCGGACGAACGAGAACGGGACACCGCGCATCGAGGGCCGCTGAAGAGTGGAGAGCCGGTGGCAGATGGTCTGATAGCTGACCTGATAGAACGCCGAAAGCCGCTCGACGTCGTAGCGGAAATTCTCGGCCACGTCGTGGAATTGCCCGTAGGGCAACACCGTTGCCGCGGCGAAGTAGCTGGCCAGGCCGAGTCGAGCCAGCGTGCGGGACTCGTCGCTGGTGAACTTGCCCTCGTCGACCAGCTTGTCGATCAGGTCGCCGAACTCCAGATAGGCCAGCTCGGTTGCCATCTTGAACACCTGCTGGCCCGAAGACAGGTGATTGCTGATCTCCAGCGTGCGCGAGGCCGGGTCGTAGCGATGTAAGACCGTCTCGCCGAGGTCCACCCGCCGGATGATGTGCACACCGTGCACCATCGTGAGCCGGTCGGACAGCTCGCGGGACAGCTCGGCGCGGTGCATCCGCATCCGGATGGTCAGGTCCTCGGCGGCGGTGTCGAGTTCGTGCAGATAGTTCTGCCGTTGATAGAAGTAGTCGCGAACTTCCTCATGTGGCATCGAGATCGAGCCCGTGCCGCTGCCGCCGGCGTTGAGGCTGAACCGGTCTTCGGTGGCCGCCGCGAGCTGTGCGGTGGTGATCCGGTAGCGGCGGTGCAGGTTGACGATCGCTCGGGCGATCGCCGGATGGGTGTTGACGATGTCGGCGACCTCGGTCATGTCGACGTCGAGATCGAGGTCGCGGTCCATGGTGACCTCGCGCAGTTCGGCCACCAACCGGGTGTCGTCCTGCGAGGCGAAGAAGGTGGCGTCGACGCCGAAGACGTCGGTGATGCGCAGCAGTACGGCAACGGTCAGTGGCCGGACGTCGTGCTCGATCTGGTTGAGGTAGCTGGGCGAGATCTCCAGCATCTGCGCCAGCGCCGCCTGGCTGAAACCGCGCTCGCTGCGCAGCTGTCGTATCCGGGAACCGACGAACGTCTTGGACACCTGGCCCAGCCTACCGACGGCTGCGAAGAACATCTTCGCAGTGTTGGCAACGCAGGCTGGTTGGCATTGCAGGGGCCCTTTGGCATGATCGCGCTGGGACGGGGCTGGGGAGAGGACGACCGCACATGACGACCAGCGAGCAGTCGAAGGTGGATCGCGCATGAGCGACATCGGGCGCACCACCGGGACCGGACTGGCCAAGGCGCTCATGGACGTTCCCGACCCGCACCCCGACGTCTTCGACCGGGAATGGCCGTTGCGGGTCGGCGACATCGACCGCGCCGGGCGCCTGCGGTTGGACGCGGCCTGCCGGCACATCCAGGACATCGGTCAGGACCAGCTCCGCGAGATGGGCCACGAGGAAACCCATCCACTGTGGATTGTGCGGCGCACGATGGTCGACCTGATCCGCCCGATCGAATTCCAGGACATGCTGCGGATGCGGCGGTGGTGCTCGGGTACCTCGAATCGCTGGTGTGAGATGCGGGTCCGTATAGATGGGGTGCGCGGGCGCGGCCTGATCGAATCCGAGGCCTTCTGGATCAACATCAATCGCGAGACCCAGGGGCCGGCCCGGATGTCCGACGACTTCCTGGACAGCCTCAAGCGCACCACCTCCGTCGACCGGTTGCGCTGGAAGTCGTACCTGAGCGCGGGCGAGCGTCACGATGCCAACGAGATCCGCGACTTCCCGATCCGGGTCAGCGATATCGACCTGTTCGACCACGTCAACAACTCGGTGTACTGGAAAGTGGTCGAGGAGTTCTTGGCGCACTACCCGGAATTGTTCGAGGCGCCGCTGCGCGTCACGCTCGAGCACGACGCCCCGGTGGCTTTCGGCGACAAGCTGGAAATCCTGCTGCACGTGTACCCGCCCGGCAGCACCGACAAGTTCGGTCCGGAGCTGGCCGACCGCACTGTTAGAACGCTCACATATGTCGTCGGCGAGGAGACCAAAGCGCTCGCCGCGATCTTCCCGCTGTGAGCGACACGGTTTAACAGTACGAGCGTACTGACCTGCACAAAGGCGCTACCGGACGGTAACTTCTGAACCGGTTCAGGCAACACTGCCCTTCGCAAACTTTGCAAAGTTACCGAGGCTGTTGGCGAAAATTGGCACTCACAACGGCTTGAACTGCACTAATGGTGCGAGGCATGCTCTTGTCAGCACACAAGCGAAACTGCGTTGACGTTAACAGTTCACGTCGAAGTCAACGTGGCGACCTCGATTCGAAGGAGCAGGCGATGTCCAACGTTGGCCAGCCGAAGAGCCCGGAAGAGATCCAGAAGGATTGGGACACCAACCCCCGCTGGAAAGGGATCACCCGTACCTACACCCCGGCCGACGTCGTCGCGCTGCAGGGCAGCGTCGTCGAGGAGGCCACCCTGGCCCGCCGCGGCGCCGAGGTGCTGTGGAACCAGCTGCACGACATGGAGTTCGTCAACGCCCTCGGCGCGCTGACCGGCAACATGGCCGTCCAGCAGGTGCGTGCCGGCCTGAAGGCGATCTACCTGTCGGGTTGGCAGGTCGCCGGCGACGCGAACCTGTCCGGCCACACCTACCCCGATCAGAGCCTCTACCCGGCCAACTCGGTGCCGCAGGTGGTGCGCCGGATCAACAACGCGCTGCTGCGCGCCGACGAGATCGCCAAGGTCGAGGGTGACACCTCGGTGGAGAACTGGCTGGCCCCGATCGTCGCCGACGGCGAGGCCGGATTCGGTGGCGCCCTGAACGTCTACGAGCTGCAGAAGGCGATGATCGCCGCCGGCGTCGCGGGCTCACACTGGGAGGACCAGCTGGCCTCGGAGAAGAAGTGCGGCCACCTCGGTGGCAAGGTGCTGATCCCGACCCAGCAGCACATCCGCACCCTGACCTCGGCACGTCTCGCGGCGGACGTCGCCGATGTCCCCACCGTGGTCATCGCCCGTACCGATGCCGAGGCCGCCACGCTCATCACGTCCGACGTCGACGAGCGCGACCAGCCGTTCATCACCGGTGAGCGCACCGCCGAGGGTTTCTACCGGGTGCGCAACGGCATCGAGCCCTGCATTGCCCGCGCCAAGGCCTACGCGCCGTACTCCGACCTGATCTGGATGGAGACCGGCACCCCGGACCTCGAGCTGGCGGCCAAGTTCGCCGAAGGCGTCAAGAGCGAGTTCCCGGACCAGATGCTGGCCTACAACTGCTCGCCGTCGTTCAACTGGAAGCAGCACCTGGACGACTCGACGATCGCGAAGTTCCAGAAGGAGCTGGGCGCGATGGGCTTCAAGTTCCAGTTCATCACCCTGGCCGGCTTCCACGCCCTGAACTACTCGATGTTCGATCTGGCCTACGGCTACGCCCGCAACCAGATGAGCGCCTACGTCGAGTTGCAGGAGCGCGAGTTCGCCGCCGAGGAGCGCGGCTACACCGCGACCAAGCACCAGCGCGAGGTCGGCGCCGGCTACTTCGACCGGATCGCCACCACGGTGGACCCGACCAGCTCGACCACCGCTCTGGCGGGCTCGACCGAAGAGGGCCAGTTCCACTAGGCCTGAGCCTGACTTGAGCAGACGCAAACTCGCACGATCGGATATCCGAGAGTGCGAGTTTGTGTCTGTTCGCGCCTTTAGTAGAAAGTGTCTTCGTGAGCATTGAACGAGTAGGTGTGGTCGGTGCCGGGCAGATGGGCTCGGGAATCGTCGAGGTGGCCGCCAAGGCGGGCGCCAACGTCGTCGTCTTCGAGCCGACCGACGCGCTGATCAACGCCGGACGTGACCGCGTCACCTCCTCGCTGGAACGTGCCACCAGCAAGGGCAAGCTCTCGGAGGCCGACCGCGACGCGACACTGGCCCGGCTGACCTTCACCACCGATCTCGCCGATCTGTCCGACCGCCAGCTGGTGATCGAGGCCGTCGTCGAAGACGAGGCGGTCAAGGGCAAGATCTTCGCCCAACTCGACGAGCTCATCACCGATCCGGACGCGGTGCTGGCGTCGAACACCTCGAGCATCCCGATCATGAAGATCGCTGCCGCCACCAAGAACCCGAGCCGGGTGCTTGGCCTGCACTTCTTCAACCCGGTGCCGGTGTTGCCGCTCGTCGAGGTGATCAACACGCTGGTCACCTCCGAGTCGGCGATCGCGCGGGTCGAACAGTTCGCCGGTGAGGTCCTCGGCAAGAAGGTGGTGCGCTGCGGCGACCGGTCCGGCTTCGTGGTCAACGCGCTGCTGGTGCCCTACCTGCTGTCGGCCATCCGGATGGTCGAAGCCGGCGTCGCCACCGTCGAGGACGTCGACACCGCGATCGTGGCGGGCCTGTCGCATCCGATGGGGCCGCTGCGGCTCTCGGACCTGATCGGACTGGACACCATGAAGCTGATCGCCGACTCGATGTACGACGAACTCAAGGACGCGCACTACGCCCCGCCGCCCCTGCTGCTGCGCATGGTCGAGGCCGGGATGCTCGGAAAGAAGTCCGGACGAGGCTTCTACACCTACTGATGCAGGTAGCTGTGACGCCGCTCGCGCCTTGTGCATTTCGCGGGGGAATTGACTAGGCTGCAGGTTTTGGTCGGGCGCCGTTGCGGCAGCATCGCTTTGCCCAGCATCCGGCCAGGTGAACGTAAAAGCTGGAAGGTAGCTGTTGATGGCCAACGTAGATGCGGATCTGACTCCTTACTACGAGGAGTCACAGTCGATCTACGACGTCTCAGACGACTTCTTCGCGTTGTTCCTCGGTCCGACCATGGGCTACACGTGCGGTTATTACGAGCGCGAGGACATGACGCTCGACGAGTCGCAGACCGCCAAATTCGACCTCGCTCTGGGCAAGCTCAACCTGGAGCCGGGGATGACGCTGCTCGACGTCGGCTGTGGCTGGGGCGGCGCGCTCGAGATGGCCGTGCAGAAGTACGACGTCAACGTCATCGGGATCACGCTGAGCAAAAACCAGTCGGAGTTCGCCCGTAAGCGCCTCGCCACGCTCGACACCACCCGGTCGATCGAGGTGCGGTTGCAGGGCTGGGAAGAGTTCGACGAGCCGGTCGACCGGATCGTCAGCATCGGCGCGTTCGAGGCGTTCAAGGTCGAGCGGTATCCGCTGTTCTTCGAGAAGGCGTACAACCTGCTGCCCGCCGACGGGCGCATGCTGCTGCACACGATCCTGGCTCACACCCAGAAGTTCTTCCGCGACAACGGGATCAAGGTCACCATCAGCGACCTGAGGTTCATGAAGTTCATCGAGAACGAGATCTTCCCCGGTGGCCGGCTGCCCGCGGTCGAAGACATCGAGCAGCTCGCGCTGGACTCGGGCTTCACGCTGGAACGCATCCACCTGCTGCAGCACCACTACGCGCGCACGCTGGACATGTGGGCCGCGAAGCTGGTGGCCAACCGGAACGAGGCGATCGCGATCACCTCGCCGGAGGTCTACGACCGTTACATGAAATACCTGACCGGCTGTGCGGACTTCTTCCGTCGCGGCATCACCAATATCGGCCAGTTCACCCTGGTCAAAGGCTAGGCGTTCGCCAGCTTCCTCTTCTCGGCCTCGACGTCGAAGCTGGCGGCCGGCCAGGTGAGCTTCAGGCTCTTGAGGGCCTCGATCAGCAACTCGGTGATGGCCAGTCGGCTGTACCACTTCTTGTCGCAGGGGATGACGAACCACGGCGCGTAGTCGGTCGAGGTCCGGTCCAGCACCGCCTGGTAGGCCTCCTGGTAGGCCGGCCACAACTTGCGCTCCTCGAGGTCGCCCGGGTTGTACTTCCAGTATTTGTCGGGTCGCTCGAGGCGTTCGGACAGCCGGCGCTTCTGCTCGTCGAGGGAGACGAACATCGCGCACTTGACGATCGTGGTCCCGGAGTCGACGAGTTCCTTCTCGAAGGCGTTGATCTCGTCATAGCGGGTCTCCCATACGTCCCGCGGCACCAGCTCGTGCACCCGGACCACCAGCACGTCCTCGTAATGGGACCGGTCGAAGACCCCGAGTTGCCCGGCGGCGGGCAGCGCCTTGCGAATC
Source organism: Mycobacterium sp. shizuoka-1 (assembly GCF_002723835.1). Lineage (GTDB taxonomy): Bacteria > Actinomycetota > Actinomycetes > Mycobacteriales > Mycobacteriaceae > Mycobacterium. The sequence goes on along the minus strand of NZ_BEWG01000022.1, from coordinate 135,263 downwards.
CGCCACAGGTAGTGGTGGGCGCGCTCCTCCTCGGTCGGCACACCGAAGCTGGTGTAGCGGATACCCTGCGGGTTGCCCGCGCCCACAACATGTTTGACGATGCCGCCCTTGCCGGCGGTGTCCATGCCCTGCAGCACCAGCAGTACTGAGCGGTGGTCGCCTTCTCTGCCGCCGGCGTAGAGCATCTCTTGCAGGCCGGCGAATCGCGCATTGCGCTCGGCCTGCACCTCCTCCGACCCGTCGCTGCCGTCGGAATAGCCCGGGCTGGAGTCGGTGTCGATGTCGGCGACCTTGTCACCGGCACGGAACTTGAGGATCTTGCGCGGCTCGTGGCTCCACTGCGCTGGCAGGTCGGTCATAGCCGACGAGACTAGCTCCCCATCAACCGCCGGCGCCGCGGCGCCGCGAAACCAGCATGAACCCGACCGCCGCCAGTGCCAGCACCCCGGCGCCGACGGCGACCACGATCAGTGCGGTCTTGTTCTTCTCGACCCAGGACGGCTTCTCGGCAGCGGTCAGTTTCACGTTGTAGCCGGGCAGCGGCTCCTGGGCCGGCGGGTTGACGCCGGGCAACGTCTGGGTCTGGGAGATGACGAACACGGCTTCGCCCTTGTCGGTCTTGGACCACTGCCCCCAGGCCGGCACCTCCTCGTCGAGCAGCACCTTGGTGGCGCCGTTGACGGCGGGATCGGCGCCCAGGTCGGTCAGCGTCTTGACCCGGAACGGCGCCGAGCTGCCCCGGTCGAACCGCACCTGGACCAGCGCATTCTTCTGGGTGTTCAGCGACGCCGGCCGCTGCGGCGGGGCCTGCCCGGGCGCGGGCTGGTAGCCGCCGCCGGAGAAGCTGCCCACCGACAGATTGGTGGCCGGCCCGGACGCCGGACGGGTCATGGCGGTGAAGCTGTAGACCCCGGCGTCAGGCACGTTCAGGGTGGCGCGCGCCAGCGGCGCCACGGTGAGTACCTGGGTGCTGCCGCCGTAGTCGTAGAGCACGCTCAGCGGTGTCCGGTACGGGTTGGTGAACACCGGGCGGTAGTAGCTGTCGTAGGAGATCCAGCTCGAATTCCACAGTGTCACAGGGCTGCTCAGCGCCAGGCCGGTGGTCAGCGACGAGGTGGTCACGGTCGACGAAATCGACTCCTGGTAGCTGGTCAGTTCTTGCGACGAGACCTCGGTGGACGTGATGGTCTCCACTTCGGAGGCCATGGCGGTGGTGACGTCCTCCTGCGATGCCTGCGGACCGCTCGGCTCGGTGGCCTCTTCGCCGGGCTCCGGTGTCGCGGTGGCGCCCCCGCCGGAGTCCGGTGCCGGGGTGGCGCCCCCGCCCGCGGGCCCGTCGTTGCCGGGTTCGGCGGGCGTGCCGCCGCCGGGCTCGACGTCCGTCGCGGTGCCGGGTGTTTCGGCGCCGCCGGGCTCGTCGGGAATGCCGCCGGTGGGCGCTTCGGTGCCGCCGGGCTCGTCCAAGGCTCCGCCGGACGGCTCCTCCATCCCGCCACCCGAGGGCGCCTCCGGCACACTGCCACCCGAGGGCGCCTCCGGCACACTGCCACCGTCGTCACCGCCGCTGCTGTAGCTGCTGTCGCCGCCGCCGTCGTCCCCGTCGTAGGGATCAGCCGCACTCACTCCGGAACCAGCAAACAGCGCCGACATCGATATCGCAACGGCGGCAATCAGTCCCATCCGCCTACGCACCTGTGCGCTGTCGCTTTCCACCGCGGCCTCCCTAGACATGTATGACGCGAAACCATTCCGCCCGACGAAATATCGCACGCAAGACCCCGACGATTTGTTCTACCCGATTCGACCCGGGATTTCGCGAAGTTCGCCGCCTGCGTGCTGGCCCACCTGCCGGGGCGGGCGCAGTTAACATCATGAGGCTCGGAACGGACGACGGTTGGGGGAGTGGATGCGCGGTCGGGTGTGCTCGGTGGCCATGGCGCTGGTGGCGGTGGCGGCGGGGTGTGGACACGACAACACACCGAAGCCGACCTCGGAGTCCGCGGTCGCGCCCTCGACGGCGCAGGCCGCGCCGCAGCCATCTGGCCAACCGGACGGCGACGACGCGGACTGGCCGGGCAGGATGACCGCGACCTACGAGGACGCGACCTCGCCGGAGGCGATCACCGGCCGCGACCTGATGAAAAACGAGCACCTGCTCGAAGACCTCGCCGACGGCATCACCGAGTCGCTGAAGCTGCCCTACGACATCCCGCTGATCGGCAAGCAGTGCGACACCGCGAACGCCTATTGGAGCCCCGACGAGAAGTCGGTCACGATCTGCTACGAGGACGCCGCCGACGCCCTGGACATCTACACCAAGGCCGGTGACGCCGACCCGCAGGCCTCGGCGATCAACTCCGAGATCGCCACGTTCTATCACGAGACCGGCCATATGGTGATCGACCTCTACGACCTGCCCGCGACCGGCAGGGAGGAAGACGTGGCCGATCAGCTCGCCGCGTACATCCTGCTGGCACCCGGTCCGGACGGGAAGATCGACCCGGAGTCGGTCCAGGCGGTCAAGGATTTCGCCCGCGAATTCAAGGGCTACAGCGACCAGAAAGGCGGCGAGATCGACGAAGGGCAGCTCGCCGACGTGCATTCGCTGGACCTGGCCCGGATGTACAACCTCGAATGCTGGGTCTACGGCGCCGATCCGGTTGACAACGCCGACCTGGTCAGCAGCGGATCGCTGCCGCAGGACCGCGCCGACGGCTGCGAGGACGAGTACGCCAAGCTGAGCAAGTCGTGGGACCAGCTGCTCGGCCCGTATCTCAAGTGAGGGTGGGCGGCAGCGCAGGCGACGGGTGCGGCCCGGCGCTGAACCTGTCCAGCGATCCGCCGGCCTCGACGATGCCGCACAGGGCGTTCCAGCACAGCATGGTCAGGTAATCGATCAGATTGTCGCTGCTCATCCGCGGGTTCGACATCCAGGAGTGGGTGGCCAACTGGACGCCGCCGACGATGAGGTAGGCCCAGGGCTCGACCCCGCCGGTGTCCATGCCGGCCCGCTGCATGCGCCTGCGGAGCACCACCGCGAGCATCCTGGCGATGATTTGCTCCGAGTCGGCGATGACTTTGTTTTTGCTCGCCGAACTGTTTGCCATCACGAATTGGTACGTTGCGGGCTCGGCGGCGACGGTATCCACGTAGACCCGGATGATCTCCCGGGTGAGGTCGAATCCGTCCAGGTTCGACGACAATGCCGCAGCCATGTTGGGGATCAGGGTGGTCTGCGCGAACCGCATCATGATCGCAGTGGTGAGGTCATTCTTGTCGACGAAGTAGCGGTAGAGAACGGTCTTGGAGACGCCTATTTCCGCAGCTATCTCGTCCATACTGATGTCGCGGCCGCGTCGGCGGACGGCCCCGAGTGCGCCGTCGACCAACTCGGTGCGGCGTTCGACCTTGTGTTGATGCCAGCGCCGCTTGCGACCATCGGTCTTGGCGACCCCATGGGTAGTCTGCTGTGCCACTGTCGCGGAGTCCGTTCCCCTTCGTTGTCGACGATTCTACGGTCTGATCGAACGGCACCGTCACATTAACTGGGTCGGCGGATAGCGGATGATGGTGGTGTGACAGCCAAACATCGCCTCCCGGCGTTGCCGACGGGCTCGGCCCGCACCGGTGCCTCGTTTGCGGAGTCGTTCGCCGGGGCCGACCCCGAGGCCGACGACCAGCGCCGCCGCGCACTGCGCCGGATGAAGGCTGTCGCGCTGAGTTTCCTGATCGGTGCCACCGTGATCTTCCTGGTCTGCCGTTGGGGCCAGGCCCACGGCGGGCCGGCTTGGATCGGCTACGTGGGGGCCGCCGCCGAGGCCGGGATGGTCGGTGCGCTGGCCGACTGGTTCGCGGTCACCGCACTGTTCCGGCATCCCCTGGGCCTCGAGATCCCGCACACGGCGATCATCAAGCGCAAGAAGGACCAGCTCGGCGAGGGCCTGGGCAGCTTTGTGCGGGAGAACTTCCTGTCGCCGGACGTGGTGGAGACCAAACTGCGCGACGCCGACGTGGCCGGCCGGCTGGGCAAGTGGCTGTCCGACCCGGCGCATGCCGCCCGGGTGGCCACCGAGACCGGCACGGTGCTGCGGGTCGTCGTGGAACTGCTCAACGACGAAGACATCCAGCAGGTCATCGACCGCACCATTGTCAAACGGCTGGCCGAACCGCAGTGGGGGCCACCGGTGGGCCGGGTGCTGGCCGAGCTGCTGGCCGAGAACCGCCAGGAGGCGCTGATCCAGCTGTTGTGCGACCGGGCCTTTGAGTGGGCGCTGAACGCCGGCGACACCATCGAGCGCGTCGTCACCCGCGATTCCCCCAGCTGGTCACCGCGATTCGTCGACCAGCTGGTCGGCGACCGGATTCACCGAGAGTTGATGGATTTCACCGACAAGGTGCGGCGTGATCCGAATCACGAACTGCGCCAATCGGCGACGCGTTTCCTGTTCGAGTTCGCCAGCGATCTGCAGAACGACGAGGCGACGATCGCGCGCGCCGAGGCGGTCAAAGAACAGCTGATGGCGCGCGACGAGGTCACCCGTGCGGCGGAGACGGCGTGGAAGACGTTGAAGCGCTTGGTACTTGACGGTGTTGACGATCCGTCGAGCGCGCTGCGCACTCGCATCGCCGATTCGATCGTGCGGATCGGGGAGTCGCTGCGCGACGATGCCGAGTTACGCGACAAGGTGGACAACTGGATCGTGCGCGGCGCTCAGCATCTGGTCGCTCAGTACGGCGCTGAGATCACTACGATCATCACCGACACGATCGAGCGGTGGGACGCCGAGGAAGCCAGTCGGCGGATCGAACTGCACGTCGGCCGAGACCTGCAATTCATCCGGATCAACGGCACCGTGGTGGGTGCCCTGGCCGGCCTGATCATCTACACCGTGGCGCAAATACTCTTCTGACCTGCGCTAGCAGGTGCTTGCAAAAGTTAGCACCCCCGCGTAATGTGGCGGACGTACGCACCGCATACCCACCGCGACGGGAGGTGAACCATGGCGCAAGACGGAGATCTTCAAGCTGTGGTGTCCAACGCCGCGCATGACATCGGTGGCTTCATCAGGGCGCAGCGTGAAGCCGCTCAGGTTTCGGTGCGGCAGTTGGCCGAGAAGGCCGGTGTCAGCAATCCGTACCTCAGCCAGATCGAACGGGGACTACGGAAACCCTCTGCGGAGGTGCTGAGCCAGATCGCCAAGGCACTGCGGCTGTCGGCCGAGGTGCTCTACATCCGGGCCGGGATTCTCGAGCCTGGAGAGGCGAGCAAGGTGCACGACGCGATCATCACCGACACCGTGATCACCGAGCGTCAGAAGCAGGTTCTGCTCGACATCTACACCTCGTTCTGCCAGCAGAACGAAGCTGCGCGTGAGGAGCTGTCGACTGAGTAACCGCAGACCAGCCAACCTGACGAAAACCGCTAACTGACAACCGAATCCAACATCGAAAGGAGCCACTACGATGGCTGAGAACCCCAACGTCGAGGACCTGAAGGCCCCGCTGCTTGCCGCTGTCGGTGCCGCCGATCTGGCCCTGGCCACCGTCAACGAGATCCTGGCGACCCTGCGTGAGCGCGCCGAGGACGCCCGCAGCGAGGCCAGCACCCGCGCCGCGGATCGTCGCGCCGCGCTGACCAAGCTGCAGGAAGACCTGCCGCAGCGGGCCGAGGAGCTGCGCGGCAAGCTGTCCACGGAGGAGCTGCGCAAGGCCGCCGAGGGCTACGTCGAGTCCGCGACTGCGACTTACAACAGCCTCGTCGAGCGTGGCGAGGCCGCCCTGGAGCGGCTGCGCAACCAGCCCGAGCTCAAGGATGTCGCCGCCCGTGCCGAGGGTTACGTCGACCAGGCTGTCGAGCTGACCCAGGAGGCGCTGGGCAACGTATCGTCGCAGACCCGCGCCGTCGGCGAGCGCGCCGCCAAGCTGGTCGGCGTCGAGCTGCCCGCCAAGGAGGCCCCGGCCAAGGCCCCCGCCAAGAAGGCCGCCCCGGCCAAGAAGGCCGCTCCGGCCAAGGCTGCGGCCAAGAAGGCCCCGGCCAAGAAGGCCGCCCCGGCCAAGAAGGTCACCCAGAAGTAATTCGCTGTCGGGACAAGACCCGCCTACCCTGGTAGCCGTGATGCTGCAAGGTGTGGCGGGTCTTGTTCTTCAGGTCGTGTTCTGGGCGGTCACCGTGGCGACCATCTACGCGTTCGTGCACGCGGCAATGCAACGGCCGGACGCGTACACCGCGGCCGAGAAGCTGACCAAGCCGGTCTGGCTGGTCATCCTCGGGGTCGCCGGTGTGCTGTCGCTGTTCCTGGGCGTCACGGGCGTGGCGATCGCCGCCGTGGCCTCCGGTGTCTACCTGGTTGACGTCCGGCCCCGGCTGCTCGAAGTCCAAGGGAAGTCGCGCTGAGCGCGCGACGCCCGCCGGCCGCCGCGCTCCTCGTCATCCCGGCGGCTTTGGCCTTGGCCGCCCCGGCCGCGGCCGACACCGATCCCGCCCCACCGTTCATCGACCACGTGAAGTGGGTCGATTGGGGCGATCTGAAAAGCTTGCGGGTTTATCCGACCGCTGCCGGGCGTCAGGCGGGCGCCCAGTTGCTCAAGCCGCCGTCGGAGATCGACGAGGCGTGGGGCGAGGTGCTGGCGCTGGCGCCCGATGCCGACCTGCCCGGAATGCGGGCCCAATTCGTCTGTCACTTCCGCTTCGCCGAGTTCGGCGCCCCCGGCAAGACCAGCTGGAACCTGGAGCCGTGGCGGCCCGTCGTCGACGACAACACGATGACCGAGACGGGCTGCAACCCCGGCGGTCTCGAGGAACCGTTCTGATGGTCCGGCGGGTAGCAGCGGAGCGACCCGGGAATGGACCAGGCCCAGCCGCGGTTGCCGCGCTCGTCGACCACACGCTGCTCAAACCCGAAGCCACCGAGTCGGACGTCGCCGCACTGGTCGCCGAAGCCGTCGACCTCGGGGTGTTCGCCGTGTGCGTGTCCCCGTCGATGGTGCCGGTTGCCCGGAAGGCCGCGAGCACTCATCCCGGCGACCTCGTCGTGGCCGCCGTCGCCGGATTCCCGTCCGGCAAGCACCTTCCGGAGATCAAGGCCCGCGAGGCCGCGGCCGCGGCGGACAGCGGCGCCGACGAGATCGACATGGTCATCGACGTCGGTGCCGCACTGGCCGGTGACTTCGCCGATGTGGCCGCCGACATCTCGACCGTCCGCGCCGCCGTACCCGGGGCGGTGCTCAAGGTGATCGTCGAATCGGCCGCCCTGCTCAGCCTCGCCGACGATGCCACGCTGGTGGCGGTGTGCCGGGCCGCGGAGGAATCCGGTGCCGATTTCGTCAAGACCTCCACCGGTTTTCATCCCGCCGGCGGCGCGTCGGTGGTCGCGGTCGAGATCATGGCCGCCGCTGTCGGCGGCCGGCTCGGGGTCAAAGCCAGCGGTGGCATCCGCACCGCCGAGCACGCGCTGGCGATGCTCGATGCCGGCGCGACCCGGCTTGGCTTGTCCGGAACCCGGGCGGTACTGGCCGGTCTCTAGACCCCGGCGAAGCAGGGGTCCTGCTGGCCGTTGGGAATCGTCGCGTTGCGGGTGACGAACTTCGCCGTGACCCCGCTGTCGGTGACCGCGACGCTGTCGGCGTGGATTCCCATCGGCAGGTTCTTGGTCAGCGTGCTCATGAAGGCGTCCAGCGCGGGCTGCACGGTTTCGCGCGGCAGCGCGAAGCCGAGCCCGGTCAGCTTGAGCACCTGAAGGCTCAGCTCGCCGTTGGACACCGCCGGTTGGACGACCACGGTGCCCAGGCCGCCCTGCAGCTCGATGGTGCCGTCCGACGGCGTGGTCGACACGCTGTTGACCAGGCTGCCCAGGAACGGGATGGCATCCTGCACGGTCTGCCGGATGCCGTCGTTGGACCAGGTGATCGTGGCATCCAGCGAGCCCATCGTGCCGGCCGAGTCGGCGGTCTGGTTGATCCTGACGTCGTCGAGTCGCAGGTCGAGTTTCATCCCCTTGGCCTGCCGGATCTGGTTGCCGGCGGTCTGCACCGAGATGTCGCTGTAATGCCGGGACAGGTGCTGCAACAGGAACGGGCGGACCCCGAACGAGACGCTGGCCTGATCCTGCACCACACAGGACACCGCCCTGGACACCACCGTGTCGGCTTCGTGGCGCACGTACAGCTCGATGCCCAGCACCCCGGCGATCACCACCGCCACCACGATGATCAGCGACAGGACGATCGACAGCGGGTCGCGCAGAAAGCCCCGCTTGGGCTCCTCCGGCTCGGCCGGCGGTCCGGCCGGTGCCGGCGGTGCCGGCGGCGGGACGTGCGGGATGTGCTGGGTCGGCGGGTCGGCGGGACTACCCGGGCGAGGGATGTACTCGGTGGGGGTGCCCGGCTCGGAGGCCGCCGGCCATGCCGGGGTGGTCGGGTCGCCGGGGCCGACGGGATGGCTCGGACCGTGTGGCGGATTCGTCACCTGGGCGATTCTGCCTTATCAGTCTGAGCGAACTCTGAGCGGTTACGCAGCACGCCGAGCATCTCGCGCACCGGTGCGACGCGGTCGATGTCGATATCGGCCACCACCAGTTGCGGATCGTCGCCCGCGGCCGCCACCACCTCCCCGAGTGGCGACGCCACCAGGCTGCCCCCCACACCGGTGGGCGCCTTGGACGCCGTCGCCATCTGGTCGCCCGGATAGCCCTGGTCGACCGCGGCGATGAAGCACGTCGAATCCAGGGCACGGGCGCGGGCCAGCAGGGTCCACTGCTCGAGCTTGCCCGGTCCGGCCCCCCACGAGGCATGCACGGTGATCAGCTGCGCACCGCGGTCGGCGAGTTCGGCGTAGAGAGCGGGGAAGCGGATGTCGTAGCACAGGGTCAGGCCCACCCCGACCCCGTCGACGGTGATCACCACCGGCTCACGACCCGCCGCGACGGCGTCGGACTCGGCGAACCCGAACGCGTCGTAGAGGTGGATCTTGTCGTAGTGCGCGTCGACGCCTGCGCCCACCGCAAGCACCGTGTTGGTGACGCGTCCGTCGGCAACCGGGGTGAACATGCCGGCGAGCACGGTGATCCCCGCGCTGTTCGCGATCTGACGCACCGCGTCGGCCCATGGTCCGTCGAGTGGTTCGGCGACCGGTGCCAGCGGGACACCGAACCGGCACATCATCCCTTCCGGGAAGGCCACCAGCCTGGCGCCCGCGTCGGCGGCGCGGCGGGTGTAGTCCTCGACCAGCTTGAGGTTCACCGCCGGGTCGGTGTCCGAGAGCACTTGGGCCAGCGCGATTCGCATGGCTCCAGACTAGTCGGGTGCCACCGCCGGCCAGGGCACGGTGAGCACCGCATCGCGGGCGGCCCGGCGCTGCGGCTGGATCGGGACGCCGGCCGCGCGCAGCTCGGCGAGCATCGCCCGCCAGCGGTCACGCGGGCCGAACACCGAGTGTCCGGCTGAGGCCGCCCACGCTCGATCCGCCGCGGCCAGCAGTGAGTGGATCGGACGGCCCGGAACATTGTGATGGATAAGCACTTTCGGCAATCGCTCGGCCAGATCCGACGGTCGCTCGATGTGCCGCGGGTCGCAGGCCAGGGTCAGGCTGACCGGTCCGTCGCGGTCGAGCAGCACCCAGCAGCAGCGCCTGCCGAGTTCATCGCAGGTGCCGTCCATGATCAGCCCGTCCGGCGCCAGCTGTGCCCGCATCTGTGCCCAGGCCTGCTCGACCGACTCTTCCGGGTACTGGCGCAACACGTTGAAGGCCCGCACCAGAACGGGGTGCAGTCCGGCGAGCTCGAAGCCGCCGACTCGGAATTCGACACCGTCGACGTCGGGCACCACCCGCTGGGGGTCGATCTCCAGGCCGATCACCCGGATGTCGTGGCGCACCGCGCGCAGCCGGGCCGCCAATTCCAGTGTGGTGACCGGCAATCGACCGTAACCCAGGTCGACGACCACCGGGTCGGCGGCGGCCTCCAGGACGGCGCGCACCCGCGGGGAATTGACCAGCCACCGATCACCGCGGCGCAGCCGGTTGGCGTTGGTCGTGCCGCGGGTCGGGACACCGACCGGTCGCGATGGCCTAGTAATGGGCGGCGATCCAGTCACGGGTGAAATCCCGTTCGCTGTCGAACAATCCGCGCAGGCCGTCGGTCACCCACTGTTCGATCTTGCCGCCGATCAGCGGCACGTTGACCTTGCACAAACTGCGCAGCCGAAGCTCGCTGCCTGCGCCGGCCTGCGTCAGCACGTAGGTGCCGTCGAAGGTCATCGGCGCGGCAGGCACCAGGGCCCGGTAATGTCCGTCGGCCGAATTCGTGGCGGGATCGAACAGGTCGAAATGCTGTTCGCGGGTGATGGTGAGCCGCAACGGAACCACCGCCGCGATCATCGACGGCATGTCCCGGCGGGACACTGTGTGGGTGAACACGATGTCGGTACCGGTCTGATCCGAACTGAACCGGGTGAGTTCGGAATCGGTGTGCCGCTGGTGTTCGGCGATCAGGTCTTCCCAGTACTGCCGGCTGGTGAAGCTCTCATACAGCTCGGCGACGGGCTGCTCGAGTCCGATGACGTAGTCCATGCGGCGGGACATGAGGCAACCGTACCCGCGGGATCAGCCGTTCTGTGCGATCCACATGGTGGTGAAACGCTGCTCGGCGATCAGCAGGTCGACCAGCTGGGTGCCGATGAAGTTCTCCACCTTGCCGCCCACCAACGGGATCCGCACCTCGACGGTGGCCCGAAAAGCCAAGCGGGCCCGCTCATCTGACGGCATCAGCTGGGCCTGTCCGGTCAGGGTCACCGGCGCGCCGGGGATGCTGCCGCTGACGGTCGAATCCGCCCGGCCGTCGACCAGCCCGGTCCAGCTCTCCGCGCGATGGATGGCCAGATCGCCGTGGTGGAACTGGGTGACCACGGCCGGTAACCGGTCGACCCGCAGCACCTGGGTGGTGGTCACCTCCACGCCGCCGTCGGGGGTGAACCGGATCGAGTCCAGGGTGGCGTCGTCGGCGCCGGAATCGGCCAGCCGGGCCAGCCAGTACTGCTCGTCGCGGAATGCCTGGTGGACCTGTTCGACGCTGCCTTCGTAGTCGGTGGCCATGTCGAATGAACGCGGCATAGCTGGTGAGATTACCGTTACGGGCCGTGGGAGCAGGGAATCGATACGGCGGGCAGGAGCGAAGCGACCCGGGGAATCGATACGGCGGGCAGGAGCGAAGCGACCCGGGGAATCGATACGGCGGGGCGGCGGTGGCCGAGAACGTCCCGCTGGCGCCGCTGACGACCCTGCGGGTCGGTCCGGTCGCGCGCCGGGTCATCACCTGCACCACGGCCGAGCAGATCGTGGCGGCTCTGGCCGCCGTCGACCACGCCGGGGACGGTCCGGTGCTGGTGCTGGCCGGCGGCTCCAATCTGGTGATCGCTGACGACCTCGCCGATCTGACGGTGGTGCGGCTGGCCAACCAGGGCGTGACCGTCGAGGGCGAGTTGCTGCGCGCCGAGGCCGGCGCGGTCTGGGACGACGTCGTGGTGGCCGCCGTGGCAGCCGGTCTGGGCGGACTGGAGTGTCTGTCGGGCATTCCCGGGTCGGCCGGGGCGACCCCGGTGCAGAACGTCGGCGCGTACGGCGTGGAGGTGGCCGACCATCTCACCCGGGTCCGGCTGCTGGATCGCCGCACCTCACAGGTGCAGTGGGTACCCGCCGAGCAGCTCGGGCTGGGGTATCGGCACAGCATCGTGAAGAACTCGTCGGACGCGGTGGTGCTCGAGGTCGAGTTCGCGCTCGACCGGACCGGCCGGTCGGCCCCACTGCGCTACGCCGAACTGACCCGGGCGCTGGGCGTGGCGACCGGTGAGCGGGCCGAGCCCGCCGCGGTGCGCAGCGCCGTGCTGGGCCTGCGCGCCCGCAAGGGCATGGTCCTCGACGCCGCCGACCACGACACCTGGAGTGTCGGATCGTTCTTCACCAACCCCGTCGTCAGCGTCGACCGGTTCGAGGAACTCCAAGCCCGCCGCGACGACCCGGTACCGCACTACCCCGCACCCGACGGGGTCAAATTGGCGGCCGGCTGGCTGGTCGAGCACGCGGGTTTCGGCCGCGGCTATCCGGCCGACGGCGACGCGCCGTGCCGGTTGTCGACCAAGCATGCGCTGGCCCTGACCAACCGCGGTGGCGCCACCACGAGCGACGTCCTGGCGCTGGCGCGCACCGTCCGCGACGGCGTCCGAGACGCATTCGGTATCACGCTGGTACCCGAGCCCGTGCTCGTCGGCTGTTCGCTGTAGACCGGCTCCAGCCCGGACGAACGGGGCTTCACCGACCTCACCGCGACACGACCCGATGAATATTCTGATAATTAACCCGCACGACGAAAAATGGGGAGAATAGTTGGGTGTCAGCCCGCTCCCGGGTTTGCTTCGCTGATGTAGGGGGATTCGAAATGGCCACTGGAACTGTGTCGACCGTGACGCGCGGTCGCAGCCGCACGCTGGGCGTCAGGACTTGGCTGGGTGCCGGTGCGCTGGCCCTCGGCGTCGGCGCGGCACTGGCCGGCGCGGCCGGGGTGGCCCAGGCTGACACCGGCGCGCACCACGCCTCCAGTTCCGCCTCGGGCAGCACCTCCGACGCCGGCCCCAAGCGCACCTCCGGGGTGGCCTCGACCAAACGCGTGAGCGCACCGATCGCCAAGGTGAACAACACCCCGGTCAGTGCCGCCGCGGCGGTGTCGAAGCCGTCGGCGAAGGCCAAGCCGTCGGCCGCGGTGACCCCGTCCGCCGCCTCTCAGCAGTTCAGCCAGACGATCAACACGCCGTTCGGACCGATCTCTCTGGTCGCCGATGTGAGCGCGCCCGATCCCGGCCAGAGCGGCCCGGTGTCGCTGAACGTGACCGCCAAGACGCCGATCGGCGGCGCCAAGTTCTCGCTGGCGGGCAACACCACCTTCACGACCACACCGCTCAAGAGCACCACCACGCTCACCGACGGCACCCTGGTCGTGCCGCCCACCGTCGCCTTCGCCGCCAGCGCCGCCGGTGCGGTCCTGGGCGCCGGACTCACCGCCTACGACAGCCTGAACGCGTTCGTCACCGCAGCGCAGAGCGGGAACATCCCGGGGGCGTTCATCGCCTGGGCGGCGGCCGCGCCGAAGTTCACCAACGCCCTGTTGTTCGGGACACGCACCCTCGACCTGCCGCTGCAGAGCGGCGGCGCCGGGCCGGCCATCGTGGCGCACATCCCGATCGGCGGGGTGCTCTCGCCGCTGCGGTCGGTGTCGGTGAGCTGGGACGACTACAGCTACGTCGACGGCTCGACGGGCGCCACGATCGAGCTCGTGGGGGGCGACATCGACTTCGCGGGATCCAAGTTCGGCGGGGCGGCTCCGGCCTTCCTGAAGATCTTCGGCCTCTGAAACGCCGCTGGGTGAGGCCATAACCACACCCTGGCAGTTGGCAGGACGACGGTCGGGTTCCGTATCTTGGATTGACGTGAGCCCAGCCGATCAACCGTCGCCGATCAACCGGCGGCGGGCCCTGACAGCGCTGGCCTTCGGCGTTGCCGCGCCCAGCGCGCTGGCCGCCTGTATGAGCTCGCCCGGCACAAAGACCGCCAAGCAGGAACCGCCGCCCAAGCCGACGTTGACCTTCAGCCCGGCCGATGCCGCCACCGACGTGCTGCCCACCACCCCGGCAGGCCTCCAGGTCAAGGACGGCTGGTTGCAGTACGTCACGCTGACCAACGCCGACGGCAAGGCCGTGGCAGGCACGCTCAACCGCGACCGCACGGCGTTCACGGTCACCGAGCCGCTGGGCTACGGCGCGTCCTACACGTGGGCGGGGTCGGCGGTCGGCCGCGACGGGAAGGCACTGCCGGTTGCCGCCTCCTTCACCACGGTCAACCCGACGACCACGGTCAACGGCCAATTCCAGCTGTCCGACGGGCAGACGGTCGGGGTCGCGGCACCGATCATCCTGCAGTTCGACGCCGCGATCGACGACGAGCACAAGCCCGATGTCGAAAAGGCACTGACCGTCACCACGACTCCGCCGACCGAGGGCAGCTGGGCCTGGCTTCCCGACGAGGTCGGCGGCTCGCGGGTGCACTGGCGGACCAAGGAGTACTACCAGCCAGGCACCAAGGTGCACGTCGACGCCCGCCTCTACGGGGTGAAGTTCGGCCAGGACGCCTTCGGGGCGACCGATTCCACGCTGGACTTCGACATCGGCCGCCGGCAGGTCGTCAAGGCCGACGCCACGTCGCACCGCATCCAGGTGATCACCGACGAAGGCGTGATCATGGACTTCCCGTGCAGCTACGGCGAGGCCGATCAGCCGCGCAACGTCACCCGCAGCGGCATCCATGTGGTGAGTGAGAAGTACGCCGATTTCTACATGACCAACCAGGCCGCCGGTTACAGCAACGTCCACGAGCGCTGGGCGGTGCGGATCTCGAACAACGGCGAGTTCATCCACGCCAACCCGGCGTCCTCGGGGGCGCAGGGCAACACCAACGTCACCAACGGCTGCATCAACCTGTCCACCAGCGACGCCGAGCAGTATTTCGGCACCGCCATCTACGGCGACCCGGTCGAGGTGACCGGAACGTCGATCCAGCTGTCCTACGCCGACGGCGACATCTGGGACTGGGCGGTGGACTGGAACGATTGGAAGGCGATGTCGGCACTGTCGGACACCACGCCGGAGACGAGCATTCCCAGCAGCGCGCCGGCCACCCCGACCGATGCGCCCACGCTGTCCGGCACGCCGACCACGACCACCACGACGACGGCGCCGCCGACGACGACGGCGCCGCCGACGACGGCGCCGCCGACGACGACGACGCGGACGGCTACGTCCGGCGGTTGAACCGGCTCGCGCTGGCTTGATCCCGCGGCCGCATGATGATCTGGTCCAGGTTGACGTGCGATGGCCGGGACGCCACGAAGCCGATCACCTCGGCGACGTCGGCGGCCACCAGCGGCGTGATACCGGAATAGACGGCGTCGGCCCGCTTCTCGTCGCCGCCGAAACGCACCAGCGAGAACTCCGTCTCCACCGCGCCGGGCGCAATCTCGGTGAGCCGCACGGGTTTTCCGAGCAGCTCGCCGCGTAGCGTACGGTGCAGCGCGCCCTGGGCGTGTTTCGCGGCGGCATACCCGCCGCCACCGTCGTAGACCTCCAGTGCGGCGATCGAGGTGACGGTGACGATCAGCCCGTTGCCGGACTCCACGAGCTTGGGCAGCAGGGCCCTGGTCACCCGCAGCGTGCCGACCACGTTGGTCTCCCACATCCAGCGCCAGTTGTCCAGGTCGGCGTCGGCGATGGATTCCAGTCCCTTGGCGCCGCCGGCGTTGTTGACCAGCACGTCGACCCTGCTCAACCCGGCCGCCAAGGCCTCGACCGCCGCGCCGTCGGTGACGTCGGCCACAACCGCCGTCCCGCCGATCTCGTCGGCCAACCGCTGCAGCCGATCCGCCCGGCGGGCCACCGCCACGACGTGAAAGCCAAGGGCAGCAAGAGTTTTGGCGGTCGCTTCGCCGATACCGGAACTGGCGCCGGTGACCACTGCTACTCGGGAGTGGGCGTCTGGAGTCGTCATCGCTCCAACTCTAGTAACTGTGCTAAGTTCTCCCCGTGATCCGTTTCGGTCTGACCAGTGCCCTGGTCGCGCACACCGCGTGTTGTTGTCACGCGATTCGCTGCGCCTGACCAGTCGCGGACACTCCTTTCTCCGTCCCGCTCGCGTCGCCAGGTGTGGCACAGCCCCCCACCCGACTCGAGAAGGACACTCCCCATGCGTACCGTCGCACTCAGCTCCCATGACGCGGCCCGCGTCGCCACCCATGACGCGGCCCGCGTCGCATCGCGACCGCACCCGCTGCGCGCCCGCCACCACATCGTGGCCCCGTCCCTGCGGCTCCCCGACGCCGCCGCCGCGTCGGTGTTCGCGGCGATTCGCCAGCGCGGTGCCATCGGCCGGGATGTGATCGCGCAGGTCACCAACCTGTCGATCGCCACGGTGAACCGCCAGGTCACCGCCCTGCTCGACGCCGGCATTCTGCGTGAGCGCGCCGATCTCGCCGTGTCCGGCGCGATCGGGCGCCCACGGGTGCCGGTCGAGGTGAACCACGAACCGTTCCTCACCCTCGGCGTCCACATCGGCGCGCGAACCACCAACATCGTCGCGACCGATCTGCTCGGCCGCACCCTCGACGCGGTCGAGACGCCCACGCCGCGCGGCGGCCAGGCCGCTGCGCTGGCCTCGCTGGCCGGCAGTGCCCGGCGCTACCTGAGTCGCTGGCATCGTCGCCGTCCGTTGTGGATCGGCGTCGCGATCGGCGGCGTGGTCGACAGCCTCACCGGCCATGTCGACCACACCCGGCTCGGCTGGACCCAGGCTCCGGTGGGACCGGTGCTGGCCGAGGCGCTGGGTCTACCGGTGTCGGTGGCGTCGCACGTGGATGCGATGGCCGGCGCCGAGGTGCTGCTGGGCCTGCGCCGCCCGCCCGCCGCGACATCCAGCAGTCTGTACGTATATGCCCGCGAGACAGTCGGTTTCGCGCTGGTGATCGGTGGCCGCGTGCACAGTCCGGCCAGCGGTCCCGGCACCATCGCCGCGCTGCCGGTGGTCTCCGAATTGCTCGGTGGCAGCGGGCAGCTGGAATCGACGGTCAGTGACGAGGCGGTACTGGCGGCGGCCCGCAAGCGCGGGATCGTGCCCGCCACCGGGCCCGGTGCGTCGATGACCACCTTGCTGCGGGCGGCGCGCCAGGGCGACAGCCCTGCGGCGATCGGCGCCCGGGAACTGCTCGACGAGCGGGCCCGGGTGCTCGGCGGCGCGGTGGCGCTGTTGCGCGACATGCTCAACCCGGACGACCTCGTCGTCGGCGGCCAGGCCTTCACCGAGTACCCCGAGGGCATGCAGCGGGTCGAGTCGGCGTTCGCCGAGCGTTCGGTGCTGCCGCCCCGCGATATCCGGGTCACTGCGTTCGGCAACAGGGTGCAGGAAGCCGGTGCCGGCATCGTCTCGCTGGGCGGGCTGTACGCCGACCCGATCGGCGCATTGAGACGGGCGCAGAACCGCCGCGACGCTGCGGTGTAAAGATGGAGGCGTGCGGCACGCCCGGGAACTGACCGACAGTTCGATCGAGGGGATGCCGCGACGCGTCGCGGTGTTGTCGGTGCACACCTCGCCGCTGGCCCAGCCCGGCACCGGCGACGCCGGCGGCATGAACGTCTACGTGCTTCAGACCGCGCTGCACATGGCCCGGCGCGGCGTCGAAGTCGAGATCTTCACCCGGGCGACCTCCTCGGCCGACCAGCCGCTGGTCCGGGTCGCACCGGGGGTCCTGGTGCGTAACGTGGTCGCCGGCCCCTTCGAGGGACTCGACAAGTACGACCTGCCGACTCAGTTGTGCGCGTTCACCGCCGGTGTGCTGCGCGCCGAGGCCAACCACGAGCCCGGCTACTACGACATCGTGCATTCGCACTACTGGCTGTCCGGTCAGGTCGGCTGGCTGGCCCGCGACCGCTGGACGGTGCCGCTGGTGCACACCGCGCACACCCTGGCAGCGGTCAAGAACGCCGCGCTGGCCGACGGCGACGTCCCCGAACCGCCGCTGCGGGCGGTGGGCGAACAGCAGGTTGTCGACGAGGCCGACCGGCTGGTGGTCAACACCGAAGACGAAGCCCGCCAACTGGTTTCGCTGCACAATGCAGACCCCCGGCGGATCGACGTGGTCTACCCGGGCGTCGACCTGGAGACGTTCACCCCCGGTGACAGGCAGGCCGCAAGAGCTGCGCTCGGCCTGCCCGACCGCGAGCGGGTGGTCGCTTTCGTCGGGCGGATCCAGCCGTTGAAGGCGCCCGACGTGCTGTTGCGGGCGGCCGCGCAACTGCCCGGGGTTCGGGTGCTGATCGCCGGCGGCCCGTCCGGCACCGGGCTGGCCGCCCCGGACGTGCTGGTGGGGCTCGCCGCCGAACTGGGTATCGCAGATCGGGTGACATTCCTGCCCCCGCAGTCGCGCGAACAACTGGTCAACGTCTACCGGGCGGCTGATCTGGTTGCGGTGCCCAGCTATTCGGAATCGTTCGGATTGGTCGCGGTCGAGGCGCAGGCGTGCGGCACCCCGGTGGTGGCCGCGGCTGTCGGCGGTCTGCCGGTGGCGGTGGCCGACGGCGTCAGCGGGGCACTGGTGTCCGGCCATGAGCCCGCCCGCTGGGCCGATGCGATCGCCGGGCTGCTGGCGCGCGACCCCGACGAGCTGAGCAGCGCCGCGGTGGCGCATGCACAGCAGTTCTCGTGGGCCACCACCGTCGACGGTCTGCTGGCCAGCTACAGCCGGGCGATCACCGACTATGCCGGCGCCCGGCGGCGTCGCGCCGCCGGTGACGCACTGGCCCGGCGCAACGGACGACGCTGGTCGATGCGGCGCGGGGTGCGGGCGTGAGTCCAGCGGACGTCCAGCAGGTCATCGAGAAGGCACTGGATGAGCACGGACTGGTCTACAGCCGCCATGCCGGCGCACACGGTGGTCTGCCGGGGCTGATCGTCGAGTTGCCGGGGGAGCGCAAGCTCAAGACCAACACGCTATTGAGCATCGGGGAGCATTCGGTGCGCGTCGAGGCGTTCGTCTGCCGTCAGCCCGACGAGAACCACGAGGGGGTCTACCGATTCCTGCTCAAGCGCAATCGCCGGCTCTACGGGGTGGCCTACACCCTGGACAACGCCGGTGACATCTATCTGGTGGGCCGGATGGCGCCGGAGGCGGTGTCCGCCGACGAGCTCGACCGGGTGCTCGGACAGGTGCTCGAGGCGGTCGACACCGACTTCAACACGCTGCTGGAGCTGGGTTTCAAATCCTCCATCCAGAAGGAGTGGGCGTGGCGGGTGTCGCGCGGTGAGTCGCTGAAGAATCTGGCCGCTTTCGAGCACCTCATCGACGACGACGATCACTGAGTCGCCCAAACCGACGATTGGCTGCACTTGTGCGAGAGGATCGTGACATTTCGTCGATCTCGGCACGCACGGATGCGGCCGGCCTGCCCGTGAGAAGATTTCCGGCATGGCTGACTCGACACTGATCCTGCTGCGGCACGGCGAGAGCGAATGGAACGCGCTGAACCTCTTCACCGGCTGGGTGGACGTCGACCTGACTGACAAGGGCCGAGCCGAAGCGGTGCGCGGCGGGAAGCTGATGGCCGAGCAGGGCCTGCTGCCCGATGTGCTGTACACCTCGCTGCTGCGGCGCGCGATCACCACCGCGCATCTGGCCCTGGACGCCGCCGACCGGTTGTGGATTCCGGTGCAGCGCAGCTGGCGGCTCAACGAGCGGCACTATGGCGCGCTACAGGGCCTGGACAAGGCCGAGACGAAGGAAAAGTACGGCGAGGAACAGTTCATGTTGTGGCGACGCAGCTATGACACGCCGCCGCCGCCGATCGAGCCGGGCAGCACCTACAGCCAGGACACCGATCCGCGCTACGCGGACATCGGCGGTGGCCCGCTCACCGAGTGCCTGGCCGACGTCGTCGCCCGGTTCGTCCCGTACTTCACCGAGACGATCGTGCCGGACCTGCAGGCCGGCAAGACGGTCCTGATGGTCGCGCACGGCAACTCCCTGCGTGCGCTGGTGAAGTACCTCGACGGCATGTCCGACGACGAGGTCGTGGGCCTGAACATCCCGACCGGTATCCCGCTGCGCTACGACCTGGACGCCGACCTGAAGCCGCGCGTCGCAGGTGGCACCTACCTGGATCCGGAGGCCGCGGCGGCCGGCGCCGCTGCGGTGGCCAGCCAGGGCGGCAAATAGCAGGCGACCACACGCCCCGCCAGGCAAACGCGGGGTGAACGGGGGCGGAATACATGCGCTCTGGGAGTGTGACGTGACCCGGATTGGCCGCTCGTTGCTGGGATGACGTTCACCGGATGCGTACCCTTTTCCTGTGAGTGTTGTCTCGGTGGCGCTACTGGCCACCGTCGCGGCGCTGGTAGCGCTCGCTGTCGGCCTTGGTGTCGGGGTCGCACTCACCCCGCGCATCCTCGAGCGCAGGCAGCGCCGGGCGATCACCGAGGCCGGCATCACCGTCTCGCAGATGCTGCGGCACGTCGTGTCGCTGGCGCCGATCGGCATGGTGGTCGTCGACTCGCATCGCGACGTGGTGTTCGTCAACGACCGGGCGGCCGAGCTTGGCCTGGTGCGTGACCGCCAGCTCGACGAGCGGGCCTGGGAGGCCGCCCAGCGGGTACTGGCCACCGGTGAGGGCGTCGAGGTGGACCTGTCCGCCCCACAGCGGGCCACCGCGGGTCGTTCCGGGCTGTCGGTACGCGGGCACGTCCGCCTGCTGAGCAAGCAGGATCCGCGCTTCGCCGTGGTCTACGTCGACGACCAGTCCGAGCAGGCCCGGATGGAGGCCAGCCGGCGCGACTTCGTGGCCAATGTCAGCCATGAGCTCAAGACGCCGGTCGCCGCGATGGGCGTGCTGGCCGAGGCGCTGCTGGAATCGGCCGAAGACCCCGACACCGTGCACCATTTCAGCCGCAAGATCCTCACCGAGTCCCAGCGGCTGGCCAACATGGTCGGTGAGTTGATCGAGCTGTCCCGGTTGCAGGGCGCCGAGCCGCTGCCCGACCTGGACGGCGTGGATGTGGATTCTGTTGTCAGCGAAGCTATTTCACGCCACAAGGTGGCGGCCGACAACGCCGACATCAAGGTGACCACCGACGCGCCGAGTGGATTTCGGGTGCTGGGCGACCAGTCGCTGTTGGTGACCGCGCTGGCCAATCTGATCTCCAACGCGATCGCCTACTCGCCCAACGGCTCGAAGGTGTCGATCAGCCGCCGTCGGCGCGGCGACAACGTCGAAATCTCGGTCACCGACCGGGGAATCGGAATCGCCCGCGCCGATCAGGAGCGGGTGTTCGAACGGTTCTTCCGGGTCGACAAGGCGCGCTCCCGGGCCACCGGCGGCACCGGTTTGGGGTTGGCCATCGTCAAACACGTGGCGGCCAACCACAACGGCAGCATCCGGCTGTGGAGCCAGCCGGGTACCGGCTCGACGTTCACCCTGTCCATTCCCGCCTATCCCACCAACGACGACGACGAACCGGCCGACCAATCGGCCATTGACGAGGAGGCACTACGCCCATGACCAATGTGTTGATCGTGGAGGACGAAGAGTCGCTGGCCGACCCGCTGGCCTTCCTGCTGCGCAAGGAGGGCTTCGAGGCCACGGTGGTGGGTGACGGCCCGTCGGCACTGGCGGAATTCGACCGATCCGGAGCCGACATCGTGCTGCTCGATCTCATGTTGCCCGGGATGACGGGCACGGATGTGTGCAAGCAGCTGCGGGCTCGATCCAGCGTTCCGGTGATCATGGTGACCGCGCGCGACAGCGAGATCGACAAGGTGGTCGGCCTCGAGCTCGGCGCCGACGACTACGTCACCAAGCCGTATTCGGCGCGGGAACTCATCGCCCGCATCCGTGCCGTGCTGCGCCGCGGCAGCGACACCGAGGAGTCGGGGATCGGCGACGCCATCTTGGAGGCCGGCCCGGTCCGGATGGACGTCGAACGCCACGTCGTCACCGTCAACGGCGAGCCGATCACCCTGCCGCTCAAGGAATTCGATCTGCTGGAATACCTGATGCGCAACAGCGGACGGGTGCTCACCCGCGGTCAGCTGATCGACCGGGTGTGGGGTGCGGACTACGTCGGAGACACCAAGACCCTCGACGTCCACGTCAAGCGGTTGCGGTCGAAGATCGAGGCTGATCCGGCCAACCCGGTGCACCTGGTCACCGTGCGGGGCCTGGGGTACAAGCTCGAGGGCTAGCGGCTAGTAAGCGCCGTCGCCGCTGAGCACGGTCTTGGCCGTCTTGGCGATGATCACCAGATCCTTGATCGGCGACCAGTTCTCGATGTAGCTGAGGTCAAGGCGCACAGCGTCTTCCGGCGCCAGGTCCGAGCGTCCGCTGACCTGCCACAGGCCGGTCAGGCCGGGCTTGACGATCAGCCGCCGCCGCACCAGATAGTCGTAGGTGTCGACTTCGCGGCGGACCTGCGGCCGCGGCCCGACGACACTCATGTCGCCGCGCAGCACGTTGATGAACTGGGGCAGTTCGTCGAGGCTGTACTTGCGCAGCACCGTGCCGACCCGGGTGACCCGCGGATCGTCCTTGGCTTTCCAGAACAGCGCGCCGGCGCCGTCCGCGGCGATCATCGCCGGGGCTTCGGCATCGGCACCGTCGACCATGCTGCGGAACTTGAGCATCGTGAACGTGTTGCCGCGCAGGCCGATTCGTTCGGATCGGTAGAACACCGGCCCTGGACTCGACAGCCGGACGGCCAGCGCGGCAAGGCCGAACAGCGGCGCCAGCGCCACGATCGCCGCGGTGGCGAACACGACGTCGAACGCCCGCTTGGCGACCGAGTTCGCGCGTTCGTGCTGCGGCTTGGCCACCTCGAACATGGCCATACCGGCGACCGGCCGGCTGTGCAGCCGGTCCTCGGCGACGTCGACCAGACCGGGTGCGATCATCAGGTCGACCCCGAGTGAGTCGAGTTCCCATATCAGCCGGCGGATCTCGGTGGGGTGCAGGTGATCGGTGGCTGCCAGCGCGACGGTGTGCGCACCGGTGTTGCGGACCGCGTCGGCGATGGCCTGGTCGATCCCGACGACGGGTACCGACTGGCCGTCGACATCGATGCTGCAGTGCTGTGCGGTTGGTCCGGTCGGGGTACACACGCCGACCACGCGATAACCGGCGGCGGGATCGCGCACAAAGGTGGCGGCGACGTCGGCCGCGGCTCGCGAGCTGCCCACCACCAGCACCGGGATCTGGTGTTCGGCGCGGCTCCGCTCGGCGGCGGCGACCCGGCGCCAGTGCACGCGGTTGGCCAGCAGGCCGAGCAGGCCGAGGCCGCAGGCGATCGCGAGGTATTTCCGCGACACGGGGACGCCCGACAGCAGGGCGCCGATCGCGATCAGGCCGAACACCTGCAGCGTGGCAAGCAGGACGCTGGTGTACTCACTCACCCGGCGACCGACCACCCGGCGCGCTTTGTAGCCGTTGAAGGCCAGGGTGACCATCCACCCTGCGGCCAAGGAGACCGAGCCCAGGGCGTAGGTGAGTACCTGCTCGGGCCGGTGGCCGGCGACGACCGCCGTCGCGGTGGTCAGGGTCAGGCAAATTATCGCGGCGTCGGTCAGGGCCGTCCGCTTGCTGTGTCGAAGCTGACGGGCCTCGCGTCTCGACGCCCCGGTCTGCGGCCAAATCGAGGGAAGGCCGTGCTCGTCAAATAACGAGGAGGTCGAGTTTTGGCGAATATTTTCTTCCCAGCTGTTACCAACTGAGAAGTGGTTATCGGACTGTTCTGCCAGCACAGCGAAAATCCGCCCTCGGTAGCCGGAACTGCTATTAACTGCACCGTAACTCCACTTAGGCGTAGAGGCAACCGCTAAGACGGATGACGTACATCACCCGTTTTGTGCACGCTGATGCAGATATAGCAAATTTTTGAGGTGATCGACCTGGCTAGTCCGCGCCGAAGGCCTCGTCGTAGGCGCTGAACACCGCGGTCGTGGAGTACGAGGCGGCGAAGTGGGCGCGCGCCTGGTCCGACACCTCGCTGTTGTACACCGGATCGGTCAACGACGAGAGCAGCGCCGCCAGCTGATCCGGCTCGGTGCCCACCAGGACGCCGGTTCCCGGTCCGCTGTCGATCCCTTCGGCCCCGACCGGCGTGGAGACCACGGGCAACGCCCGGCTGAGCGCCTCGATCACCTTGAGCTTGATGCCCGACCCGAAGCGCAGCGGGTTGACCAGGGCCGCCACCCCGCCCAGCACCTCACTCAGGTCGGCGACGTACCCCTCGACGGTGACACTGTCGGGAAACCTCGAGGCCAGCTCCACAAGCTCCGGTCGGGCTTCGCGCCCGAGCACCCGCAGCCGTGCCCCGGGCAGCCGCGTCAGGACCAGCGGCCAGACCGTGCGCAGAAATGACCGCAGACCATCGTCGTTATGCGGCAGCGACAGCAACCCGAGGAAGACGAACTCCGCGGCGCCGTCGTACCGCCGCTCGGCGGCCGCCGGGGTCGCCACCAGCGGCGGCACGCTGCGGATCCGGTGCGTCGGTGCGCCCGTGCGTTCGGCCAGGATCGCCGCCTCCTCGGCGTTGACCAGCAGACAGCGGCGGAACCGCCGCACCGTACGGTCCTCGCTGCGGCGCACCAGGGAGCGCTCGATGCGCAGCAACAGCGTCTGGCCCAGACGATTGGTGGCCAGCGGTCGCAACCGCGCGGGGATGTGTTCGGCGAAGTTGCCCAGCGGACTGATGTTGATGTCGCCGTAGCGCCGTGCCGCGGCCAGCATCCGGTCATAGCGTTCGGAGAACAGGTCGTCGAGGTAGCAGATCTGTTCGGCGGCAACCGCATCCGACGCGTACTGGGCCATCCGGACGGTGTCGTAGATCTGCAACCCCGGCCCGATCTCGTCGAGGATCCTGGCGATCTCGGCGGCCGTGCGCGACGAACCGAGAAAGGCCTCCTGGAGGCTGGCCCGGCCGGTGGCGACTTTGGTCGCGATGTTGCCGAGCACGGCCGCGCGGCTGGGACCGGCGACGACGTGCACGTGCACCGGGAACTGCCCCTGCGGCGGTGCCCCGACCTTGATGTAGTGCACATTCTCCGCGCCGTACCGCTCGGCGAGGTAGCTGACGAACCCGGCGAGGACAACCTTCTTCCCGGCATCGGTCGGGTACGGATCGACGGCACTGATCAGCGCAACGGACACCGCGCGATGGTAGCCACCGACGGGTGCCCGCGCGGCCGCGTCAGCTCGGGTAGCAGGACAGCGCGACGCGCGGATCCTTCATGTAGGCGGGCGCGGCCACGCCGAACAGCCCGAGAATGGTCGGTGCCACCGCGGTGAGCGGCACCCGCTCGGCCACCCGTCGGGGGGTGCCGGACTGTACCCAGAAACAGCCGTCAGGGTGGTGACGGCCGCTGCGGATGCTGTGGATCCGATAGAAGTACTCGTCGAATGGCACTTGGCGACCGTCCGGCAAGGTCATCGTCATCGGATCCGGCGACCAATCGTTGATGGCGCAGCCGGCCTTGAACCGCGGCCCATCGGCGTGCTGCATGCGGAACAGCGGTTTGTCGTCGACGTGGGAGTCCGCCATCGCCGCCATCGCGCGGTCGGCACTGGCGTCATCAGCGAAGCTCAGCAGGAATTCCTCGGCCATCAGCGGGGCGACCTCGGCGTGGGTCATGTCGATGCCGATGAGGTGGAGCAGTCGGTCGAAATCCTTGGGCCGGTAGGTGCACTTGGTGGTGTCCCAGGGCTGCTGGCTCAGCGCGGTGACGAACACCAGCCGATCGTCGGGGAAGTCCGCCAGAAACCGTCCGACCAGGTGATCCTGGTTGCGGTAGCCCTGCAGAACCGCGTCGTCCAGGGAGGCGTGGTCCTCGGGCGGCGACGGCACCGAGAAGGCTTCGGGCCGGAAGTTGCGCCAGTAGTAGTGCTGGAGGTGGGCGGTCGAGTTGGAGAAGAAGGTGGCGAACGCCACCTCGTGCCGACGGACCAGATTCCGGAAAACGTCGTAGGACATCGCATCCAGCGCGAAGGCTCGCCGCCACTTCACCCCGGGGTCACGCCGCTCGTCGAGGAGCTGCTGCAGGACCGCGCGGGCGGTGGCCGGCCGCAGGCCGTGCGTCGTCAGGTAGCCGATGAACGGCAGGGCGGCTCGCTTGTCCAGTTGTTCGGCGGAATTCTCTTGAACCGCGGACACCACGAAATCGGTGAAGGCTCTGAGTTCGGCCGGGTGGGGGGTCAGCTCCGCGTTCCACGGGTCGGGCACCACGAACCCGTCGAGCGGCCCGTAATCGAGGTTCATCGACCCGAACACGCCGACCTTGAATCCGGCGGCGGCCAACTCGCGCGCGATCCCGCGTCCGGCCACCAGATCCGCCTCGCCCAAATGTTGGATGCCGTGATCGCGGTCCGGGATGCCGGTGTGCAGCGTCGGCCACTGCACCCACGGTTCGAGGTTGATTTCGTTGGCGGCGTCGGTGACGAAGACCTCCGACGAATCGCGCAGGCGCGCGAAATTCGGCAACTCCCCGGCCTCGATGAACTCGTCGATCAAGGTCGGACTCAACTCATTGAATTCGATCTGAATTGTCCGCCGCATCGGCTTCTCCACCCGGTCCACGTGGTCGTTCTTGGCGTGAAGATAGCACGGCGGCAGCCCTGTTGAGGTGCGCCGACGAAGCTCGTCGCACCTCGGTATCTACCGGTCCGATCGCGGTCGTCGCAGCTCAGTCTGCGATGTACTGTGACCGGGAATCGCCGACATCAGCGAAAGAAAATCGAGAAGCATAACGGGTCGCAGTTACGCTGCACATGGCACGGCGAAAGTGCGGAGAGTAAGGAAGCGACATGACCAGGTACCGCAGGACTATCGCGGTCTTCGCCATTCTCGGCGCCATTGTCGGGGCGGCGCTCGGCTTCCTTCTGGCCCCGCGGTCGCACTGGTATCAGTCCTCGGCCAACGTCGCCTTGCTTCCGGCGCCCGATCTGACCACTGAACAGTCGTCGTCCTTCTGGGAGGTACTGACTCGGGGTCAGGTCAGCAGAACCGCTGCCGTGCTCTACAACGATCCCCGCTGGTTGCCCTCGGCCGCCAACGCCGCCAAGGTGCCGCAGGCCGATCTCTCGATCTCGGCTGCGGCGCTGCCTGATACCACGATCGTGGTCGTCACGGTGGTCGCCCACTCCGCGGCCGCGGCCGAGGCCGGCCTCAACGACGTGCTCAACCGCGCCACCCCGAACGTGAGCTCCCTGGCTGCGCCGTTCGCGGTGAAGGTGATGTGGCCGCCGGAGGACAACGCGCTGCCCCTGCCGAGTCCGCGGCGCTCGCAGTTCGCGGCCGCGGTCGGGCTCGGTGGCCTGCTCATCGGTGCCGGCGGCGGGTGGCTGCTGGCCCGGTCGCGGGAGCGGCGTGGCGGTCCTGGCGCTCGTCGCGCCGACAGCGTGCCCGAAGAGGCGCTGCCGGGGCTATGACCGGGTCGATCCGGGTCGCGCCGCAGTCCGGCGAACGCGCGGCGATGGCCCTGGTTGGCGGTGCCGCGACGGTAGCGGCTGTGATGATGTTCGGCGCGCGCAGTCCGTTGTTCGCGGTGGCGGCGCTCGTCGGCGGCGTCGGGCTGGTGTACGCGGCGAGGCGCCCGACGTTGGCTCTGGTCATCATGGTCGCCATCGAAGTCAGCAACCTCTCGGGCGTGATGGAGCAGCACGGTAGCGTTCCGGTGTTCCAGGGCTCGATGGCGGTCGGCCTGCTCGCCGTCGGGTTCGGTCTGCGGGATCCGCAGTTGCGCGGCCGCCTCAACGCCTGGACGGTGATCTGCGCCGGCTTGTTGGCCGTGTTCCTCGCCACCCAGGTGGTGGCGGCCATCGGCAGCTCGAATGTCGGGGAGTCGCTGTCCTCGCTGCGCCGCACCAGTATCGATCTGCTGTTCTTGATGCTGGTTCTGCTGCTGGCTCAGATGACCGCACGGCCATGGGCCATCGCGATCACGATGGTGGTGGTGCTGAGCGCGTTGTCGGTCCTCACCTTCGTCGACTACGCGGTCTTCGGTGGCGCCACCTCATTCGGCGGATTCTCCATCGTCACAACGTCTACCGGTGAACTCGTGACCACGCCGAGATACGGCGGCCCGCTACCGGATTCGAACTTCTGGGGCAGGCACCTGATCATGGGTCTGCCACTGGCCGCGGCCTTGCTGACCAAGTCGTTGCGGGCATCGAACAAGGTGGCCGCGGCTGCGGTCGCCCTGTCGATCGTCGCGCTGTTGGTCGGGATCTATCTGACCCAGTCGCGTGGCACGTTCGTGTCGGCCGGCATCGCCATGGCGGTGTGGTTCCTGGCCTCCGAGCGTTCGGTTCGCCGGTGGGGGCTGGCCAGTGTGCCCGCCGTGATGGCGCTGTTCTTCGCTCCCGGTGTGGGAGACCGCCTGCAGGACATGGTCCAGCAGCTCAGCCAGGGCGATGCGAACGGTCACATCGACCCGTCGCTGCTCGGTCGGCTCGCCGCCCAGGAGCAGGCGGCGATGATGTGGGAGCAGCGGCCCTATTTCGGTTTCGGCCCAGGCACGTTCGCCGGCGAGGTGATCAACTTCGCCGGCCGGGTGGCAACGGCCGTGCGCGAGCCCAACCTCGAGGCGCACAACATCTACCTGTCCTTGCTCGCCGAGTCGGGTGCGTTCGGGCTGGCCGGCTGGTGCCTGATGGTGCTGGGCTTCGTGATGATCCTGGTGATGCGGATCATCGCGCAGCCGCGATCACCGGACCGGATCCTGGTGGCCGCGCTCGCCGCGGCCATCATCGGCTGGTCGTTCTCGAGCGCCGGACTTCACCTGGCGTACTTCCGCACCTTCGCGGTGGTGCTGGCGGCGGTGGCCGCGGTGGCGCCCGCGTGGCCGGTCGCGCCGGCGATCATCCGACGATTCGTCCGCGACGTCGGGATCTGGTTCCTGGCGGTGGGGGTGGGCGCCGGCCTGTTCTGGACGTACCTGACAATGAACAGCTCGATGGTCTACCAGGCCACCCAACACATGACCTTGGCGCCTGCCCAGCCGATCAGCGGTTGGTATGCCTACGCGCTCGACGTCCGGTCGCGCATCGAACTGTTGCCTACCATGGCCAGGGTGTTGCATGACCCCAAGTCGCCGGTCACCATCGACGCCGACGCCGTACGCGGTCTGTTGACCTTTACCGCCAAGGGGGACAGTGCGATCGAGGCACGCGACGAACTGCAGCGCGCGGTGGCCGTCTCCGGAACCCGGTTGAGTCAGGTCAACGGCTACGACCAGTATCTGCTGCAGACCATCGGGAGCATGCAGATCACCTCGGCGCGCGATCACACCACCACGACCGTGGTTGCCGCCGTCGCCGTCGGTGCCGCCGGCGGACTGGTGACCGGCATCGCACTCTCGGCCCTGCTGAGCCGGCGACGAAACGAGGGCTCGGAACCCACTGTGCCGCTACGGATCGACAATCGGGTCACCGTCGAATGATCGGTGGCGGCATCGCCGCGACGCGTCGGACCTCCTGGCGGCCTGGCCGGCTCACGGCGTCGGTGTGGGGCATCGTGATCGCGGTGCTGGCGGTCGTGATCGGCTCGACCGCCTGTTCCGCCTCAGTCGGCGTGGGCGCCGGCTCCGCGTTGCCGTTCGCCCCCGATAGTCCCTGGCGGCGAACAGTTTCCGACAATCCTGCGATCGATCCGAACAGTGCGGCGATGATCAGGGGAGTCCAATCCGAACGCGCCCTGTTCGCCAATCTGGTGGAGTTCGGCGTTCCGATCTTCACCACCGGCTCGGACACGCCCACCTACGCGGTGAAATGCACGGGCCACGAATGGGGTGTGTGTCCGTTCGCCGGCTGGCCGGTGCCGATTCCGGCTCACGCGAAACCGAATTCGGGCTCAGACGGCGCGATGGTGACCATCGACGAAACGACCGCCACCGTCTTCGAGTTCTGGCGGGCGGGACGCAACGACAGCGCCTGGGCGACCCAGTGGGGTGCGGTGAACAGTCTGCAGGGGTCGGGGTGGGGCGGGTCGGCGACCGGATCCGGCGCCTCGCGGCTGGCCGGCGTCATCCGCGTCGCAGAGATCGGCGCCGGTGACATCCCGCACGCGCTGGCGCTGCAAACCAGCAACGCCTGCACCACCTTTCGCCGTCCGGCGCTGAAGTCCGACGGCACGTCGGTCCGATCGGACTGCATTCCCGAAGGTGCGCATCTGCAACTGGATCCCGTACTGGACCTGAGCACACTCGGGCTCAGCAAGGGCGAGCTGGCGGTGGCGACCGCCATGCAGCGCTACGGCGGATACGTCGTGGACGTGGGCGGCGCGCCGCTCAGCGTGAGCTTCGAACTCGACACGTCGGCGCCGCACGGCCTGGGTAAGGTCTACCAGGCTGCGGGATTTCGTTGGGACTACGACCCGATGGACCGCGTTCCATGGGAGAAATTGCGCGTGTTGGGCTGACGCTGGTCAGTCAACCGGGCGAACCACTCCAGAGGTGCTGCTATCGTGCACAAATGGCCCTCAAGCACGCCGTCTACGACGCGCTGAACCGACCGCAAACCCGCTGGTTGCTCGGGCTTGCAGCGTCCGCGGGTAAGACACTCCGGGGCCAGCGCACCGTGATCACCTATGACCGGCAGACCGGTGATTGGCTGACCCGAACCCGTGCCGGGGCCATGCTGATGTCGGACCTGAAAGGTGGTGAAGGAATGGATGCCGGGCAGTGTGATGCGTTCGCTCGGGACGTCTTCCTTCGCGACTACTCGATCCGGCCCGGCGACGTGGTCCTCGATGTCGGCGCCGGCATCGGGACCGAGGCCCTTCCCTTCTCGAAAATGGTTGGCGAGTCGGGCAGAGTCATCGCCGTCGAGGCGCATCCCACGACGTACGCCAAGCTCGAACGGGTCTGCCAGGTGAACAACCTTCGCAACGTCGAACCGATCCACGCGGCGGTGATGGACTCCGACGAGCCGGTGATGATCAGTGACCTGCAAGCAGAGTCCTATCTCGAGAACAAGATCGGCGCACAGGGTGTGCCGGTCCCGGCGATCACGATCCCCGACCTGATGGCCAAGCTGCATGTGGAGCGAATCGATTTCCTCAAGATGAACATCGAAGGCGCTGAAGTGCCTGCCCTGCGCGGCGCAAAGGATGTACTTCCGCTGGTCGGCCATGCCGCGATCGGATGCCACGACTTCCTGGCCGATGAAACAGGGGACGAGTCGTACCGCACCAAGGAACAGGTACGTGCGATGTTGGTCGACGCCGGTTTCACCGTGACCTCCAGGGACGACGATCCACGGCCGTGGGCGGCCGGCTATCTTTTCGCGTCGCGCTGAGATCCACCGTCGTGGGTCGGCCACAAGTGCGGCCACGAGTCCCGCCGCAAGCTTTATGATGGCCGTGAAAACGCTGCGGCTCCATGTTGATCGGGGATTCTTCGGGTGGTACAGGGCGAGGATCCGACTGTAACGGGAGAGAGCCGCGACGAGGTCGGGGGCGAGGCTGCACAGACGCCACAAGCTGCCCCGCCGACGGGCCGGCAGGCGGCGTGGAACTACTTGGTCTTCGGGTTGAGCAAGAGCTCGACGCTGATCATGACGATCGTGGCGGCTCGACTTCTCGATCCCGCCGATTTCGGTCTGTTCACGCTGGCGCTGTTGGTCGTCAACCTCTTCGACTACATGAAGGATCTCGGTGTCGGCGCTGCGCTCGTGCAAAGTCCTGGGCAGTGGGAGCGGCTCGCGCCGACCGGCCTGACCCTCTCGGCGGCGTTCGGTGTCGTCGCCGGTGCCTCGCTCGCCGTGTTCGCACCGTTGGGAGCGGAGCTGGTCCATCAGCCCGGGCTCACGCCGCTGATCAGGGTGCTGGCGATCGGGCTGACCATCTCGGCATTCAGCGCCATCCCCGCCGCCCGGTTGCGGCGTGATCTCGACTTCCGGCAGCGAATCTGGCCGGAGTTCCTGGGTTCTGTCGCCAAGGCGGCATTGACGATTGGGTTGGCGGCCGCCGGGCACGGGGTCTGGAGCCTGGTCTACGGCCAGCTGCTCGGGACCGTGTTGACCACGGTCCTGTACTGGGTGGTCGCCCGAACCCGGGTCGCTTTCGGATTCGACCGGGCGGAGGCCCGCAACCTGATTCGGTACGGCTCCGCGTTGACCGGTGTCGCACTACTGAGTTTCGCAATGTTCAACATGGATTACCTGTTCATCGGTATCCGGCGCGGCGATGAGCAGCTGGGCCTGTACACCCTGGCCTACCGGTTGCCCGACCTGTTGGTGCTGGCCCTGTGCAACGTGATCAGCGAGGTGCTGTTCAGTTCACTGTCTCGGCTGCAACATGCCCGCGAACGTCTCTCGGAGCACTTCTTGGAAGTCATGGCGGTGACGATGGCGTTGAGCGCGCCGATCAGCGTCGTGCTGGCGACCGTCGCCCCGGCCGTCATCGCCACGCTTTACGGGCCCCAATACGCTGGTGCGGCACCAGTACTCGTGGTGTTGTCGGTGTACGGTCTGCTCTTCTCGGTGTCCTGGCATGCCGGCGACGTGTTCAAGGCGATCGGGCGCCCGTCGCTGCTGCTCGCAACGGGCACAGCCAGACTCGTGCTCATGGTCGGCCCTGTTTGGTGGGCTGCCGGCCACAGCATCGTCGCGGTGGGATTGGCGCTCGTCGCCGTCGAGTGCGTGCTGTTCTTGGTGAACACCGTGCTGCTGCAGACAACCGGCGGCATCACAGCGGGCCAACTGTGGAACGCGATCAGCCAGCCGTTGCCGGCGGCGGTGGGGATGGGCATTGTCATGCTGGGGACAGCCCATCTGATGTCTGGGCTCCCCGCACCGGCAGTGCTTTTCGTCAGCGTGATTGCCGGATTGCTCACCTATGTCCTCGGCTTGCAGATCAGTGCACCAGCCCTGTTCGAGGCGGGCCTCGCGGTGGTCCGCTCCGTCCGGGGCGGCGCGGCTGCCGCACCGGCGCAGCGCGACGGTGGCGGCGGCCCCCGGAAACTGGCCAGAGTCGTGTCGACCGTCCTCGTCATGGTCGGTTTGGCTCCCATCGTGGCTGCGGTGAAGGGCATTCGGCGCTCCGTTGGCACGCGTCGTGGCCGTGCGCGGGGCGAATCCTCTTATCGGATCGGGGGTCCGCGTTGATCGAGTATGGCGGCTCGTCGAGACCGACGCGGGTACTGATGATCCTGGACTCGTACAACTTCGGTGGGGCGGAGAATCTGATCGCCGAGTTGGGCCGTTATGCTCCTGCGGCCCTTGACGTCTCCGTGGCAAGTCTGGCACCCGAGGACAGCGGCAGGAATGCCATGCTCGGACGGCTGGCCGACGCGGGCCTGGATCCGACCTACATCTCGGTCCGAAAGCTGCTGGATGTTCGAGGTTTCGCCCGGTTGGTGCGCACGTTGCGCCGTGCGCCGGTGGACGTCGTGCATGCCCACCTCGGTTACTCGGCGACTTTGGTTCCGCTCGCTGCGCGGCTGGTGGGCAAGCCTGTCGTCGCCACCTTGCACCTGAGTCCCCAACCGCACACGAGTCGCGGGGAATGGCTCAAAGAGCGTTTGTCCGTGCGTATTCCGGCTCGACTGGGCCGGTTGGTGCTGGTGTCGCAGCACGCCTTCGACCAGTACGCCGTGCGGCACGGACCAGCCCGGTCCACCTGGCGGATGATCCCCAACGGAGTCGACGTAGCCCGCTACCGGATGCGGACCCGGCCGCACAGCACCGAGCGACCGGTATGGGCTGTGGTGGCCGCGCTGCGGCCGGACAAGAATCATGTCGATCTCGTCCGCGCGTGGGCGGGTGTGGTGGCGGTGCACCCGGAGGCGACCCTCCTCGTGGTCGGCGACGGGCCGAGCCGCGTCGACATCGAGCGCGCGATAGTTGAAGTGGGACTGAGTGATTCGGTGAGGCTACTCGGTCGGCGTGAGGACGTGCCCGAGATTCTGGCGACCGTCGATGGGGTGGTGTCCGCCTCCGTCGATGAAGCACTACCGACCGCGCTGATCGAAGCGGGGGCCAGCGGCCTGCCGGTGGTGGCCTCCGACGCGGGTGGCACCCGGGAGATCGTCGTGGACAGGGTGACCGGCCGGTTGGTACCGCTGCGTGACGTGCCGGCGCTGACCGAAGCGCTGCTGGAGACCATCGGGAATCCGGAGCTGGCCGCCGCCTACGGGGCGGCGGGCCGGGCGCAGGCCGAAGAGAAGTATTCGATGCGTACGTGGGTCGACCGGCTCGGGCAGCTCTATCAGGAGGTCATCGATGAACGTGCCTGACCCGGCCCCGCCGGTGCCGTTGACGGTGGCGCACGTGATTCATTCCCTTGGCCCCGGCGGCGCGGAGGCAGTACTGGTCGATCTGGCGCGCTCCGCCCCCTCCGCCGCGATCCGCCTTGTCGTCGTGGGTCTTTCCGACGCGCAATCGGAGTCCGGTACGGACAACCGGGTCGTCCCGCAGCTGCGTGCGCAGGGGGTGACCGTCTACGAGCTGCACTCGGGTCGCTACGACCTCACCGCCGTCAGGCGGTTGGCCAAAGTGCTGCGCGACGAAGGCGTCGACATCGTGCACACCCACCTCAAACATGCCGATCTGGTCGGCGGACTGGCCGCCAAGGTGGTCGGTGTGCCGTCGGTGTCGACGCTGCACGTCATCGATATCGCGACATCCCGGATGCACGGCGTCCGGGTCAAGGCGGCGGTTCTGGGACGCCGCGTTCTGTCCAGCGTGGTGATCGCGCTGTCCAGTGCCCAACGCCGGTGGTACGCGCAGTACGCCGGCGCGGGCGCTCCGATCGTGGTGTTGCCCAACGGGGTGGCCGAACCAGACGTGACACGCGCGGGCTGGGAGGTTCGCGCCGAGATCGACGTCCCCGACGGTCATCTGCTCGCGGTCTGCGCGAGCCTGATGCGCCCGGAGAAGGGGCATGCGGACCTGATCGAGGCGGTCCGCCTGCTGCCCGACGATGTTCCCCTCGTCGTGGCGCTGGCCGGTGACGGACCGCTGCTCGACGGATTTCGCTCCAGCGTCGAGGCCGATCCTGTGCTCGCTGAACGGATCCGGATTCTCGGATTCCGTCGCGACGTCCCAGACCTGATCGCGGCAGCCGACTTCGTCGTTCAGCCGTCTCTGGAGGACGCGCTGCCGACGTCGCTCATCTCGGCACTGGCCGGCGGCCGCCCCATCGTGGCGACCGACGTCGGCGGCATTCCCGACATCGTCGGCCCCGGTTGCGGATTGCTGGTCGAACCGGCCGACCCCGCCGCGCTGAGTGCGGCGATAGCCGAGATGGCGTCCATGATCCGGGCCGACCCGCAAGCCTTGAAGGCGATCCGACGAGCCACCCGACAGCGGTACGAGACTCGTTTCAGTGCCGACGTCTGGGCCAAGAATCTGCGAGCTCTCTACGATCGCGTGCTCGACGGCGGAGTGGTTGGTTCGGTGCGACGCGTTGCGCTGGTGGAGTTTCCGCCGTCGGGCGGCCTGTTCCAGTTCTCCCTGCAGCTCGGCGAGGCCTTGGCGCGCGCCGGGGAGCGTGTCGACGTCATCACCGGACCTTCGCCGGAACTGTTGTCGCGAGAGCCGGGTTGCCAGGTCGTCAGCATTCTGCCGACGTGGCATCCGACCGCGGGGGCGGACCTGCCGGAGTTATTGCGTTTAGGCCGCCGTGTCATCCGGGCAGGACGTCACACCGCAGCGTGGGTTGTGTTGCTGGCGCGGCTGATTCAGACCCGCCCCGGTGTGGTGGTGTGGTCGGCGTGGCGATTCCCGATAGACGGATGGGGTGTGCACGCCGTCCGCAAGGCGCTACCGAACGCCGTCCTGGCCCTGGTCGCCCACGAACCCAGGCCGCTTGTCGAGCAGCCCGGTCAGGACGGTTTGTACAAGACGTCGGCGCTGATGACCCGGGCGCTGGGCCGCGCCTACGGAGACCTCGACGTGGTGTTCGTGCTCGGCGAGTCAGCCAAACGGGTGCTGCTCCAGACGTGGCCGATCACCGCGCCGGTCCACGTGATTCCCCACGGCGACGAGGGGATCTTCGATGCTGCCGGCCTGCCGGGTGTGTTGAACACCGGCCCGGTCGCTTTGTCGTTCGGCACCGTCACGGCGTACAAGGGCATCGACACTCTGCTGAAGGCCTGGCCCGCGGTGCGAGCCCGAGTGGGTGACGCCGCGCTGGTGATTGCCGGCGCGTTGGGGCCCGATATGGACGAATCGCAACTGCGGGCGCAGATCCCACCCGGTGCCGGCGTCACGCTGAACCTGGGGTATGTCCCGATTTCCGATGTGACGCAATATTTCTCCGCGGCCAGGTGCGTCGTACTGCCCTACAAGCGCAGCTCGCAATCCGGGGTCGCTCACCTCGCCTACACCCTGGGTCGGCCCGTCGTGGCGACCCGGGTCGGGGACATACCGGATGTGGTCCGTGACGGGGTGTCGGGGCTGCTGGTGCCGCCGGATGATCCGGATGCATTGGCGCAAGCCCTGATCCGGGTTCTCACGGATCCTGAGTTGGCGGCGGCGATGGGTAAGGCCGGTGCCGACAGCCTGGCCACGAGCGGTTCCTGGGACGAGATCGCCGAGCGGTTCCTGGGCGCGCTGCCGCCGGGCGGGCGCGCCGGCGGCCCGGAGCAACCACCGAACGGCTAGATGTGCAGTTTGTGGGCAACCCCATTGAGGAGCGCAAAGGCCAAATAGTTGACGCGTAGCAGGCGCACATACGACGGCGACCGCTGCAGGTAGAGGCGGATCGCTGACAAGTACTGACCGGTTCGCGCCAATTGTTCAGCATCGATTGGAAATTCGGAGACTCGTAGCCCAGTCGGTGGCGTGCGGTGAAGGGGCCGGGTGTCGCAGAGCTTGGTGCAGAACAGAAATCCGGTTGCGGTGTCGATGAGGCTCTGGTCGAAGTTGAGCATGCCCCCGAATGGACGGATGTTGAGGTCGATCACCCAGTACTGTCCCTCGTCGTCGCGGATCGCCTGCAGGTTGATCGGCCCGGTCAATCCGACGCCGAGACAGACTTTTCGCCCGATTTCGGTGAAGATTGGCTCGTCGACCACCTCATACCCCAGGGGGGCGCCGGTCGGGTTCGACGGGGAGGCCAGCCCTCGATACGTCAACTCCTGCACGATGCCCTCGTCGGCGAGCATCGCGCCGTACGACAAGATCGGGCCGGTGACGAACCGTTGGTAGAAGAAGTCGGCGGGGGAACCCATGGCCTCGGCGGCGTGCGCTGCCTCGGCGACGGTGTGGGCGATGCGAATACCCGAACCTGCCGCCCCGTAGTTGGCCTTCAGCACGACGGGCAGGCCGAGTTTCTCCGCCGCCTCGCCGGCCGGCGTGGATCCCGGGAGCTGATCGGGCACCAGGGCGCCCCGCTCGAGGACCAGGATGCCCGCGGTGGTCTTGTTGCTCAACTTGCGCTGGACGCGCAGGCTGTCGGCATTGTCGGCCGTCAGTCGGTCGATCGCGTCCTCGGGGATGGCGTCGAGCAGAGTGTCGACCACGTTCACCTTCACCGGGTGGAAGGGTTCGAGCAGCTCGGGCAGGTGCTGAAGCGCGCCGGCTTCCGGCAGATACACAGCGCGGTCATAGAGCAGCCTGTCCACCAGACGCGCAATCCGGCCGGTCTGGGCGGTGGTGATGCGGACCGTCCGGTACCCGTGGCGGCGCACCAGCGCGGCGACCTGTTGGAAGCTGTGCCACAGCGGACTGTCGTCGACGAACACCACGGCGCCTCGCTCGGGCTGCCTCATCTGAACCTCCGGCCGAGAACGACCGACAGAGTCTATGCCGGAATGGGCCTTGCCGGCGCATGCTCAGCGAAGCAATTCCAACCTGTTCACCTGATGTTTGCCTTAGTTGGGCAAGGATCGAGACGTTCGCGGACGCAACGCTACTGTGCAGCGCGGGTGGCGGGGTGCACCGCGATGAGCGGAAAGCCGCCGCGCCGCTTGCACATGGCCGCCAATTCGGCGTACGCCTTCTCGCCCAGCAGCTCGGTCAGTTCCGGCGCGTAGGACTGCCAGACCTGCTTCTTGCCGACGTGTGCGGCCGGGTCGCCGGTGCAATACCAGTGCAGGTCCGCCCCGCCCTCACCCCACCCGCGCCGGTCGTACTCGGTGATCGTGGTCTTGAGCACTTCGGTGCCGTCGGGCCGGGTGATCCACTCCTGGCTGCGCCGGATCGGCAGCTGCCAGCACACCTCGGGTTTCATCGTCAGCGGCTCGACCCCGAGCTTGAGTGCCTTGGTGTGCAGGGCGCAGCCGATGCCGGTCGGGAAGCCCGGCCGGTTCAGGAAGATGCAGGCGCCCTTGTATTTGCGGGTGCGCAGGTTGGGCTTGTCGTCGTACTCGTCCATCTCGAGGTAGCCCTTGGGGCCCAGGCCCTTGTCCCGGAACTGCCAGTCCGCGTCGGTCAGCTTCTTCACAGCGTCGTCGAGGTTGGCCCGGTCGTCGTCGTCGGACAGGAACGCCCCGTGCGAGCAGCAGCCGTCATCGGGACGTCCCTCGACCGTGCCTTTGCAGGCCGGGGTGCCGAACACGCACGTCCAATGCGACAGCAGCCAGGTCAGGTCCGCGGCGATCAGATGCTCCGGATTGTCCGGGTCGTAGAACTCCACCCATTCGCGGGGGAAGTCCAGGTCAACTTCGCCGGGGTGCCCATGTGTCACAGCGCCCAACCGTAATGCACATGCGCGCGGTCTTCGCGCTGGCTTTTGCTCCATGTCGCAAGTGGCAGGCTAGTTTTGTTCACGTGCGATTAGGCGTGCTCGACGTGGGCAGCAACACGGTTCATCTGCTGGTGGTCGATGCCCACCGGGGCGGGCACCCGACTCCGATGAGTTCGACCAAAGCGGCGCTGCGGCTCGCCGAGGCCATCGACGACTCCGGAAAGCTCACCCGGCGCGGCGCCGACAAGCTGATCGACACCGTCGACGAGTTCGCCAAGATCGCGGCCAGCTCCGGCTGCGCCGATCTGATGGCCTTCGCCACCTCGGCGGTTCGCGATGCCACGAACTCCGAGGACGTGCTGGCCCGGGTGCTGGCCGAGACTGGGGTGAACCTGCAGGTGCTGTCCGGTTCCAACGAGTCCAGGCTGACTTTCCTGGCGGTCCGGCGGTGGTACGGCTGGAGCGCCGGACGGATCATCAACCTCGACATCGGCGGCGGCTCCCTGGAGCTGTCCAACGGCGTCGACGAGGCGCCCGAGGTGGCCTTGTCGCTGCCGCTGGGCGCGGGCCGGCTGACCCGGGAATGGCTGCCCGACGACCCGCCGGGCCGGCGCCGGGTGGCCATGCTGCGCGACTGGCTGGACAACGAGCTGGCCGAGGCCAGCGCATTCGTCCTGGAGGCCGGGGCTCCCGACCTCGCGGTCGCGACGTCGAAGACCTTCCGCTCGCTGGCCCGACTGACCGGGGCGGCTCCCTCGGGCGCCGGGCCCAGGGTCAAGCGGACGCTGACGGCCAACGGTTTGCGTCAGCTCATATCGTTCATCTCTAGGATGACCACGACCGACCGTGCCGAGTTGGAGGGAGTCAGTGCCGAGCGGGCGCCACAGATCGTGGCCGGTGCTCTGGTGGCGGAGGCGAGCATGCGAGCACTGTCTTTGGAATCCGTCGACATCTGTCCGTGGGCGTTGCGCGAGGGCATCATCCTGCGCCGACTCGACAGTGAAGCTGACGGAACTGCCCTGGTGGAGACGTCGGTGGGGGATGCTGGAGACAACGGTTTTGATCGGTCGACTGCCGCCCGATCGAGAGGCACACGATGACTGCACCAGATGACAGCGAGAACAGCCGGCCGATCTCGGTGGCCGAGCTGCTCGCCAAGAACGGCACGATCGGCTCCCCGCCGGTCGGCGGGCGCCGTCGCCGTCGCCGGGGGAACAGCGACGCGGTGACGGTCGCCGAACTGACCGGCGAGATCCCGATCATCCGGACCGGTGAGATCCCCGTCGTGCGGCCTGTCGCGGTGACCGAAGTCGAGACCGCCGAGGCCACCGAGACGGAGCCGGCCGAGCAGAAGCCCAGCACCAACGGATCGGCGCCGGCCGGCGAGTCGGACGTCGACGAGGTCGACGAGGTCGAACAGGCCGTCGAACCGGCCGAGGACCTGGAGGATCTCGAGGACCTCGACGAGGCCCCGCGGCCGTTCGAGGGGCCCCCACCGCGCGCCGACAGCCCGCTTCCGCGGCGCGAGAGCCGCCCCGAACGCAGCTACGACCCGCGCCCGCTGCGCAGGCCCGAACCCACGCCCTCGGCCGACACGTCGGCCGAGGAGGCCTCCGACGCCGAGCAGATGGCGTTCGACCCGCTCGACGAGGCGGCCCCCGGGTTGGACCTGACACCTGACGAGCAGGTCGAGGAAGCCGCCGAGCTGCAGTCCTACCTGCGGTCCTCGGGCGGCACCCTGTTCAGCGGCGAGACCGTCGCCGACGACCTCGCCCGCCGGGGTGTGGCCGCCGGCGACGAGCACGACGGCGAGGAGGAGGCGGCCGAACTCGACGACGAGCATCCCCGCGAGGGCAAGCTCACGATGCTGTGGCGCGGGCTGCTGGTGGCTGCCCAGTCGGTCCTGGCCGTCGCGTTCGGCGCCGGGTTGTTCATCGCGTTCGACCAGCTGTGGCGGTGGAACAACATCGTCGCGCTGGTGCTGTCGGTCCTGGTCATCCTGGGCCTGGTGGTGGCCGTGCGCATCGTCCGCAAAACCGAGGACATCGCCAGCACCCTGATCGCCGTGGCGGTCGGGGCTCTGGTCACCCTCGGGCCGTTGGCGTTGTTGCAATCGACCTGATTCGTCTGTGCGCCCCGCAATCAAGGTCGGTCTGTCGACGGCCTCGGTCTACCCGCTGAGGACCGAGGCCGCTTTCGAGTACGCCGCCGAATTGGGTTACGACGGTGTCGAACTCATGGTGTGGGCCGAGACGGTCAGCCAGGACATCGGCGCGATCGCCAAGCTGTCCCGCCGCTACAACGTGCCGGTGTTGTCGGTGCATGCGCCGTGCCTGTTGATCTCCCAGCGGGTCTGGGGCGCCAACCCGATTCCGAAGCTGACCCGC
The DNA here is from genome assembly GCF_002723835.1 of Mycobacterium sp. shizuoka-1. GTDB lineage: Bacteria > Actinomycetota > Actinomycetes > Mycobacteriales > Mycobacteriaceae > Mycobacterium. The sequence continues at coordinate 94,625 of NZ_BEWG01000022.1, read as the reverse complement.
AGCGTGCAGGCGGCCGAGCGGCTCGGTGCGCAGACCGTGGTGGTGCACCCGCCGTTTCGCTGGCAGCGCCGCTACGCCGACGGCTTCAGCGAGCAGGTCGCGGAGTTGGAGAGCCGCAGCGACGTGCTGGTCGCGGTGGAGAACATGTTCCCGTTCCGGGCCGACCGGTTCTTCGGCTCCGGAGACCCGTCGATCGAGCGGATGCGCAAGCGCGGCGGCCGTCCCGGCGTGGGGATTTCGGCGTTCGCGCCGTCCTACGACCCGCTCGACGGCAACCACGCGCACTACACGCTGGACCTGTCGCACACCGCGACGGCCGGTACCGACGCCCTGGAGATGGCGCAGCGGATGGGGTCGGGTCTGGTGCACCTGCACCTGTGCGACGGCAACGGTGCGTCCACCGACGAACACCTGGTGCCCGGCCGGGGCACCCAACCCACCGTCGAGGTGTGTCAGATGCTGGCCGGCAGCGATTTCACCGGGCACGTAATCCTCGAGGTCACCACCTCGGGGGCGCGTACCAAAACCGAGCGAGAGGCCTTGCTGGTCGAGTCGCTCCAGTTCGCGCGCACGCATCTGCTGCGCTGAGAAAGGCAGTGATGTATCCCCGCTTCGACGACGCGCTCACCCTGCGTCCCCTCGATCACGGCTTTGAGGCAAACCTCAACGAGCACTGGACAATTGGGCCGAAGATCCACGGTGGTGTGATGCTGGCACTGTGCGCCAAGGCGGGCCGCGAGGGGTACGGGAACACCGGCGGGCCGCAGCGAAGCGACTCGGGGATCGGTACTGATTTCGAGCCGGTCGCGGTGTCGGCGGACTTCCTGTCGGCACCCGATCCCGGGCCGGTGCGACTGATCACCAGCGTGCACAAGCGCGGCAGACGGATCGGGTTGGTGGACGTGGAGCTCGTGCAGGGCGAGCGAACCTGCGTGCGTGCGGTGGTCACCCTCGGCGAGCCGGAACATCGCACCGAGCCGCTGCTGAGCGCCAATCCGGTGACCGCGGTGATGAGCGTCGAGCCGCCCGCCGACGTCGAGCCGATCGGTCCGGGGCATCCCGCCGCGGCGATCAACAACCTGGCCCGCGGCTGCGACATCCGTCCCGAGCTGACCGAGACCGTCGGCGACACCGGCGCTCCGGTGTTCAAGATCTGGGTCCGGCCCAAAGCGGGCCCGGTGGACGTGTTCTTCGCGCTCATGTGCGGCGACATCTCGGTCCCGGTCTGCTATGCCGTGGGGCGCCGCGGCTGGGCGCCCACGGTGCAGATGACCGCGTATCTGCGGGGGATGCCCGCCGAGGGCTGGCTGCGGGTGACCTGTACGACCACGCAGATCGGCCAGGACTGGTTCGACGCCGACCACACGGTGGTCGACAGCGCCGGCCGCATCATCGTGCAGACGCGGCAGCTGGCGCTGGTGCCCGCCCCTGAGAATGCGTGATTTCGGCGCGCAAACCGCCGCCAGGCGAACGGAATCGCGCCGAAATCGCCCAGCCCGCTAGGGTCTGTAGCCCATGGCCAGAATCGCGATCATCGGCGGCGGCAGCATGGGCGAGGCGATCCTTGCCGGACTGCTTCGGGCAGGGCGGCAGGTCAAGGACCTGGTGGTGTCCGAGCGGATGCCGGAGCGAGCACGCTACCTGGGCGAGAAGTACTCGGTCCAGCTGGCCGCGGTACCCGAGGCGGTGGAGACCGCCGCGTTCGTGATCGTCGCGGTGAAGCCGGCCGACGTCGAGTCGGTGGTCGGCGAGATCGCCGAAGCCGCCGCCCAGGCCGAGAGCGACACTGTCGAGCAGGTTTTCGTCACCGTCGTCGCCGGCGTGACGATCGGGTTCTACGAAACCCGGCTGCCGGCGGGCTCGCCGGTTGTCCGGGTGATGCCGAACGCCCCGGCACTGGTCGGTGCGGGCGTCAGCGCGCTGGCCGCCGGCCGATTTGCCACCCCTGAGCAGCTCGCCGACGTCGCGGCGGTGTTCAAGTGCGTCGGCGACGTGTTGACCGTCCCAGAGAGCCAGCTGGACGCCGTCACCGCGGTCTCCGGTTCCGGGCCGGCCTATTTCTTCCTGTTCGTCGAGGCGTTGGTCGACGCGGCGGTGGCCAACGGGCTCGGCCGGGCGGTCGCGACCGACCTTGCCGTGCAGACGATGGCCGGATCCGCGGCGATGCTGCTGGAACGCCTCGACAGTGAGCGTGCGACGGGCCAGGACAGCGGCCTGGACACCTCCCCCGCCCGGCTGCGGGCGATGGTGACCTCCCCGGGCGGGACCACCGCCGCTGGCCTGCGGGAACTCGAGGCGGGTGGGCTTCGGGCGGCTGTCGCGGCGGCCATCGAGGCCGCAAAAACACGCTCTGAGCAGCTAGGAATTACATCAGAGTAGTTCAAGAATTTTCGGATGGATCTACCCACACCCGTCGCAGTAACCCCACCCGCCACGCTATTCTCCTCGTGTATGCACGGCTGGGTGCCAGCGGTGGGGAAGCCGCTGGAACTGCCCGTGCCTGACGGATTGGGTTGCGATGACGTCTATGAACGGGCCATCGGCGCGGGATTCGGCTGGAAAATCGGCGCGCGATGCCGGTGGCGCCGACAGCACGCCGGCCGCCAGAGCTCAATTTCTGACCGTCGCCGAAGTGGCCGCGCTGATGCGCGTCAGCAAGATGACGGTGTACCGGCTGGTGCACAACGGGGAGCTGCCCGCGGTGCGGGTGGGTCGCTCGTTCCGGGTGCATGCCAAGGCCGTTCACGACCTGCTGGAGACGTCGTACTTCGACGCGGGCTAGCGGGCGCGAGGCCGTTTTTCGTTCCGCGTGCCTGCTTAGGTAAGGTGTCCGGGACACAAGAAGCCTGCTCTGGTGCAGGCACTGCGAAAACTTAGGTAGCGAATTTTCATGGGTTCAGTCATCAAGAAGCGGCGTAAGCGCATGTCGAAGAAGAAGCACCGCAAGCTGCTGCGTCGTACCCGGGTTCAGCGCAGAAAACTCGGTAAGTAGGTCCTGTGCCGGGCCTCGGGCGCATCCTCGCCCGGCCCCGGCCCGGCGGACCTCGGGCCGTGCCTGGCCCCGTCCCGGCCGATAGTCTGTGCAGATGGATTCCGGCGGTACCGATACTGAGACCCCGCACTACCCGAAGGTTGTGCTGGTCACCGGTGCGTGCCGTTTCCTCGGCGGGTACCTGACCGCCCGGCTGGCGCAGAACCCGTTGATCAACAAGGTCATCGCGGTCGACGCCGTCGCGCCCAGCAAGGATCTGCTGCGGCGGATGGGCCGTGCCGAATTCGTCCGTGCCGACATCCGAAATCCGTTTATCGCCAAGGTGATCCGAAACGGCGATGTGGACACCGTGGTGCACGCCGCCGCAGCCTCCTACGCCCCCCGCTCGGGTGGGCGCGCCACGTTGAAGGAAATCAACGTGATGGGCGCGATGCAGCTGTTCGCGGCCTGCCAGAAAGCGCCGTCGGTGCGCCGGGTCATCCTGAAGTCGACCTCCGAGGTCTACGGTTCCCATGCCCACGACCCGGTGGTGTTCACCGAGGACAGCAGCAGTCGCCGCCCGCCGGGTGAGGGCTTCGCCCGCGACAGCATCGACATCGAGGGCTATGCACGCGGCCTGGGCCGGCGCAGGCCCGACATCGCTGTCACCATCCTGCGACTGGCCAACATGATCGGCCCGGCGATGGACACGGCGTTGTCGCGGTATCTGGCCGGCCCGCTGGTGACCACCGTGCTCGGCCATGACGCGCGGCTGCAGCTGTTACACGAGCAGGACGCCCTGGGGGCGCTGGAGCGGGCCACCATGGCGGGCAGGTCAGGCACCTTCAACATCGGAGCCGACGGTGTGATCATGATGTCGCAGGCGATTCGGCGATCCGGGCGGCTTGCGGTTCCGTTGCCGAATTCCGGGGTTTGGGCACTGTATTCGTTGCAGCGGGCGGGTCGGACCTCCGACCTCAACCGTGACCAGATGGATTGGCTTAATTACGGCCGCGTCATGGACACCACGCGAATGCGCTCCGAGTTGGGCTTTACGCCGAAATGGACGACGATAGAGGCCTTCGACGACTACGTGCGGGGCCGGGGTTTGACCCCGATCATCGACCCGAAATGGGTACGCTCTCTGGAGAGTCGCGCAGTCGCCGTGGCGCAGCGATGGGGCGGCTGATGGGCCGATGGTGGGGAGAAGGTAGCCGAAGTGGCGGGTGAATCCAAAGCGAAAGTGATTCCGCTGCACTCGAATACGAATCGTGCAGCGGCGGCCCGACGTGCCGCGGCGCGCGCCGAGGCGGCCCGCCGACATCCCTCGCTGCTGGCTGATCCCGGCACCCGCGCCTCGGCGGAAGA
>NZ_BEWG01000022.1:82305-90235 GCF_002723835.1 Mycobacterium sp. shizuoka-1 | reverse complement strand
CGCGCGCCGCGGCGCGAGCGTCGCCGGTGATTCCGGCGACGCCCCCAACGAACTGGCGCAACGCATTTCGGCGATCGCCGATTTCGTGTCCAAACGGCTGGCCGGCGATTACCAGGTCGATGAATTCGGCTTCGATCCGATGTTCAACAACGCACTCGTCCTGCCTTTGCTGCGCTTCTTCTTCCAGAATTGGTTCCGGGTCGAGGTCAGCGGTATCGAGAACCTGCCCGAAGACGGGGCCGGCCTGGTGGTGGCCAACCACGCCGGGACGTTGCCCTTCGACGGGCTGATGCTGTCGGTCGCGGTGCACGACCACCACCCGAAGAACCGGGACCTGCGGTTGCTGGCCGCCGACATGGTCTTCGACATGCCGATGATGGGCCCGATCGCTCGCAAGGCAGGCCACACGATGGCCTCCACCGTCGATGCCCACCGGCTGCTGGTCGGCGGCGAGCTGACCGCGGTGTTCCCCGAGGGCTACAAGGGCCTGGGCAAGCACTTCCGGGATCGTTACAAGCTGCAGCGGTTCGGCCGCGGCGGGTTCGTCTCGGCGGCGCTGCGCACCAAGGCGCCGATCATCCCGTGCTCGATCGTCGGGTCCGAGGAGATCTATCCGATGATCGCCGACGTCAAGCTGCTCGCACGGGTGCTGGGGCTGCCGTACTTCCCGATCACCCCGCTGTTCCCGCTGGCCGGCCCGGCCGGGCTGATGCCACTTCCGTCCAAGTGGCACATCGCGTTCGGTGAGCCGATCGAGACGGCCGACTACGACGACACCGCGGCCGACGACCCGATGGTCACCTTCGACCTCACCGATCAGGTGCGCGAGACCATCCAGCAGACGCTGTACCAGTTGCTGACCAAGCGCCGCAACACGTTCTTGGGCTGAGCGGCCCGGGTCAGCGCTAGGTTTGCCTGCCCAGTGCCGCCGCGGCGATCGCCGCGACCTGAGCGTTGGTTTCCTCGTCGCCGCCGGCTTCGCCGATCATGGTGACGACTGTGGTCATCACCGGTTGACCTTCTTCGTCGGTGACTTCGCTGCGCAATTCACTGATCACCGTGCCGTGCGATTCGATCACCGAATCCAGCCACGAATCGAAGAACAATTTGTCGCCCGCCACGATCGGCCGGTGAAAAAGGATTTTCTGATCGCGATGAATGACCCGGGCGATATTGATGCCGACGTCGAAGTTGCGGAAGATGTCCAGCTGCACCTGGCGGCCCGGGATCGCGATGAACGTCAGTGGCGCCACCACGTCGCGGTAGCCGGCGGCACGGGCCGCCTCCTCGCTGTAGTGCAGCGGGTCGTCGGACTGGATCGCCTTGGCGTACTCGCGGATCTTCTCCCGGCCGACCAGGTAGTAGTCCGGATAGCGGTAGTGGGTTCCGATGATGTCGCTGGCGATTGACACCCGGGGAGCCTATCAGCGGCTATCCGGTGCCCTCGCCGTCGACTGTGGGCGGTGTGCACCGATTTCGGTCGTTACGCGTGCACAGGGCCCACACTCGGGGCCGGCGATCAGTGCTCGTGCCGGCGTGACACGGCCGCGGCGAGTGCCCCGCCGATCGCGCCGAGCGCCAGCGCCGAGGGCACCCCGATGCGGGCCGCCTTGCGCGCGGTCCGGAAATCGCGGATCTCCCAGCCCCGTTCGCGCGCCAGCTCGCGCAGGTCGGCGTCGGGATTGATGGCGACCGCCGTGCCGACCAACGACAGCATGGGCACGTCGTTGTAGCTGTCGGAGTAGGCGGTGCAGCGCTTGAGGTTGAGCCCCTCGCGGACGGCGAGCTGCCGCACCGCGTGCGCCTTACCGACCCCGTGCAGGATGTCGCCGACCAGCCGGCCGGTGAACACCCCGTTCTCGGACTCCGCGACGGTCCCCAGCGCCCCGGTGAAGCCCAGTCGCCGGGCGATGGTGTCGGCCAACTCGAAGGGCGTGGCGGTGACCAGCCACACCTGCTGGCCGGCATCCAGGTGCATCTGGGCCAGCGCCCGGGTGCCCGGCCAGATCTTGTCGGCGATGATGTCGTCGTAGATCTCCTCGCCGACCGCGATCAGCTCGGCGGTCGAGCGGCCCTCGATGAAGGCCAGCGCCTTGCGTCTGCCCTCGGCGACGTCGTCGCTGTTCTCCCGGCCGGTGAGCTGGAACTTGGCCTGCGCGTAGATGAACTTGGCCATGTCGGCGTAGGTGAAGTACTTACGCGCGGCCAGACCGCGCCCGAAGTGCACCAGCGACGAGCCCTGTACCAGGGTGTTGTCCACGTCGAAGAAGGCCGCCGCGGTGAGATCGGCGGGCGGCGGTGGCGGCGGCTCGGTCACCGGCGGGCCTGGCTCGCGCCGCGCGGCGATGCTGGCGTCGCGGGCGACGGCGCTGGCCTGCTCGGCGACCAACTCGTCGACGGCCCGTTCGGCGCTGGCGTCACCCGCCTGCTCCTGGTCGTGGTCCCCGGGCCCCATGTCCTAACCCTAACTGCGACACTTGCTCGGGTGAGCCGCGCACACGTCGAGCTGTTGACCCGAGCCGGATGCAGCATCTGCCAGCAGGTCTACCACCGGCTGGAGGAGCTGGCCGCCGAGCTCGACTTCGAGCTGTCCGCCACCGATGTCGACGCCGCGGCCGCCGCCGGCGACGCCACGCGCAGAGCCGAATTCGGCGACCGGCTGCCGGTCGTGTTGCTCGACGGCCGCGAGCACAGTTACTGGGACGTCGACGTGCCGAGGTTGCGAAGCGATCTCGCCCTCGGCCGCACGGCCATCGACGACGAGGCATGAACGACCGCCGGAATTTGGCCAGCCGCCTGCGCAGCGTTTACCGTGGAAGTAAGTTTCACTAACGGAGCATTCCGTGACAGCGAGGGAGCGGGCCAGGTGATCGTGCCGTGAGCGTGCTGCTGTTCGGAGTTTCGCATCGGAGCGCTCCGGTTTCGGTGCTCGAGCAGCTGTCCACCGATGAATCCGACCAGCTCAAGATCATCGATCGGATGTTGCAGTCGCCGCTGGTGACCGAGGCCATGGTGCTGTCTACCTGCAACCGGGTCGAGGTCTACGCGGTGGTCGACGCCTTCCACGGCGGACTGTCGGCGATCGGCCAGGTGCTGGCCGAGCACTCCGGGATGTCGATGGGCGATCTGACCAAGTACGCCTACGTCCGCTACAGCGAGGCCGCCGTCGAGCACCTGTTCGCCGTCGCCAGCGGCCTGGACAGCGCGGTGATCGGCGAGCAGCAGGTGCTCGGCCAGGTCCGTCGCGCCTACGCCACCGCTGAGAACAACAAGACCGTCGGCCGGGTCCTGCACGACCTGGCCCAGCGCGCGCTGTCGGTGGGCAAGCGCGTGCACTCCGAGACGGCGATCGACGCCGCCGGCGCCAGCGTGGTGTCCGTCGCCCTGGACATCGCGGGTTCGCGGTTGACCGGGCTGGGCGGGCGCACCGCCACCGTCGTCGGCGCCGGGTCGATGGGCGGCCTTTCGGTCGCGCACCTGCTGCGCGCCGGTATCACCCACATCGACGTCGTCAACCGCTCGCTGCCGCGCGCCGAGCGCCTCGCCGAGAACATCCGCGCGCAGGGGGCTACCGCGCAGGCGCTGACCCTCGACCAGTTGCCGATCGCGCTGGCCGCCGCCGACGTGGTGGTCAGCTGTACCGGGGCGGTCCGTCCGGTGGTCTCGCTGGCCGACGTGCACCACGCACTGGCCAGCGCCCGCCGCGCCGAGACCGCCGCTGAGCTGGTGCTCTGCGACCTCGGGATGCCCCGCGACATCGACCCCGCGGTGGCCGGGCTGCCCGGTGTGTCGGTCATCGACATGGACCGGGTCCAGCGCGAGCCGTCGGCCCGGGCCGCGGCCACCGACGCCGAAGCCGCCCGCCAGATCGTCGCCACCGAGGTTGCCAGTTACCTCGCCGGGCAGCGGATGTCGGAGGTCACCCCGACCGTCACCGCCCTTCGTCAGCGCGCCGCCGACGTCGTCGAGGCCGAGTTGTTGCGGCTGGACAACCGGCTGCCGGGCCTGGATGACGCCCAGCGCGACGAGGTCGCCCGCACGGTCCGCCGGGTGGTCGACAAGCTGCTGCACGCCCCGACCGTGCGGGTCAAGCAGCTGGCCAGCGCCCCGGGTGGGGACAGCTATGCCGAGGCGTTGCGGGAACTGTTCGAACTCGATCCGCAGGCCGTCGACGCCGTTGCCGCAGGTGAATTGCCTCTGCCGGCAACGGAGTTCGACCAAGGCCGAGCCGACGGTGCCGGGTAGCACGGTTGGCCGGCAGTAGCGACTCGGTAATCCGGATCGGCACCCGGGGTAGCCTGCTGGCGACCACCCAGGCCGGGACCATCAGAGACCAACTCGTCGAGCGCGGGCAGCGCGCCGAACTGGTCATCATCAGCACCGAGGGTGATCGCTCGGACGCGCCCGTCGCCGAGATCGGGGTGGGAGTCTTCACCGCCGCGCTGCGCGAGGCGATCGCCGACGGCCGCGTCGACATGGCCGTGCACTCGTACAAGGATTTGCCGACTGCTCCCGACGCCCGCTTCGTGATCGCCGCGATCCCGCGCCGGGAGGACGCCCGCGACGCGTTGGTGGCCCGCGACGGCCTGGTGCTGGGGGAGTTGCCGGCGGGCTCGGTGATCGGCACGAGCTCTGTGCGACGGGCGGCACAGCTTAGAGCACTGGGTCTCGGTTTGGAAATCCGCCCCCTAAGAGGCAACCTAGATACCAGGTTGAACAGGGTAAGCAGTGGTGATCTCGACGCCATCGTGGTTGCCCGGGCGGGCCTGGCCCGCCTCGGACGACTCGGCGATGTCACCGAGACGCTGGAGCCGGTGCAGATGTTGCCAGCGCCGGCTCAAGGTGCGCTCGCGGTCGAGTGCCGCGCCGGCGACACCGAGCTCGTGGCGCTGTTGGGAGAGCTGGACGATCCCGACACCCGCGCCGCGGTCACTGCCGAGCGAACCCTGCTGGCCGAACTGGAGGCGGGCTGTTCCGCACCGGTGGGCGCGATCGCCGAAGTGGTCGAGTCCATCGATGACGACGGCCGCGTCTTCGACGAGCTGTCACTGCGCGCATGCGTGGCGGCGGCAGACGGATCCGACGTGATTCGTGCGTCCGGTATCGGCGCCCCCGGCCGGTCCGCAGAGCTCGGGCTCGCGGTGGCCGCGGAGTTGTTCGAGCTCGGTGCGCGCGAGGTCATGTCGGTACAGACTCCGCAATTAGAGCGGTAGAGCGGGAGTGAAGCGATGACTGGTCAGGTGAGCGGTCGGGGACGTAAGGCGAAGCCGGGACACATCACGTTCGTCGGCTCGGGTCCCGGTGACCCCAATCTGCTGACGACACGCGCTCGCACCGTCTTGGCCAACGCCGCCCTGGTGTTCACCGACCCGGACGTGCCGCAGGCCGTGCTGGGTGTGGTCGGCACCGATCTGCCGCCCGCCGTCGGCCCGGCCCCGGCGCCGGACGGCGCCCCCGCCGACGGCCACGACGAGACCGCTCCGCCGGTCGTCTCCGTCGGCCCCGACATCCGTCCCGCCCTGGGTGATCCGGCCGAGGTCGCCAAGACGCTGGTCGCCGAGGCCAAGGCTGGTTTCGACGTGGTGCGCCTGATCGCCGGCGATCCGCTGTCGATCGACTCGGTCATCACCGAGGTGAACGCGGTGGCCCGGGCGCACGCCGAATTCGAGATCGTGCCCGGCCTGCCCGCCACCAGCGCGGTGCCGACCTATGCCGGTCTGCCGCTGGGCTCCGCGCACACCGTCGCCGACGTGCGCGGCGAGGTCGACTGGGCGGCGCTGGCCGCCGCTCCCGGCCCGCTGATCCTGACCGCGAGCGCCTCACACCTGCCCGAGGCCGCCCGCACCCTGATCGAGTACGGCCTGGCCGAGACGACCCCCTGTGTGGTCACCTCCAACGGCACCACCTGTGCCCAGCGGTCGGTCGAGACCACGCTGCACGGGCTGATCGATCGCGCGACGCTGGCCTGCAACAGTGATCCGGCCGGTCCGCTCACCGGCACCCTGGTGGCCACCATCGGCAAGACGGTGGCGCACCGGGCGAAGCTGAACTGGTGGGAGAGCCGGGCGCTGTACGGCTGGACCGTGCTGGTGCCGCGGACCAAGGACCAGGCCGGCGAGATGAGCGAGAAGCTGGTCGGCCATGGTGCGCTGCCCATCGAGGTGCCCACCATCGCCGTCGAGCCGCCCCGCAGCCCGGCCCAGATGGAAAGGGCCGTCAAGGGTTTGGTCGACGGCCGCTACCAGTGGGTGGTGTTCACCTCGACCAACGCGGTGCGCGCGGTGTGGGAGAAGTTCGGCGAGTTCGGTCTGGACGCCCGGGCGTTCTCCGGCGTGAAGATCGCCTGCGTGGGTGAGTCCACCGCAGACCGGGTACGTGCTTTCGGGGTGAGCCCGGAACTGGTCCCGTCCGGTGAGCAGTCCTCGCTGGGCCTGCTCGACGAATTCCCGGAGTACGACAGCATTTTCGATCCGGTCAACCGGGTGTTGCTGCCGCGCGCCGACATCGCCACCGAGACGCTGGCCGAGGGGCTGCGCGATCGTGGCTGGGAGATCGAGGACGTCACCGCCTACCGGACCGTGCGCGCGGCGCCGCCGCCGGCCGAGACGCGCGAGATGATCAAGACCGGCGGCTTCGACGCAGTGTGCTTCACCTCCAGCTCGACGGTGCGCAATCTGGTCGGCATCGCCGGCAAGCCGCACGCCCGCACGATCGTGGCGTGCATCGGCCCGAAGACCGCGGAGACCGCCGCCGAGTTCGGCCTCCGGGTCGACGTCCAGCCCGAGACGGCCGCGGTCGGGCCGCTGGTCGACGCGCTGGCCGAGCACGCCGCCCGGCTGCGTGCCGAGGGCGCGTTGCCGCCGCCGCGCAAAAAGAGCCGACGCCGCTAGGGGCGTGGCGTGACCTTTCCTAGACAACGTCCGCGCAGGTTGCGCTCCACCCCGGCGCTGCGCCGCCTCGTCGCCGAAACAGCCTTGGAGCCAAGGCATTTGGTGTTGCCCATGTTCGTCGCCGACGGGATCGACGAGCCTCGGGAGATCGCCTCGATGCCGGGGGTGTACCAGCACACCCGCGATTCGTTGCGTCAGGCCGCCCACCAGGCCGTGGCAGCCGGCGTGGGCGGATTGATGCTGTTCGGGGTTCCGCAGGAGTCGGACAAGGATGCCCTGGGGTCCTGCGGGGTGGATCCCGACGGGATCCTCAACGTGGCCCTGCGCGACCTGGCCAAGGACCTCGGTGACGACACCGTGCTGATGGCCGACACCTGCCTCGACGAGTTCACCGACCACGGACATTGCGGCGTGCTCGACGCCCGCGGCCGAGTCGACAATGACGCCACCAACGCGCAGTACGTCAGGCTTGCGGTGGCGCAGGCGGAATCGGGTGCCCGGGTGGTCGGGCCCAGCGGCATGATGGACGGTCAGGTGGCGGCCATCCGGGACGGCCTCGATGCGGCCGGGTTCAGCGACGTGCTGATCCTCGCGTACGCGGCCAAGTTCGCCTCGGCGTTCTACGGCCCGTTCCGGGACGCCGTCGGCTCCAGCCTGCAGGGCGATCGGCGGACCTACCAGCAGGACAGCGGCAACGCCCGGGAAGCGTTGCGCGAGATCGCGCTCGACCTCGACGAGGGCGCCGACATCGTCATGGTCAAACCCGCCATGGCCTACCTGGACATCGTGCGCGCGGCCGCCGACGTCTCGCCGGTACCGGTTGCTGCCTACCAGGTATCAGGGGAGTACGCGATGATCAGCGCCGCTGCGGCGAACGGGTGGATCGACGGTCGCGCCGCTGCGCTGGAGTCGCTGACCAGCATCCGGCGGGCCGGCGCCGACATCGTGCTGACCTACTGGGCTGCCGACGTCGCGGGCTGGTTGGCGTGAGCGACGCTTGCGAGGTGGCGGCGTGAGCGACGCTTGCGGAGCGAACCATG
>NZ_BEWG01000022.1:82107-82238 GCF_002723835.1 Mycobacterium sp. shizuoka-1 | reverse complement strand
GGGCGGACATGCCGCGCCCTCGCTTGCGAGGTGGCGGCGTGAGCGACGCTTGCGGAGCGAACCATGGGCGGACATGCCGCGTCCTCGCTTGCGAGGTGGCGGCGTGAGCGACGCTTGCGGAGCGAACCATG
>NZ_BEWG01000022.1:0-82040 GCF_002723835.1 Mycobacterium sp. shizuoka-1 | reverse complement strand
GGGCGGACATGCCGCGCCCTCGCTTGCGAGGTGGCGGCGTGAGCGAGCAACCGCCGACCGGGGCGCCCGCGCGTCCGGCCGACGTCGACACCGGCTTCTGGCTGTGGCTGATCGCGTTGCCGTTGATGGTGGTCGGCTACCTCGCCGACGCCTACTTCGCCGCGACCAAGCACTCCTCGGTCTTGGTGGTCGCGCTCTCGGTGCTGTTCGCGGTGACGATGGCGGCGGTGGTCGTCACGTTCTTGTTTCTGATGCGCTCCGGATATCGCTGGACGCGGACCCTGCTGACCGGCGGCGGGGTGGCCACCGTCATCTACACCGGGGCCAGCCTGTTCAACACCGAGCGGGACACGGTGCAGGCGGTGATCTTCGCGGTCACCGGCATCATCGGCTCGGTGCTGATCGTGGGCGGCATTGTTCTGCTGCACCGGCAGGACGCGCACGGCTTCTTCACCAAGTGACCCGATAGGCTGGCCCGACCATGACCGCACCGCAGCCTCGACCCCGCATCGTCTCGATCGCGATCGGGTGCTGGCTGGCGGCGGCCATTCTGCTCATGGTGGGCGGGCTGCTGCTGGTCTCCGCGCAGGGCGCGGTCCCGGTGTTCTATCGCGGCGCCGGGGTGCTGTGGGTGATCAGTGGTGCGGTGCTGAGCTATCTGGCCGGCCGGGCTCGCAGCGGTGACACCCGGTTCCGGCGAGCGGCCCTCACGCTGTCGATCGGTCTCGCGGTGCTGTTGGCGCTGTTCGTGGTGATGATGGGTGGCCTGGTGTGGCTGGTCGTCCTGGTCCTGCTGATCATCGCGCCGGTGCTGGTCACCCGCCCGGCCGCGCAACAGTGGTACGTGCCGGAGCCACATGCTTGACGGTCAGCCGCCCGAGCAGCCGGAGCGGTTGTTCTTCGAGAACGGTGCCAGTTGGTACTGGTTGCTGGCGGGGCCGGCGTCGGCGATCACGATGCTGCTGATCCAGATCAAGGGTGGGGTGGGCTTCCAGCCGGTCGTCCCGCTGATATTTCTGGTGCTGGTGACCGGCTTTCTGGGCCTGCAGGTGAAGGCCGCACGGGTACACACCAGCGTCGAGCTGACCCGCGAGGCGTTGCGCGAAGGCACCGAGGTCACCCCGGTCAGCCTCATCGTTGCGGTGTTGCCGGAGGCGCAGCACTCGGTGAAATCCCGTGAACCGCTGGAGAAGTGGCAGACGGCGCGGGCACTGGGCGAACTGTCCGGGGTGCCCCGCGGCCGCACCGCGATCGGCCTCGAGCTCAGCGGGAAGCGCACCGCCCAGGCGTGGGCGCGCAATCATCGTGGGTTACGCGCCGCGCTCACCGAACTCGTCGAAGGTAAGGCGACCGCCCGGTGAGGCACATCGTCCAACTGGTGCTGGCTGCGCTGGCGCTGGCCGGCGGAGTGATCACCGGTCTGCAGTCCCGCCACCTGGTCTTCGTGGCGCCGGTCGCCGACGGTCAGCCATCCACGACGTCGGTGGCCTACGACCCGCCGATGATGGTGTTGACCTGGGCCCTGATCACCGCGGCCGGCGTGCTGGCGGTGCTGGGGGTGGCCGGGGTGATCCGGGCCCGGCGGGCCAGGACCGCGGCGGTGCTCAGTACACCCGTGTCTGACCTTCCAGCACCGGAACCGTCGTAGGCAGCTGGTAGGTCTGCACCCCGTTGCGCCACATCACCGCGTCGCGCGCGTGCTCGGGTAGGTGTTTGACCAGCCAGCGCGGGTCGTCGAAGGTCCAGTGCGGATAGTCGCTGGAGAACAGCAGGATCTTCTCGCATTCCATCCACTCGAAGGCCCGCAGCAGTTCGGTCTTGTCCTCGGGATAGTCGAGCGGCTGGGTGGTGAATTTGATGTGGTCTTTGACGTACTCGCTGGGCTTGCGGGTGATCTCGACGTGGGCGGCGCGTGCGGAGTAGATCGCGTCCATGCGCCACATCAGCGGCAGGATCCAGTTGAACGCGTGCTCGACGAAGACGATCCGCAGGGTGGGGTAGCGGTCGAACACCCCGTCGAAGATCAGGCTCATCACCTGGTTGGCGGCCAGCAGCGAGTAACTCACCATGAAGTCGTGGTTGTAGCTGGGGAAGCCGACCGGTGGGATCGGCAACGTCTCGTATTTGCCTCGGCCCAGATGGCAGCTGACCGTGATGTCGTGTTTGGTGGCGGCGGCCCAGACCGGGTCGTAACGCGGGTCGCCCCACGACGGTCGGGGTTCGGCCTTGATCAGGATCTGTGACATGTAGGGGTGGCCGGCCCACTTCTCGATCTCCAGGGCCGCGCCGACGGGGTCCTCGATGGCCACCGAGATCGAGCCGCGCCAGCGCTCATGCCAGTTGGTGTGGCTGCTCAGCCAGTGCTCGTCGAGCCACAGATTGGTGGCGATGGCGGCGGCCTGCGCCGCCTCGGCCAGCCGGGCGCCCGGCGAAAGCGGCTCCAGGATGGCGATGTCGGCCCCGGCCTCCATGATCAGCTGGCGAAATGCCAGCTCGGGGTCGCTGCCGGCGAACTCGCCGTCATCGGGGAAGGTGTCGGTGCGCATCGCGTAGGCGTGCGCGTAGTCGGGGGCGTCGTAGTAGATCTGCTCGCCGATGGGGTGGGACAGAAAGTATCTCGAGCGCCAGGGCTCGGGGATGTACTCGACCAGGACCCCGCGCCGCGGCACCGGGTGGACGTCGGAATCCACGCACCGCACCGCGATGTGTTCGGCCGGTGCCGACCGCTGCTCGATGTGGGTCAGAGTCATCACGGTCATCTCTTCGTCGTCGGTGTGTTCAGTGTCCCACCGAACGGGCATCCCACCATCACAAATCCAGTAGTGCCCTACGCATGTCGTGCGGCGGCGGATGAGACACAGTGGCGTCACGGGCAGTACGGCCGTTGCCGGCCCGGCGGGCGGACGAATGTCGAACCCGCTCTGCGCCACGGAACGAGGTGGACTGTGCAGCACATCGGAATGGTGCCGTGATGCGCGGCGAGCAGCGGCACCTCCGGTCGGTTCCGCCGCCGGTCAGCGCCGACGAGAACCACGAGCCGCCCGACAGCGAGGATCCCGACCCGCCCGAGGATGACGTCTGGGTGTTGTTGTGGTGAGCCGGGAAGGTACTGGACAACATACCCCCTAGGGGTATCATCGTCGGTATGACGACGACCGATCTTCAGTTGAGCGGCATGAGCTGCGCGTCGTGCGCGGCCAAGATCGAACGCGGCCTCAACGACCTGGACGGCGTGCAGGCGACGGTGAACTTCGCCGTCGAGCGCGCGCACGTCGAACACGGGCCGGGAGTCTCCGAACACGATCTGATCCACGCCGTGGAATCCACCGGCTACCACGCGTCGGTGCTCGACCACTCCGGCCAGGGGCACGACCACATGGATCACGACGTCCCGACCGAGCAGCTGCGTCCCCGGCTGATCGGCTCGGCCGTGCTGGCGGTGCCGGTGGTGGCGCTGTCGATGGTGATGCCCTGGCAGTTCACCGGCTGGCAGTGGGTGGCGCTGGCACTGACGACGCCGATCGTGTTCTGGGGCGGTTATCCGTTCCACAAGGCGGCGCTGAACAGCGCGCGCCACGGGTCGTCGACGATGGACACCCTGGTGTCGATCGGCACCCTCGCCGCCTACCTGTGGTCGCTCTACGCGGTGCTGAGCGGGGCCGCTGCGCACGGGCACGGCCATGTCTACTTCGAGGTCGCCGCTGCGGTGACGGTGTTCCTGCTGGCCGGCCGGTACGCCGAGGCCAAGGCCAAGCGGTCGGCGGGTGCGGCCCTGCGCGCGCTGCTGTCGCTGGGCGCCAAGGACGCCACGGTGGTCCGCGGCGAGGCTGAGCTGCGCATCCCGGTGGGCGAACTACGGGTCGGCGACGTGATCGTGGTCCGTCCCGGCGAGCGGGTGGCGACCGACGGTGTCGTCGTCGACGGCGACTCGGCGTTGGACACTTCGGCGATGACGGGCGAGTCGGTGCCCGTCGACGTGCGCGCCGGGGCCGAGGTGCTCGGTGGCGCGGTGAACACCTACGGCCGGATCCTGGTGCGCGCCAGCCGAGTTGGCGAGGACACCCAGCTGGCCCGGATGGCCCGGATGGTCGCCGATGCGCAGAGCGGCAAGGCTTCGATCCAGCGGCTGGTCGACCGGGTGTCGGCGGTGTTCGTTCCGGTGGTGCTGGTCATCGCGGCGCTGACGCTGGTGGGCTGGCTGGTGGCGGGCGGGCCGGTGACGGCGGCGTTCACCGCGGCGGTGGCGGTGTTGATCATCGCCTGCCCGTGCGCGCTGGGGCTGGCCACGCCGACCGCGATCCTGGTCGGCACCGGCCGGGGGGCTCAGCTCGGTGTGTTGATCAAGGAGCCGCAGGTGCTCGAAACCGTCACCGGTATCGACGCCGTGGTGCTGGACAAGACCGGCACCGTGACCACCGGCACCATGGCGGTCGACGCCGTCGAGGGCGACGACGCCGACGCCGCGCTGGCCCGCGCGGCCGCCGTCGAGGCGGCCTCCGAGCACCCGGTGGCCGCCGCGATCGTGGCCGCCGCACGCGAGCGGGGCCTGACCGTGCCGCCGGTGCGCGACTTCGCCAACGACCCGGGGACCGGGGTCAGCGGAGTGGTCGACGGGGTGCGGGTGCGGGTGGCCCGCGCCTCCGACGATGACGGGCGCACCAGCGTCGCCGTCACCGCCGACGGTGCCCAGCTCGGCGTGATCCGGCTCGTCGACGCGGTCAAGCCGACCAGCGCCGCGGCGATCGCCGAGCTGAAGGGCATGGGGATCACCCCGATCCTGCTCACCGGTGACAACCCGGCCGTCGCCGCGCGGGTCGCCGCCGAGGTCGGCATCGAGGCGCAGAACGTCATCGCCGGCGTGCTGCCGTCGGAGAAGGCGGACGCGATCACGCGGTTGCAGGCGGACGGCCGCAAGGTGGCGATGGTCGGCGACGGGGTGAACGACTCCGTGGCGCTGGCGACCGCCGACGTCGGGATGGCGATGGGCACCGGAACCGATGCGGCGATCGAGGCCGGGGACATCACGCTGGTTCGCGGAGACCTGCGGACCGTGCCGACCGCGCTGCGGCTGTCGGCGCGGACCTTGCGGATCATCAAGCAGAACCTGTTCTGGGCATTCGGCTACAACGTCGCCGCGATCCCGCTGGCCGCGTTGGGTCTGCTGAACCCGATGATCGCCGGCGCCGCGATGGCGTTCTCGTCGGTGCTGGTGGTGACCAACAGCCTGCGGCTCAAGCGGTTCAGGTGACGTCGCCCAAACCGACAATTCGCACAAGAAGTGCGAGTAGATCGCTACAAAACGTCGATCTCGGCGCGGAGCGAAGTGACGCTGATCACGATCCGGTTGGTACAAAGTGCGGAATCTGTAACACTGTTG
Source organism: Mycobacterium sp. shizuoka-1 (assembly GCF_002723835.1). GTDB lineage: Bacteria > Actinomycetota > Actinomycetes > Mycobacteriales > Mycobacteriaceae > Mycobacterium. Next base: position 76,663 of record NZ_BEWG01000022.1, on the reverse strand, counting down.
CACATGACGGACCTCGCCGACTCACGCTCGGCCACTGACGCTCTGCCGCTCGGCCCGCAGTCACTGGTGTGGCGCTACTTCGGTGACAACCGGATGTTCCTGATCGGACCCCGGCCTGCGGTGCTGCAGAACATGCTCGCCGAACTCGGGCAGGGCGTGTTCGACCACTCGGTGTGGTTCGCCGACACCGCGGCGCGGATCAAGCGTTCGCTGCCGCCGATCTTCATGACCGTGTACGGGACCGACGACGACAACGCCGGCGCCCGGGTCCGCGACTTCCACCACAACATCAAGGGCGACATGCCAGACGGCGGTCGCTACCACGCGCTGGATCCCGACACCTACTTCTGGGCTCACGCCACGTTCTTCGACCAGGCGCTCTACTTCGCCGACACGTTCGTCAAACGTCTGACGCGCGCCGAGAAGGAGCAGATGTACGCCGAATCCAAGACGTGGTACCGCCGTTACGGCGTCAGCGACCGGCCGATGCCCGCCGACTACGCCGAGTTCGAGCGGTATTGGAACCGGATGATCGACGAGGTGCTGGTCGCTCACCCGACCGCCAAGTACGGAGTCGGCTATGTCACCAAGGGTTTTCCGCGACCCAAGGCCGTGAAGCCGTGGGTGTGGCGGCTGGTGTCGCCGGTGTTCAATCCCGTGGCGGCGTTCCTGACCACCGGCGGGATGCCGCCGCGCACCCGCGAGGTGCTCGGGTTGCCGTGGAGTGAGCGCAAAGAGCGCAACTACCAGCGGTTCGCGGCGCTGTGGCGCTCGCGTCCGGTCAACTGGGTATGGGATCATCTGCCGATGAAGGTCCGCTACAACGGTTATGCCAGAGCGGGTTTCGCCCAGGCGGGGCATGCCTGACCAGGCCACACAAGCGATCCTCGACGCCGCGCTCGTCGAGTTCGATCAGCATGGCATCCGCCGGGTCGCCCTCGACGACGTCGCCCGTCGGGCCGGCGTGAGCCGTACGACGATCTATCGCCGATTCGCCAACAAGGACGACCTGGTGTCTGCCGTGGTCGAGCGGGAGAACGCGCGACTTTTCGCCGACATCGCCGCCGAGCTCTCGGTCAAACGGCCGCAGTCGAACTACTACGTCGAGGCTTTCACGCAGGCGATCCTGCGCGGCCGGCAACACCGCGTGCTCAACCGGATGGTGCACGACGAGCCGGCGCTCACCCTGGAGTTGGCCCGCACGCACTACGCGGCCGCGGTGACGCGCATCGAGGCCGCTCTACAGGTGATCTTCCCGGCCGGCTTCGCCGAGCGGATCGGGCCGCAGGCCGTCCACGAACTGGCGGACAGCATCTGGCGGTACACCATCATGGCGGCACTGCTGCCAGGTCCGGAGCCACTCGAAACTGCCGACGAAATAAGGGCTTTCGCCACCAAGCACTTCTTGCCCAGCCTGCCCGACGCCCTGCGCGCGGTGCCGGTCTAGTTACCGCTGGTGCAGTCCAGATCCACCTACGCGGTGGGCATGCACCGCTGGTTCAGCCGCCTGGTTGCACGTCAACCGAAGACGATGCACGTGGGATCCTCGGAAATCTCAGCCAGTAACACATCGACGTCGTCAGCTGGCGGTACCAAGTCGTAGACGTGAAATTCCGAGTTACCGTCAGCGCAATACAATTCCCATCCTCGCGAACGCGTGAATCGTAATCGTGCGAACGGAATGCGAAACCAGTCCCCGCCTGGTTGATCGAGGTCGACCAGACGGCATTCAACCAGGGTCACGGCATTGCGGTAGACCTCAGTTTCGTATCGGAGCTGACTCAAGACATGCGCGGGCATCTCCGCGTTCAACCGCTCGATCCACAGGTTGACGCGCACAAGGTCCGGCTCTGGGAGCGGCATCGGATCAACCTGCCCGCGTCAGCAGCACCGCGTTCTCGAACGGCAGCATCGCGAAGATCGGCCGCCAGAGGCGTGAAACGTGAGGAGCGGCTTCGGCTTTGGTCATGACCCGGGGATTGCCGACGGCGAAGGTGCGGCCGTAGCGCTTGAGCCGGCCACCGCCGGCGGCGGTGATGTTCTTCAGCCAGTCCCGGTTCGGCCCGTAGGTCAGCAGGATGGCCACGCCCTCGTCGGTGGTGAACACCGTCAGCGGGGTGCGGTAGTGCGCGCCGGAGCGGCGGCCGATGTGTTCGAGGATGCCCATCGTCGGAACGAACCCCGCCCACAACCGCTGCACCGGGTTGGTGACATGCCGGTTGAACCTGGCCAACCATTGCGGCAGCTGCATCACCCAATCAAACTCTGAAGTCATGGCCTATCTCAAGCCTCCGTGGTTCACCGTCAGGGTGTTCAACACGATCGCGATGGCCACCGGCGTCTCGGGCAGCGACACGCTCGCGGTGACAGCCCGCGCCAGCGGCCGCCAGCAGCGGATCCCGGTGATCACCGTCGCGGTCGACGGCACCCGGTAACTGCTGTCGACCCGGGGCGAGTCGCACTAGGTGAAGAACGTGCGGGCCAACCCGGTGGTGACCTTGGACACCAAGGTGGGTTCGGCTCGGTTCACTACCGCTGAACTGCCCCTTTGCCGAGCGCGCGCTCGTTTTGGCGGCCTACCGCGCCACAGCGGGTGAGACCGTCGACGGCCACCTCGCAAGCTGCCCGACCCCGCCGACCACCCCGTTTTCGGCCTCGAACCGGTCTGAGTGGCCGGCCTGTCTCGCGAGATTGAAATCACGCAGCGGTGCACTCCAACTTTGCCTGCGTGGTTTCAATCTGGGCGCGCTGAGCGCGGCGGATGGGACGATCCCCGTACCTCCTACACCCTGTAGTTGACCATCGCCGCCTGCCTGGGACACTGGTGGCCATGAGCAGCACGGATCAGGCCGCCTCGACCGCGGCATCGGCCAGGCTGTTCGCCGACGCCTGCGCGGTCATCCCCGGTGGAGTGAACTCCCCGGTCCGGGCCTTCAACTCCGTCGGCGGCACGCCTCGCTACATCACCTCGGCCAAGGGCTACTGGCTGACCGACGCCGACGGCAACCGCTTCATCGACCTGGTGTGCTCGTGGGGACCGATGATCCTGGGGCATGCCCATCCGGCCGTCGTCGAGGCGGTGCAGCGCGCCGCCGCCGATGGCCTGTCGTTCGGGGCGCCCACCCCCGGCGAGACCGAGCTGGCCGCCGAGATCGTCGCCCGGATGGCTCCGGTGCAGCGGGTGCGGCTGGTGAACTCCGGCACCGAGGCCACGATGAGCGCGGTGCGGCTGGCGCGCGGCTTCACCGGTCGCTCGAAGGTGATCAAGTTCTCCGGCTGTTACCACGGCCACGTCGACGCGCTGCTGGCCGACGCCGGTTCGGGGGTCGCCACCCTGGGCCTGCCGTCGTCGCCGGGTGTCACCGGCGCGACCGCCGCCGACACGATCGTGTTGCCCTACAACGATGTCGCCGCGGTGGAGGAGTCGTTCGCCGCGTTCGGCGACTCCATCGCCGCGGTGATCACCGAGGCCTGCCCGGGCAACATGGGTGCCGTTCCGCCGCTGCCTGGCTACAACGCGGCGTTGCGGCGCATCACCGCCGAACACGGCGCGCTGCTGATCGTCGACGAGGTGATGACCGGCTTCCGGATGAGCCGAAGCGGTTGGTACGGAATCGATCCCGTCGACGCCGACCTGTTCACCTTCGGCAAGGTGATGAGCGGTGGGCTGCCCGCCGCCGCGTTCGGCGGCCGCCAGGATGTGATGGAGCGCCTCGCCCCGCTGGGCCCGGTCTATCAGGCCGGCACGCTGTCGGGGAACCCGGTGGCGGTGGCCGCCGGGCTGGCCACCCTGCGCAACGCCGACGACGCGGTCTATGCGGCGCTGGACGCCAATGCCGACCGGCTGGCCGGCCTGCTCGGCGACGCCCTGACCGACGCCGGGGTGGTCCATCAGGTCGCCCGCGCCGGTAACTTCCTGTCGGTGTTCTTCACCGAGACGCCGGTGACCGACTTCGCCTCGGCGAAGGCCGGCGAGACCTGGCGGTTCCCGGCGTTCTTCCACACCCTGCTCGACGCCGGGGTCTACGCCCCGCCGAGTGCCTTCGAAACCTGGTTCGTCTCAGCCGCGCTCGACGACGCCGCCTTCGAGCGGATCGCCGACGCCCTGCCCGCGGCGGCCCGCGCGGCCGCGGAGGCCAAACCATGAGCGGCCGCACCGTCGTACACGTGATGCGCCACGGCGAGGTGCACAATCCCGACGGCATCCTCTACGGACGACTGCCCGACTTCCACCTCTCCGAACGGGGCCGGGCCCAGGCCGAGGCGGTGGCCAGCTGGCTGGCCGCCCGCGACATCGTCTATGTGGTGGCCTCCCCGCTGGAGCGCGCGCAGGAGACCGCGGCGCCGATCGCCGCCCATCACGGCTTGGCGATCGACACCGACGACGATCTCATCGAGTCGCACAACGTGTTCCAGGGCGAACGTGTGTCGCCGGGGGACGGCGCGCTGCGCGACCCGCGCAACTGGTGGCACCTGCGTAACCCGCGTTCTCCGTCGTGGGGCGAGCCCTATCGCGAGATCGCGGCACGGATGAAAGCTGCACTGGATCGGGCGCGGATCTCCGGCGCCGGCCACGAGGCCGTCTGCGTCAGCCACCAGCTGCCCGTCGAGACACTGCGCCGGGCGATGACCGGCGCAGCGCTGCACCACTTTCCGACGCGACGGCTGTGCAACCTGGCATCGCTGACGTCGTTCTACTTCGATGGGGACGAGTACGTGGGCTGGGGATACTCGGAGCTAGCCGGGCAGTGAAGCGGCTGTTGGTCCTCCTGGTGGCGGCGACGGTGTTGGCCGGCTGCTCCACCGGTGACGACGCCGTCGCGCAGGGTGGCACGTTCGAGTTCGTCGCGCCCGGCGGCAAGACCGACATCTTCTACGATCCGCCGGCCAGCCGCGGCACCCCCGGCCCGCTGTCGGGCCCGGAACTGATGGATCCGTCGAAGACGGTGTCGCTGAAGGATTTCGACGGCAAGGTCGTCGTGATCAACGTGTGGGGCCAATGGTGCGGGCCGTGCCGCTCGGAGATCACCCAGCTGCAGAAGGTCTACGACCAGACCCGTGCACTGGGTGTGGCATTCCTCGGGATCGACGTGCGTGACAACGACATCACTGCACCCCAGGACTTCGTCGTCGACCGCAAGGTCACGTTCCCGTCGATCTACGACCCGGCCATGCGCACCATGATCGCGTTCGGCGGCAAGTACCCGGCCACGGTGATCCCGTCGACCGTCGTGCTCGACCGCGAACATCGGGTGGCCGCGGTGTTCCTGCGTGAGCTGCTGGCCGAAGACCTGCTTCCGGTCGTGCAGCGGCTGGCAGCCGAGCCGAAACCGTCCGCACCGTGACCGGTTTTGCGCAGACCGCCGCCGCGGGCCCGCTGCTGCTGGCCCTCGGAGTATGCGTGCTGGCCGGGCTGGTGTCGTTCGCCTCGCCATGCGTGGTGCCCCTGGTGCCCGGTTACCTGTCGTATCTGGCGGCGGTCGTCGGGGTGGACGATCTGGATCCGCGCACCGGTCAGGTCGCGGTCAAGGCACAGCGCTGGCGGGTGGCCGGATCGGCGCTGCTGTTCGTCGCCGGGTTCACCGCGGTGTTCGTCCTCGGCACGGTCGCGGTGCTCGGCATGACCACCGCGCTGATCACCAATCAGCTTGTGCTGCAACGAGTCGGCGGCATCGTGACGATCGTGATGGGGGTTGTCTTCATCGGGTTCATCCCGGCTCTGCAACGGCAGGCGCGGTTCACGCCGCGGCAGCTGGCCGGTGTGGCGGGTGCACCGCTGCTGGGTGCGGTGTTCGGGCTGGGCTGGACCCCGTGCCTGGGGCCGACGCTGACCGGGGTGATCGCCGTCGCCTCGGCCACCGACGGCGCCAGCGTGGCGCGCGGCGTCGCCCTGGTGATCGCCTACTGTCTCGGGCTGGGCATTCCGTTCGTCCTGCTGGCGCTCGGATCGGGCTGGGCGGTCAACGGATTCGGTTGGCTGCGCCGCCACACCCGGACCATCCAAGTCATCGGTGGGGTGCTGCTGATCGTCGTCGGCCTGGCTCTGGTCACCGGGGTCTGGAACGACTTCATCTCCTGGGTGCGCGACGCGTTCGTCTCCGACGTGAGGCTGCCGATCTGATGACGATTCTGCGTCTGCTCGGCAGGCAGGTCCGCACCCTATGGCGCGCGTTGACCTCGATGGGCACCGCGCTGGTGCTGTTGTTCCTGCTGGCGCTGGCGGCGGTTCCCGGTGCGCTGTTGCCGCAACGCAGCCTCAACGAGTCCAAGGTGCAGCAGTACCTCGCCGAGCACACCGTGATCGGCCCGTGGCTGGACCGCCTTCAGTTCTTCGACGTCTTCTCCAGCTTCTGGTTCACTGCCATCTACGTATTGCTGTTCGTCTCCCTGGTGGGCTGCCTGACCCCGCGGATGATCGAGCACGTCAAGAGCCTGCGCGCGGTGCCGGTGCCGGCCCCGCGCAACCTGTCCCGGCTGCCCAAGTACGCCACCGGCGAGATGGCCGGGACGCCGGAAGAGGTCGCGGCCCGTATCGGCGAGCGCCTGCGCGGCTGGCGGCGGGTGACCCGCGAGACCGACGATGGCATCGAGATCTCCGCGGAAAAGGGCTACCTGCGCGAGTTCGGCAACATCGTCTTCCACTTCTCCCTGCTCGGCCTGCTGGTGGCGATCGCCGTCGGCAAGCTCTTCGGCTACGAGGGCAACGTCATCGTCGTCGCCAACGGCGGTCCCGGCTTCTGCTCGGCGTCACCGGCCGCGTTCGACTCCTTCCGGGCCGGTAACAACGTCGACGGCACCTCCCTGTATCCGATGTGCCTGCGGGTCAACGACTTCCAAGCTCACTATCTGCCCAGTGGACAGGCCCTGTCGTTCGCGTCGAACATCGACTACCAGGCCGGGTCCGATCTGGCCGACGGCACCTGGCGGCCCTACCGTCTCGAGGTCAACCATCCGCTGCGGATCGGCGGTGACCGGGTGTACCTGCAGGGTCACGGCTACGCCCCGACGTTCACCGTGACCTTCCCGGACGGTCAAAAGCGCACCCAGACCCTGCAGTGGCGCCCCGACGACCCGCGCACGCTGCTGTCCTCGGGGGTGATCCGCGTCGACCCGCCCGGCGGCATGTACCCGGACCCCTCCGAACGCCGCAAGCATCAGCTGGCGATCATGGGCCTGTTCGCTCCCACCGCCGAGCTGGACGGCACCCTGCTGTCGTCGAGCTTCCCGGCGGCCAATGACCCCGCGGTGGCCATCGACATCTATCGCGGCGACACCGGGCTGGACACCGGCCGTCCCCAGTCGCTGTTCACCCTCGACCCCCGGCTCATCGAGCAGAAACGGCTGACCAAGGTCAAACGCACCAACCTGCGCCAAGGTGAGCAGGTCACCCTCGACGACGGCACCGTGGTGCGGTTCGACGGGGCGACCCCGTTCGTCAACCTGCAGGTCTCGCACGACCCGGGCCAGGTGTGGGTGCTGGTGTTCGCGATGTCGATGATGGGCGGGCTGCTGGTCTCGCTGATCGTGCGCCGGCGCCGGGTGTGGGCGAGGATCAGCGGTGCACCCGATGCCGGTACGGTAAACGTCGAGCTGGGCGGTCTGGCCCGCACCGACAACTCCGGGTGGGGCAGCGAGTTCGAGAAGCTCACGGAGCGGTTGCTCACTGACGCGACGCCGTCGAAAGAGAAGGTCTGATCGTGAATACCGAGCACATCGACATCGGGCTGGCCCGCTATTCGGACTGGGCCTTCACCTCGTCGGTCGTCATCCTGGTCGGCGCCCTGCTGCTGCTGGCCGTCGAACTCGCCTACAGCCGCGGCCGCAAGGTCGAGGCTCGCGAGCTGGTGACGGCCGGGGGAGTGAGTGCCGACAGCGATCGCCCCGGCGTCGTCGTCGAGAAGCCGCGTCGATCCGCCGACGAACGCATCGGCACGGCCGGCCTGTCGCTGGTCTACCTCGGCATCGCGTTGCTGTTCGTGTGCATCGTGCTGCGTGGGCTGGCCACGTCCCGGGTGCCGTGGGGCAACATGTACGAGTTCATCAACCTGACCAGCTTCTGCGGTCTGATCGCGGCGGCGGTGGTGCTCCGCAAGCCGCAGTACCGCGCATTGTGGGTTTTCGTATTGGTCCCTGTGCTGATCCTGTTGACGGTTTCGGGCCGCTGGCTCTACACCAACGCCGCACCGGTGATGCCCGCACTGCAGTCGTACTGGCTGCCGATTCACGTGTCGGTGGTCAGTCTGGGCTCAGGGGTCTTCCTGGTGGCCGGCGTGGCCAGCATCCTGTTCCTGCTCAAGATGTCACCACTGGGCGAACCCGGCCGGGAAGGTCGGCTGGCGCAGATTGTCGCCCGGTTGCCCGACGCGCAGACCTTGGACCGGATCGCTTATCGCACCACGATTTTCGCGTTCCCGATCTTCGGCTTCGGCGTCATCTTCGGTGCCATCTGGGCCGAGGAGGCGTGGGGTCGGTACTGGGGCTGGGACCCCAAGGAGACGGTGTCGTTCATCGCCTGGGTGGTCTACGCCGCCTACCTGCATGCCCGCTCCACCGCCGGCTGGCGGGACAAGAAGGCGGCCTGGATCAACGTCGTCGGTTTCGTCGCGATGGTGTTCAATCTGTTCTTCATCAACCTGGTGACGGTCGGCCTGCACTCCTACGCCGGAGTCGGCTGACCCTGACGGTGCGCTAGGGTCGAGTACGCCACGAAAACCACTCGACCCGAAACGATATGTCAGGGGGAAGTGCCCGTGTCTGATCCTCATGGTTCCCGTCGGGGCCACGAATTGACTGATGCGACAACGGTGTTCCGCACCGAACAGCGGTTCACCGATCCTGCTACCGCCGCGCCGCAGCCCGAACCGGACTGGTTGGCCTCGACGCCGCCCATCGGGATCCCGATGGACCCGTTGCCGGCCGGTGCGCCGCTCTTCAACTCCTACGTCGCCGAGCATCCGGCTCCGCCGCAACGGCCGACGGTGCCGCCCACGCCGTATCCGGACCTGGCGACCAGTGCGCTGCTGCGGCAGGCCAAGCCGGCCCCGGCGGCCGGCTGGCGGCGCTGGCTGTATGTGCTGTCGGGCAAGCTGATCAACGTCGGTGACGGTCCGCGCGCCGCGCGTCAGCACGCCCTGACCGCACAGGTGAACCGCCCCCTGCCGGGCTGCTATAAGGTCGCTTTGTTGTCGCTGAAGGGTGGGGTGGGCAAGACGACGATCACCGCCACTCTGGGCGGTACGTTCGCCTCGATCCGCGGGGACCGGGTGGTGGCGATCGACGCCAACCCCGATCGCGGCACGCTGAGTCAGAAGGTGCCGTTGGAAACCCCGGCCACCGTACGGAACCTGCTGCGTGACGCCGACAGTATCGAGCGCTACAGCGACGTCCGCGGCTACACCTCACAGGGCCCGAGCCGGCTGGAGGTCCTGGCCTCCGACAGCGATCCTGCGGTGTCCGAGGCGTTCAGCGCGCAGGACTATGACCGGACGTTGGCGGTGCTGGAGCGGTTCTACAGCCTGGTGCTCACCGACTGCGGGCCCGGCCTGCTGCACTCGGCGATGGGCTCGGTGCTCAAGGCCGCCGACACCCTGATCGTGATCAGCTCGGGTTCGGTGGACGGCGCGCGCAGTGCGTCGGCGACGCTGGACTGGCTGGACGCGCACGGCCACGAGGACTTGGTGCGCCGGTCGGTGTGCGTGGTCAACGCGGTGCGGCCGGGGGGCGGCAAGGTCGACATGCACAAGGTGGTCGATCACTTCTCGCGGCGCTGCCGTGCGGTGTGTGTGATCCCGTTCGACCCGCACCTGGAAGAGGGCGCCGAGATCGATCTCGACCGGTTGAAGCCGAAGACCCGGGAAGCGTTGATCGGGTTGGCCGCGGTGGTGGCCGACGGATTCCCCGCCACCGACAGCCGCGTGCGCTAGCGCGGGTTGTTGTCTCCGTGGCTGAGCCGCCACAGGAATTCCGGGTCGTCGTCGGGGCCGACGACCCTGGTCTTCGTCCGGTTCGACTGGGCGCGCACCGCACGCCAGCCGACATACACGGCCGCGGCGATGATCAGGACCAAGAGCAGGTACAGCACGTCAACCTCCTTTGTCCGAATATACGCGCGTCGGTAAGCTCGGCGCCGTGTCGGACAAATCGGACAACCAGACCACGGGGGCGGGTGGCCGCCTGGCACGCGATGTCGCCATCTACACCTTCGCCAGGATCGTTCTGGTGGTCGCCCTGACGGCTGCGATCTATTACCTGGCGCAGCTGATCGGGATCCGCGAATTCCCGCTCATCGTGGCCCTGTTGTTCGCCATCGTGATCGCGTTGCCGCTGGGGATCTGGGTTCTGGCCCCGCTGCGCAAGCGCGCCACCGCCAGCATCGCGCTGGTCGACGAGCGTCGCAGGCAGGACCGCGAACAGCTGCAGGCGCGGCTGCGCGGACCCAAGAAGCCCAGCGCCTAACCGAACCCCAGCGCCAGCGCCACCGCGACCGACCACACCAACATCGTCAGGCCGGTGTCGCGCAGTACCGGAATCAGCTCGCGGCCGCCGAGGCCGTGGCGGACCGGGCCTGCGGCACGCAGCGCCAGCGGTGCCGCGACCAAGCCGACCGCGCACCACGGCGTGGCGGCCATCAGCACCAGCGTCAGCACACCTGCCAGCGCCACCAACGATTGGTAGAGCGTGCGGGTGCGGCCGTCGCCGAGGCGTACCGCCAGGGTCAGCTTGCCGGCGACCCGGTCGGTCGGGATGTCGCGCAGGTTGTTGGCGACCAGCACCGCCGAGGACAGCGCACCGGTCGCGACGGCCAGGGTCAGCCCTACCCAGTCCACCCGCAGCGCCTGGGTGTACTGCGTCCCCAGCACTGCGACCAGGCCGAAGAACACGAAAACCGCGACCTCGCCGAAGCCGGCGTAACCGTAGGGCCGGGAACCGCCGGTGTAGAGCCACGCCCCGGCGATGCACACCACACCGACGGCGATCAGCCACGGCGCGCTGACCACGGCCAGCGCCAGCCCCGCCACGGCGCCCACGGCCAGGCTGGCCACCGCGGCAGTCAGCACCGCGCGCGGGGTGGCCAGCCGCGAGCCGACCAGCCGCAGCGGGCCGGCGCGTTCGTCGTCGGTGCCGCGAATGCCGTCGGAGTAGTCGTTGGCGTAGTTGACCCCGACGATCAGTGCGACCGAGACGGCAAGTGCCAGCAGGGCTTTCCACCAGACGGCGGCGTGCAGCCAGGCTGCCGCGCCGGTGCCCGCGATCACCGGCGCCACTGCGTTGGGCAGGGTTCTGGGCCGGGCTCCCTCGATCCACTGCGCGATGCTCGCCATGCCCGCAATCGTCGCACGCGAATCGTCGCACGCGCCCCGGCCGGCAGCGCCCGCCTCCTCCCGCCGCGGTCGTCGATGTTTGCTGGTGGCGACGGCCGCCGCGGCGATGCGAGGTAGCTGGCCCGTCTCATTGGAACCCTTCGCTGTACGAAGCGGTTTCGGGCATCTGACGACGATAAGCTCATCAAACTAACGAAATCGCCTTTGCCGGGCGCGGCCAGGACTGAGGTTGCTACCGCCGGTGAAACCGGCCCCGCTCACCAGCGGGTGACGACGGTGGCGAGGTAGCTCGCCAGCAAACCCCCGGGGGTTCTCGCACGGGCGTGAGCCGCTCATTAGCGTCACAGCGGTTAACCCGCATCCGCACATCTCGGCAATGTAGACGGCGGCGCGGGGTGGTTGCACGCTAAAGCAATTCACGCGCAAGTCAAGTTTGCTGATAGGAGGCTGCGTCGCGTTAACCTGCGCCTCTCCTCGGGTCCGAGCTTGCGCGCCATCGGCCGAAACTGACTGACAAGTAAGTTCTCGCCGAATGACGCCTTCTCTCAGGTTTCTCCTAGGTAAGTTTTGCCACGTTCCCACCAGTCCCCCGACAGGAGAAATCATGCCCATTGCTGTCCGGTCCTCTGTCGCAACCGGGGTAGCCGTTCTGGGAGTCGGCGCGCTCGCGCTGGCCCCGCTGCAGCCGGTCACGTCGACCCTCTCGAATGCCCATGGCCCCGCGGTGTTCTCCACCGCCGACGTCTCGCTCACCGCCGGCTTCGATCCGGTCACTCCGTGGGTGGACGTCTTCACGGCCGCGCTGGCCAACGTGACCACGATCGGCGAAGACTGGCTTGCTGACCCCGCACCCGCCCTGCGTCAGCTCGGCACCAACTGGTTCGGCTATGCCAACACCGTCGGGACTGCCCTCGGTGGCGTCGCCACCGGGACGTACACCTATCTCACCGAGACCGTCCCGCAGTCGCTGAGCACCGCATTCCAGCAGATCGCCGATGGCGATCTTTCCGGTGCGGCCGAGACGATCAACAACGCGCTGGGCACCGCCATCTTCAGCATCGGGCTTCCGCTGTTCCCGGTGTTGGAGATCCCGGGCAAGATCACCGACAACCTGTCGGCCGTCGTCAAGGCAGTGGCCGGAATCGAGACGCTGCTGCCCGTCCTGGTCGGTGTGCTCGGGCCGGTCGAAGGTGGGATCCAGGCGTTCGGTGACAGCGCGCAGGCCGTGCTCGACGCCTCGGCGGCCGGCGATTTCGTCACTGCGGTGAACGCCGCGGTGAACATCCTGCCGACCGTGGTGGGAGCGGTTCTGAACGGCTATCAGGACGGCGTCTACCCGGGCCTGCTGTCCACGCCGGTCGGCTTCAATCAAGGCCTCGCCTACACCCTGCTGGTCACGATTCCGAAGTCGATCGCCACGGCTCTGGGTGCGACCCCCCCGACCACCACGCTCGCGCAGAAGAAGGCGGCGCCGTCCGCCGAAGCAGTGGCGGCCGAGGAGCCGACGGTCACCGAAAAGGCCACCGGGACAGGGCATTCGAAGGTGGTTGCCACTACGCCGGCTCCCGCCGCCGCAGCGTCTGCCGACAGCACGTCTGCCGGCGACGAGACCGGATCGGTGTCGGAGTCGACACCCGCGGTCAAGGACGGCAACAAGGTCGAGCCCGGCCAGGTGACTGGTTCGGCGGCTCGCACCGCGGCCGGCTCCTCGAAGCCGGCCACCGCGGGCGCCGGCAAGGCAAAGGATTCGGCCGGTGGTTCGACGGGCACGGGCCGCAGCGCCCGGCAGGCCGCGGGCGCAGCCAAGTAGGTCCAGTCCGCGGTTGTGACTCAGACGGCCCCCGCCCCTGTGGCGGGGGCCGTCACCCACGTTCACGGAGGCAGGCGAGTATCTGTGTCGACCCAACGACCAGATGATGATGACGGTGACATCCAACCGGGCCGCGAGCGTCACCATCGGCTCGGCTTCGACGATCTCGAGATCAGCGCGTGGCTGAATTTCGAGTCCGTGGCCACGATGCTGCATGACATCGTCAACCGGGGTTTGGTGCACGCCCATCGGCTGACCTTGGCAGATGTTCACATGCTGTCGTTCCTGAAGAACCACGGACCGAGCCCGATGGGCGCGATCGCCGAGACCCTGATGGTGACGCCGGGGGCGCTCACCCAACAGGCGCAGCGTCTCGAGGAGCGCAGGCTGGTCCAACGCCGCGTTTCCCGGGAGGACGGCCGCCGGGTGATGGCGATGCTGACCCTTGATGGCGCGCGGTCGCTGGCCACGGCGTTGGAAACCTATTCGCGGCTGGTCCGAACACATTTCCTCGACGGACTGAGCCGACCGCAGATGATCGCGCTCGGGGACGGCTGCCGGCGGATCAGTGCCCGGCTCAAGTCCGCCGATCCGCAGGCCGATCCGAGCGAGGCCTGACAGTGCTGACTGCCGCGGAGGTGGATGCACCACAATGGTCAAATGCTCGGAGTCATCGGCGGTAGCGGTTTCTACACGTTCTTCGGTTCCGACGCGCGCAGCGTGAACCTGGATACCCCGTACGGCGAGCCGAGCGCGCCGATCACGGTCGGCCGGGTCGGGCTGCACGAGGTGGCCTTTCTGCCCCGGCACGGTCTGAGCCACGAGTTCTCACCGCACACCGTGCCCTACCGGGCCAACATGTGGGCGCTGCGGGCGTTGGGGGTGCGCCGGGTTTTCGGGCCGTGCGCGGTGGGCAGCCTCACCGCCGAGCTGGGTCCCGGCGCGGTCGTGGTCCCCGATCAGCTGGTGGACCGGACCCGGGGGCGGCCGGACACCTACTTCGACTCCGGCGGCATCCACGTCGACTTCGCCGATCCGTATTGCCCGACGCTGCGCGCGGCGGCCACCGATCTGCCCGGCGTGGTCGACGGCGGCACCATGGTGGTGGTGCAGGGCCCGCGATTCTCCACCCGCGCCGAGAGTCAATGGTTCGCGCGCGAAGGGTTCACGCTGATCAACATGACCGGGTATCCCGAGGCCGTGTTGGCCCGGGAGCTGGAAATGTGTTACGCGGCAATTGCTTTGGTGACCGACCTTGATGCGGGCGTCGACGTCGGGGCCGGGGTGCGCGCGGTGGACGTGTTCGCCGAGTTCGAGAAGAACATGGTGCCGTTCAAGAAGCTGGTGCTCGAGGCGATCGACCAGGTGGCCTCCGAACGGGTCTGTCGGCATTGCCTGGCGCACGAGGGCGTCGAGTTGCCGTTCGATCTGCCATGAGGGTGCTACTGACCGGTGCGGCCGGGTTCATCGGAAGCCGGGTGTGGGCGGCGCTGCAAGCCGACGGGCACGACGTGGTCGCCGCCGACCTGATGCTCGACGCCGCCCATGGTCCCGGCGCCGTACTGCCCGAGGGGTGCCATCGTGTCGACGTGCGTGATCCGGATGCCTTGGCGCCGTTGCTTTCCGGCGTCGACGCCGTCTGCCACCAGGCCGCCGTGGTGGGTGCGGGCGTGAATGCCGCAGACGCCCCGTCCTACGGCAGCCACAACGACTACGGCACCGCGGTGCTGCTGTCCCAGATGTACGCCGCCGGGATCGGCCGGCTGGTGCTGGCGTCGTCGATGGTGGTCTACGGCCAGGGCGGCTACCGATGCCCGGTGCACGGCGTCGTCGACCCGCTGCCGCGCACCCGGGCCGATCTCGACGCGGGCAACTTCGAACACCGCTGCCCGGCCGGCGGGGAGGAGCTGTCCTGGCAGCTGGTCGGCGAACAGGCGCCGCTGCGGCCGCGCAGCCTGTACGCCGCCAGCAAGACCGCACAGGAGCACTACGCGCTGGCGTGGGCCGAGTCGACCGGCGGTTCGGTGGTCGCGCTGCGCTATCACAACGTCTACGGGCCGGGCATGCCGCGCGACACCCCGTACTCCGGGGTGGCGGCGATCTTCCGGTCGTCGCTCGAAAGAGGCGAATCGCCAAAGGTTTTCGAGGACGGCGGTCAGATGCGCGACTTCGTTCACGTCGAGGACGTGGCGGCCGCCAACGTGGCGGCGATGCGGTGGGAGGCCGGCGGGTTTCTGGCGGCCAACGTGTGCTCGGGTCGCCCCGTCTCGATCATGGCGGTGGCCGCGAGGATCTGCGCGGCTCGTGGTGGGCCGGCTCCGGTGGTCACCGGCCAGTACCGCAGCGGCGACGTCCGCCACATCGTGGCCGATCCCGCCCTGGCGGCCGACACGCTCGGCTTCCGCGCGGCGATCGACCCGGAGGAGGGGCTGGCCGACTTCGCGTTCGCACCACTGCGGGCGTGATGCCGTGACCCGCCCGCGGCTGTGCTGCGCGTCACAGTCGAAAAGCAAGCGCTCCCTGGTTATTTGGGCTCCGCCCGATACGAGGTGACAGCCGTCCCCGAATTGGGTGACAATGGTCACCTTCCCCCTCGGGAGCCTGATCTATTGACGCCTGGACTGGCATAATCTGGATTGGTTCCAATCTAGCTTTCGAGGAGTGGTGACAATCATGGCGCTATTGACAATCGGTGACCAGTTCCCGGCCTATGACCTCAAGGCTGTCGTGGGCGGTGACCTGTCCAAGGTCGACGCCAAGGCACCCGACGATTATTTCACCCAGGTGACGAGCTCCGACAGCCCGGGTAAGTGGCGCATCATCTTCTTCTGGCCCAAGGACTTCACGTTCGTGTGCCCCACCGAGATCGCCGCCTTCGGCAAGCTGAACGACGAGTTCTCCGATCGCGACGCGCAGGTGCTCGGGGTGTCGGTGGACAACGAATTCGTGCACTTCCAGTGGCGCGCGCAGCACGAGGATCTCAAGAAGCTGCCGTTCCCGATGGTGTCCGACCTCAAGCGCGAGCTGTGCCTGGCGACGGGCGTCCTCAACGCCGACGGTGTCGCCGACCGTGCGACCTTCATCGTCGACCCCAACAACGAGATCCAGTTCGTGTCGGTGACCGCCGGCTCGGTCGGCCGCAATGTCGACGAGGTGCTGCGGGTACTCGACGCGCTGCAGTCCGACGAGCTGTGTGCCTGCAACTGGAAGAAGGGTGATCCGACGATCGACGCCGGCGAGCTGTTGGCCGAGGCGGTCTGAGCGTGAGCATCGACAACGTCAAGGAAGCTCTGCCGGACTACGCCAAGGATCTCAAGCTCAACCTGGGCAGCATCGTCCGCTCGACCGAGCTGACCGAGCAACAGCTGTGGGGCGCGCTGGTGGCCACGGCCGCGGCGACCAAGTCCGAGCAACTGCTGCGCGAGATCACCGAGGACGCCCTCGACGTGCTCTCCGAGGAGGCGTATCACGCCGCGTTGGGTGCCGCCGCGATCATGGGGATGAACAACGTCTTCTACCGCACCCGCCACCAGCTCGACGGCCGCTACGACGACCTGCGGGCCGGGCTGCGGATGAACATCATCGCCAATCCGGGGGTGGCCAAGGCCGACTTCGAGCTGTGGTCGCTGGCCGTGTCGGCCATCAACGGCTGCGACCAGTGCCTGGCCGCACACGAGAAGGAACTGCGGGACGCTGACGTGTCGCGCACGGTGATCTTCGAGGCCATCCGGCTCGCGTCGATCGTGTCCGGCGTGGCGCAGGCACTTCTCACCACGCAGGCGCTGGCTCGCGCCTGATCGTCATGGCCCGGCGCCCTTCCCAACCCGGTAGTTGGTTGGGGAGGGCGCCGAGCGCATACTGGGCGCGTGAAGACTGAGATCTGCGACCAGTTCGGCATCGAGTTCCCCCTGTTCGCCTTCAGCCACTGCCGCGACGTCGTCGCCGCGGTGACCAACGCGGGCGGCTTCGGGGTGCTCGGCGGCACCGCGTACACCCCCGACCAGCTCGACCAGGAGCTCACCTGGATCGACGAGCAGGTGAAGGGCAAGCCATACGGCGTGGACATCATCGTGCCCGCCAAATTCGAGGGCAAGGGCGAGAACCTGTCGTTCGGTCAGCTCGCCGATCGCATCCCGGCGGACTTCCGTAGTTTCATCAACGAGCTGCTGGCCGCTCACGACATCGACATCAGCGAACAGCCGCGGATGGCGGCGTCGTCGCTGAGCGGTGACACCGGCGCCAGTCTGCTCGACGTCGCACTGAACCACCCGATCAAGCTGATGGCCAACGCACTTGGCGTCCCGCCGGACTACATGATCGAGGCCGGCAAGCAGACCGGCATCCCGGTCGCCGCCCTCGTCGGCGCCAAGGAGCACGCGATCAAGCAGGTCAACGCCGGCGTCGACTTGATCGTCGCGCAGGGCACCGAAGCCGGCGGTCATTGCGGCGAGGTGACCACGCTGGTGCTCATCCCCGAGGTCATCGAGGCCATCAAGCCGATCCGCGAGGTGCCCGTGTTGGCCGCCGGCGGCATCGTCACCGGCCGGCAGATGGCCGCGTCGGTCGCCCTCGGCGCCGCCGGCGCCTGGACCGGCTCGGTGTGGCTGACCACCGAGGAAGCCGAGACCGCCCCGTACACGGTGCAGAAATTCCTGGCCGCGACGTCACGCGACACCGTCCGCTCGGCCGGGCGCACCGGAAAGCCGTCGCGGCAACTGGTTTCGGACTGGACCGACGCGTGGGCGCCGCACGAGGGCGGTCGCCAGCCGCTGCCGTTGCCGCTGCAGAACATGATCGCCGAGCCGGTGTTGCGCCGGATCGACAAGCTCGCCGAGGGTGGCCACCCGGGTGCTCAGGCGCTGGCCACGTACTTCGTCGGCCAGGGGGTGGGCTTGATGAACAAGGTCAAACCCGCTCGCGAGGTGGTCTTGGAGTTCATCGAGGACTACCTGGCCGCCGCGGAGCGGCTGAGCCGATCACTCGACGACTGAGCTAGAGCCCCTTCGGGGCTGACTTCACCGCCTGCACAGCGGAGGGGTCGCCGCTGTAGTCGACCCGGGCCAGTCGTCCGGTCGCGAACAGCAGCAGTTCCCCGGGCGGACCGGTCACCGTCACGGCCGGCCCACTTCCTGCGGTCAGCACCGTCTCACCCTCCGGGGTGCGCAGCTGCACGCGGGCAGGCATTTTCGACAGGGTGAGCCGGGCCATCATGCTCAGGGTGCGGCGCAGCTTGGCGGTCAGGTCGGGTTCCAGCGTCCGTGGTTCCCAGTCCGGCTGGGCCCGGCGGATGTCCTCGTGATGGATGTACATCTCGGCGACGTTGGCCACCGAATCGACCAGTTTGAGCGGCGAGTACACCGGCGGGCCGGCCGCCACCTTGTCCACCAGGTCGTCCCAGTCGGTGGTGCTCGCCACGGTGTCCTGCACCTTCGCGGTGTGGCCGGCGAACAGCGGGATCAGGATGCCGGGCGCGGCGTCCACGCGGTACTCGCGAATCATCAAGTGCGCGGCGAGGTCTCGCGTCGTCCAGCCTTCGCACAAGGTGGGGGCGTCGGGGCCGACCTCGCGCAGAGCTGCGACGAGGGCGGCGCGTTCGCGTTTGGCTACGGACACTCGATCTCCCTTCAGGCGATCTACCCATGCTGTCATACGCCGAGAGTGGGGGTTGTCGTCGACGAATCGCAGCGGATCCACCGATAGCCCGCACGGTCGGCGACGGGACCTACGTGGCCAGCGGCAGCCGGACCTCGAACCGCGCCCCGTGCGCGGTGTTGTGCGCCGACAACGTGCCGCGATGGGCCTGCACCAAACCGGCGGCGATCGCCAGCCCCAGGCCCGAGCCGCTCGGCAGCGACGAATCCTCCCGCGGGACACGGCTGTTGGATCCGCGGTATGCCACGTCGAACACCCGGGGAAGGTCCGCTTCGTCGATGCCCACGCCGGTGTCGTCGACCCGCGCCCACGCCGCGCCGGCGTCCGTGCCGAGCGCGAGCGTGACCGTCCCGCCCGAGGGGGTGTGCGCGATCGCGTTGGCGACCAGGTTGGACAGCACCCGCACCAGCGCCCGGTCACTGCCGATCACCCGCACCGGGTCGGCGGGCACCGACGCGGCCAGGTTCACCCCGGCGCGCTCCGCGGCGATCCGGTGGGCGGTGATCACATCGTCGACCACCTCGTCGAGCGCGACCTTCTCGTATGGCGCCTGCACCGCGCCGGCGTTGATCTTGGACATCTCGAACAGGTCGTCGACCATCTCGGACAGCCGAACCGTCTCGTGCTCAATGTGTTTGGCCTGCACCCGAACCTCGTCGTCGCTGACCACGCCGTCGGCGATGGCCTCGGCGAGCGCCCGGATGCCGGCCAGCGGGGTGCGCAGATCGTGGCTGACGAAGGCGACCAGGCGCCGGCGGGACTGCTCGGCCATCCGCTCCGCGTCGTGCATCTCCTTTTCCCACACCGTGCGGCGGGCCTGGTAGCGGGCCAGCATCAGCGCGGCGGGCAAGGTCACGACGGCCACGATCGAGAGCACCACGGCGATCGAGGCGAACGTGCTGGTGATCATGAACCCGCTGACGCCCAGCACACCGGTCAGCGTCGCCAGCGTCGGGATCAGCACCAGCACCGCCATGGTGACCGTCATCGACATCGACCGGACCAGCCGGATCACCAACACGCCGAGCAGCACCACGGGCAGCGAGCAGGCCAGTGCCAGCAGCGCCATCCTGGCCAGGTCAAGCAGGGACACGATCACCGCCGCCGGCTTCGCTGCTCCACAGATACCCACGGCCCCAGACGGTTTGGACCCGGTGGTGGGCGCCGAGCTTGGAGCGCAGCCGCTTGACGTGCACGGTGACCGTCGACAGGTCGCCGAACTCCCAGTGCCACACCATCTGCAGCAGGTCCTCGCGGGAGAACACGGTGTCGGCGTGGGTCACGAAGAACAACAGTAGATCGAATTCACGATTGGTCAGGCCCACCGGCCTGCCCGCGATCGACACCGACCGCGCAGCCGTCGAGACCGTCAGATCGCCCACCGTGATTTCCAGCGGCAGCGCCGCCGCCGGCGCCGGGGCCCGCCGCAACACCGAACGGACCCGCAGCGCCAGCTCGCGGGGGCTGAACGGTTTGGTGACGTAGTCGTCGGCCCCGGCTTCCAGGCCGGCGATCCGGTCGTCCTCCTCGCCGAGCGCGGTCAGCAGGATCACCGGAACGCTGTAGTCGCCGCCCCGGCGCAGCGTCCGGCACAGCGACAGCCCGTCCGGCCCGGGCATCATCACATCCAGCACGGCCACGTCGATGCGCTGGGTACCCAGCACCCGCAGTGCCTCGTTGCCGTCGTCGGCGACGGTGACCTCCAAGCCGTCCCGTTCCAGGTACCGGCGCACCACATCCCGCACGACGGTGTCGTCGTCGGCGATCAAAACCCGGGCCGTCATAGTTCAAAACAGTAACCAACACTGCACTCCACCTGCACCGATGTCACGGTTTCGTCATGCACTGCGGTGGGGGTCTCACCTAGGTTGGGCGCTATGGAGCAGTGTGCGGTCACCGTGGTGCTGCCGTGTCTCAACGAAGCGGAATCGCTGCCTGCCGTGCTCGCGGCCATCCCGGCCGGCTACCGGGCACTGGTCGTCGACAACAACAGCACCGACGGCACCGGCGACGTCGCGCGCCGGCACGGCGCCGACGTGGTCAGCGAACCGAGGCCGGGCTACGGCTCGGCCGTGCACGCCGGGGTGCTCGCCGCCCGCACGCCGGTGATCGCCGTACTCGACGGCGACGGTTCGCTGGATCCCGCCGACCTGCCCCGGCTGGTCGCCGAACTCGACCGCGGCGCCGATATGGTGACCGGCCGTCGCCGCCCGGTCCGCGGCCTGAAATGGCCGTGGCATGCGCGGGCGGGAACGGCGGTGGTCTGCTGGCGGTTGCGGGTCCGGCACCGGCTTGCCGTGCACGACATCGCCCCGATGCGGGTGGTGCGGCGCGATGCGTTGCTGGCGCTCGGAGTGACCGACCGCCGTTCGGGGTACCCGCTGGAATTACTGGTCCGTGCCGCGACCGCGGGATGGCGTGTGGTCGAAGTCGACGTGGACTACGGCCCGCGCACCGGCGGGAAGTCGAAGGTCAGCGGGTCGGTGCGAGGAAGCTTCACCGCTGCCGTCGACTTCTGGAAGGCCATCTCGTGACGCGGAGCCCCCAGGAGATCCCGGTAGCCGTGCTGGTGGTGGCCAAGGCTCCGGTACCGGGGCTGGCCAAGACCCGACTGGCCGCCACGCTGGGGGAGCAGGCCGCGGCCGAGATCGCGGCTGCGGCTCTGCTCGACACGCTGGACGCGGTGGTCGCCACCCCGGTCGCGCACCGGGTGGTCGCGCTGACCGGCGACCTCGACCGGGCCTGCCGGGCCGAGGAGATCCGTGCCCGGCTCGTCGCGTTCACCGTGGTCGACCAGCGTGGCGAGACCTTCGGGGACCGGCTGGCCAACGCGCACGCCGACGCGGCCGCGGCGGCCGGCGGGCAGCCGGTGCTGCAGATCGGGATGGACACCCCGCAGGTGCGCCCCGACCTGCTCGAGGGGTGTGCCCGCCGGTTGCTCGCCGCGCCGGCCGTGTTGGGAATGGCGTGCGACGGCGGCTGGTGGGTGCTCGGCGTCGCCGATGTGGCCACCGCGGACTGTGTGCGCGAGGTGCCGATGTCGCGTGCCGACACCGGCGCTGTAACGCTGGCTGCCCTGGAGCACACCGGAATCTCTGTGACCCTTGTCGAAGAACTACCCGACGTCGACACCGTCGACGACATCCCGACGGTCCGCGCGGCCTGCCGATCGTCGAGCCGGTTCGCCCACGCCACCCGGGAGGTATGAGGTGCTCGGAGCGCTCTATGAGCAGGCGCTGACCGGCGAACGCTGCTGGCTGCGCCACGACGACGGGCAGGTGCACCGGCTTCCGGTGCACAGCTGGCTGGGTGGTCGCGGCGCCGATGCGGCGTTCGACGCGGCCGTGGTGGCGCTGTGCGACGGGCCGACGATCGACTTGGGTTGTGGCCCAGGCCGGTTGGTCGCCCACCTGATCCAGCGGGGTATCCCGGCCCTCGGCGTCGACCAGTCGGCCACCGCCGTGCGGCTGGCCCGGCGCAGCGGTGCCCCGGCGTTGCTGCGCGACGTATTCGAGCCACTGCCCGGCACCGGCCGCTGGCAGACGGTGCTGCTCGCCGACGGCAACGTCGGCCTGGCCGGTGACCCGCGCCGGGTCCTGCGGCGCGCCGGTGAGCTGCTGCGCTCGGGCGGGCGCTGTGTGGCCGAATTCGATCCGGCCACCGCCGGTGTGCGGGCCAGATGGGTGCGTCTGGAGTCGTCGAACAGCATCGGGCCCTGGTTCAAGTGGGCGTCGGTCGGCGTCGACTGCGCGGCCGCGCTGGCCGAAGAAGTTGGTCTGGCGTTAGCCGGTTTTCACCCGGTCGGTCAACGCGTCGTGGCTACACTCACGCTGACGTGACGCCGCAGATTCCGAACACCGCCGAGGCCCGTCTGCGTGGCACCGCAGTGACGGCTCGGGTTGGGCTCGCCCTGGGTGTCGCCGTCACCGTCTGCTTCGTGACGGGGTTGATCAGTCACTTCATCCAACATCCGCAGCCGTGGTTCTTCTGGCCGACCCGGCCGGTGTGGCTCTACCAGCTGACCCAGGGCCTGCATGTGATCGCCGGTATCGCGGCGATTCCGCTGCTGGTGGTCAAGTTGTGGTCGGTGTACCCCAAGCTGTTCGAACGGCCCATCATCGGCGGCCTGACCCGGCAGATCGAGCGGGCGTCGATCCTGGTTCTGGTGGGCTCCATGATCTTTCAGCTGTCCACCGGGATCATGAACATCGCCCAGTGGTACGCGTTCGGGTTCTTCTTCACCACCAGCCACTACGCGATGGCCTATGTGGCGGCTGGTGCGGTGTTGGTGCACGTGGGTGTGAAGCTGCCGGTGATTCGCACAGCTCTCGGCGAACCCCTCGAGGACATCCCGACGGGCGAGCTACGCACCGGTCCGAGTCGGCGCGCGGTGCTGGCCGGTACCTGGCTGGCCGTCGGTGCGGCGACGATCGTGACGGCCGGCCAGACGATTTCGTGGCTGCGGTTCGTCTCGGTGCTGGCACCGCGGTCCGGTCAAGGGCCGCAGGGCGTTCCGGTGAACCGGTCGGCGTTCGCGGCGGGTGTGCTGGGCAGCGCGCGCTCGCCCGATTACCGGCTGACCGTGGTGAACGGTGACACCGTCCGGGCGTTTACCCTCGCCGAGCTCGCGGCGATGCCGCAGGCCACCCACCGGCTGCCGATCGCCTGTGTGGAAGGCTGGAGCGCCACCGCGGACTGGACCGGTGTGGTGCTGGCTGATCTTCTCAAAGCGGTTGGCAGCCAAGCCGATACCGATGTCCGAATGGTTTCGCTGGAGCCGCCAGGTCCGTATTCGCGCACGGTGTTGCCCGCCCGCCACTCCCGTGACTCGCAGACGCTGATCGCGCTGAAGCTCAACGGACAGGTGCTGGATCTCGATCACGGTTACCCGTGCCGGCTGATCGCACCGACGAGACCCGGTGTGCTGCAGACCAAATGGCTCTCCAGAATCGAGGTGGTGACGTGACGTCGACCCGGCTTTTCCTGGTGGCGCTCGGGGTGGCGCTCGGGGTCTACGGCGTGGTACTGGTGGCGCAGAACTCGACCGACGTCATCATCCGCATCGTGGTGTGGGCGCTGATCGGCGTGCTGCTGCACGACGCGGTGTTCGCACCACTGTGTGTGGCACTGGGTTTCGCGGGCCGGCGTCTGCTTCCGCACCGGTGGTGGACGCCGATCCTGGTGGCCGCGCTGCTGACCGTCGTCCTGGTGCTGCTGGCGATTCCGGTGTACGACAAGCCCGGCCTGCATCTGGACAACCTCACGGTGCTCGACCGCGACTATGCGACGGGGTTCTGGATCGCGCTGGCCGTGGTCTGGAGTTCGGCGCTGCTCTACCTGGTCGGCGACCGGGTACTACCAGTTGGTCAGGATGACGTGGTTGAGAATCAGAGCTCCGATCACGTTCAGGCTCAACCACCATCGCTGGGCCCGGATCGGCAGCAGGGCGCCGGCGGCGGTGAGCCAGACCTCGAACGGTAACCAGATCCGTTCGGTCTCGGCTTTCGACAGCATCGACAGATCGGCGAACAGGATCGCGGTCAGCGCGCCGAGGATCAGCAGGTGCAGCCCGCTGCGGCGCCTGATCGCCGCGATGTCGAACACCCGGCCGATCCCGGCCACGCTGCCCAACCCGATAGCGCAGACCACCGACGCCAGGTTGGCCCAGCTCCAGTACTGGAACGGCCGGTTCAGCGCGATGCCCTGCCAATAGCGCTGCTGGACAAGGGTGTAGCCGTCGAACCACCAGAAGCCCGCAATGGCGAACACGGCCACGACCCCCAGCGCACCTACCACCGCCACCGTCAGCGCTCGCATCGCGTCGCGCCAGGAGGCCGCGCAGCACAGCACCGCCACCGCGGGAAGCGCCATCAACGCGAGCCCGTAGTTGAGGAAGATCGCCCAGCCCAGGACCAGACCGGCCGCCGCGGCGGCCAGCGCAGGCCACCGCACGGTGCGGCGAACGGCCAAGGCCAGCAGGGTGATACCCCACGCCGCCACCCCGGCAAAGTAGCCGTCGGCGGACACCGCGATCCAGATCGCGGTGGGCGCGACGGCGACGAACGGCGCCGCCAGTCGCGCGGTGTCCTCACCGCTGAGCGCGCGCACCGCCACCAGGATCGCGGCGGCGGCCGAGGAGCCGAACAACACGCACCACAGCCCGGCCCACGCGCCGCCGCCCAGCCCGATGCGGTCCAGCCAGACGAAGGTCAGCAGCGCGCCGGGCGGATGGCCGGAGACGTGGGTGATCCACGAATCAGGCTGGAAATCCAGGATTCTGCTGGCGAAGGTGCGGACGGCTTCGGGGATGTCGGTGATCGTCGGCACCTGGCGCAGATACTCGTGGCGGGCGGTGAGTCGGCCGGCGAAGCCGCGTTGCCAACCGTCGATCATCGCCAGCGCGAACGCCCAGGCCAGCGATGTCGCCCAGGTGGTCGCCAGCAGCGGGCGCCAGGGCAGCCGCCGGGCGAGCGACGCGCCCCACACCACGGCGGCCACTCCGATCAGGATCGCCGGGACCGTGCCCCAGCCGACGTGGGCGTTCCACCAGCCGAAGATCGGCGCGGTGTCGGCAAAGCTCTTGATCTCGGCGGGGGAGCTGTTGATCAGCGGAGTGACGATGCCCAGGTGCAGGTGCGGTACGGCGAACGCCGCGGCCACCAGCAGCACGCCGACGGTGACCGCGATCGCCTCCTTGCGACCGATGTTCACAAGGTTCCAGCGTACGGGCGAACACGGTAGTGGTGCTGACGGCTTACATGCCCCGCCCGCCGAGCCACTCTTCGATCCGGTGCGCCACTGCGGGCCAACCCGGCTCGAGCATCATGTTGTGGCCCATGTCCGGGAAGAGTTCACCGGTGCTGCGGTAGGCGCGCGCAGTTGCGTGTACTTCGTCGGTGGTCACCGACCCGTCCGCCGAGCCACCCAGGACCAGCATCGGTGTGGAAACCTGTTCCGGCTTTGGTAGCCGGAACAGCACGTCGAACCACAACGCTCGCATGCTTTCTGCTTCGACACGGCCGGCACAGTCATCGACCACGGGTTGAGGGGTCCCCGGGCTGAACAGCGCCTCACGCGTCAGCGGCTGTTGGAAGATGAGTTGCGGTCGGCCGGAGAAGTTGGACCGCAGCGCAACCAAGGGATGTTTCCGCACGAACCGCGATGTGGCTCCCCTGACCCCGCTGGGCGGTAAGGACGCCATCAGTACGGCCGCCGGCGCCCAGTGGTCCTCCAGATAGCGTTGGACGATGAACCCGCCCATCGAGTGACCGACAACGACCGGTGACGTGTCGAGGTCATCGGCCGCGGCCTTCACGTCTTCGACGTAGTCGGCAATCGAGCAGCGGTGCAGTGACCGATCCCCGGAGCTGTTGCCATGATGGCGGAGGCTCACCGCGACTGCGCGAAAGCCTTTGTCGGCGAAGAAGTCCAGGAATCCGGCGTCCCAGCACCATGCCGCGTGGCAGCCGCCGTGGACGAAGAGCAGTGGTGCGGGATGGGTCGGCGTGCAACGACCTTTGTCGATGGTTTCCAGCTGTGGCATGGAGGCCAGCATCGTCTGTTCCTGCCGATCCGGCGACAGTAGTTGACTACTTGACTTCCGATGCAGGCCAGGCCGTCCATTGGTCGACGTCGACTGCGATCACCGGGCCGTCCAGCGGAACCGCTTGGTATTGCGGGTACTTCGCGCGCAGCAGCTCGCAGCCCCGGGCGCACACCGCGTCGTCGTGGTGGATGGTCGCGACCCCGTCGGCACGGACCCACCACAGCTGCGACCAGTCGTCGTCGTAGTGATCGACCAGAATGCTCACCCGCGGGTTTGCCTCGATATTGGCCAGCCGCCGCAGCCGTTGAGTGGTTTTGGGCTTGCCGTCCACCGCGGTGTAGACGGTGGATTCCGCCACGGCGAAGACGATCGGCACCACATGCGGCGGACCGTCCGGGGTCACCGTGGCCAGCCGCGCCACGGCCGCGGCGGCGAACCGGTCGGCGGCTTCGGTCACGTCTGGGTGGCGGGCTGTTCGATGTCGGCCCCCGCGGTGGTGGCGATGAAGTCATCGATCAGTTCGACGACTTCCATCGGGCGCTCAACCTGAGGGAAGTGCCCGACGCCGGCCAGTACCTCGAGCCGGACGTCCGGCCGCGTCTCGTGGGCGGAGTACGCGTGCTCGACGGGAATGATGGCGTCCTGATCGCCCCAGATGACCATGACCGGCATGGTGGCGACGTGCAGTCGGTTCAGCGCGCTGACCGCCTGCCCGCGATAGTCGACCACCGAACGCAGCGTGCGCAGGAACGCCTGCCGGGTCTGGGCGTCGGCGAAGGAACTGTAGGCGCTCCAGATCTCGGCGCCGCGCGGCGACTGGATACCGGCCTTACCGAACCAGGACCGCACCTTCTCGCCGATGGCCAGCACCGGTGGAGGCGCGATGATCGGCATGATCAGCTCGGCGCCGGGCGCGGAGAGCAGTCGAAGGGTCCATCCGACGTCCGGCCCCAGGCCACCGCTGTTCATCAGGATCAGTCGCCGGCAGTAGTCGGGGTGCTGATAGACGAATTGCATGGCGATGCCGCCGCCCAGCGACTGCCCGACGACGGTGGCGTGTGTCACGCCGAGTTCGTCGAGCAGGTCGCGCAGGAACACCGCGAACGCACCTAGCGAGTAGTCACTGCGCGGCTTGTCCGAGCTGCCGTGCCCGGGGAGGTCCGGAGCGATCACCCGATATCTGCGCGAGAGCGGGCGAATCATCTGGCGCCAGGTCTGCGAGCTGCCCGCCATGCCGTGCAGCAGCAGGATGACGTCGCCCTGGCCTTCGTCCAGATAGGCCACCCGGTCGCCGTGCAGGTCGAGAAACTTCAGCTCGTCCATACCAACATGTCCCCTCTGTGTGGCTGCGCAAACCATTGTTCACCAGCCGTAGCCGCCGGGTAGGTCACCGCCGTCGGCGAACCGCTCACGCAGCGCGCGGCGGTCGAGCTTTCCGATGCCGCGGCGCGGCAGTTCGTCGACAATGTGCAGTTCACGGGGTGCGGCCGTGGGGTCCAGTGACTCGGCGAGGTAGTCGCGGATGTGGTCAAGTGTCGGCTCGAGCGCGCCGGTGACAAGGACCACAGCGGCCGCCACCCGCTGACCGAGCCGGTCGTCGCGCAGGCCGAACACCGCGCAGTCGGCGATCGCCGGGTGCCGGGACAGCACCGCCTCCACCGGCGCGGGCATCACGGTCAGCCCGCCGGTGCTGATCGCCTCGTCGACCCGGCCCAGCACGGTCAGGGTGCCCGCTTCGTCGAGCAGGCCGAGATCGTCGGTGCGAAACCAGCCGGGCTCGGCGAACGGATCCGGGTCGGGCGGGTTGCGATAGCCCATGGCCAGGGTCGGTCCGCCGAGGACGATCCGCCCCTGGCCGGGCTCGGCCCCGTCGTCGAGCCGGATCGTCACCCCGTCCAACGGCACCCCGTCGTAGACGCAGCCGCCGGCCGTCTCGCTGGAGCCGTAGGTGCGCACCACCGCGATCCCGGCGGCCGCCGCGCCCTCCAGCACGGGCCGGGGGGCGGGGCCGCCGCCGAGCAGCACCGCGTCGAGATCGGCCAGTGCCGCGGTGGCCGCGGGGTCGAGTAGTGCCTTGGCCAGCTGAGTGGCCACCAGCGCGGTGTAGCGCCGGCCGGCGCCGAGTTGTGCGACGGCCGTGGGCACTTGGGTGGTATCGAAGCCCGCGGAGATGTCCAGCTCGACCGGGACTGTGCCGGCCTGCAGGCTGCGCACCAGCACCTGGAGTCCGGCGATGTGATGGGTCGGCAGCGCCAGCAGCCAGGTGCCCGGTCCGCCGAGCCGGTCGTGGGTGGCCGACGCGCTGGCGATCAGCGCCGCGGGAGTGAGCAACGCCCCCTTGGGAGTTCCGGTGGTCCCCGACGTCGACACCACCAGGGCGACGTCGTCCTCGATCTCTTCGCCGACCCGCAACGACGTGGTCAGCAACTCGCTTTCCCGAAGATCGCCGGCCGGGATCGGGACCAGTGGGGCGTCGCGTCCGTCCAGGACGCCGTCCAGGGCGGCCATCACCGACTGCGCCGACGGGCCGGGCGGGATGGCGAGCGCTCGCAGAGTGGTTATTCGACGTCCTCACTGTCGCGCGGATCGTCCAGCGGCCACCCGTAGGCGGCGAGCTTGTCATGGACCCGGTCAATGTCCTCGGTGCTGGGCAGCGCGTCGGTGATCTCGGTGATCAGCACGCCGATGTCGATGTGGTCGAAGTCGCCGCGCTCCAGCATCACCTCGGCGACGGCGATGACCTCCTCCTCGCTGAGGCGGCGGCGCAGCAGCGCGAACAGCGGCACCTGGTCGGGGTGCGGAACCCCGTCCGGGTAACCCGCTTTGATCCAAGCCACGATCTTGGTGAGGAACTTCGTCACCGCGGCATCTCCCTTACGGGGGCGTGGGGCGCCCAGTGGATACGAGAATCCTAGACGGCGCATCTGCTGGCCGCGCCCACCAGTAGTACCCCCGATCCTCGGGCTCAGACGAACCCCGGACGGCCACCAGGTTAACAACCGATGAACACCTGCGGGACGTTCGCAAATGCGCAGTTCGAGGACCTTTGGCAGCTGGTCAAAGAGTCCCTTCGCCCACCACAATCTCAGCTATGAGCGCGGAGATGATCATCCTGGTGCTGTTGATCGCCACGGCCCTGGCTTTCGACTTCACCAACGGGTTCCACGACACTGGCAATGCCATGGCGACCTCGATTGCCACGGGAGCGCTCAAGCCCAAGACCGCCGTGCTGCTGGCCGGCGTTCTCAACTTGGTCGGCGCATTCCTCTCCGTCGAGGTCGCCGTCACGGTGACCACCTCCGTGCTCAAGGTGCAGGACGCCAAGACCGGACACCTGCTGCCCGGCATCGACGCGTCGATGGGCTTGACGATCATCTTCGCCGGCCTGATCGGCGGCATCCTGTGGAACCTGCTCACCTGGTTGTTCGGCATCCCGTCCAGCTCGTCGCACGCCCTGTTCGGCGGCCTGATCGGCGCCGGCCTGGCCGCGCTCGGCACCAGTGGCGTCAACTGGGCCGGGGTCACCCAGAAGGTCCTGATCCCGGCGATCGCGGCTCCGGTGATCGCCGGTCTGGTCGCCGCCTGCGGCACCTGGCTGGTCTACCGGATCACCCGCAAGGTGCTGGCCCGCCGCCGCGAGGAGGGCTTCCGCTGGGGCCAGATCGCCACCGCCTCCCTCGTCGCGCTCTCGCACGGTACGAACGACGCGCAGAAGACGATGGGCGTCATCGCGCTGGCCCTGATCACCACCGGTCACCTGACCGGCGACGTGAAGAAGGACGGCCTGCCGTTCTGGATCATCTTCAGCTGCGCAGTCGCCATCGGACTGGGCACCTACATCGGCGGCTGGCGGGTCATCCGTACGCTGGGCAAGGGCCTGGTGGAGATCGAGTCGCCGCAGGGTCTGGCCGCCGAAGCCTCCTCGGCCGCCATCATTCTCAGCTCGAGTGCCGCCGGCATGGCGCTGTCCACCACGCACGTCGCCACCGGATCGATCCTCGGCAGCGGCGTCGGCAAGCCCGGCGCCGAGGTGCGCTGGGCGGTGGCCGGACGGATGGCGGTGGCCTGGCTGGTCACCCTGCCGGCCGCGGCCCTGGTCGGGGCGCTGTCCTACTGGCTGAGCTACCTCGTCAAGGACGTCACCAATTCCCAGCTGATGGGCGACGGCCTGATCTTCCTGATCCTGGTCGGCCTGTCGTTCTACATGTGGTGGCGCGCCCAGCAGCAGAAGGTCGACCACAGCAATGTCAACGCCGACTGGGACACCTCCACGAACTCGGTGGTCCCGGCCGAGGTGCGGGCGGCCACCACCAAGGACACCAAGCCGGCCAAGCCCGCAGCCACGGTCTGACGGCCGGGCTGATCGCCGCTACGAGCACATAAGGACGCATCGATGACGTACTTCGAGTCGATCTTGAAAGTTCTGGTCGTGGGGCTGGTGCTCGGCGCCGGGCTGCCCGCGCTGTTCGCCAGCGGCATGCTGGCCTACTCCTTCGGGGCGGGCGGCGAGGAAGCCGACCACGTGATCCACAAGCCGAACCCGGTGTTGAAGGTGCTGGGGATCCTGCTCTTCGTGTTCGTCTCCCTGGTGATTCTGACGGCCGTCGCCTGGATCACCCGAGCGACGATCATCCATCACTTCGGGATCGACCTCTTCCCGATGCTGCCCAAGAAGTGAGCGTGCGATGACCGTCGAACAGCAGCAGCCCGCCTTCTTGGAGAACGTTCTCGGCTGGTTGCACAAGGGCTACCCGGAAGGCGTTCCGCCCAAGGACTATTACCCGCTGCTGGCCTTGCTGAAGAGGTCGCTGTCGGAGGACGAGGTGGTGCAGGCCGCCCGGTCGATCCTGCGCGACGGTGACTTCGACACTCCGGTGACCGAAGAGCAGATCCGCGACGCCATCCGCCAGGTCATCGAGAAGGACCCGACGCCCGAAGAGCGCAACCAGGTTGCCGCGCGGCTGGCCTCGGTGGGCTGGCCGCTCGAATCGCACTGACCGCTAGCCGCGGGTGTCGCGGCGCAGCGGATGGTCCTCGGGGATCTCGACGAAGATCAACGTCATCCCGTCCGGGTCGATGACATGCATCTCGTGCAGTCCCCACGGTTCGCGACGGGCCGCTCGCGCGATCTCGACCCCGCGTCCGGCGAGTTCTTTCTCGGTGGCGTACAGATCGCGGACCTGCAGCCACAGCGATGCCGGCCCGACCGAATGTTCCGACGCGCCATGGCCGGCCAGTTCGATCAGTGATTGCCCGGCGTAGAACACGATGCCACCGCTGTATTCGCGGGCGATCGCGAGGCCGAGCGCGTCGCGGTAGAACGCCACCGAGCGCGCGTAATCCGCCGGCCGGAGCAGCATCCGGCTCGCGAGGATCTCCATGCCGTCGTGTCTACCTCAGTTGGGCTGCAGGCGCTGACGCTTCATCACCCGGCTGATCACACCGGGCGCGACGACGTCGAGTGCGCGGGCGGTGACGGCGATGCGCGGGGCGATCCGCACCGGGCGGTGCCGGGCGGCGTCGATCATCCACTGCCCGGCTTCCTCGGCGGTCAGCGCGGCCAGACCGTCGTAGGCTTTGGTCGGCGCGATCATCGGGGTGGCCACCAGCGGGTAGTACAGCGTCGTCGAATGCACGCCGTAGCCGGCCCATTCGGTCTCGATGACCCGGCTGACCGCGCTCAGCGCCGATTTCGACGCGTTGTAGACCCCGAACAGCGGGGAGGCCTCGCTGAACACGCCCCACGTCGCGACATTGATGATGTGGCCGTCGCCGCGCTCGATCATCGCCGGCGCCAGTCCGCGGATCAGCCGCAGCGGCGAGAAGTAGTTCAGCATCATCGTCCGCTCGACGTCGTGCCAGCGATCTAGCGACTCGGCCAGCGGCCTGCGGATCGACCGGCCGGCGTTGTTCACCAAGATGTCGACCACGCCGACGTCGCGGGCCAGGGCGTCGACGGCGTCGAGATCGGACAGGTCGCAGGGGAGCGCGGTCGCGGATCCGCCTGCGGCGGTGATGCGTTCGGCGACCTCACCGAGCAGGTCGGCGCGCCGGGCGACGATCACCACCTCGCTGCCCCGCGCGGCGAACAGTTCGGCGCCCGCGGCACCGATGCCCGACGAGGCGCCGGTGATCAGCACCCGCTTGCCGCGCAGGTCGATGTTGACCCCGGTGGGCATGCTCAGCGGCGGGCGCATGCCGGTCAGGGCGATGGCGTCGGTCAGTCGGCGCAAAGGATTCACGGCCGGGCTCCTCGAGGTTGCGATTTCGGCGCGCTTTCGTTCGCTGAGCGGCGGAAAACGCGCCGAAATCGCTAGAAGTAGCGGGGGAATGGGCTCCAGTCGGGGTCGCGCTTCTCCAGGAAGGCGTCCCGGCCCTCGACGGCCTCGTCGGTCATGTAGGCCAGCCGGGTGGCTTCCCCGGCGAACAGCTGCTGCCCCACCAGCCCGTCGTCGAGCAGGTTGAAGGCGAACTTCAGCATGCGTTGGGCCTGAGGCGATTTGCCGTTGATCTCCTTGGCCCACTGCACCGCTACGTTCTCCAGCTCGGCGTGGTCGACCACCTCGTTGACCGCACCCATGTGATGCATCTGCTCGGCGGTGTAGGTGCGGCCGAGAAAGAAGATCTCCCGGGCGAACTTCTGGCCCACCTGGCGGGCCAGATACGCGCTGCCGTAGCCGCCGTCGAAGCTGCCCACGTCGGCGTCGGTCTGCTTGAACCGGGCGTGTTCGCGGCTGGCCAGCGTCAGGTCGCACACCACGTGCAGGCTGTGCCCGCCGCCCGCGGCCCAGCCGTTGACCAGGCAGATGACCACCTTGGGCATGAACCGGATCAGCCGCTGCACCTCCAGGATGTGCAACCGCCCGGCGCGGGCAGGGTCGACGGTCTCGGCGGTCTCACCGGCGGCGTACTGGTAGCCACTGCGGCCGCGGATGCGCTGGTCGCCGCCCGAGCAGAACGCCCAACCGCCGTCCTTGGCCGACGGCCCGTTGCCGGTCAGCAGCACCACGCCGACGTCGGGCGACATCCGGGCGTGGTCGAGGGCGCGGTAGAGCTCGTCGACGGTGTGCGGGCGAAAGGCGTTGCGCACCTCGGGCCGGTCGAAGGCCACCCGCACCGTTCCGTCGGACACGTGCCGGTGATAGGTGATGTCGGTCAGGTCCTCGAAGCCGTCGATGGTCTTCCACTGTGACGGGTCAAAGGGGTTGTCGGTCAAGGGGTTTGATCTCCATCCTGGGTTACTGGGTCGAATCGGAACACCGCGCAGCGACCGGCCAGTGCCTCGAATTCCTCTGGTCTGCCCTCGGTGACCAGACCGGCATTCTTCATGAAGCTCACCCCGGTGGGCACCAGCGTGGGAAAGGCCCGCAGCAGCGGGCGGGCGTCGTCGGCGGACAGTTCCACCATCCGCACCCGCTCGGTGCGCTTGCCCTGGGTCAGGGTGGCCACGTCGGCGGCCCTGGCGTTGCGCACCCAGTCCGCACCCGGGAAGCCGCCGACGACGTAGCGCCTGCCGTCGACGGTGAACGGGGTGATCGGCGTGGACCGCGCCTTGCCGGACTTACGTCCGACCACGGTCAGCACCATCGGGCTTTCGGCGCCGAACGGGATGCCGATGCGCATCACCGCCATGAACACCTTGTTCATCGGCTTGAGCCACCACGGCGGCCTGATGCGCTCGGAGTCGGCCATGGCAAAGAACGTACGCCTAGACCTCGATGCCGCGGTCGCGCAGTGGGTCGATCAGCCCGGTCGGGCGGTCGGCGACCGGCAGCGGATCGACCAGGATGAAATCGCAGCCCAGCGCGCGGGCGGCGCCGTCGTTCTCTTCGCTGTCGCCGACCATCACAGCCTCGCCGGCGGATACGCCGAGACGTTGCAGCGCGATCTGGAAGATCCGGGGATCGGGTTTGACCGCGCCGACTTCGAAGGACAAGACGATTTCGTCGAACTCGGCTCCCGCTGCCTGCAGCGCCGGGCGGATGTCGAACGCGATGTTGGAGACCACAGCGGTGCGCAGCCCGCTGGCCTTGAGTGACCGCAATACCTCGACCGTGTCCGGGTAGGGCACCCAGCACGCGGGGTCGATCGCGCGCTGGTACAGCGTCTCGGCATGCACATCGGGCAGGCCGGCGTCGGTCAGCGCGTGCAGGTAGGCCTCGCGGTGCAGGGCCGGCTCGAGATCACGGTTGACCCACGCGCGGTAGGCATCCTCGGTTCTGGTCACCGATCCACCGGTCGGATGGGTGAGGCGTTCCATCAGTTCTGCCTTGGCGTGGTCGTCGATTGCTCGCCGGCCGTCGTCGTCGATCAGCTCCATCCCGGCGAACCAGTTGTCGTCCTCCTCAAGACGGAACAGGGTGCCAGAAAAGTCGAAGAGGACGGCGGTGGTGGGCATGGCACCATCGTCGCACTGGTTCAGGGGCGACCGTCGGTCATGGCAGGTGCGTCGGTGTTGGACACCGGGTGCTGCGGTGGATGCACGGTCGGAAACAAGCGCGGGCCCTGGTGGTACATGAGCAGCAGGAACAGTGCGATGAACGCCGCCCCGGCAACGATCTTGAGCGTTATCACCAGGACGCGCAGCCACCCTGGCCGCACCGTGTGGACCGCAGGCTCGCTGCGCGCCGGTCTGCGCGTCGCCCCCGCCGGGAGCGCCGGCTGGTTCCGGGAACGCAGGAACAGCATCAGCACGTCGGCGGCCTTGCTGTGTTGCTCGCGGTCCACGTAGAGCTGGCGGCCGGGTCCGGGTGCTCCCCGGCGCCCGCTCGGTGTGGCGATGTAGCCGCCGATGTCGTTGTCGCGCAGGAGGTCCAGGACGGGGTCGGCGTCAGCGGCGTCGAGTTCGGCGATGATCACCCAGGTGTCTGCCCAGATCTCGTTGTCCTGGCCGCCGGGCGGTAGCCAGAACATCACGTCTCGCTCTTTGAGGTACTCGAGCGGGATGATCCGGGACAGCATCACCCATTATGCGCCCGACAAGGCGTCAGCCGATGGCGCGCGAGGATCCTTCCCAGAACTGCGCCCGCACGGCCTTCTTGTCCGGCTTGCCCAGCGCGGTCACCGGCACCGAGTCGACGACGATCACCTGCTTGGGGGACTGCACCGAGCCCTTGCGGTCCTTGACCGCGGCCTGGATCTCGACGGTCACCTTCGCCACCGACTCCTCGTCGCTGGGATGATCCGGACGCAGCACGATCACCGCGGTGACGGCCTCGCCCCACTTCTCGTCGGGGGTGCCGATGACGCAGACCTGCGCGACGGCTGGGTGCTCGGCGACGACGTCTTCCACCTCGCGAGGGAACACGTTGAAACCGCCGGTGACGATCATGTCCTTGACCCGGTCGACGATGAACCAGAAGCCGTCCTCGTCCTCGCGGGCCATGTCACCGGTGTGCAGCCAGCCGTCTTTGAACGTCTTGGCGGTCTCCTCGGGCAGGTTCCAGTACCCGCCGGACAGCAGTGGACCGGACACGCAGATCTCGCCGACCTCGCCCTGGGGCACCTCGTTGCCGTCGGCGTCGAGCAGCGCGGTCCGGGCGAACAGGGTGGGCCGACCGCACGAGGTGAGCCGCTTCTCGTCGTGGTCCTTCTTGCCCAGATACGAGATCACCATCGGGGCCTCGGACTGCCCGTAGTACTGGGCGAAGATCGGGCCGAACCGGCGGATCGCCTCGGCCAGGCGCACCGGGTTCATCGCCGAGGCGCCGTAGTACACCGTCTCCAGAGAGGACAGGTCCCGGGTGTGCGAATCGGGATGGTCCATCAGCGCGTAGATCATCGACGGCACCAGCATGGTGGCGGTGATCTTCTGCTCTTCGATCACCCGCAACACCTCGGCCGGGTCGAACTTGGTGAGCACCACCAGTTCGCCGCCTTTGACGACGGTCGGCACGAAGAACGCCGCGCCGGCATGCGACAGCGGGGTGCACATCAGGAACCGCGGGTTCTCCGGCCACTCCCACTCGGCGAGCTGCACGGTGGTCATCGTGGTGATCGACTGTGCGGTGCCCAGCACACCCTTTGGCTTGCCGGTGGTGCCGCCGGTGTAGGCCATGCCACCGACATGATCGGGCGGCAGGTCGGCGGCCTTCAACGGCTTCGGCGGGTACTTGGCGGCCTCGGCGATCAGATCGACCGCCGAGTCGGCCAGCGCGTCGGGAACCGGGCCCAGCGTCAGCACCTGCTTGAGGGCGGGCACCTTTTCCAGCAGGCCCTGGGCCCGCTCGATGAACATCGGATTGGGGTCGATGATCAGCGACGTCACTCCGGCGTCGTTCAGCACGTAGGCGTGGTCGTCCAGCGAACCGAGAGGGTGTAGTGCCACCCGCCGGTAGCCCTGGGTCTGGCCGGCGCCGATGATCATCAGCACCTCGGGCCGGTTCAGCGACAGCAGTCCCGCCGTCGCGCCGGTGCCCGCGCCGAGCGCCTCGAACGCCTGAATGTACTGGCTGATGCGGTCGGCGAGCTCGCCGCCGGTCAGCGTGGTGTCACCCAGATGCAGCACGGGCTTGTTCTTGTTGCGCTTGAGCGCGCCCACGGTCAGGTGTCCGGAATGAATGGGATGGCGAAGGAGGTCATCACTCATGCGGTCCACACTAGAACGTGTTCCAGATTTGATGGAAGGGAACCGTCGGCCGCGCCGTTTTGAGCCCGCGATCCAGCGGGCATGGCACCCTGTGCGGTATGCAACAACCCCCGCAACCGCGCTTCCTCGACGACCGGCCCGCCTACTGGGCCGAGCACACGCCCGACAACGAGGCGATCGTCTACGGCAACCGCAGTTGGACCTGGTCGCAGTGGTACGACCGGATCCGCCGGTGCGCGGGCGCGCTGTCGGAGCGGGGTATCGGCCGCGGCGACGTGGTGGCCTTCCTGGACAAGAACCACCCGGCCTGTGTGGAGGTGACGCTGGCCGCGGCGTCGCTGGGCGCAGCGGCGGCGATCATCAACTTCCGCCTCGCCGGCGAGGAGATGGACTACGTCCTCAACGACTGCGGCGCCAAGGTGCTGGTGGTCGGCGCCGAGCTGATGCCGGCCATCGCGAAGATCCGCGACCAGCTTGTCCACGTGCAACACGTCATCGAGGTCACCCCCGAGGGCGGGGCCGGTGACGAATACGAGGCCATGCTGGCCGCGGCGAGCCCGGTCGGCCGCTCGGCTGAGGTGACCGAAGACGACGCGTGCCTGATCATGTACTCCTCGGGCACCACCGGCCACCCCAAGGGTGTGACGCTCAGCCAGCGAAACCTGCTGGCGCACACATTGAATGCCGGCACATTCGAGTTCGGTCCCGACGACAAGAACATGGTGGCGATGCCGCTGTTCCACGTCGGCGGCTCGTCCTATGTGCAGTACGGCATCCACGCCGGCATCCCGACGATCATCACCCGCGAGGCCGACGGTGCGGCGCTGGCGGGCGCGATCCTGCAGGGCGCCAATCGCACGTTCCTGGTGCCCGCGGTGCTGGCGAAGGTGCTGGAGTCCGGCGACGACGCGATCAAGCTCTTCAGCGCTCTCAAGACGTTCGTCTATGGCGCCTCGCCGATGCCGCCGGCGTTGTTGAAGGCTGCGCTGAAGGCCTGGCCCGACACCGACTTCATCCAGGTGTACGGGTTGACCGAAGTGTGCGGCGCGATCACCCAGCTCTCGCCGGAGGTGCATCGCGACGAGTCGCGCCCCGACCGTCTGGTCAGCGCGGGGCAGCCCGCCCGGGAGGTCGAGGTCAAGGTCGTCGACCCCGACACCGGTGCGGAGATGCCGTCCGGGCAGCCCGGCGAATTATGGTTCCGCACACCGCAGTTGATGCTGCGCTATCACAACAAGCCGGACGCCACCGCGTCGGCGATCACCGACGACGGCTGGTTCCGGTCGGGGGACATCGGCCGCGTCGACGAGGACGGCTTCGTGTTCGTCGAGGACCGGCTCAAGGACATGATCATCTCCGGTGGCGAGAACATCTACTCCGTCGAGGTGGAGCGGGTGCTCACCGATCATCCGGCGGTGCTCGACGCGGCGGTGTTCGGCGTTCCCGACGACAAATGGGGCGAGACGGTGAAAGCCGTCGTCGAATTGTCCGGCGGGCAGAGCACGTCCGAAGCGGAACTCATCGCTTGGTGCCGGGAGCATCTGGCGCATTACAAGTGCCCGCGCAGCGTGGAGATTTCCGAGGCGCTGCCGCGTAACCCCACCGGCAAGCTGCTCAAGCGCGATCTGCGCAAGCCGTACTGGGAAAACCGCGACCGCGCGATCTGAATGCTCCCGCCGGTCGACGAGCTGCTGGAGCGTCTGCACGTTGTCGCGCTGCCGATGCGGGTGCGCTTCCGCGGCATCATGGTTCGCGAGGCGGCCCTGATCGACGGGCCGTGCGGCTGGGGTGAATTCGGCGCGTTCGTCGAGTATCAGCCGCCCGAGGCCGCGCACTGGCTGGCCTCGGCAATCGAATCCGCTTACAGCGCAAGGCCTCCCGAGGTTCGCTCGGTGGTGCCGATCAATGCTACGGTTCCGGCGGTGCCCGCCACACAGGTGCCGCAGGTGTTGGAACGGTTTCCCGGAGCGCGCACGGCCAAGGTCAAGGTGGCCGAGCCGGGACAGACGTTGGCCGACGACGTCGCCCGGGTCAACGCGGTGCGGGAGGTGATCCCGACGGTGCGGGTGGACGCCAACGGCGGGTGGACGGTGCAGGAGGCGGTGGCCGCGGCGGCGGCGCTGACTGCGGACGGCCCGCTGGAGTATTTGGAGCAGCCGTGTAAGACGGTGGCTGAACTCGCCGAGGTGCGCCGGAGGGTGCGGGTCGCGGTGGCCGCCGACGAGAGCATCCGCAAGGCCGCCGACCCGCTGGCGGTGGTGCGGGCCCGGGCCGCGGATGTCGCCGTGCTCAAGGTGGCGCCGCTCGGCGGGGTGGCCGCGCTGTTGGACATCGCCGCCGAGATCGACATCCCGGTGGTGATCTCCAGTGCCCTGGATACCGCGGTCGGGATCGCCGCCGGGCTGGCCGCCGCGGCCGCGCTGCCGCGACTCGAGCACGCCTGCGGGCTGGGCACCGGCGGGTTGTTCGTCGAGGACGTCGCCGACATCGCGCCGGTCGACGGCGGCCTGCCGGTCGGCGACGTGACGCCCGACCCGGCACGGCTGGCGGCGCTCGCCGCGCCTGCCGAGCGCCGGGACTGGTGGGTCGATCGCGTTCGGGCCTGTCACGCCCTGCTCTGACCGGGGGCCCCTGTCGCCCAAACCGACATCTGGCAGAACATTCGCGAGAAGATCGCGCCAAAACGTCGATCTCGGCGAACGCTAGACCAGCGCCTTGAGCTCGGCGATCGAGCGGCGCACGAAGTACGCCAGATCGTGGTCGTCGGCGGCCAGCCACTGCTCGAAGGCAAGCCCGAAGACTGCCGCGGCGGTTTCGGCGGCCACCCGGGCGGTCGCCTCGGCGACACCGCGGTGCAGCAGCCCGTCGACCAGAGCGGCGGCCATCGCGGCGCGCTTGGCCAGCTCGCGTTCCTGCAATGCCGGGTTCGCGTCGATGACGGCCTGCCGTAGCCGCGATCCCTCACGACGGGCGCTGAGGAAGGCCATGCCCTCTTGCAGTCCCGCACTTGCGGCATCCAAGGGACCAGCCGAATCGGGCGCTTCGACAACACCTTTCGTCAACTGTTCGAGCAGCGGTCGCTGGCCTGCGAACAGCACCTCACGTTTGTCGGCGAAGTACCGGAAGAAGGTCCGCTCCGTCAGCCCGGCCCGCTCGGCGATCTCGGCGACGGTGGTCTGATCGAACCCGCGCTCGGAGTACAACGCCAGGGCCGCCTGTTGCAGGCGTCCCTGTGCGTCCGGCTCCCAGCGACTCATGGGGGAATTTTACTGTGATGACAGCTGCTGACATCAAAGCTAGTGTTGATGACAGTGACTGACATGGAGGTACGCGATGAAACTATTCGTCACGGGAGCGTCTGGCTGGGTTGGCTCGGCGGTGGTCCCCGAACTGATAAGTGCGGGCCATCAGGTGGTGGGCCTGGCTCGTTCGGAGGCCTCCGCGACCAAGCTGACCGCGGCCGGCGCCGAGGTCCATCGTGGCGACCTGAGCGACCTGGACAGCCTGCGCAGCGGCGCCGCGCAGGCCGACGGCGTGATTCACCTGGCGTTCCATCATGATTTCGACAACTTCGTCGACGCCGGCGAACTCGACCGCCAGGCGATCACCGCCCTCGGCGAAACGCTCGAAGGATCCGGTCGCCCACTCGTCGTCACCAGCGGCACCGCCGGGCATGCTCCCGGCCAACTTCTCACCGAAGACCAGCCGGCCAACCCGCAATCACCGCGCACCTCCGAGCCCGCCGCACTGGCCTTCGCGGACCGCGGCGTGCGGGTATCGATCGTGCGCCTCGCACCCACCGTGCACGGTGACGGTGACTACGGCTTCATCCCCGTGCTGATCGGCGTCGCCCGTGCCAAGGGGGTGTCGGCATACCCCGGCGACGGGACCAACCGCTGGTCGGCGGTGCACCGCGATGATGCCGCGGTGCTGTTTCGGCTGGCTGCTGAATCCGCGGAGACCGGGACGATCCTGCACGCGGTCGGTGAGCAGGCCGTCGCCACCCGGGACATCGCCGAGAACTTCGGGCGCCACCTCGATGTACCGGTCACCAGCATCGCGCCGGACGCCGCCTTCGACCACTTCGGTTGGATCGGAGCGTTTTTCGGCATCGACATGCCGGCCAGCAGTGCGATCACCCAACAACGGTTCGGGTGGCAGCCCATCAACGTCGGACTGCTCGAGGATCTCGACCGGCACTACTTCGCCGCCGATTAAGTAGCGCCCTACGCTAGTGGGCCTGCGCGGTCGCGCCCACGATCGGTGAATGTCATCTATTCGCGTCGGCATGATGGACCCGATCATCGCCGCGCGCCCCGTCGTCGACGCCGTCACCAAGGCCAACTATGCGGCGGCCGCCGCGGCGCGCGTCGACTCCTTCTGGGTACCGGATCACCTGAACGCCCTGTTCCCGCGGTCGTTGTGGAACAACCCGAACTACTGCGGCGGAGCGAAGTTGTTGCCGCGGGCCGACGCGTACCTGGAACCGTGGACGATGCTCGGCCACCTCGCCGCCCGCAACCGAGCACGCCT
This sequence comes from Mycobacterium sp. shizuoka-1, assembly GCF_002723835.1. GTDB lineage: Bacteria > Actinomycetota > Actinomycetes > Mycobacteriales > Mycobacteriaceae > Mycobacterium. The sequence continues at coordinate 35,213 of NZ_BEWG01000022.1, read as the reverse complement.
GCGCCTGGGCGTCGGCGTCACCGACACCGGACGGCGCAACCCCGCCGTCACCGCGCAGGCCGCCGCCACCCTGCATTTGTTGACCCGAGGCCGCGCGATCCTCGGCATCGGCAGCGGTGAGCGCGAGGGCAACGAACCCTACGGGGTGGACTGGTCCAAGCCGGTCGCGCGCTTCGAGGAGGCCATGGCGACCATCCGTGCGTTGTGGGATTCCCACGGCGAGTTGGTCAATCGCGACTCGCCGTTCTTCCCGCTGCGCAACGCCCTGTTCGATCTGCCGCCGTACCGGGGCCGGTGGCCGGAGATCTGGATCGCAGCCCACGGTCCCCGGATGCTGAGGGCGGTGGGCCGCTACGCCGACGCCTTCTATCCGGCGTTCCCGCACGCACCCGAGGAGTACGCCCAGCGGCTGGAGGCCGTGCGTACCGCTGCGTCCGACGCCGGGCGCGACCCGATGGCCATCACGCCGGCGATCTGGCTGATGACGTTGGTGACGCGCAACCGCGACGACCTCGACGAGGCGTTGGACTCCGAGGTGATCAGGTCGGCCGCACTCAACGCCCCGGACGCGTTCTACGCCCGGCACGGTGCGCAGCATCCGCTGGGTATCGGCTTCACCGGTGCGCAGGACATCCTGCCGCAGGACATGGACGAGCAGACCGCGCTGTCGCACATCAAGAAGATCCCGACCGCGGTGGTCCGCGATTCGCTGCTGTGCGGCACCCCGGACGACATCGTCGATCGGGTCGCGCAGTGGCGGGACTGCGGGGTGCGCTACGTGGTGCTGGCCAACATGGGCATGCTCCAGCGCAACCTGGGCAAAGGCCTGATGACGGCATTGCCGCTGCTGCAAGCCGTGCGCCGGCTCAAAAAGCTGTGATGTCCTGATCTGTGGGGTACGTGTCGTAGACGCCATGGCGGGTGGAGGCCGAGACTGAACGCCATGGCGCGATCGGTGGTGATCCTCGGCTTCCCCGGGGTGCAGGCGCTGGACATAGTCGGGCCGCACGACGTGTTCGCCGGCGCCGCCCTGCTGACCGAGGGCGGCTACCGCGTGCACGTCGCCTCTCTCGACGGGCAGCCCGTCAGCACCCCGAGTGGGCTGGCGTTCCTCGCCGAGGCGATGCCCGACCCGCACGGCATCGACACCCTGATCTTGCCCGGCGGCGCCGGGGTGGACGGCGCGCGACAGGACCCCGCCACCATGTCCTGGATCGAGCGGGCCGCGGCCAACAGCCGCCGCGTCGTCAGCGTCTGCACCGGTTCGTTTCTGGCTGCGCAGGCGGGGCTACTCGACGGCTGCAGGGCCACCACCCACTGGGCGTTCGCCGACCGGATGGCCCGCGAGTTCCCGGCCGTGACCGTCGACCGCGAGCCGATCTTCCTGCGCAGTTCGTCGACCGTATGGACGGCCGCCGGGGTGACCGCGGGCATCGACCTGTCGTTGGCGCTGGTCGAGGACGACCACGGCACTGAGGTCGCCCAGACCATCGCCCGCCATTTGGTGTTGTATCTGCGCCGGCCGGGCGGGCAGACCCAGTTCGCCGCGCCGGTGTGGATGCCCAGGGCCCGTCGTCAGCCCATCCGTGACGTCCAAGAGACGATCGAAGCAGAACCTGGTGCCGCGCACAGCATTTCGGAACTCGCCCGCCGCGCCGCGATGAGCCCGCGGCACTTCACCCGGGTGTTCACCGAGGAGGTGGGTGAGGCACCGGGTGCCTACGTGGAACGGGTCCGCATCGAGGCGGCGCGGCGTCAGCTGGAGGAGACCGACGACACCGTCGTCACGATCGCCGCGCGCTGCGGGTTTGGAACATCGGAAACTATGCGCCGCAACTTCGTTCGCCGGGTCGGCGTCTCGCCGGACCACTACCGCAAGACCTTCGGATAAAGGAGATTCCCATGCAGATCGCCATAGTGCTGTATCCCGGCTTCACCGCCCTGGACTTCATCGGGCCCTACGAGGTGTTGCGCTGGCTGCCCGATGCAGAGATTCGCTTCCTGTGGCATGAACCCGGTCCGATCACCGCCGACTCCGGCGTGCTCGTCATCGGCGCTACCCACTCGTTCGACGAAACCCCCAGCCCTGACGTCATTCTCGTGCCCGGTGGGATGACGACGATGGAGCACGCCCGCGACGAGAAGCTGCTGGCCTGGGTGCGCACCGCGCACCGCAGCGCCACCTGGACGGCGTCGGTGTGCTCCGGTTCGGTGATCCTGGCCGCCGCTGGGCTGCTCACCGGCAAGCGGGCCACGTCGCACTGGATGGCACTGACGGCGCTCAGGGCGCTGGGCGTCACCCCGGTCGGCGACGAACGGGTGGTGCACGAGGGAGACATCGTCACCAGTGCCGGGGTGTCGGCCGGGATCGACCTCGCGCTGTGGCTGGCCGGCCAGATCGGCGGCGAGGAACGCGCCAAGGTGATCCAGCTGTCCATGGAGTACGACCCGCAGCCGCCGTTCGACTCCGGGCACATGTCGAAGGCCTCGACGACGACGAAGGCCGCGGCCGCCGCGTTGATGGCCAAGGACCTGGCCAACCCGACCCAGCTCAAGGCGATGACGTCGTTGGTGTGGACCGGCGCGATCGAAGCGGCCCGGTCGCGGAGCAGGCGCAAACGGGGGCGCGTAGCCTCTGCCAGGTGATCAACCTGGCCTACGAGGAAAACGGCTCCGGCGACCCGGTGCTGTTCATCGCCGGCACCGGCGGCGCCGGGCGCACCTGGCACATTCACCAGGTCCCGGCGTTCGTGGCGGCGGGTTACCGCTGCATCACCTTCGACAACCGGGGGATCGGGGCCACCGAGAACGCCGGCGGGTTCGGCACCCAGCAGATGGTCGCCGACACCGCCGCCCTGATCGAGGAGGTCGCCGGTGGCCCGGCGCGGGTGGTGGCGATGTCGATGGGCGCCTACATCGCCCAAGAGCTGATGCTGGTCCGCCCCGAGCTGGTCAGCCAGGCCGTGCTGATGGGCACCCGCGGGCGCCTGGACCGCGTTCGCAAGGCCATCCGGGCCGCCGACGTCGAGCTCACCAAGGCCGAGATCAAGCTGCCGGCCGCCTACGCCGCGAAAGTGCGTGTGCTGGAGAACTTCTCGCCCAAGACCATCAACGACGAGAAGGCGATCGGGGACTGGATGGAGATGTTCACGGCGTTCCCGATCAAGCGAACCCCGGGCCTGGCCGCGCAGCTCGAGGTGTACCCCAAGGAGAACCGGCTGAGCGCCTACCGCGCGATCCGCAACGAGGTGCTGGTCATCGGGTTTGCCGACGACGTGCTGACCCCGGCGGTACTGGGCCGCGAAGTCGCCGACGCCCTGCCCAACGGCCGCTACGTGCAGATCGGGCACACCGGGCATCTCGGCTTCCTGGAGCGCCCCGACACCGTGAACAACGCGATGCTGGACTTCTTCGGCGGGACGCTGGTCTAGCGCCCTTTGGGCGAGAATCCGGCGCTGTGACACGCTGTAGTGGTGAACCCATCGACGGCCCAGGCGCGTGTCGTCGTCGACGAACTGATTCGCGGCGGCGTGCGCGACGTCGTCTTATGCCCTGGCTCCCGTAACGCCCCGCTGGCCTTCGCGTTGTCCGACGCCGACCGGGCCGGACGACTGCGGCTGCACGTGCGCATCGACGAGCGCACGGCCGGTTATCTGGCGATCGGGCTCGCGGTCGCCGAGCGGGCGCCGGTCTGTGTGGCGATGACGTCGGGCACCGCGGTGGCCAACATGGGTCCCGCGGTCGTCGAGGCCAACTACGCCCGGGTGCCGCTGATCGTGCTGTCGGCCAACCGGCCATACGAGCTGCTGGGCACCGGCGCCAACCAGACTTTCGAGCAGCTCGGATACTTCGGCACCCAGGTGCGCGCGGCGATCAGCCTGGGTCTTGCCGAGGAATCCGCGGACAAGCTGGCCGCGCTGAACGCGCAGTGGCGCTCGGCGACCTGCCGGGTGCTGGCCGCCGCGACCGGCGCCCGCACCGCCAACGCCGGTCCGGTGCAGTTCGACATCCCGCTGCGCGAACCGCTGGTGCCCGACGCGGATTCTGATTCCGCGGAGATCCCGCCCGGCCGCCCCGATGGCAAGCCGTGGACTTACAGCCCGCCGGTGGTCTTCGACCAGCCGCTGGAGATCGACCTGACCCCCGACACCGTGGTGATCGCCGGGCACGGCGCCGGTGTGCATCCCAACCTGGCCGCGCTGCCCACCGTCGCCGAGCCGACCGCGCCACACGCCGCCAACCCGCTGCATCCGCTGGCACTGCCGCTGCTGCGCCCGCGCCAGGTCGTCATGCTGGGCCGCCCGACGCTGCACCGGCCGGTCTCGACGCTGCTGGCCGACCCGGGGCTGCCGGTGTATGCGCTGACCACCGGCCCGCGCTGGCCGGACGTCTCGGGCAATTCGCAGGCCACCGGGACCCGGGCGCAGACCAGCGGGTCCCCCGACCCGGCGTGGCTGCAACGCTGCGCGGAGGCCAACCGCCACGCGGTGGCCGCCGTGCGCGACCAGCTGGCCGCGCACCCGCTGACCACCGGTCTGCATGTGGCGGCCGCGGTCGCCGACGCGGTACGCCCGGGTGACCAACTGGTCCTCGGGGCGTCCAACCCGGTGCGCGACGCGGCGCTGGTCGGGCTCAACACCGAGGGCGTGAAGGTGCGCTCCAACCGTGGGGTGGCCGGCATCGACGGCACGGTGTCGACGATCATCGGTGCGGCGCTGGCACACTCGGGCCGCACCATCGGTCTGATCGGCGACCTGACGTTCGTGCACGACAGCTCCGGTCTGCTGATCGGCCCCACCGAGCCCACCCCGAAGAACCTGACGATCGTGGTGTCCAACGACAACGGCGGCGGCATCTTCGAGCTGCTCGAACAGGGCGATCCGCGATTTTCCGACGTGTCGTCGCGGGTCTTCGGCACTCCGCACGACGTCGACGTCGGCGCGTTGTGCCGCGCCTACCACATCGAGGCCCGCCAGATCGAGGTCGACGAGCTGGGCCCCGCGCTCGCCGAGCCCTACGACGGGATGCGGGTGCTGGAGGTCAAGGCCGACCGTTCGTCGCTGCGGCAGTTGCACGCCGCGATCCGGGCGGCGCTGTGATCGGCAGGCTGTCGGCCCTGCTGAAATCCGCGCTGCCCCGGCGCAATCCCGACGTCGTGGACACTGTGCAGCGAAAAGTGTTGCGCTGGAGTAAGTGTGCCGTCTGGATCATTCTCGGGCTGGTGACGTTGCAGTCGATTCTGCTGGTGGCCGGTGCGTGGCGCAATGACCGTCAGATCGAAAACAACATGGGGGTCGCGCAGGCCGAGGTGCTGTCCGCCGGGCCGCGCCGCTCGACGATCGAGTTCGTCACTCCCGACCGGGTCACCTACCGTCCGGAGCTCGGTGTGCTCTACCCGTCGGAACTCGCCGAGGGTATGCGCATCTATGTCGAATACGACCGCAGCGATCCGGATCTGGTTCGGGTGCAACACCGCACCGCCGCGCTGGCGATCATCCCGGCCGGCTCGATCGCGGTCGTGGGGTGGCTGATCGGCGCTCTGGTGCTGACCGGTCTGGTGCTGGCCGAGCGTCGCCTGGCTCAGGACGACATCAGCTTGGACAGCCAATTGTTGTCGTAGACGTCGAGGGTCTTGTTGGTGTTCAGGTCGAAGATGGTCGGGGTGCCGGTGTTGATCGGATCGATCTCGTAGAGGTACTCGAAGTTGGTGTTCGCCATCTCGGCCACGTCCAGCGCGGGCTTGCCCGCACGCATCGCGTCGACGGCAGGCGGCGGGACACCGCTTTCGCGGGCCATCTCGGCGATCTCGGTGTCGGTGGGCCCCTTGCCGCCCGTCTCCTGGTGGCCCCAAAGGTCTTGGACGAAGGCCTGAAACGCCTTGGCGGAGGTGTCGGGTCCGGCCGCCAGGAACATTGCGTTGCTGACCCGGTCAGAGTAGCCGCCCGGCTTGTCGTCCAGGAACGTCAACGGCCGGTAGGTGACGACCAGCTGGCCCAGGTTCATGTACCGGGACAGTTCGTCACCGAAATCCTTCTGCAGATCCGCACAGTGGCTGCATTGCGGTTCGGTGTAGATCTCGATCTGCACGCGCGCGTTCGGGTCACCGGCGACGATGCCGAAGCCGTCCTTGCTCACCGCGGTCGCCGGCCCGCGCGGATCCACTTGTGCCACACCGGTGATGTCGCGGCTGCAGCCGCTGAGCAGGACGACCAGCGTGAGTGCCAGCGAAGACCACAACCGCATGCTGGCACGGTACCCGCGGGCGCGTCGGCTCACCAGGAATTCCAGTGGACGAACGCGTCCGGATCGGCACGATGCGCCGGGCGGAAGCCGGTGCCCACGGTGTAGGCCACCGGCGTCAGCGCGGCTTGTACGACCTCCGCGTAGGGAATGCCGAGTACCTCGGCCATCTCCTTCTCGTAGCTGAGATGACATGTGGTCCAGGCAGTTCCGATACCGCGTTCACGAGCGGCGAGCATAAAACTCCACAGGGCGGGCAGGACCGAGCCCCAGGCACCAGCTTGCCCGCGGATGGTGTTGAGCTCGTCGCGTCCGTCCACCCGGACACCGGCGACCAGCAGCGCTGGGACGTCATCCAGCACGGTGGCCAGCCGGTCGACGCTGTCGGCGATCCTGTTCCACTCGGTGCCGGCCAAGTCCATGCGGCTGCCTGCCGTCGTGGCGAGGCCGGTTGGGGCGAGCAGCCCTTTGCGCCACACCTGCGCCACCTTGGCGCGCACGGCCGGATCGTCGACGATGACGAAGTCCCAGCGTTGCCGGTTGCGTCCGCTGGGCGCCTGGGTCGCGATGCGCACGCAGTCGGTGATCACCTCGCGGGGCACTGGTCGCGAGAGGTCGAGGCGTCGGCGCACCGCCCTCGTCGTGGTCAGCACGTCGTCGGCGGTCAGACTCAGATTGTGCATTCACTGCGCAACGCGGCCTTGCGCCCACGTTAATCCCCGCGAGGCATCCCACCAGCTTTTCGCGTCGTGTATGCCTGGCCGCAACCTCGCTGACAGGCGCTGCTGACAGTGTCGCAGTGTGCGCGTTGCGATTGTCGCTGAGTCGTTCTTGCCCAACGTCAACGGAGTCACCAACTCGGTGCTGCGGGTACTCGAGCACCTTCGCCGCACCGGTCACGAGGCGCTGGTCATCGCCCCGGACACCCCGCGCGGCGAGCCGGCGGCTGAGCGTATTCACGACGGGATCCGGGTGCATCGGGTGCCGTCGAAGATGTTTCCCAAGGTGACGTCGCTTCCGCTGGGCGTGCCGCGGCCCGCCATGGTGCGGGTGTTGCGTGGTTTCGACCCGCACGTCGTGCATCTGGCCTCACCGGCGCTGCTGGGGTACGGCGGCCTGCAGGCGGCGCGGTTCCTCGGCGTGCCGACGGTGGCGGTGTTCCAGACCGATATCGCCGGGTTCGCCCAGAGCTACGGCATCGGTGCCGCCTCCCGCGCGGCCTGGGCCTGGAACAAGCACCTGCATTCTCGCGCCGACCGCACCCTGGCGCCGTCGCATGCGGCGATGGAAGACCTTGCTGCCCATGGCATCCCTCGCGTGCATCTGTGGGGTCGCGGGGTCGACGTCACGGGGTTCGCGCCCTCGGCGCGCGACGGCGGGTTGCGCGCGCGGTGGTCACCGGCTGGCAAGCCGATCGTCGGCTTCGTGGGGCGCCTGGCGCCGGAGAAGCACGTCGAACGGCTCGTGGTGCTGGCCCGTCGCGACGATCTTCAGCTGGTGGTCGTCGGCGACGGCGTCGACCGGGAGAAGTTGCAGGCGCTGCTGCCGTCGGCGGTGTTCACCGGCGCGCTGTATGGCCGGCAGCTGGCCGCCGCGTACGCGAGCATGGACGTCTTCGTCCACCCCGGCGAGCACGAGACCTTCTGCCAGGCCGTGCAGGAGGCCATGGCCTCGGGCCTGCCGGTCGTCGCGCCTAATGCGGGCGGACCCCGGGACCTGGTGGCGCCATATCGCACGGGACTGTTGCTGGAGGTCGACGAATTCGAGTCGCGGCTGGCCCAGTCGGTGGATCATCTGCTCGACGAGCGGGCGCGCTACTCGCTGGCCGCGCGGCGCAGCGTGCTCGGCCGCACCTGGCCGGCGATCTGCGACCAGCTAATCGGGCATTACGAGGCGGTACGCGTCGAGGGACGCCGTCGTCGCCGTAGCCGTGCGGCCTGAGCCACGCCGTACCGTACTCTTAATTGTTGCTGAGAAACCTTTCCATCCCTTACGGGCTGGAGCAGACTGAAACCCATAGCGGGGGAACGCAAAACGCCAATGTCAACACACCTCTCCACGACGGGGGAACGTCTGATGAGTGACGCGTCGTATCGCCAAGACCTCGGCGAGTTTGCCGTCGAACTCCGTAAGCTGGCTTACACCATGCCCGCCGGCCACGAGGATCGCCTGATTCACCTCAGCGAACGCATGGCCAGTCGCGCGCGTCAATTACCGAGAGTCGACGCGCAGGCGATGTAGCTACCCCTGGGCCTCGACGGCGACAGGCTGCCACTGCTCCCAGTTCGCGATGCGGCTCTCGTAGTCCGCCTTTGCTGTCTGCAGCGGCGACTCCCCGAAGAACACCCGCAGCGGCGGGGTGGGGGCGTCGACGACCTTCAGGATGGCCGAAGCCGACGCCTTCGGATCGCCGGGCTTGGACCAGCGCTGCTTGCGGGCCTCGGCGACCTGACGGTGCAGGTCGGCGTAATCGGGCAACTCTGCGGAGGTACGTGACGACGAGCCGGACCAATCGGTGTCGAAGCCGCCCGGCTCGATCAGCGTGACGTGGATGCCGAACGGCGCAACCTCTTGGGCCAGTGCCTGGGAGAAACCCTCCAGCGCCCATTTGGAGGCGTGGTAGATGCCGACGAGCGGGAACGCGGTGATGCCGCCGATCGACGACACCTGGATGATGTGGCCGCTGCCCTGGGCCCGCAGATAGGGCAGGGCGGCCTGGGTGATCCACAGCGCGCCGAACACGTTGGTCTCGAGCTGGTCGCGGGCGTCGGATTCGGACAGTTCCTCGATGAAGCCGAAGTGGCCGTAGCCGGCGTTGTTGACCACGATGTCGAGCCGGCCGAAGTGGTCATGGGCCCGCGCGACCGCGGCGAAGTCGGCCTCCCGGTCGGTGACGTCGAGCTGGATCGGCAGGATCGCGTCGCCGTACTTGGCGACCAGATCCCGCAGGGTGCCGGTGTCGCGGGCGGTGGCGGCGACCTTGTCGCCGCGCTCCAGGGCGGCGATCGCCCACTCCCGGCCGAAGCCGCGGGACGTGCCGGTGATGAACCAGACTTTTTCGCTCATGGTCGTAGCCAACGCCTGCGCCCGCCGATGATTCCCACTCGGGTAGCGTCGGCACCGTGAGCCGCGCGACGCTGGACAAGGATCCCCGGGATGTGGCGTCGATGTTCGATGCCGTCGCGCGTCGCTATGACATCACCAACACCGTGCTCTCGCTGGGACAGGACCGCTCGTGGCGGCGGGCGACCCGCGCGGCGCTGGGCATCGGGCCCGGCGACCGGGTGCTGGACCTGGCGGCCGGGACGGCGGTGTCGACGGTCGAACTGGCCCGCTCCGGGGCATGGTGCGTGGCGGCGGACTTCTCGGTCGGCATGCTGCGCGCCGGCGCCGCGCGGCCCGTGCCCAAGGCGGCGGCCGACGCCACCAAACTGCCGTTCGGCGACGCGGTGTTCGACGCGGTGACGATCAGTTTCGGGCTGCGCAATGTCGTCGACCACCCGGCCGGTCTGCGCGAGATGGCCCGGGTGACCCGCCCCGGCGGGCGGTTGGTGGTGTGCGAGTTCTCCACCCCGGTCGTTCCGGTGTTCTCGACCGTCTACAAGGAGTACCTGATGCAGGCGCTGCCGCGGGTGGCCCGCGCGGTGTCGAGCAATCCGGAGGCCTATGTCTATCTGGCCGAGTCCATTCGGGCCTGGCCCGATCAGGCGACGCTGGCCCGGCAGATCCGCGACGCCGGCTGGGCGGATGTGCGCTGGCGCAACCTCACCGGCGGCATCGTCGCCTTGCACGCGGCGGTCAAACCGGAGTAGGCCGGAGGGATGCCGGTCCTCGCATTCGACGTCAACGAAACCCTGCTCGACCTCAGCCCGCTCGACGAGCTCGTGGGCGGCGCGGACAACCGCAGGCGGTGGTTCGCCCAGATGCTGCAGATCTCGTTCGTCGGCGGGCTCACCGGCGACTACGTCGACTATCCGAGCGCTCAGCGTGCGGCGTTGGAGATGCTCGGCCTGCCCGGCGCCGATGAGCTGCCCGACCGCATGCGGGAGCTGCCGTTACACCCCGATGTGGTGCCCGCCCTGGAGCGGCTGCGCGCCTTCACGGTGGTCGCGCTCACCAACTCGCCGCTGTCGGTGGTGACTGAACAGTTCGAGTTCAACGGTGTGACAGCGCTTTTCGACGCCATCCTGTCGGCGGACACGGTGCGCGCCCTCAAACCGCGCCCCGAGGCCTACCGGCATGTCAGCAGCACACTCGGGGTGCCGCTGCGCGATGTGCGTCTCGTCGCCGCACACGGCTGGGACATCGCCGGCGCGCTCACCGCAGGCTGTCGTGGCGCGTTCGTGGCGCGCGCCGGCCAGGCACTGATGCCGATCGGCCCGCAGCCCGACATCGTGGGCACCGACCTGCTCGCGATCGCCGATGCCCTGGGCAAGTAGCGATTTCGGCGCGTTTTCGTTCGCTCAGCGGCGGAAAACGCGCCGAAATCGCTAGAAAACGCTAGCGGCCGGCGTCGGCCAGCACCTGGTAGCCGGCGTTGTAGCCGGGGATGAACGTGATGCCCGGGCCGCCGTGGCAGCCGGCGCCGCCGAGGTAGAGCCCCTCGATCGGGATCGGCTCGTCCAGGAAACCCTTGGGCCCCGGCCGGTTCGGCCCCATCAGTTCCGGCTGCAACAGGCCGTGGCAGAAGTCACCGTTGGGCGCGGCGAACATGGTGTTCATGTGATACGGCGCGAAGGTGATGTCGCGGATCAGGATGTCCTTGAAGTTCGGGGCATACCGGGTGATCTTGTCGACGACCCGTTGCGCCATCACGGTTTTCAGGTGGCCGTGTTGGTCGCGCGGCGCCTCGATGGGGAAGCCGTAGGCGTACACGCTGGCCGCGTGCTTACCCGGGGGAGCCATCTCGGGATCGCCGACCGTCGGCATCTGGATCGACAGTGCGGGGTTGTCGGGGACCTCACCGGCACGCGCCATCTCCCATTGGCGCTGTTGTTCTTCGGGCGAGCCGAACATGCCCACCGACATCTGCATGCCGGGGGCGTTCAGGAAGTCGTAGGGCGCGGCGTATTCCGGCGGCCCATCGAGGGCGAAGTGGATCTGCATGAACGACGCCCGGTGGTCGCGGCCGCCGAGGCGGGTCACCAGCGAGGACGGAAGATGGTCCACCCCAACGAGGTCCAGCAGCGTGGTCTCGGGCGCGAGGTTCGACACCACGATGGGTGCGGTGATCACTTCACCGTCCTTGAGTCGAACTCCGGTCACCTTGCCGTCCTCGACGAGGATCTGCTCGACCTTGGTGCGGTAGCGGATCTGTCCGGCGGCCTCGGTGAACAGTGCTTTGAGATGGTCGGAGAGCACCCCGATGCCGCCCTTGAGCTTGGTGGTCATCTGCCCACCTTCTGGGGGCATCGCCATCGCGAACGCCAAACATGTTGCGCTGCCGGGGGTGTACGGGCCGCGGTAGGTGGAGTTCACCGCCAAGAACGCCAGCATGCCCCGGATGACGGCGTGCTTTTCCTTGTCGGGCAGGAAGCGGTCGATGACGTCCATCGCCGAGCCGAACAGCATCTCGTGGATTGCTCGGCGTTCGTTCTCGTCGGCGGCACACGCGTACATCTCGTCGATGGTCTTGGGCAGTGCCAACGCGTCGAACCGGCCGAGCGCCTTGCCGGGGCCGGTACTCCAGGCGTACAGATTCGCCATCGCCATCACGGCTTCCATGCCGTGTTTCTCGTTGAGATGGGTCATCATCGCCATCGGGTCGCTGTGGAAGACCATCGCTTCCTCGCCGTGTTCGCCGAGGTTGACCGACATGATTTCCGACTCGATGGTCGGCAGGGTGTCCAGGCCGAGTTCGCTGTTGATCTTCTGCGCAGTGGGGAACCGCACGGATCCGGCGATCTCGTACTTGAACCCGTCGATCAGCTCGACGGTCGCCGCCATACCGCCGCTGTAGGTGTTGGCTTCCAGGCACAGCGTGCGCAGCCCCGCTCGTTGCAGCACCACCGCTGCGGTCAGGCCGTTGTGTCCGGCCCCGACGATGATCGCGTCGTAATCAGTCATGCGGCGGAGCTTAGCCATATCCGGCCCAAGTTTTGTCAAATTTGTCATTTGGACGGTCGCGTCGTTGAGTGAGCGCTGACGGCGCGAAAACCCCGTCGATCGCTGCGTCAGCGCTCACTCAACGTGGCGGCTCTCAGCTGAACGGCTTGCGCCGATCCACCATCCGCGACCCTGTGCCCGCGACCCGCCAGACCCGCGCCACCAGGTCGGCGTCCTCGTCGGTCACCAGATTGCCCATCACCCGCACGGCCACTCCCATCAGCCGCGACGACCGCATCGCGATCGGCCCGGTCAGCGGCAGGAACCGGGGCAGGGTCAGCAGCAGGCCCAGCCGGCGGGCCACCGAGAAGCCGCGCCCGTAGTGCGCCTGCAGCAGCGCCGGCCAGGCCTGAGAGAGATCGCCGGCGTCCTCCACCATCTGCGCGGCCAGCCGCCCGGTCTCCAGGCCGTAGTCGATGCCCTCGCCGTTGAGCGGATTCACACACGCCGCGGCGTCGCCGATGAGCATCCAGTTGGGTCCGGCCACGCCGGATACCGCGCCGCCCATCGGCAGCAACGCCGACGACACCGCCCGCGGCGGCCCGTCGAAGCCCCAGGACGCCCGCTTGAGGTCGGTGTAGTGCTTGATCAGCGGGCGCAATGCCACGTCGGCGGGCCGCTTGGCGGTGGCCAGCGCGCCGACGCCGATGTTCACCTCGCCGTTGCCCAGCGGGAAGATCCAGCCGTAGCCGGGCAGCACCTGCCCGTCGACAGACCGCAGCTCGAGATCCGAGGAGATCCACGGCTCCGAGGACCGCGGCGAGGCCGCATATCCGCGCACGGCCACCCCGTACACCGTCTCCTGGTGCCACTGCCGGCCGAGCACGCGACCGAACGGGGAGCGCGCGCCGTCGGCCACGATCACCCAGCGGCACGACACCCGCGACCCGTCGGCCAAGATCACCGCGTCCACCCGGCCGTGCGAGTCGGTCGAAACGTCGACGGCTTTGACACCGAGCAGCATCGCCGCGCCGGCATCCTCGGCGACCTTGCGGATCCGGTCGTCGAGTTGTGTGCGGGGCACCGCCGACCCGCTGCCCGGAAACGACGGGCCGGGCCAGGGCACCTCGACGTCGGCGCCGAAGCCCGTCAGTCGCAGACCGTGATGGCGGATGTGGCCGTCGAGCCAGTCGCCCAGGCCGAGGCGCTGCAGCTCCAGCACCGCGCGGGGGGTCAGGCCGTCGCCGCAGGGCTTGTCCCGGGGGAACTCGGCGGCGTCGATCACCAGCACGTCGCGGCCGGCACGGGCGGCCCAGGCGGCGGCCGCCGACCCGGCGGGCCCGGCCCCGACGACGACCACGTCTGACCGAGTATCCATGCCCCCAGTATGTTGGCAGGGTGAGAACTCCGGCGACGGTGGTAGCAGGGGTGGACTTCGGCGACCCGGCGTTCGCCCAGAGCGTCCGCGACGGTGTGGGCCGGGTCGAAGAGCTCATGAGCATCGAACTTCGCGGCGGCGACGAGCTCATGACCGAGGCCGTGGTGCACCTGTTCGAGGCCGGCGGAAAGCGGTTCCGGCCGCTGTTCACGGTGCTCTCCGCGCAGATCGGCCCCGACCCGGACGCCTGGCAGGTGACCGTGGCCGGCGCCGTCATCGAGCTGGTACACCTGGCCACGCTGTATCACGACGACGTGATGGACGAGGCGCAGATGCGCCGCGGGGCGCCCAGCGCCAACGCCCGCTGGGGCAACAACATCGCGATCCTGGCCGGCGACTACCTGTTCGCGACGGCCTCGCGGTTGGTGAGCCGGCTGGGCCCGGACGCGGTGCGCATCATCGCCGAGACCTTCGCCCAGCTGGTGACCGGCCAGATGCGCGAAACCAAGGGCAACACCAACGGCGTCGATCCGGTCGAGCACTACCTGAAGGTGGTCTACGAGAAGACCGCCTGCCTGATCGCGGCCTCGGGCCGGTTCGGTGCGACCTTCGCCGGGGCCACCGAGGACCAGGTCGAGCGGCTGAGCCGGCTCGGCGGCATCGTCGGTACTGCATTCCAGATCTCGGACGACATCATCGACATCGACAGCGACCCCGACGAGTCGGGCAAGCTGCCCGGCACCGATCTGCGTGAAGGGGTGCACACCCTGCCGGTGCTGTACGCGCTGCAAGGTACCGGCCCGGACGCCGACCGGCTACGTGAGCTGGTGAGAGGCCCGATCGAAGACGACGACGCCCTGGCCGAGGCGCTGGCGCTGCTGCGCGCCGGCGACGGCATCGCCAAAGCCAAGGCCACCGTGCAGCGCTACGCCGAGGAGGCCGGCCAGGAGCTGGCCGGGTTGCCCGATGTCCCGGGCCGGCGTGCGCTGGCTTCGCTGATGGACTACACGATCAACCGGCACGGCTGAGCGATTCGCGGAACCTGGTAGTCGGTTCGAGGCGTTAACCTCCCGTGAGAGTGCGTTTGCTCCTAGGAGGAACTCGATGACCTGGCACCCGACCGCCAACACGTTCAAAACGTTCATGCTGCTTGTCGGGATGTCGGCGCTCATCGTCTTCATCGGTTCGCTGTTCGGCCGCAACGTGATGTTCCTGGCGCTGATCTTCGCCCTCGGCATGAACGCCTACGTGTACTTCAACTCCGACAAGATGGCGTTGCGCGCCATGCACGCTCAGCCGATCACCGAGGTGCAGGCCCCGCAGATCTACGCCATGGTCCGCGAGCTGGCCACCACCGCGCACCAGCCGATGCCGCGGCTCTACATCAGTGACACCGCCAACCCGAACGCGTTCGCGACGGGTCGTAACCCGCGCAACGCGGCGGTCTGCGTGACCACCGGGATCCTCGACCTGCTCAGCGAACGCGAACTGCGCGCGGTGCTGGGTCACGAACTGTCGCACGTGTACAACCGCGACATCCTGATCTCCTGTGTGGCCGGTGCGCTGGCCTCGGTGATCACCGCACTGGCCAACGTCGCGATGTTCGCCGGGATGTTCGGTGGCGGCAACCGCGAAGGCGGTGCCAATCCGTTTGCGCTGCTGCTGGTTTCCCTGCTGGGTCCGATCGCCGCCTCGCTGATCCGGCTGGCGGTCTCCCGCTCGCGGGAGTACCAGGCCGACGAGTCCGGGGCCGAGTTGTCCGGCGACCCGCTGGCGCTGGCCTCGGCGCTGCGCAAGATCAGCGGTGGCGTCGAGAACGCCCCGCTGCCGCCCGAGCCACAGCTGGCCGACCAGGCGCATCTGATGATTGCCAGCCCGTTTCGCTCGGGCGAGAAGATCGGCAAGCTGTTCTCCACCCATCCGCCGATCCCGGACCGGATCGCCCGGCTGGAGAAGATGGCCGGGTACTAGCCCGTCCCGGAGCTGGTGCCGGCCATCGTGCTGACCGTCGTCGTCTTGGCGGAGCTGGCGATCCCGGCCTGATGCAGCGAGCGCAGCACCATGGCGCGCAGCACCCGGCCGACCTCGAACTGCTTGCCCGGCAGGGTGCGCGCCACCATCCGCAGATTCACGATGTCGAGCTTGATGCTTTCCACGCCCATCAGGGCGGGCTCGTCGAGCAGTAGCTGCTCCAGGCGGGCGTCGGTGGTCGCCGCGGTCGCCACGTCGTGCAGAACGTCGTTGACCGTGTTCAGGTCGGCGCTGGTCGGCACCGGGATGTCGACGACGGCGCGGGCCCAGTCCTTGGACAGGTTCAGCGCCTTGACGATCTGGCCGTTGGGGATGGTGAACACTTCGCCGTCGCTGGTGCGCAGTTTGGTCACCCGCAGGGTGACGTCCTCGACGGTGCCCTGCGCCTCCGAGGATCCGGTGACCGTCAGCGACACCAGGTCGCCGAAGCCGTACTGCCGCTCGGTGATGATGAAGAACCCGGACAGCAGGTCCTGCACCACCCGCTGAGCGCCGAAACCGAGGGCGGCGCCGAGCACGGCGGCCGGCGCGACGAGCGAACCGATCGGCAGGCCGAGTTGGTCGATGATGTCCACGGCGACCAGGACGTACAGGAGTGCAATCGCCACCGAGGAGATCACCGAGGCGACGGCGGCGCGGTGCTTGGCGGTCTCCGAGCGCACCAACTCGTGTCCGGTGTCCAGGCGACGGGCGATCTTGCCGGCGATCCACCGGATCAACCGGGTGGCCAGCAATGCGGCGACGATCACCAGCACGATGTGCAGTCCCTTGGTGCGCAGCCACTCGCCGAGGTTGCCGTTCCAGAAGTCGTGCCACTGGCCGTCAGCCAGATACGTGGTCGTCAGTGAGTTCATGGTCCTGTCGCGAATTGCCTTGAAGTGGCGCTCGTTTGACGTGCGGCGAGCACCGGGGGACCGTCGTTGCGTTCCCGATCCGGCGGGTTTTACACCTCGCCGGTGGCCTCGATCATTCGTCGGCGGTGGGCGCCGGGGTGCTCGGTTTGCCGACACCGGAGCGCGCGCCGTCGCGCTTGAACAGGCGATTGACCGTGTCCGACACCTGGGTCAGCACGTTGGTCACGAATTTCTCGGTGGTGTCGGCCAGCGCGGGCTTGGCGCCACCGGAGCTGCTCGGTGCGGCGGGCCGGCCCGGGGTGAAGTCAGGTGCAGGCCGCATGACGTTCAGCCGTGGCCCGACGCTGGCGGCGGGAGCGGCCGGGGCACCGGCCGGCTCGTCGGCGGGCGCAGGGTCGGGTGCCGGCGATGCGGGCACCGACGCGGGTTCGGGTGCGGGCTCGGCGGGGGGCAGGGGGTCGAGATGGCCGAGGACGGCCGCACCCAGCGACCGGTAGGCGACGACGGCAAGGTCGTTGATGCGTTCGACGACGGCGACGACGCCGTCCGGGTAGGTCAGCGTGGTGGTGTGGGTGCGCGGATCGGTGTGGCAGATCGTGGCACCGGTGCAGTTCACCCCGCCGGAGGGATCGACCGACTTGGTGGAGTCATGGGTGTTCAGCGCGTTGGCGTCGGTGAAGACGTTGAGTACCTGAACCTTGGCGTCGGCGTCGAATTCGTAGTTGACGTGGAAGACGTTGGTCGACGGGGCGGTCGAGTCCAAGAGTTCGGCGAGGGTGGCGGCGTCGTCCGGGCCGCCGATGGACAGCAGTGCGCTGTCGCGGTCGGCGGGCAGGATCTTGTAGTCGAAGAACTCGACAATGGCGTCAGCCGCCGGGTGGACGGTGGCGTCGGGAAAGACCAGCCCCGCCAGGCCGACGACGGGCGTGCTGACGGTCTGCGGTTCAGTGGCGGCCACCACCATGGCCGCGAGAGCGAGGCTCACCCCCACCGCGCCTGCGCGCAGTGGTCGCCGCCCCATCTGCCCCTGCACCGAACAGCCTCTCCAGAGTCAAGTCGGAATCGTTCAAGTGTAGGCCGGATCTGACCCGAACGCGCCGGTCGGAATCGGTGACACGGTAACGAATCGGCACCGCTGCGCCGAAGGTACGGGTGAGGACGCAAACTGCGCCGCGAGCGGTGCCTACGTAGGGTGTGGAGATGCTGAGCAGAATCCTGATCGGCCTGGTGGGTGCTGCGGGAGCAGCTGCGATCGGTGTGCCGGGCGTTGCCGCGGCCGACCCCGATGCCGCCCCGGCCCCGGTCCTTCCCAACGTCAACGCCTATACGCCGGTCAGCCCGGTCGACTATTCGGTGATGGGCGGCAACTGGTACGCCTTCGCAGGCCCGCCCGGGGTGACCTGCGTGCTGGACCGGCAGAACGGCAGCTACGGCTGCAGCGGTGCGCTGCCGGGCGCCCCCGGGGGCGCCAACCTGGTCAGCGGCGGCCCGTCCGGCGAGCCGGGGTTCTCCAGCACCGGCGCGTCGATCTACGCCGCGGCCGGTGAGGTCAAGCCGCTGCCGCCGAACACCCGGCTGAGTTTTCGCGACATCAGCTGCGGTGTCGACGGCGGAGGCACGGTCGCCTGCGTGAACAACCACGACCAGGTCGGGTTCGTCGTCGGGCCGGGGGCGACGTTCACCTCGGGGCCCAGCCCGATGCTGGATCGACCGAAGAACTCCAACCCGCTGTTCCCGTCGTTCCCCGGCTGAGCCGACTAGAAGTGTGAGTCGTTGACCTCGTGGCCGGGCTTCTCGGCCATCAGGCCGCGGTAGGCCTGCTCCACGTTGGCGCCGTGATTGACCACGGCGTCCACCTCGCGGGCGATCGGCATGTTCAGCCCGTACTTCTCGGCGAACTCCATGATCACGCTGGCGGCCTTGACGCCCTCGGCGACCTGGTTCATCGAGGCGATGATCTCCTCGATGGTCTTGCCGGAGCCCAGCTCCTCGCCGACGTGGCGGTTGCGGCTGCGCTTGGACGTGCAGGTGACGATCAGGTCGCCCATGCCGGCCAGGCCGGAGAAGGTGTCGCGCTGGCCGCCGATGGCTTCGCCGAGTTTGGACATCTCACGCACGGCCCGGGCCATCACCATGGCTCGGGTGTTCTCGCCGATGCCCAGCGAATAGCCCATGCCGACGGCGATGGCGTAGACGTTCTTCAGCGCACCGGCGATCTCGACGCCCACCACATCGTCGGTGGTGTACACGCGGAAACGCCTGGTGCGGAACATCTTCGCGAGGTTGGCGGCCAGGTGCTGATCGGGCATGGCCAGCACCGCGGCGGCGGCATAGCCGTCGGCGACCTCCCGGGCGATGTTGGGCCCGGCGAGGATGCCGGCCGGATGGCCGGGCAGCACCTCGTCGATGATCTGGCTCATCCGCATGTTGGTGCCCTGCTCCAGGCCCTTGACCAGGCTGACCACCGGCACCCACGGCCGCAGTTCCTTGCTCAGTTCGGCGAGCACGCCGCGGAAGCCGTGCGAGGGCACACCCATCACGACGACGTCGGCACATTCGGCGGCTTCGCTGAAATCGGTGGTGGCGCGCAGGGTTTCCGAGAGTTCGACGTCGTCGCCCAGGTAGCGGGAGTTGCGGTGGTTGTCGTTGATGTCCTTGGCGGTCTCCTCCGAACGCACCCACTGCAGCGTCGGCCCACGGCGGGAGCAGATGGATGCGACGGTGGTTCCCCAGGATCCGCCACCGAGTACGACAACTTTGGGTTCGCGGCGCTCAGACGTCATGGCGTTCAGGGTATTGCGAACCCCTCGTTGTTCATGGGGAGTTCGGGCAATCGGGGTGCGCGGTTGGGCCGGGAGGGTGGGTGTCTATTCCCGAATGCGATATCACCGGTGATATCGCATTCGGGAAATGCGCACCGACCCACCCGCAGCCGAACTATCCGGTCACCCGAGCCGGGGACGCGATCCGGCCGAAGGTCATGTCTTCGTCGACCTTGTCGATGAAGTGGTAGTCGATGGCGTCGGCGAGATAGTTCTGCCGCACCACCCACGGCCGCTTGAGGCCCGACTTGGGCAGCGCGTGCAGGTTGCGCAGCACGTAGCCGGCCTGGATGTCCCAGGCCAGCTTCTCGGCGATCGGCTCACCGCCGAGGTGTGGGAAGGCGTGGGTGTAGCCGTGTGAGCGCATGTGGGCGATCAGCTCGGCCGCGGCGCGGGCGGTCATGTCGGCGCGCAGTGTCCACGAGGCGTTGGTGTAGCCGATGCACCAGATCAGGTTGGGCACGTCCTCGAGCATGTGGGCTTTGTAGGAGAACCGGTCCTGCGGCTTGATCTCGGTGCCGTCCAATGTGATTCGCACGCCGCCGAGCGCCTGCAGTTGCAGGCCGGTGGCGGTGACGACGATGTCGGCGTCCAGGTGCTGACCGGACTTGAGCATGATTCCGGTCGGGTCGAAGTGGTCGATGTGGTCGGTGACCACCTCGGCGCGGCCGCTGGAGATGGCCTCGAACAGGTCGCCGTCGGCCACCAGGCACAGCCGCTGATCCCACACGTTGTAGCGCGGCTTGAAGTGCACGTCGACGGGATAGCCGGGCGGCAGCTCCTTGGCGTTCTGGGCGCGGATGATCTTTCGGGCCAGTCCGGGGGCGGTGCGGGCGATGAACCAGACGATGCTTTCGAAGGCGACCGCGAAATAGCGCGCGAATGCGTGGGAGAACTTGCGGGGGAACAGCTTCCGGACGATTTCGATGATCGGGTTGACGCGCGAGCCGGCCAGCAGGTACGTCGGCGAGCGCTGCAGCATGGTCACCTTGGCGGCTTTGCGCGCCAGCGCGGGGATCAGCGAGACGGCCGTGGCGCCGCTGCCGATGACGATCATCTTCTTGCCGGTGTAATCCAGGTCCTCGGGCCAGAACTGGGGATGCACTATCGTGCCGCCGAACGTGTCGAGGCCGGGGAAGTCGGGGGTGTAGCCCTCGTCGTAGTTGTAGTAGCCGGAGCCGAAGAACACGAAGCGACCGCGGTAGGTCCTGGGTTGACCGTGTTCGGTGACGTGCACGGTCCAGGTGTCGGTGGTCGAGTCCCAGTCGGCCGACCGCACGTGGGTGTGGAAGTGGATGTGGTCGTAGATGCCGTGCTTGTGGGCGGTGTCCTCCATGTACTCGCGGATGTGGTCACCGTCGGCCACGCCTTCCTTACGGGTCCACGGCTCCCACGGCCAGGACAGCGAGAAGATGCTGCTGTCGGAGCGCACGCCCGGGTAGCGGAACAGGTCCCAGGTGCCGCCGATGCGGTCCCGGCGCTCCAGCACGACGTAGCGGGTGCCGGGGTTGCGTTCGGCGATCCGGTAGGCCGCGCCCAGCCCGGAGAATCCGGCGCCGATGATCACCACGTCGTAGGAGCCGCCGTCGGTCTCGGCGGGTACGGGCTCGGTCGCCGGGGTAGCGGTCATCGCGGTCCTCGCTTCGTGACGGATGTGGTGCTCACCACATTAGGCACTGAGCGGTTGGTCGAGCGAGGGGCTTTGGCCTACCGGTAGTTGACGAACTGCAGGGCGACGTCGAGATCGGCGGACTTGAGCAGGGCGATGACGGCCTGCAGGTCGTCGCGCTTCTTGGAGCTGACGCGGATCTCGTCGCCCTGGACCTGGGTCTTGACGCCCTTGGGGCCCTCGTCGCGGATCAGCTTGTTGATCTTCTTGGCGTTCTCCTGGTCGATGCCCTGCTTGAGGCCGCCGCTGACCTTGTAGGTTTTGCCGCTGGCCTGCGGTTCTCCGGCGTCGAAGGCCTTCATGGAGATGTCTCGGCGAATCAGCTTTTCCTTGAAGACGTCGACGGCGGCTTTGACCCGCTCCTCGGTGGAGCTCACGATCTCGATGGCCTCCTCGCCCTTCCAGGCGATGGTGGTGTCAGTGCCGCGGAAGTCGAACCGGGTGCTCAGCTCCTTGGCCGCCTGGTTCAGCGCGTTGTCGACCTCCTGGCGGTCGACCTTGCTCACGATGTCGAATGATGAATCCGCCATTGGACTCGTTCCCTTCGGTTGATCGGCCGGTTTGTGTCTGGGGTACATCCTCGTTGTACCCTGCTAGTCGCACCAAACCGGATCCCCGGTGCGGCGCACCCAGGCAGGTTGCCCGAGCGGCCAATGGGAGCGGACTGTAAATCCGTCGGCGGAAGCCTACACAGGTTCGAATCCTGTACCTGCCACGTTGTTCAGGCCCGGTGAATACCGGGCCTGCTTCGTTTTCGGGGCGGGTCAGCGGTGTCGTCCGCTGTTCCCCACCGCTCGCTTCGCGCCGGCGGTGTCGGTCGACTTCTTCGGCGAGGCGCCCGCCGCGGGGGAGTTGCCGCGCTTCAGGGCAACGGCGGCAGCGGTCGGTGCCGGGCGGCGCGGCACGGCGTTCGCCGGCGGGCGGCTGGGCATCGCAGCGGCGCGACCGGAGCGGCCGGTGGCCGGGGAGCCCGCACTGCTCGCGTCGCGGTGTGCCTTGCCCGCGGCAGCCGCGGGCTTGGCGAAGGCGCCTTTCGGGAACAATCCCTGCCACACGTTTTGCAGGCCTCCGAGGATCGCCGCCGGGGGCAGGATCGCCCAACCGATCGCCCCCATCGCGAGCGCGACGCCGGCGAGGCCGGCGCCGACTGTTCCGCCTTCGGCGGCCACAAACGGTCGCAGGAGAAGGAAAAGGAAGGCCCCGGTCAGCGGAATCGTGACCGGAAAGCCGACGTACCACAGCGGAGTCACCAACACTGCCGCTGCGGTGAACACCAGTGCTTGACCGAGATTCAGCGCAGTATCCGACGCCGCCGCACTCGCGCCCGAGTTCCGTTCTTCCCCAACGGAATATGACATTTCAGACGACGCGACTGTCGCCGTGACCGCCGCGGTGAGGGTGGCCTCCAGATGTCGTATCGGGGCGGCGTGTGGCCGGGTGACCTCGGGTTGTGCGGTGGCTCCCCACCCCGCTGCCAGTAGGGCTGCGGCCAGTCCTGTGGCGCAAACAGTGCGCAGCCCGGTGCAGATGGTGGTCACGCGGGTCCTCGATCCGTAGGCGGATGAATCCTGAGAATTTATCAGGAAGCGTGGCAAAGAATCGTTCATTGTGCCGGCGGCCTGCGCGTCGCGCACTCTCCGGCGCCGGAGGCGCCGATCATCATTTCTCGGAGGTTTGTGAAATTATTGACGAGTGCGTAATTCCGGTCGGTGTTGGCTTCGACGTAGGGGCTGAGCTGCGATGGACCTGGTAGCCCTGGGTCGCGCCCGCCAGGCGGTGCTGCGGTTGGGCGTCGTGCTGATCATGGTGGGAGCGATGATCATCGGCACCTCGCCGGACGACTGGCTCGCCGAATGTATCTGGATCGGGGTGTACGCACTGGCCGCGGTGGGAGCGGGCCTCCTCGCGGTCTCGCCGGCCGGCCGCTTGATCAGCGGTCCGCGGTGGCGCATCGCCACTGCCGCGACCGACATCGTGGCGCTGGCGGGCTTTCACCTGCTGACCTCGGGCGGGTACGTGCCGCTGCTGCTCGTCGGGCTGCTTCCCCTGATGGTGATCGTCGACTTGTCCTGGCAGCGTGCGGCGGTCATCCTCTCGCTCAGTGTGGTGGCGTTTCTCGGGACGCTGCTGGCCGATTCCTCGATCCACCAGAAGATCGGTTGGCCGGCGGCCTGGTTTCTGGTCGCGGTGTACGCCTACCTCTGTTGCGCGGCATTCCTCGCGACGTACGTCCACTCGCGCCAGATCGCCGAAATCTCTTCGGAGCGAACGGCAAGCGAGCGACTGGCCTACCAGGCCACCCATGACACCTTGACCGGGCTACCCAACCGGGCGTATGTGTTGGCGCGCATCACCGACGCCCTCGGCAAGGAGGGGCGAGATGCGTTGTCTGCCGTGCTGTTTCTCGATGTCGACAATCTGAAGGTCGTCAACGACTCATGGGGGCACGAGGCGGGCGACGCGATGCTCCAGGTTGCGGCCGAACGACTTGCGCGATCGGTGCGCGCCGGGGATGTGGTTGCCCGGCTCGGCGGCGACGAGTTCGTCGCGCTGGTCTTCGGGCCGACGACTCGCGAGGTGCTCGACGGGCTCAGTGAGCGAATGCATGCCACGCTGGCCGAGCCGGTCAGCATCGGCGATGCCACTCTGGGCATGACGGCCAGCATCGGCATCGCCCCCATCGGCGAGCACGGCGAGAGCGATGCGGCCGCCATCCTGCGGGACGCGGATCTGGCGATGTACCACGCGAAGCGACTGGGCCGCGGTAAGAGCGCCTACTTCTCCGAACAACTCGTCGACTCGAGCGGGCAGAGCTAGGTGCAGCGGTTGGCCGCGTAGCGATCCAGAGCCCGGCCGCAGATGCTCGCCCAGCTGGTCAGTTGGCCGCGGCGGCCCGCGCTAGATTGAGTGTGAGCCGCAATCGGTCGGGCAGTTCGTGAGTGTTCCACCGGCCGTGGGAAATCCATCTGCACACCGTCTCCGCATCGGCGTCGGATCTGATCGGACCGATCCATACCGCCGGCGCAGTCGGGGTTCGGTCAGGTGTGCACGGCTGCAGAACCACCGTCGCCCCGCGCTCAGTGCCTCTTGTTGCGCAGGCGAATTCGCCCAGCAGGCATTGACTGGCAATGAGGACGGCGTGCGGGCAGCCGCTGACGACTTCGCTGAGCGGCCCCATCAACGACACAGCCGTCTCGTCTACGCAGCGCCGGCAGATGACCACGGTGAATGGCCGACAGGTATGGCGTTGGTCCGCCATCTCAGCCCCTTTCCGGATGCCGCACTTGTGCATGGTCGGTCCCGCGCGCCTGGGCTGCCGGGAGAAGCCGATCCTTATTGACAACCGTTTTCAATTGACCCGACTTCACGCTACAGTGCGACACGAGCGTTGTCGAAAATCATTCTCAATAAGAACCCGGCGTGGTGACCGCGGCCCCGTGGGGTCGTCAGCGGCTGGGTTTGGAGCAAGGAGTGTGAACATGGGTCGACTGACCGGCAAGGTCGCCTTTGTGACTGGCGGGGCGCGCGGCCAGGGGCGCAGCCACGCAGTGCATTTGGCCGATGAAGGCGCCGACATCATCGTCGTCGACGCCGCTGGCGATATCGCCACCAACCATTACCCCCTGGCGAGCCGGGAGGACCTCGATGAGACCGCAACCCTCATCGAGAAGGCCGGACGGCGAGTCGTTGCCGCCCAGGTTGACGTGCGTGATCGCAACGGCCTGAAGAAGGTTCTCGACGAGGCGGTCGCCGAACTGGGCGGCCTGGACGTCATTGTCGCCAATGCCGGCATCTGCCCGCTCGGTCACGACGTGTCGGTCCAGGGCTTCGTCGATGCGTTCGATGTCGACTTCATCGGCGTCGTCAACACTGTCCATGTCGGTTTGCCGCACCTCACCGAGCGCGGATCGATCATCGTGACCGGGTCGGTCGCCGGATTGGTGCCCCAGGCCGGCGGTGTGAACGGCCAGGGCGGTCTTCAGGGGCCCGGCGGCGACGGATACGGCTTGGCGAAGAAGATGATCCGCGACTACACGCGGTCATTGGCCCTTACCCTGGGGCCCCACCACATCCGGGTGAACGCAATACATCCCACGAATGTCAACACCGACATGCTGCAGAACCCGGCCATGTACCGAACATTTCGCCCCGACCTGGAGAATCCGACGCGCGAGGACGCGGAACTGACGTTCCCGTTCATGCAGGCCATGCCGATTCCGTACATCGAGCCCAGCGACGTGTCCTATGCCGTTGTCTATCTTGCCGCCGATGAGTCGCGCTACATCACTGGCCAGCAGCTGTTCATCGACGGCGGAGCGGCCCTCAAGCTCGGGGTGTAGCGATGACGGTGGTGACGCCGGGCCGCGGCCGCACATCGATCACCATCCGGTCGGAAGCCTTCGAGAAGATCTGCTGCGGCACCGTCACTCTGAGCGTTCCGTTGTGCGACGACATCGTCCACATCGGTGTTCGCGACGCGCCGCAGACCGGCGCGCTCCGAGTCCGCAAGCGACCGCGTTCGGTGACCGTGGATCGCGTCGACGGCAGGCCGTTGCAAGTCGCCATCGTTGATCAGCGCGACGGGCTCACCGGATCGGCCGGGCAGGCCGCACCGCTGGTGTCGCTGGTCTTTCGGGAACCCGTTCAGGCGCTGGAACTGAGACGGTGCCGCGGCGCCGGCCGTCGCGGCTGGGAGGTGGCGACCTCCGCTGCCACGGATGCCGGACAACTCCAGCAATTTCTTGACACGGTGGGTGCCTTCGGCTCGGCCAAACAGGCGCGGGCGTCCGGTATCGGCGAGGACTAAGGGCCCCGACTGGCGCCACGTTGTCCGAGAAGCGGTTGCGGGCCCGGGGCGGGAACGCTCACCAGTTGACGGCCGCCAGGACGATGGTTCCCAGACAGAGCGCCACGCCTAGGTAGGGGATCGGCGCCGGGACGGTGATATAGCCCCGGTGATCGCGGTGGCGCCGCTTGATGACGATCAACGAGGCGTTGACCATGGTGAATATCGCCAGTACCAGCAGGCTGGTCAATTGAGCCAGCGACACCAGTGGCAGCACCAGGGTGCCGACGGCCATGGCGGCCACCACGACGAGTGTGGCTGTCACCGGTGTCTGGTAGGACCGGTGGACGTGGCCGAGTCTGCCGTGGATCCAGCCTTCCTTGGCCAGGCCGTAGAGAATCCGCGAGCCCATGATGACTTGCACGATGACGCCGTTGATCGCGGCGATCATCCCGATGACGCTGAGGAAGACGCCGTGGCTGGCGCCGCTGCGCTGGAAAACCAGTGTGAGCGGCGCTTCGCTGCCGGCGAGTTCGGCCGGTGAGACCAGAGTCGTCGAGACCACGACAACCAGTAGATACAGCACGGTCGAGGTCATCAGCGCGAAGAGGATGGCCAGCGGCATGGTCCGGCTGGGATTCTTGGCTTCCTCGGCGACGTTGACCATGTCCTCGAACCCGATGAAGGCGTAGAACGCCAGGAAGGCGCCGGCGAAGACCCCGCCCAGGCCGACGGCCGGGTCGATCGCAAGCAAGCGGCCAACATCGATGTGTGTGAAGGCTTTACGGCCAAACCAGATGACCAACAGCAAGCCCAGCACTTCCAAGCCGGTGAACAGCGCGGCCATCGTGGCCGACTCGCCGATCCCCTTGATCGCGATCGCCCCGAGCACCACCAGCAGGCCGACGCTGCCCACGACGGCGGGCACGTCGACGAAGGTGGACAGGTAGCCGGCGAAGCCCTGGGCCAGGGCAGCGGCCGAGGCGACGCCCCCGCCGACCATCGTCAGGCCGACTAGCGTTGACAGCCAACGCTTTCCGAATGCCCGGTGCAGGTATACCGACACGCTGGCGCTGACCGGATAGCGGCCCGCCAGTTCCATGTAGGACAGCGCGGTGACCGTGGCTGTCATCATCGCGATGAGGAA
This sequence comes from Mycobacterium sp. shizuoka-1, assembly GCF_002723835.1. Classification (GTDB taxonomy): domain Bacteria; phylum Actinomycetota; class Actinomycetes; order Mycobacteriales; family Mycobacteriaceae; genus Mycobacterium. The sequence goes on along the minus strand of NZ_BEWG01000022.1, from coordinate 8,241 downwards.
GGCCAGGGTGGTGCTGGATCCCGCGAACCCCGCCACTTTCCCAACCAGCACGTAGATGCCCGCACCGAGGATGTTGCCGAGGCCGTAGAGCGTGACCAGGGGCAGTCCGAGGGCTCGATTCAGGCGAGCGTTGCCGCCGGTGGTATCCGTCATGACCGGGTCGAGGATTCGGCCACGGCGGCGCAGACGGCGACCGCGCCTGGGCGAGCGAAGGCCGGGAAACGTCTCGCTTCGCCCATGCGGCGCAGTGTAATCGGGGCTCGAGCCGCTCGGTGTCAACGCCGCGGCCAGCAACGCATTTTTGGGAGTGCGCAACCAGAGTGACGTTCGGGTGTGCTATACCCCTAGCAAATTATCCTGCACGTCAAGGTTGGGGGTTGGGTGCCATGGGTTTGGGGCAGCAGGGCCGCTACATCGGTCGGGTCGGAGCTTTGGCGGTGGCGTTGGGCGTCGGCGGGTTGATCGCCGCGGTGCCGGCGGTGGCCGACGCCGACACCGGCGACTCGGGCAAGACCACCTCCTCGGCCGGTAAGCATGCCCCCCGCGGTTCGGCCAAGTCCGGAACCCGCGCGCCAAAGTCGGTCGCGGTTGCCAAGCCGACCGGCACCGTCTCGGTGGCCAGTCGCCGCCCGGTGGCCCAACTGGGGGCGGGTGACAACCCGTTGGCTCCGATCACCGAGCCGCTGTCGTGGGCAGTGCTGGCGGTCACCCGGCGCGAATTGGCACGTCCCACCGCCCTGCGGGTTCCAGTGGCCGTGGCGACCACCGGCGAGCCGGCCGCCGGAGTGGCTCATTCGGCCCGCGTTGTCAACACCGCCAGTGCCGATGAAAAGCCCAGCGCCGCAGCCGCATCCGTCATCACGACGAGCGAGACGACGGATACGGTGCCGTCCACGCCCGGTGACATCGAGGACTACAACCTGGCCTGGGAGTTGGTGAAACACACCGTCGACATCGCGGTCCGCGACGCCCTGCGGCAGTACACGCAGTTGTCGCCGATTGCCGACGAGTTGGCGCCGATCGTCACCAACCTGATCGGGGACGTGCTGACGTTGAGTTCGGTTGCCCCCGAGATCGACGCGCTGGCCACCAACGACGCGATCTTGACCTTCGCCGCACAGCAAATCGCTGCGGCGCTGGAGACGAACAACGTGCCCAAGCCGGTCGCGGTGGTGGTCGGCAACGCTGCGGTCACCTGGTTTCGAACGGCGTTCGGCGGACCCGACAATGCCCCGGTCCGCGAAGCGATCAACGAGTTCGTCAAGACGGTGCGGCCGTCGGATCCGGGCACGATCCTGATCGCGCTTGCCGTCGACGATCTTCAACCACTCGCCGACTACATCGAGACGATCGTCCCCAACTCCGAGAAGGGGCTTGCGGTCCTGTTCGCGGACGGCGCGTTCGCGTCCGCACTGGCCACCGCGACCGCGGAGGCGGTGAATGTCCTGACCGGCGAAACCGTGCCGAAATGGTTGTCCGCCTACGATTCTCAAGCCCTTACGGCATACCTCGGCGATCAGGTCGGTGCCGCGGTGGCCGCGGCGCTGTTCGGCGGCAACCCGGCCTATGCGGATGCCGCGCTGCAAGTCTCCGCGAGCATCAATGCGTGGGTGGTGAACTCGATCGAGAGCCTGAGTCATCCGATCGCCGGGGCGCTCGGTGATTCGGTGTCCTTCTTCTTCGGCCAAGCCGGGGTGGCCGACGCACTGGCCCTCTTCATTGTGCAGAGCATCGAGGGCGGACCGGTGACGCAGCCCTCGGCGCTCCCGCCCGCCGTCGTGGCCACTGTCGCCAATGCGGTGTCGGTGTTCTTCGGCGACGTTCAGACCGTCGACCAAGTGGGTTCGGTGGTCGCGGCGCTGATCAACGGCTTCGCCGACGGGCCGGACGTGCCCGCGGCGCTCGGCGCCGTGCTCGCCGGGTGGGTGACGACGCAACTGGGTGGCGGCGCCGCGGCCGCGGGACTGGGCAGCGCGGTCGGTGCCGCGGTCCAGGGGTTGCTGGGCGACGCGCAGGCCGTGGCAGGTCTGGCGACGTTCGCGCAATCGGTGGTGGACAGTTTCTTCAACGATGCCAAGGCCGTCGAAGGGCTGGCCGGTGCGGTGTCTCAGTTCGGCACCGCCGTTGTCGGCGGCACCCCGGTTGCTCAGGCATTACAGGCCGCGCTACAAGGCGTGCAGGCCAACACCGACGTCACCGGCGCTGTCGGCACCGCCGTCGCCGATGCGGTGATCGAACTTCTGGTGAACGAGAACGCGGTCAACTCCCTCGCCGGGGCGGTGCAGACGCTGATCTCGCAGTCGGCGGCCAACTCGGCGGTGCAAGCCGCTGTCGGACAAGCCGTTGTGCACGCGGTGACGTCGGCGCTGGGCGGAGGGCCGGTGGCGGCGGGTGTCGGCAACGCGGTCGGGGTCGCGGTGCAGGGTCTGGTGGCCAATGCGGCGGCGGTCGACGGCCTTTTGGCAGTAGTGGGTTCGGGGCTGTCGAGCCTGCTGCATGCCCAAGGCATGAAGGTGACCCTCGGCGAGGCGGCCGGCCAGCTGGCAGCAGCGCTGGCAGCCGGAACCGACCCGGCGGTGGCCGGGCAATATCTGTTGAGCCAGAGCGCCTTCCAGGACGCCGTCGGCCCCGCCGTGCGCAAAGCCGTGAAGGTTTTGGTGACCGACCACGCGCTGGTATCGGCGGTGGGCACGATGATCTCCGACATCGTGACCGGATCGGCAGCCGATCCGGCGGTGCAGACGATTATCGGGCAGCGGGTGCAGCAGCTGGTGACGGCGGCGATGGGCGCCAATCCGATCGCCGCGGCAGTCGGCGCGGCCGTGGGCAGTGCCGTGCAGGGTCTGGTGGCCGATCCGGCGGTCGTCGACGGCGTGCTGGCGACGCTCGGTTCGGCGGTGTCGACGCTGCTGGATACCTCCGGTGTTCCGGAGGCGCTGGCCGGCGCGGCGGCGACGATCGTGTCGGCGCTGGTGATCGGAACCGATCCCGCGGTGGCGCTGCAGACCGCGTGGCAAGGGCTGCAGGCTGATTCGGCGTTCACCGGGGCGCTGGCAGCGGCCGCAGGCAACGCGGTGTATGCGGTGGTGACCGACTCCGGTCTGGTCTCGGCGCTGAGCGAAGCCGTGACCGCCGTGGTCGCCGACTTGGCGCCGAACACCGCGGTGCAGGCGTACCTCAGCGGACTGGTCGGTCCGAAGTACGGCCCGGTTCTCGTCAGCATCCTGGCCGATCCGGGTGCGGCCGCTCAGTTGGCGGCGGCGGCAGGGTCGATGGTGACCGGTGTCCTGGCGCAGACCGGGGTGGCGACCGTGTTGTCGCACACCGCTATCGGAATCGTCACTGCCGTCCTGGCCGGCACCAGCGTGTCCGACGCGGTGCAGAGCGCGCTGCAATCGCTGGAGACCAACCAGGTCATCAAGGCCGCGCTCGACGCCGTGGTGCCGGAGGCGTTGAAGCAGGTACTCACGGTGCCCTCGGTCCAGCAGGCCCTCGGTGCGGCCGCGCGTGATGTCGTGGTGAGCCTGCTGGAGGGGACCTCGCTGAACAATCCGCTGCTGGACGGGGTGGCCGGTCAGGTGACCCAGGGTGCGGTGGACTCGCTGCTGGCCAACCCGGCCGCGCAGAACCTCATCAGCAGCCTGGCCGGCGACCTGCTGAACGGGACGCCGCCCAGCGACCTGGTCGGCACCGTGCTGCAGGCCGTCATCGACAGCCCGCAACTGCAGATCGCGTTCGGTATGGCCGTCGGGGCGGGGGTCGGGTCGCTCTTCGGGGCCAATCCGGTCGGCTTCCTGGTGGGCCGGGTGATCGGTGCGACGGCGGCGCTGGCGATCGGGATGGCGTCGGGAACGGCTCTGTTGGTCGAGCGGATCAGGTCCGTGACGGCCCCGGCGGCGGCCGTCGGCAACGCGTACCTGGTCGATCAGGGGGCGTCCGGCGCGTTTGCGGTCACCGTGATCGTCGGCGACGGGCGCGGCGGGGGTGTGTTGCGGCCGAGTTATCCGGCCTGGTCGGGCGCGGCTGAATTCAGTTAGCCGCTCATACACCTCCGCGTCAACGTCGCGGTGTGCTATACCCCTAGCAAATTAGCTATCACGTCAACGTCGGGTGGATGCATGGGACAGCAAGGTCGCTACATCGGTCGAGTCGGGGCATTGGCCGTGGCTCTGGGCGTCGGCGGCGTGATCGCGGCACTGCCCGCGGTGGCGTCCGCGGACACCGGAGCAGGCGACTCGGGCAAGAGCACCTCGTCCTCCGGCAAGCACGCGCCGCGCCACTCGGCGAAGCCCGCCACTCGCGCCGCCAAGCAGGCCGCCAAGCCTTACGGTGCGCTGTCGGCGGCCGGCCGCACACCGGTGGACCGGCTGGGAACCGGCAACGCTCCGGCGCCAGCCGCCACGCCGCTGTCGTGGGCGGTGGCGGCGGCCACTCGCCGCGAATTCGCCGGATCAGCCCGCCTGATCGAGCTTCCCAGCCGCGGAACCGTCAGCAGCGCAGCGCCTTTGGTACCCAGTGCCAGTGACACCGGAGATCCGCCGGTGGCGCCGACTGCCAGCCCGGCGCTGAACAGCGCCGTAAGGAACTTCATCGACACCCGGCTGCGCGGGTGGAGCCCGATCGCCGACGAACTGGCGCCGATTGTCGCCGACGGCATCCAGGATCTGTTGACCAACGGCGCGGTGGGCGCCGAGATCAACCGGCTGGCCACGAATAACACCATCCTGCAGTTCTTTTCGGCGAAGATCTCCAACGGGCTGGACGCCTACTTCGGCGTGCCCAAGCCGGTGGGCACGGTCATCGGCAACACCGCGGCCAGCCTGGTGCGGACCGTGCTCGGCAACCCGGGTGTGCAGGGGGCCATCGACGCGATCGCCGCCACGTCGCAGCCGACAGGGGCGCAGTACGACGCGATCGTCGCAGGCCTGGCCACCGACGACCTCGCACCGCTGGGCAACTACCTCACCTCACTGATCGCCACCTCGTCCGACGAGGTCGCCGCCTTCTTCGGTAACGCGACGGTGCGGGCCGCGTTGGCGTCGGCCACCTCCCAAGCGATCGTCGACCTGACCAGCGGCCCGGCCCTGGCCACCTGGCTGGGTGACCTCGCCGACGGGTGGGTGTCGGAGGCGTTGGGAGGCGGCGCCGTTGCCGACGGCCTCGGCAGCGCCGTCGGCAACGCGGTGCAGGGCTTGTTGAGCAATTCCGCCGCGATGCAGGGACTGGCCTCGGCCGTCGGGGCGGGGGTGACCACCATCTTGGCCACCCCCGGTGTTTCCGCCGCGTTGGGCGATTTCGTCACCGCGTTCGGCACGGGATACCTCGGCGGGCAGAACTGGCTCGACGCACTGGACACGGCATGGCAAGGACTGTTGTCGGATTCCGCCTTCGTCGCGGCCCTGGCGCCCGCCGCCGGCACCGCGGTGTCCTCGTTGGCCACCAATACCGGCGTGGTCTCGGCGTTGGGTAGCACCGTCACCGCGCTGGTCAACGACGTTGCCGGCAACGCCGCCGTCCGCGACTACCTCGGCGCGCTACTCGGCCCCAGCTACGGCCCGACGTTGGTGAACACTCTGGCCGATCCGGCCTCGGCGGCGCAGCTCGCCGCGACGGCGGGTGCGGTGGTGACCGGCTTCCTCGGCCAGGCCGGCGTGGCCGACGCCTTGTCCGCGGCCACCACCCAGATCGTCGCCGCGCTGCTGGCCGGAACGTCGCTCTCGGATGCGGTACTCGCGGCGTTGGGCTCGCTGCAGGCCGACGCCGCCGTCGTCGCAGCGTTCAATGCCACGGTCCCGGCCGCACTGCAAGGTGTTCTGAAAGCGCCCGCCGTGCAAGAGGTGGTCAGCGTCGTGGCGCAGGGTCTCGTCGTGGACCTGCTCGATCGGACAGCGCTGTCCAATTCGGTCCTCCAGCCGCTGGCAGGCACGGTGACGAAGGCCGCGGTGGACTCCCTGGTATCCAACCCGGCCGCCCAGGACTTGATCGGCGGGCTCGCCGGCGACATCCTCAACGGGGTCCCGGCAGCCGAGCTGGTGAGCACCGTGATCGCGGCCGTGATGAACAGCCAGGACCTTCAGGTTGCGCTCGGCATGGCGGTCGGAACCGGAATCGGCGCGTTGTTCGGCGACAACCCGATCGGGTTCGCCGTGGGCAAGCTGGCCGGCGCGGCGTTGGCGCTGTTCTTCGGGATGGCGTCCGGCGCAGCGCTGTGGTTCAACCCGGCCGGGAGCGCGGCAGCCGCCGCGAACTCGCGCATCGTTTCTCACTACGTTCTGATCGGAGCAACCGCATGACCGCCGTCACCAAGTCTCGTTCGACCCTCACCGGCATCCTCGTCGCCGGCGCGGCGGCCGGCAGTGTGCTCGCTGCGGCGGCCCTGGGGTCGGCCCCCACGGCGAATGCGAGCTGCGCCTCGTTCTTCGGTCTGGGCAACAACGCGAGCTGCTCCAGCACGCCGCTGAGCATCGCCGTCGCGCTCGGGTCCGGTGCCACCGCACACGCCAGCGGGCTGTTCGGCGGCGCCTTCGCGGTCGGGACCAACGCCGCCGCCACCACCGGTGACGCGTTCACCATCGCGACCGCGGTCGGCAACGGGTCGTCGGCGAACGCCGAAGGCTTGTTCGGTATCGCCACTCAGCTCGGGCCGAATGGCGCTGCGGTGACGCAAGGTTCGGGCTCGCTGGCCAACTTCGGGCTCAACATCGCGCTGAATGTCACCCCGCCGAATGCGCCGACGACCAGCAGCACGGTGACCGCCGGTGGCACCGGTGGACTGGGCAACATCGCGCTGAATCTGTTCGGCCGCGGGACTGCCGGTGATCCCAACAGCATGCGGGTGGTGGCGGCCGGCTTCTTCGACATCGCCTCGAACTGGGGTGGGCGCAACAACATCGTCGAGTCCGGCTCCGCGGGTACGGGTTCGGTGATCAACTTGGCCACCAACCTGTTCGGCAGCAACAGTGTGGTCACCGCGCAGGGCGGGGTCTGGAACTGGGCCACCAACCTGCTCGGCGACAACAACACCGTCGTGACGGCCGGGAGCTTGGTGAACACCGCGACCAACCTGTTCGGCAGCAACAACACCGTCACGACCACCGGTGGTTATGCGAACTGGGGCCGCAACATCTTCGGCAACGGCAACACCGTCACGGCCACCGGCGGCTACCAGAACACCGTCGGAAACCTCTTCGGCAGCAACAACACTGTCACGTCGACGGGCAGCGGCTACGGGAACAACGCGCAGAACTGGTTCGGCACCGGCAACGTCGTCTCGATCACGGCCGGCATCTACAACACCGCCACCAACTTCATCGGCGGCGTCAACAACCAACTCATCTCGCAGGGCGGCTACCAGAACGCGGTGTTCAACTTCATCGGCAGCAACAACACCTTGACTGTCGGTGGTGCGGGCAGCAACTGGAACCTGACGCTGAACACGCTCAGCGGCGGCAACACGGTGTCCGCGGGCGGAGCGGGTGGCAACTTCAGCGCCGGCTTCAACGTCCTGGGCGGGACGAACACCGTGAAGGCGGGCCCCGGTCCGCTTGCCTTGGCCGGCACCATCTTCGCAAACGGTCAGAACGTCACCAAGGTGAACCCGGGCATCGCGATCAACAACTTCCGCATCGGCGGGGCGAAGGTGCCCAGCGGCAACAAGTCCTCGGCGGCCAAGGCCGGCGACAGTGGGTCGAAGTCGGCCAAGAAGTCCGGCACCGCCGGCAGCAAGCGGTCGGCGCGCTAGCGGGGTTGTGCGGCGCCGAAATCGACGCCACGCAGGGGAAGTGCGAGAGCACGCCTGCGTGACGTCAATTTCGCGGTCGGGGACATCGGCCCGTCAGCCCACCGGGCCGATGTCGTCAGGCATGGTCGCGTCGCAGCGGGCCCGGAAGTCCGCGGCGGGTTGGCGCACCGCCTTGAGTTGGTCCTTGATGTCGGGGTTCGCTGCGAGGTAATCGGAGACCGCGCTGCGCATCTCCTCGCGGGACATGCCCTTGAGGCTGGTGAAGAAGGCGTTCACGTCGGGATGGGTGAAGAGGTAGACCGACATGCCCGCGTTGACGCCGGAGAGGACCTGGGTGAGATCGCCTGCCGTGCAATTGGGTTCGTCGGCGGCTGCGGTGGCCGTGCTGCCGACGAGCATGGCGCCGGAGATGAGGGCGGCGCTGATGACGTTGCGGATGACCATGGGACTGCTCCTAAGGATGTGGGATGGACCTAGTTGCGGGGGCCCGGTCGGGGCGG
>NZ_BEWG01000021.1 GCF_002723835.1 Mycobacterium sp. shizuoka-1 | reverse complement strand
CCTTTCACCCAGAACCACTCGACCTGATGGCGGGCGCAGGCAATCTGCAGGCGCTGCCACAGGTCGACGTTCTTGACCGGTTGCTTGGCGGCGGTCAGCCAGCCGTTGCGCTCCCAGCCCGCCACCCACTGGGTGATGCCGTTTCGGACGTAGGTGCTGTCGGTGTAGAGGTGCACGCTCACCGGACGGGTGAGCGCCTCCAACGCCATGATCGGCGCCGTCAACTCCATCCGGTTGTTGCTCGTCGAGCCGGCCTCGCCGCCGCACATTTCGCGGACGTGCTGGCGCATCCGCAGCACCGCACCCCAGCCGCCCGGGCCCGGATTGGGCCGGCATCCGCCGTCGGTGTGGATGACAACCACATCGGTCATCGGCTGAGAATAGGCGGCGAGATCATCGCCGTCCGGACCGACATGCCCAGATCCTCATGCCGCAGCGTCGTGATCCGGCGTCCCGGCTGCACAGCGTCTTTGACCGGCAGGGTGCGGTCGCCGAAGAACGCCGCGGTCGCGTCGATGTCGGCGACGACGTAGGTGATGCCCCACAACGACGAAGGACCGTCACCCGCCGTGTCCGGCGCGCCGACGACTTCGACAATCACCGATCCCAGCCGGAAGAAGATCTGCCGGATCGGCCGGCCGCCGAGTTCGGCGTCGCGTTCCCTCCGCGGCTGCAGGCCGATGGCGGCCAACGCCGCCACCGTCCTCGTCAGGTCGGTGGAGAACAGCACCACATGGTCGATCGCGGTGACGCCGTTCGGATGGGCGGCCGGCTCGGCCGGAATCGCGATACTCCGGAAGGTGGGGATGCCGTCGAGCGGGCCGTCGTCGGGCAGGCCCCGCAGCGTCCACCCCAGAATGCCGTCGCCGTCTCCGAGCAGCCGGACCCGGACCTCACCGATCCGGCAGACACCGCCGGTGTCGACGCTGAAGCCGGCGTCGCGCCAGGCGTCGGCGGTGTCCCCGATCCGGATCTCGTCGACGGTGATCGGCATACCTAGCCCTGCAGGATCGGTCGCAACGTTTCCAGCACGGCCGGGTCCTCGATGGTCGACGGCATCGGCTCGTCCTTGCCGTGCGCGATGCCCCGCATCGTCTTGCGCAGGATCTTCCCGGAGCGGGTCTTCGGCAGCGCCGGGACCACATCGACGAGCCGGAAGCATGCCACCGCCCCGATCTCGTCGCGCACCGTGGCCACCAGTTCCTCGGCCAGCCCGTCGGCCGAAGCCCCGGCCTTGAGTACCACGAACCCGCGCGGCACCTGGCCCTTGATCTCGTCGGCCACCCCGATCACCGCGCACTCGGCCACCGCAGGATGCGAGGCCAGCACCGCCTCGATCGATCCCGTCGACAGCCGGTGTCCCGCAACGTTGATCACGTCGTCGATCCGGCCCATGACGAACAGGTAGCCGTCGGCGTCCAGATAGCCGCCGTCACCGGTCAGATAGAAGCCGGGGTGTTCGCACAGATACGACGCCTCATAGCGGGCGTCGTCGCCCCACAGCGTCGGCAGGGTTCCGGGCGGCAGCGGCAGGCTGATACAGATGGCGCCTTCCTCGCCCGGGCCACACGGCGAGCCGTCGACCTGCAGGATCTGCACGTCGTAGCCGGGCATCGGCACGGTCGGCGAGCCGGCCTTGATCCGAAGGTGTTCCACCCCCATGGGATTGGCGGCGATCGCCCATCCGGTCTCGGTCTGCCACCAGTGGTCGACAACCGGGATCCCCAGCTTGGCCGACGCCCACGCGTAGGTGTCCGGGTCCAGGCGCTCGCCGGCCTGGAACAGATACTTCAGCGCGGACAGGTCGTAGCGGCCGATGTGCGAACCCTCCGGATCCTCTTTGCGAATCGCCCGGATCGCCGTCGGCGCGGTGAACAACGCCTTGACCCCGTACTCGGAAACCACCCGCCAGAACGCGCCGGGATCCGGTGTGCCGATGGGCTTTCCCTCGTAGAGCACCGTCGTCGCGCCGGCCAACAGCGGCCCGTACACGATGTAGGAGTGGCCCACCACCCAGCCGACGTCGGAGGCCGCCCAGAACACGTCGCCCGCGTCGATGTCGTAGATGTGGCGCATGCTCCACAGCAGCGCCACCGCATGGCCGCCGTTGTCGCGGACGATGCCCTTCGGCTTGCCGGTGGTGCCCGAGGTGTAGAGCACATACAGCGGATCGGTGGCGGCTACCGGCACCGGGTCGGCCGGCGTGGCGGCGGCCATCACGTCGGCCCAGTCCACGTCGCGGCCGTCGACCAGCTCGCAGCGGTGCCGGTCGCGCTGGACGATCACGCACGCATCCGGGCGGTGGGTGGCCAGCTCCAGCGCGTGGTCGAGCATCGGCTTGTACTCCACCACCCGGGTCGGCTCGATACCGCAGGATGCCGAGACGATCACCGTCGGCTCGGCGTCGTCGATGCGGGTGGCCAGCTCGTGGGCGGCGAAGCCGCCGAACACCACCGAGTGCACCGCGCCCAGGCGGGCGCAGGCCAGCATGGCGATCACCGCCTCGGGGATCATCGGCATGTAGAGCACCACGCGGTCGCCCTTGCCGACTCCCAGTCCGCGCAGCACACCGGCGAAACGTGCTGTCTGGTCCAGCAATTCGCGATAGGTGTAGGTGCGCTTGGTCCCGGTGACGGGGGAGTCGTAGATCAGCGCGGCTTGCTCGCCCCGCTCGTCGACGTGCCGGTCCAGGGCATTGGCGCAGGTGTTCAGCTCGGCGTCGGGAAACCACCGGTAGAACGGTGGGTTGCTGTCGTCGAGGATCTGCTGCGGGGCGCGGGTCCACGACACCGCGCGGGCGGCCTGCGCCCAGAACGCTGCTGGGTCAGCGACGCTGGCGTCGAACAGTTCGCGATATCCGCCCATCCCGGCTCCTCCCGTCATTGGGTGGTAGCACGGTAGCGCGACGCGGCCGCGAAAACCTCCTCGACGTCCGGTTTGTCGGTGAACGCGGCGCCATCTGCGCCGAACGGGCGGATCCGCTCAGGCCAAAGCGGCCAGATTCTCCACCGACTTCTGCACCTCGCCCTTGAGTACACGGGCCACGAGATTGCCGACCGGCCCGTTCAGCAGGCCGCCGGAAATGTCGGCGTTGAGCCGGAAGCAGGTGCCCGGGTGCTGGTCGTCGACGTGCATGGCGATGCCGATCCCGATGCCGCCCCGCCCCCAGCCACGCAGCTCGATCGTCTTGGGAGCGTCGTAATTGGTGACGTTCCAGTGGATGGTGTTGCGGAAGCCCTTCACCTTGATCAGCGACGACACCTGGGTGCCCTCCTTGATCACCAGCGGCACCGGGCTGCGCCAGTCGCCGAAGATCGTCATCCATTCGTCGAAGCGGTGCAGATCCGAGGCCAGTTCCCAGGCTCGCGCGGGGGGCACGGCAGAGGGAACCGCGACGTCAACGGTTGCCATGGCGCCCGGAGTACCCGGGGTCGGGCCGGGCTAATCTGCACGTCATGGCTGCTGTGGAATTCGAGGTCCTCGACGACGGGATCGCCGGCGTCACCCTGAATCGGCCCGATCTGCTGAACGCGATCGACGGTGCCCTGATCGACGGACTCGACGCTGTGCTCGACGAGCTGAGCTCGTGGAAGTACCGGGTCGCAGTCCTGACCGGCGCCGGTCGCGGCTTCTGCGCGGGAGCCGACCTCAGCGGCACCGGGCAGCCGTGGACCGCCCCGGCCGGCGCGCCGTTCAAGACCACGTATGACGCGCAGGTCCGGCTGGCCGACCAGCTCACCCGGCTCTACGAGCTCCCCATCCCGGTGGTCGCGGCCGTCAACGGCGTGGCCGTGGGCGGCGGCCTGGCCTATGCCCTGCACTGCGACATCCGGATCGCGTCGGACACCGCGCGGTTCGGCTCGGTGTTCATCAAGGCGGGGTTCTCGTCACTGGACATGGGCACCAGTTACCTGCTGCCCAAGATCGTGGGTGCGGGCGCCGCGCGGGAGATGATGCTGACCGGGCGGATCATCGACGCGCAGGAGGCCTACCGGATCGGGCTGGTGCACGAGGTGGTGCCCGCCGACCGGCTCGCCGATGCCGCGCTGGAGATGGCGCGCAGCATCGCCGCCAACAACGCCTTCGGTGTCTGGCAGACCAAGACCGGGCTGAATGCCGCCCTGGACGCGCCGAGCCTGCGGCACGCCAAGGAGATCGAGAACCGCACGCAGATCCTGACGGGATTCACCAACAACCCACATGAGGCCGCGATGGCGCACCGCGAGAAGCGGGCGCCGCGGTGGGATCCGCTGTGACGGTTAGACTTTCGCCATCACGTTCTCGGCGAACCACTCCAGATTGCGGATCTTGGCGTCCAACGGCTCGGTGTCGGGTCCCTTGACGTAGGGGATGCGGAACCCGACGATGACGTCGGTGACGCCCTTGTCCTCGAGGCGCTTCACCCCGTCGACGGTGAAGGCGTCCGCCGAGATCACGTGGATCTGGAAATCCCCGGTCTGACCTTCTTCTTCGCGGTAGCGATTGAGCTTGGCCAGCAGCTCGTCGAGATCCTCGGTGCCGCCGCCGTGCATCCACCCGTCGTTGCGCGCGGCCCGGCGCAGCGCGGCGTCGGCGTGCCCGCCGATCAGGATCGGGATGGGTTGCGACGGTGCGGGCGTCATCTTGGTCTTGGGGATGTCGAAGAACTCACCGTGATACTCGAAGTAGTCACCGCTGGTGAGCCCGCGGATGATGTCGATGCATTCGTCCATCCGCTTGCCGCGCTTGGCGAACGGCACACCCATCAGCTCGTAGTCCTCGGGCCACGGGCTGGTTCCGACACCGAGTCCGACCCGGTTGCCGATAAGTGCGGCCAGCGAACCGGCCTGCTTGGCCACCAGGGCGGGCGGGCGGATCGGCAGCTTGAGGACGAAGAAGTTGAAGTGCAGGTTGGTGGTCACCGCGCCCAGCGCCGCGGTGATCACGAAGGTCTCGATGAACGCCTTGCCGTCCAGGAACTCACGGTTGCCGTCCGGGGTGTAGGGATACGTCGAGTCCGATTCGAACGGATACGCGACGCTGTCCGGGATCGTCATCGCGTGATAGCCGGCTGCTTCGGCGGCCTTCGCCAACGGGATGTAGAACGTCGGATCGGTCATCGCCTCGGCGTACGTGAATCGCATGAGCCGATAGTAGAACGTGTTCTACCTGTGGGGAGATCATTGCTGGTGATCGGGCTGAACTGTTCGCAGCCGCGATGACCGAGTAGTCTTCGCGAAGGGCTGAGAACAATGCCCGCACCGTCTGCCGTCGTCGGGACGTGTGTATCCGCTCATGTCGCATGAGCCGCCGGCCAGTTCTCATGTCATCCGAAGTCAGGACCGACGATCACCGTTGTCACGGGCGTTCATCCGCACCGCACCACCTGCACCACCGCCGACGCCGGCGCCGCCGCCGCGTTCTTCCACAGTGCCTGGGGCGCCCGGGGGCGCATCGACGGACTTCATCCCGACCATCCGATCCGGATGTCGCGGACGGCGATCGGCTCCGCCTGCCTCACGACGGCCGAGTTGCCGAGCGCGCTGGAATTCGAGACCGCCAGCTGGCCCTGCTATCTCGTCACCCACGTGAGGGCGGGTGCCGTGCAGGTCGGGACCACCGCCCGCGCCCAGCGATGCGCGACGGGCGATGTGGTGCTGGCCGCGCGGCCGGGTCGGCCGGCCTGGGCGCAGACGATCGATGCCGAAGTGTCGGTGGCGACCCTCGCGCCGCAGGCACTGCTGCGGATCATCGGTGACCCCCGGTCCGACGGCCGGCCCGCGGTCCGTTTCACCTCCGGACGACCCCGCTCGCCAGCCGCCGCCGGGCAGTGGCAGGCGGCCGTCGACTACGTCGCGGCGACGATGCAGGGCACGCTGGGCGCAGCCGACGCCCCGCTGGTGGTGGGTGGCGCGGTCTCCCTGCTGGCCTCGACGCTGCTGCACGTGTTCCCCAACACCTACGCCGACGCCGAACCGGCCGAGGCGCCCGAGGTTGCCACACCGCAGCTGCGGCAGGCCATCGACTACATCCACGACAACTGCGCCCGCGACGTCGCGATGGCCGACATCGCCGCCGCCATCCACGTCACGCCCAGAGCGGTGCAGTACATGTTCCGCAGGCACCTGGACACCACGCCGATCGCCTACCTGCGCCGCGTGCGCCTCGATCGCGCCCATCGAGATCTGTTGGCCGCCGACCCGTCCTGCGACACCGTCGCGGCGATCGCGACCCGCTGGGGGTTCGCCCACACCGGGCGGTTCAGCCAGGTCTACCGGGCCGAATTCGGGGAGTCGCCGAACGTCACTCTGCACGGCTGAGGCCCGGCGGCGGGCCCGGGTGTGCCTATCCTTGGCCGGAGAGGATCATCCGTGCGCAGACAACCCGGCAGTCTGGAAGACGCCATCATCGCGGCCCTGGGCCGTGCCGCCGCCATGAGCGTCGCCGAAGTGCGCGCCGAACTCGGCGGCGACCTCGCGCACACCACGGTGATGACCGCGCTGGTCCGATTGACCGACAAGCAGCTGGTCACCAGGACCAAACAGGGGCGCGCCTTCGTCTATTCACTGGCCGCGCCGGCCGACGACCTGCCGGCCCTGCGGTCGGCCATCAGGATGCGTAACGAGCTGCACCGCCGCAAAGCGCCCGAGCGCGCCGACGTGCTGGCCAACTTCGTCGCCGCCCTGGAACCCGCTGACGAGGAAGCTCTGCGAAAATTGTTGGCCGACAACGATTCCAGTTCGTCGTGATGCTCTGGTTCATGCTGGCCGCGCCGTGGCTGGTCGCTGCCGTGTTGACGTTGCGACTGCCTTCGGCCGAGGGGCTGTTCACCCCGGAGTGGCTGACCAAGGTCCTGGCCGGCACCGCCGCGGTGCTGGCGATCACCACGTGGACGTCGGCGCTGGCGGTGGCGACGATCGCGAGCGCAGCCCGGTTCGCCCCGCTGCGGATCACGGCGCTTCTGGTGGCCGGCTGGCTGGTGTGGACCCTGTTCGGCGCTGTCCGCCACGGATGTCAGGCGGTGACGAATGTGCGTGCGGGACGGCTCTTTCGGAACAGCCCGCACCGCTCCGGTGACGTGCTGGAAGTCGACTCGCAGATACCGGACGCATTCGCGGTGCCGGGCCGGCGCGCGGTCGTCGTCGTCACCAGCGCGCTGGCGGCGGCCCTGAGCGACGACGAGTTGGGTGCCGTGCTCCGCCACGAGCGGGCCCATCTGGCCGGTCGCCACTCGCTGCTCATCCAGGCGGTGCAGGTGGCGGCCCGGCTCAACCCGCTGCTGGGACCGTGGACGGCCGCCATCCGATACGCCGCCGAGCGGGCCGCCGACGAGCGGGCGGCGGCGACTGATCGCACCGCCGCGCTGCGCGCAGTCGCCAAGGCGGCGCTGGTGTGCTCCGGGAGCGCCTCGTCGGCATGGACCGGGATGGGTGGGCGGCGCGCCGAGGTGATGCGGCGCGTCGACGCGCTGCAGCGGCCCGGCCCGCGGCCCCAGCGCAGGTGGCTGCTGGTCGCCGCGACCCTGCTGGTGCTGGGGATGGGAGCCGATCTGGTCGTGGTCGCCGACGTCGCCCAGGACCGGATCGCACCCGAGCCCGGCGAAGCGGCCGGCGCGGTGTTCAGCTAGTCGTCGGACGGTGCCGGCGAACTCTGCGCCAGGTCACCCCAGGTGGCCTTGGCGCCCGAATCGCCGATGCGATACACCTGCACGACGGTCGCGACCGCGGCCAGCACCACGAACACCGTGATCGCGATCGACAACGCCGAGGACAACGCCTGGCCGCGGCTCGCACGCACGTGCACGACCACCAGCAACGCCGCCGCGATGAGCAAGGCGAGCGAGAAGTAGACCATCGTGTCGCCGAGTTCGGTGTGGGCGTGCAGCGTCGGCGATCGTCCCACCTGGTGTTCGAGCCATTCGCCGGCTTCGGTCGTCAATGGCGTCAGCCCCGCCGTGATCACCGCCAGCGCCACCACCAACCACACCAGCCGTTGCCGGGCAGCCGGCCACACCGCGCACAGGATCGCCAGTACCGCGGTCAGCGGGGCCAGCACCACGATGAAGTGCACCAGCAGTGCGTGGGCGGGAAGACCGTTGAATGTCGACACTGTTTCTCCTGCCGATGGGTGGGCGGCGCCTCAGCCGCGAATACTACATACCCTGTAGTAGTTGCCGCAGTGCGCCACAAGCCGTCACACACCGGAGATCATGGCTGATATGGACGACCCAGTGCCGAAGAATGCCGGTCTCGCTGGGGGATTCGTGCGCTGGGCGCTGCTCGCCGTGACCCTGGTCGCACTGCTCGCCGGCGGCGTCGCCTGGCTGCTCGGCACCCGCGAGATGGCCGACCTCTGCTGGATCGCCGGGACCGTCGCTGCGATCCTGCCCGCGTTGTGGTGGGTCGTCGGCGCCATCCGGGCCGGCCGCGTGGGGGTGGACGTGCTGGCCGTGTTGTCGCTCGGTGGTGCGCTGGCCGTGCGGGAATACCTGGCGGGCGCGCTGATCGGGGTCATGCTCGCCACCGGTCAGGCGCTCGACGCCGCTGCCGAGCGACGGGCCACCAAGGATTTGCGGGCGCTGCTCGACCGGGTGCCGCGCACCGCACGCAGACGGACGCCGGACGGCGTCGAGGTGGTCGCCCTGGACGCCGTCGTGGTCGACGACGTCGTCGTCGTGGGACCGGGCGAGGTGTTGCCGGTCGACGGCATGGTGCTGACGGACTCCGCCGTGCTCGACGACTCCGCGCTGACCGGCGAATCGGTGCCCGTCCGGTGCGACCGCGGCGAACCGGTGCGCAGCGGCAGCGTCAACGCCGGCAGCGGGCTCGAGTTGCGCGCCACCGCGACAGCGGCCGACAGCACCTACGCCGGGATCGTCCGGCTGGCCAGACAGGCGGCGGCCGAGTCGGCGCCGGTGGTGCGCATCGCCGATCGCGCCGCCGCCTGGTTCTTGCCCGTGGCGCTGACCGTGGCGGGCCTGGCCTGGATCCTCAGCGGTTCGCCTGATCGCGCGGTCGCGGTTCTGGTGGTGGCCACACCGTGCCCGTTGCTGCTGGCGGCGCCCGTCGCGATCGTGTCCGGGCTGTCCCGGGCGTCGCGGATCGGGGTGCTGGTCCGGGGTGGCGGTGCCCTCGAAACACTCGGCCGGGCAACCACGTTGGTTCTGGACAAGACCGGAACGCTGACGTCGGGACGACCCCGCGGAACGGACATCGTCGTCGGCCCAGGCTGGACGATCGACGAGGTGCTCCGGCTGGCCGCGTCAGCCGACCAACTCTCGCCCCACGTGCTTGCCGCCGCGATCGTCGACGAGGCCCGCCTGCACGGTGTGACCCTGAGCATGCCCGGCTCGGTCACCGAGGAGGCCGGCATCGGGGTGTCGGCGGTGGTGGACGGAAAACGGGTCACCGTCGGCAATCTCAGCCTCGACGGTGACGTGCCGGAGTGGGCGGCGGCCGTGCTGTCCCGGGCGTCGTTGGACGGTGCGGTGGTGGCCTGGGTCAGCGTCGACGGTGAGCTGGCCGGCGCCCTGTTGCTCACCGATCCGCTGCGACCCGACGCCCCGCGGACCCTGCGACGCCTCCGCGCCGCCGGGATGACTCGGCTCGTGATGCTCACCGGCGACCGGCCCGCCCCCGCACAGCAGGTGGGCACCGTGCTCGGTCTCGACGAGGTCGCCGCACAGCAGACCCCGGCGAACAAGGTGGCGCGGGTGCGCGCCGAGAGCGAGCGGGCGGTGACGGCCATGGTCGGCGACGGCGTCAACGATGCGCCCGCGCTGGCCGCCGCCGACGTCGGCATCGCGATGGGCGCCCGCGGCGCCACGGCGAGCTCCGAGGCCGCCGACATCGTCCTCACCTCCGACCGGCTCGACCGGCTCGCCGACGCCAAGATGATCGCCCGCCGGTCGCGGCGCATCGCGGTGCAGAGCGCCGCGGTGGGAATGAGTCTGTCGCTGGTGGCCATGGGATTCGCCGCCGTCGGATGGCTGCCGCCGGCCTGGGGTGCGCTGCTGCAGGAAGGCATCGATCTCGCAGTGATCCTCAACGCGCTGCGGGCGGTCCGCGGCGATCACACCGGGCTTCCACCGCTGAGCCACGACGCCGAAGAACTCGTCCGGCGGTTCTCCGCCGAACACGACCAGATGCGCGACGACCTGTCGATCCTGCGCGACACCGCCCACCAGGTCGCCGCCGGGCAGCTGACCGACGCGCTGGTGTCGCTGCGCGCCGCCGACTCCTTCCTGCAGGACACGCTGCTTCCGCACGAGGACGCCGAGGACAGCGCCCTGTATCCCGAACTGGCCCGGCCGCTGGGCAGCACCGAGGCCACCGCGACGATGAGCCGGATGCACGCCGAAATCCATCGCCTGGCGCAGCGTCTGCACACCCACCGCGAGCTGGCCGACGAGGCGGGCGCGATCCGCGACGACCAGGCCGACGACCTGATGGCGTGCCTCTACGGCCTGTATGCGCTGCTGCGGCTGCACTTCGTGCAGGAAGAGGAGAACTTCTTCGTGCTCGCGCCCGCATTCCTGAACCCGGATCAGGTGTGAGCGCGTGGCTGACCCGCAACGTGCGGGTGCTCTCGGCGGTGTCGTTTCTGCAGGATGCCGCCAGTGAGCTGCTCTACCCGCTGCTGCCCATCTACCTCACCGCCGTGCTCGGCGCGCCGCCGTCGGTCGTCGGGGCCATCGAAGGCGCGGCCGAGGGTGCCGCATCGCTGACCAAGATCGCGGTCGGCCCATTAGGCGACCGTTTCAGCAAACGCCCTTTGATCGCAACGGGATACGGGATGGCCGCACTGGGTAAGGTCATCATCGCCGTCGCCGCCGCGTGGCCCGGCGTGCTGGCCGGCCGCGTGGTGGACCGCCTCGGCAAGGGGATCCGAGGTGCCCCGCGCGATGCGCTGCTGGTCGACGGCGTCGACCCGGCCTTGCGCGGCAGGGTGTTCGGCTTCCACAGAGCGATGGACACCATGGGCGCCGTGGTCGGTCCGCTGCTCGGGCTGGTCGGCTACGAACTGCTGGATCACCGCATCCCGCCACTGCTGTACATCGCGATCGTCCCCGCGGTGCTCTCGGTGCTGCTGGTCGCCGCGGTGCGCGACCCGCGCCGCACGGGTCCCCGCCGGACCCCCGGGCAGCCGATCTTCCGCGGGCTGCGTGAGCTGCCGCGGCGATATTGGCGGGTGACCGCGCTGCTGGTGGCCTTCGGTGCCGTCAACTTCCCCGATGCGCTACTGCTGTTGCGGCTCAACGAGATCGGCTTCGGTGTCGCCGAGGTGATCCTCGCCTACGTCGGCTACAACCTGGTGTACGCGCTGGGCAGTTTCCCGGCCGGCGTGCTGGCCGACCGGCTGCCCCGCTCCGCCGTCTTCGGCTTCGGGCTGGTCTTCTTCGCCGTCGGCTACATCGGATTGGGGTTGACCACCGACCGGGTCGCGGCCTGGTTGCTGATCGCGGCATACGGGATGTTCACGGCCTGCACCGACGGCGTCGGCAAGGCATGGATCTCGACGTTGGTCGGCGCTGACCGGCAGGCCGGCGCACAGGGAGTCTTCCAGGGCGCCAGCGGTTTCGCGGTGCTGGCCGCCGGATTGTGGGCCGGATTCCTGTGGGGCGCCGACGGCCGGCTGCCGCTGCTGGTCTCCGGAGTGGTCGGCGGCTGCTTCGCGGTGGTGCTGCTGGCTCCGATGGTGCTTCGTCGCCATCGTTAGGCTGACCGGCATGCGCTTCATCCACGTCATCGGCATCGGTGCCGGCGATCCCGACTATGTGACGGCGCAGGCGGTCCGGGCGCTGCGCGACACCGACGTGTTCTTCGCGATGGACAAGGGCGAGGCCAAGAGCGACCTCGTCGCGCTGCGCCGGGAGATCTGCGCGCGGTTCATCCCGGAACCGCGCTACCGCTTCGTCGAGCTGCCCGATCCGAAACGCGCGTCCGACGGCGACTACACCCAGGCTGTCGCCGACTGGCACCGCGCCCGCGCCCGGCTGTGGGCGCAGGCCATCGACACCGAACTCGGGCCCGACGGGGTCGGGTCCTTTCTGGCCTGGGGCGACCCGTCGCTCTACGACAGCGCCCTGCGCATACTCGACGACGTACGCCGGCATGTCGACATCGAATACGACGTCATCCCCGGCATCACCGCCGTGCAGGCGCTGACCGCTCGGCACCGCATCCCGCTCAACGACGTCGGTGAGCCCGTGCTGATCACCACCGGACGGCAGCTGCGCAGCACCGGGGTGACCGGCTCGGCGGTGGTGATGCTCGACGGGGACTGTTCCTTCCTGAGTTGCCCGCCGCACACCCGCATCTGGTGGGGCGCTTACCTCGGCACACCCGACGAGCTGCTGATGTCGGGCACGGTCGGTGAGGTCGGGGAGCGCATCGTGGCGCTGCGCGACAACGCCCGCGCGCAACACGGCTGGATCATGGACATCTATCTCTTACGGGCGTAGCCGGCCGCGCTTCTGGGAAGATCGCGGCATGGGATCGTTTCTCCTTCGCGCCGCAGTCACCGGACTGGCGCTGTGGGTCGTCACGCTGATCGTGCCCGGCATCGGTTTCGTCGGCGGCGACACCACGCTGCAGCGGGTCGGCATCGTGCTGGTGGTCGCGGTGATCTTCGGGCTGGTCAACGCGATCGTCAAGCCGCTGGTGCAGATCCTGTCGATACCGCTGTACATCCTGACTCTCGGACTGATCCACATCGTCATCAATGCGCTGATGTTGTGGATCACCGCCTGGATCACCGAGCACACCACGCACTGGGGCCTGCAGATCGACCAGTTCTGGTGGACCGCGATCTGGGCGGCGATCGTGCTGTCGATCGTCGGCTGGTTGTTCTCGCTGCCGTTCAAGGACCCCGCCCACCGCTGACCCGGCTAGCCTGGACAGATGCCCGAACTCCCCGAAGTCGAGGCCCTCGCCGACCACCTGCGTCGGCATGCTGTCGGCTCGACGATCGGGCGTGTCGACGTCGGCGCACTGTCGGTGCTCAAGACCTTCGACCCGCCGCCGACGGCCCTGCACGGCCGGACCGTCACGGACGCGGCGCGCTGGGGCAAATATCTGGGCCTGCAGGCCGGCGATCTGTACCTGATCACCCACCTGTCGCGGGCGGGCTGGCTGAGATGGAGCGACAAGCTCGCCGGGGCCCCGCTCAAACCCGGCAAGGGCCCGATCGGCCTGCGGGTGCACCTCGGAACACCGGGGGTGGCCGCGGGATTCGATCTCACCGAGGCCGGCACCCAGAAACGGCTTGCGGTGTGGATCGTCGACGACCCGGCCACGGTCCCCGGCATCGCGGGTCTGGGCCCCGACGCGCTGGAGATCGGTCCCGAGCAGCTGGCGGAAATCCTTGCGCCGCACGGCGGCCGGATCAAGACGGTGATCACCGACCAGAAGGTGATCGCCGGAATCGGAAACGCCTACAGCGACGAGATCCTGCACGTCGCCAAGCTGTCGCCGTTCGCGACGGCCAACAAGCTCACCGCTGGGCAGCGAGGTGCATTGCACGACGCGATGCTCTCGGTGCTGACCGACGCCGTGCAACGGTCGGTCGGTCAGCAGGCGGCAACCCTGAAGGGGGAGAAGCGATCTGGACTGCGGGTGCATGCTCGCACCGGCTTACCGTGCCCGGTCTGCGGGGACACCGTGCGCGAGGTGTCGTTCGCCGACAAGTCGTTTCAGTACTGTCCGACCTGTCAGACCGGCGGCAAAGTGCTGGCCGACCGGCGGATGTCGCGGCTGCTGAAATAGCGCTCCGGTCCGGCGTTAAGCTGCCCGGATGACCCGCCAGAGAATCCTCATCACCGGTGCCAGTTCCGGGCTCGGCGCCGGCATGGCCCGCGCGTTTGCCGCCAAGGGGCGTGACCTCGCGCTGTGCGCGCGGCGGATCGACCGCCTCGAGGAACTGAAGGCCGAACTGAGCCAGGCACACCCGAACATCACGATCGCCGTCGCCGCCCTCGACGTCAACGACCACGACCAGGTGCCCGCGGTGTTCGCCGCGCTCGCCGACGAACTCGGCGGCATCGACCGGGTGGTCGTCAACGCCGGTCTGGGCAAGGGCGCCGTGCTCGGTACGGGCAAGTTGTGGGCCAACAAGGCCACCATCGAAACCAATCTGGTCGCCGCGCTGGTGCAGATCGAGACCGCCCTGGCGATGTTCAGGGCGGCGGGTTCCGGGCATCTGGTGCTGATCTCGAGCGTGATGGGCAACAAGGGCGTTCCCGGGGTCAAGGCGGCCTACGCCGCGAGCAAGGCCGGGCTGACCTCGCTGGGGCAGTCACTTCGGGCCGAATATGCTTCCGGCCCAATCACAGTCACCGTGATCGAACCCGGTTACATCGAATCGGAGATGACCGCGAAGTCCAACACCACCATGCTGATGGTCGACACCGACACCGGGGTGCGCCAGATCGTCGCGGCGATCGAACGTGAATCCGGTCGTGCGATCGTGCCGGCCTGGCCGTGGATTCCGTTGGTCGCGCTGATGAAGATCGTGCCGACGCGCTTCGCCAAGCTGTTCGCCTGAGCGATTTCGGCGCGGAAACCGTCGCTGGGCGAACGTTTCCGCGCCGAAATCGCTAGCGAGTCCGGCCGCGCTCCTCGCGGTAGCGGCGCACCAGCTCGTCGGTCGAGCTGTCGGTCTGTGCCGGCGGCGAGCTGTCGGCGGTGATCACCCCGAGCAGCGCCTTGGCTTGGGTCTTGCCCAGCTCGACACCCCACTGGTCGAACGAGTCGATACCCCAGATCACGCCCTCGGTGAAGACCTGATGTTCGTAGAGCGCGATCAGCTGGCCCACCACCGACGGGGTCAGCCGGTTGGCCAGGATCGACGTGCTGGGCCGGTTGCCCGGCATCACCTTGTGCGGCACGACGTTTTCGGGTGTTCCTTCGGCCGCGATCTCCGCGGCGGTCTTGCCGAACGCCAGCACCTGGGTCTGGGCGAAGAAGTTGCTCATCAGCAGGTCATGCATGCTCCCCCGACCGTCGGCGGTGGGCAGGTCGTCGGTGGGCTCGGAGAACCCGATGAAGTCTGCGGGCACCAGCCGGGTGCCCTGGTGTAGCAGCTGAAAGAACGCGTGCTGGCCGTTGGTTCCCGGCTCGCCCCAGAAGATCTCACCGGTCGGGGTGGTCACCGGCGACCCGTCAGCCTGCACCGACTTGCCGTTGGACTCCATGGTCAGCTGCTGCAGATACGCCGCGAAGCGCGCCAGGTCGTTGGAGTACGGCAGCACCGCGCGCGTCTCGGCACCGAAGAAGCCGGAGTACCACAGCCCGATCAGGCCCAGCAGGGCCGGCGCGTTGGCCTCCAGCGGCGCGGTGGCGAAGTGCCGGTCGACGATGTGGAATCCGGACAGGAAGTCGGCGAACGCCTCGCGGCCGATCACCGCCATCACCGACAGCCCGATCGCCGAGTCCACCGAGTACCGGCCGCCCACCCAGTCCCAGAAGCCGAACATGTTGGCGGTGTTGATGCCGAAGCTGTCGACCAGCTTCTTGTTCGTCGACACCGCCACGAAGTGCTTGGACACCGCGGCGTCCCCCAGCGCATCGGTCAGCCAGCGCCGTGCGGCGGTGGCGTTGGTCAGCGTCTCCAGCGTCGAGAACGTCTTGGAGGCCACGATGAAAAGCGTTGTGGCGGGATCGAGTCCGTCCAGCTTGGCGACCAGGTCGGCCGGGTCGACATTGGAGACGAACCGCGCCGAGATGCCGGCGTCGGCGTAGTGCCGTAGCGCCTGGTACACCATCACCGGGCCCAGGTCCGAGCCGCCGATGCCGATGTTGACCACCGTTTTGATCCGCTCACCGGTGGCGCCCGTCCACTCGCCGTTGCGCAGCCGGTCGGTGAAGTCCCCCATCGCGTCCAGCACCTCATGCACGTCGGCGACCACGTTCTGACCGTCAACGACCAGCTTGGCGTCGCGAGGCAGCCGCAGCGCGGTGTGCAGCACCGCGCGGTCCTCGGAGGTGTTGATGTGCTCGCCGGCCAGCATCGCGTCCCGGCGCGCTTCGAGGTGCGCCGCGCGGGCGAGGTCGACCAGCAACGTCAGCGTCTCCCGGGTGACGCGGTGCTTGCTGTAGTCGATGTACAGGTCACCGACGCGCAGCGTGAGCTCGCGGCCGCGGTCAGGATCGTCGGCGAAGAGCTCGCGGAGGTGTTTCCCGGCGATCTGGTCATGGTGGCGACGCAGCGCGTTCCATTCGGGGGTGGCGGAAATGTCTCCAGTCATTCCTTCGACCCTAGTGCGGAGAAGTGTCCAAGGGAGTAGATGATGGAGGGTATGAGCTCTCCAGACATTGAACGGCTGTTGGCCTCGGTCCCCACCGGATTGTGGATCGGCGGTGAGGAGCGGCCCGGCTCGTCGACGTTCGAGGTCCACGACCCGGCCAACGACACCGTGATCACCACGGTGGCCGACGCCGGCGGCGCGGACGCGGTCGCGGCGCTGGACGCCGCCTGCGCGGTCCAGGCGCAGTGGGCGGCCACACCGGCCCGGGAGCGCGGCGAGATCCTGCGCTCGGTGTTCGAGACGATCATCGACCGCGCCGACGACCTGGCCACGCTGATGACGCTGGAGATGGGCAAGGTCGTCGCCGAGAGCATGGGCGAGGTCAAATACGGCGCCGAGTTCTTCCGCTGGTTCGCCGAGGAGGCGGTGCGCATCGGCGGACGGTACGTGCCGTCCCCGGCAGGCACCGGCCGCATCATCGTCACCAAGCAGCCCGTCGGCCCCTGCTACGCGATCACCCCGTGGAACTTCCCGCTGGCCATGGGGACTCGCAAGATCGGGCCGGCGTTCGCGGCGGGCTGCACCATGATCGTCAAGCCGGCCCAGGAGACGCCGCTGACCATGCTGCTGCTGGCCAAGCTGATGGACGAGGCGGGCCTGCCCAAGGGCGTGCTGTCGGTGCTGCCCACCAGCAGGCCCGGTGAGGTCACCAAGGCCCTGATCGACGACGGCCGGCTGCGCAAGCTGACCTTCACCGGCTCCACCGGCGTCGGCAAGGCGCTGGTTGCCCAGTCCGCGGACAAGCTGCTGCGCACATCGATGGAACTCGGCGGAAACGCGCCGTTCGTGGTCTTCGACGACGCCGACGTCGACGCCGCCGTCGAGGGCGCGATGCTGGCCAAGATGCGCAACGGTGGCGAGGCCTGCACCGCGGCCAACCGCATCCACGTCGCCAATGCCGTGATCGAGGAATTCACCGACAAGTTCGTCAAGCGGATGGGCGAGGTGAACCTGGGCAACGGACTGGACCCGGCGGCCAAGCTCGGCCCGCTGGTCAACACCAAGCAACTGGCCAAGGTGCAGGAACTGGTCGACGACGCCGTCAACAAGGGCGCGACGGTGGCCCTCGGCGGCCAGGCCCCCGGCGGCCCCGGCAACTTCTACCCGGCCACCGTGCTGACCGACGTCCCGCCGGACGCCCGCATCCTCACCGAGGAGGTGTTCGGTCCGGTCGCCCCGATCATCGGCTTCGACACCGAGGAGGACGGCATCGCCGCGGCCAACAACACCGAATACGGGCTGGCGTCCTACATCTACACCGAATCGCTGGACCGGGCGTTGCGGGTGGCCGAGGCCATCGAGTCGGGCATGGTCGGCGTGAACCGGGGCGTCATCTCCGACCCGGCCGCCCCATTCGGCGGCGTCAAGGAATCCGGGTTCGGCCGGGAAGGCGGCTACGAGGGCATCGAGGAGTACCTCGACACCAAGTACATCGCGCTGACCAAGTAGTGGCGGGCATCACGCTTGCAATTGCAAGCAGTGGGTATCCGTGCGCCATGAAGATCAGCAGTTATCAGGTGCCGGTGCGCCGGGCGGTGCCCGAGTTCGTCGTCGCCCAGCTGTCCGGCGCGATCGCCGGCCTGGTGCTCGCTGCGGATCAGCTGTGGCCGGAGGCGCCGCGGCGCCACAAGATCGTCGATCGGGACCTCACGCGCTGCTGATGCTCAGCTGACCGAACGGTCCTGGCCCGCCCAATAGCGTTCCCGCAGTTCGCGTTTGAGCACCTTGCCGGCCGCCGAGACCGGCAGCTCGTCGACGGTCTCGAAACTGCGGGGGATCTTGTAGCCGCCGATGAGCGGCTTGCAGAACTCCCGCAGTTCGTCGGCCAGGTCGTCGCCGCCGACCTGGTGTCCGGTGGTCAGCACCACCACGGCGTGCACGCGCTCACCCCACCGCTCGTCCGGCACCCCGACGACTGCACAGGTGGCCACCGCGGGGTGGCGGGCCAGCGCGTTCTCCACCTCGACCGAGTACACGTTCTCCCCGCCCGTGACGATCATGTCCTTGAGGCGGTCGACGACGAACACGTAACCGCGGTCGTCCATGTAACCGGCGTCGCCGGTATGCATCCATCCGCCGCGCAGTGCGGCCGCGGTTTCCTGCGGCTTGCCCCAGTAGCCGGCCATCACATGGCCGCCGCGCACCACGATCTCGCCGACCTCACCGCGGGATAGCTCGGTGTCGTCGTCACCGACGATGCGCACCTCGGAATGCGGTGCGGCACGCCCGCCGGAGCGGCGCAGCACCGGGTCGTGATGGTCCTGCGGCGAGAGCAGGGTGGCGATCGGCGATACCTCGGTCATGCCGTAGGCCTGGACGAACGACGCTGTCGGCAACCGCTCGGCGGCCCGCTCCAGCAGAGCCGCCGAGATCGGCGACCCGCCGTACATGACGGCGCGCACGCTGCTGGTGTCGTAGTCCGGAAGCGACGGGTGGTCGACGAGGATCTGCACCATGGTCGGTACGAGCAGAAGGTCGCTGACCCGATGCCGCGCGACCGCGTCCAGTACCCAGTCCGGCCGGAACGACGGGATGAACACGTGAGTGCCGCCGTTGATCACCTGTTCCAGCCAAATCGCCAGATCGGCGAGGTGGAACATCGGGGCGGCGTGCAGCAGCGGTCCGCCCGAGGTCAGGAACAATCCCGACGCCAGTGCGCCCATCGCCGACGTCATCAGGTTGTCGTGGGTCAGCATGACGCCCTTGGGATGGCCGCTGGTCCCACCGGTGTAGAAGATCCCGGCCAGGTCCGAACCGCTGCGGTGTGCGTCGGGCACCGGGGTGCCCGTTCGCACCAGCTCTTCATAGGCGAGGGTGTCGTCCGGCGTCGGGCCGTCGCCACAGTGGATTACGGCCGCCAGGTTGCCTGCCTGCGAACGTAATTCCGGCAGCAGTGCCAGGAAAGTGTCGTCGATCAGCAGTATCCGGGTGTCGGAGTCGCGCAAGCTGTAGGCGATCTCGGCTGCGCTCCAGCGGATGTTGATCGGATTGACCACGGCGCCGGCCCACAGCGTGCCGAGCAGATATTCCTGGTAGCGATCGGAGTTCAGCGACAGAATGCCGACGCGGTCGCCGTCGCGGGCGCCGAGGGCCTGGAGCGCGCCGGCCAGTCGGGCCACCCGGTCGGCGACCTCGGCGAATGTCCGGGTCCGGTCGCCGCAGACCGTCATGGTGTCGTGCGGGGTGGCCCGCACCGATCGATGCAGCCCCTGGGTCAGATACATGCCGGCGGTCATCGCGGCGTGAACCGGAACGGCAGTCGCTTGATGCCGTGAATGAAATTGGTGCCCAACAAGTCTGGCTCACCGGTCTCGAATTCCGGTATCCGCATGAACAACTCCCGTGCTTCGGCCCGCAGCATGGTCCTGGCCAGGTTGGCGCCCAGACAGAAGTGTATGCCGCCGCCACCGAAGCTCACGTGCGGATTGGGCGAGCGAGACAGGTCGAACATGCGGGGTCGATCGAAGACCGTCTCGTCGAAATTGCCCGCCAGGTAGATCAGCACGACCTTGTCGCCCGGCATGATCGTCTGCCCGCCCAGCTCGGTCTCCACCACAGCGGTCCGGCTGAAGGTGAGCAGTGGTGTCGCCCAACGGATGAACTCTTCGACGGCGGTGCCGATTCGGGCGTCGAAATCCTCGAGCAGCCATGCGCGCTGCTCGGGGAACAGCGACAGCGCCCGTACCGCGTGCCCGAGTGTGGTCTTGGTGGTGTCGGTGGCGGCACCGGAGAGCAGGCAGAAGAACGATGCGATCTCGAAGTCGGTCAGTTTCTGCCCATCGATCTCGGCCTGCGTCATCGACGAGATGATGTCGTCGCCGGGCTGACGGCGGCGCATCTCGATGATCTCCTGAGCCACCTGGTGCAGCCCAGCGATCGACTCCAGCTGAACTTCGGCGGCACTGCGTCCGGCCAGGTACTCCTCGTCGGCCCAGGACACCGAACCGATGACGTGCTTGACCGTCGCATCTTCGAGATGTGCCGGCACGCCGAACATCTCACAGAACATCCGCAGCGGCAGGAGGCTCGCGCAGCGATCCATGAATTCGATCTCGCCCGACGGATCGGCGGCGATGTCGTCGACGATCTGCTTGGCGGCGAGCTCGATCTTGTCCTCGATGCGTTTGACCTGGCGCGGGGTGAACGCCTTGCTGACCAGTCGGCGTAATTGGTCGTGCCGCGGCGGATCCATCGCCAAGAAGGACAGTGCCATCTCCAGGAACACCGGCGGCAGCCGGTCGAAGAAGACCCCCTGACCCGAGACGAAGGTCTGGTTGTCGTGACTGACCTGCTTGATGTCGGCATGCCGGGTCACCGCCCAGAAGCCCGGATCGTCGGGGTCGGGTACCACCGCCCCTTCGATCGGACGCTGCCAGGACACCGGCTGCTCGCTGCGAAGTCGGGCGAACACGTCCTCCATCTGGGCGGCCGGCTTGGCCCAGAAGGCCTTGCTCGACACCTCGATATCGCAATAGTCGGGCTTGTTGTCCGAGGTCGCGGGAAGGAGTCCGTCGATGTGCATGGTGCCTCCACTGCAGGTGATGTGCGTCGGCATTCAGTCTCGAAGGCGGCGGGGGAGGCCGGAATCCCTCCAAAAGGGTCTGTTTGCCTCCCGATCGGACAGCGGACTATCCGGTGGTCAGTCGCACCCAGTAGGACACCGCTTCGGCGCGGTTGGCCGTGCCGAGCTTCCGGAAGATGTGCTTCATATGGCCCTTGACGGTCCCCTCGGAGATGGTCAGTGCCCGGGCGATGCGGGCGTTGGTGGCGCCGTCGGCCACGAGTTCGAGCACCTCCAGCTCTCGACGGGTCAGGACCGTAGCGGTCCTGGCTCGCGAATGCTGCGGTTCCGCTGCATCGAGAGCACCGCGGACCAGAGCCGGACGGCGATGAGTCCGGCCGGACCAGCTGCGCTGCAGCTCGGCGATCCGGGCAGTGAGCCCTTCGGCCTGGGCGTGCAGCGCCCGTAGTTCGTCGAGCATCATCAGCCGCGACATGGTGGCGCCCAGGAACTCGCCGAAGAGGCCCAGCAGGCGGATGTCGGTGTTGGTGAACCGGCGTGACATATAGAACGCGTCGGCATGCACGAAGCCGATCACGTTGCGGCAGGACATGATTGGTGCCGCGACGTATCGCTGTCCTTTGGCGATGTCGATGATGGTGTCGTAGCAGCGGGGCAGCCTGCGGGCATCGTCGACCAGGATCGGCCGCAGTCTGCGCAGCATCTCGGCCTCAGGCAGCGTCGCATCGATGACCTCGGGGTGCTCCTGTCCTGCCGCGACGATCTGCGAGGCCCAGAGCGGATCGCGTTCGATATGGCCCGCGACCGGCAGCCATTGACCGTCGTGCACCGACGAGATCATCGCGCGGTCGAATCCGAGGGTCGTGGCCGCGATGGCGGCGCGGTCGAGCAGATGTGCCGGGTCGTCGATCTGCTCGAGTTCCGCGGTTGCGGCGCGCAGGCCGGCCAGCGAGCTGTCGACCCGCTCGGCCTGACTGGAGTGAATACGGGTGAGCGCCGACTTCACCCGGGACAACAGCTCGATGTCGTGCGCGTCGGGCGGTGCCGTCGTGGTCACCGCGTCGACCACGGCGTGCCACACCGCCTCAAGGACGTCGAGTGCTTCGGCACAGTCCGTGACAAGCCCGTCCGGGTGGATGTCGGGGTAGCGCGCCCGCGCGGTGGCGACGATGTCGGCGATGTCATCGCGGTCCTGATTCCGCAGGCTCAATCCACGCCGCCTGGGCGATCGCACACTGCTGACGACGGGCGCACTGGCCATGGGAATCTCCTTTGAACGCCGCTGCGCAGACCAGTATAAGTGAATATCGACGCCAATCGTTGGCCGATACTGCGGCTTTTGGACAGCACTGTATCCGCATAAGTGATGTGCGAATAGTCTAGTCTCGCGAGATGACCACCGACGTCGTCCGTGTCAGTTCGCCCGTTGACCACATCGCGATCGTGGAGCTCAACCGCCCCGAGCGGCTCAACGCGCTCGACGACGAGTTGATGAGCGAACTGGACGTCGCGCTGAACCGGATCGCCGCCGACGACCACGTGCACGTGGTCATCCTCACCGGAGCCGGCCGGGGGTTCTGCTCGGGCGCCGACCTGAGCACCCTGCCGGCCTTCGCCGAATCCGACTCGACCGTCGAGCTGATGAAGACCGTGAGTAGGCCCGTCCTCACGCTGCACCGGCTTCCGCAGCTGACGATCGCCGCGGTCAACGGTCCCGCGGCCGGTGCCGGGTGGGGTTTGGTCCTCGCCTGCGACATCCGCGTCGCCGCAACCTCGGCTCGCTTCGGGGCTACCTTTGCCCGGATGGGCCTCGGCCCCGACTACGGACTCTCCGCGAGCCTGCCGGCAGCCGTCGGCCGTGACCGGGCGCTGGAGCTGTTGATGACGGCCAGAATCATCGACGCACGCGAAGCGCAGCAGATCGGTGCGGTTTCCACCGTTGCCGATGATGCTGTGGCCGAAGCGTTGCGGCTGGCGGCCGAGGTGGTCCGCGCGCCGGGGCGGACGATCCGCTCGATCAAGCAGAGCCTGCGACTCTCCGCGCGCGCCGAGTTCGACCGCGCCGTCGAGGATGTCGAGGCGCAGGCTCAGGCCGACCTGTTTGAGCACCCCGACTTCCTGGCCGGCGCCGCGACGTGGGTCGCCCAGGTGACCGGCTAGAAGTTGAATCCGCCGCCGCAGACCAGTGTTTGGGCGCTGATGTAGTCCGATTCCGGCGTGCACAGCAGGTAGACCGCACCGGCGGCCTCGGCCGGTGTGCCCGAGCGGCCGAGCGGGATCATCTGCTCCATGGTGGCCAGCAAGCCGGGGTTGACCCCGACCTTGATCTCCTGTCCCCGCACGGTGATGGATCCGTCTCCGTCGGCGGGAGTTTCGGTGAGGCGGGTCTTGATCAATCCGAACGCGACGCTGTTGACGGTGACGTTGTAGCGCCCCCATTCCTTGGCCAGCGCCTTCGTCAGGCCGATCACGCCGGCCTTGGCGGCGGCGTAGTTCGCCTGACCGGCATTGCCGCCCACCCCGGCCAGCGACGAAATGTTCACCACCTTGCGGCAACCGACCGGGCGCCCGGATTCCCTGGCATCTTTGACCAGCCCGCTGATCACCGGCTGGGCGGCTCGCAGGATGTGAAACGGCGCCTTGAGGTGGACGTCCAGGATCGCATCCCACTGTTCGTCGGTCATTTTCTGGATCACCGAATCCCAGGTGTAGCCGGCGTTGTTGACGATGATGTCCAATCCGCCGAAGGCCTCCACCGCCGTCTGCACGAACCGTTCACCGAACTCGTCGTCGGTGACGCTGCCGATACACGTGACCGCGCTGCCCCCGGCGGCCTCGATGGCAGCGACCGTCTCGGCTGCCGGGTCGGCATCGAGGTCATTGACCACCACCGATGCGCCCTCGGCGGCAAGCTTGAGCGCGATCTCTCGGCCGATTCCCCGTCCCGAGCCCGAAACGACGGCGACCTTGCCTCGCAGATTTCCCATGTGTGTCAGTACCTTTCAGTTGATGGCGACGACCGCGTCGCCGGACAGGGTGACCGTGCCGTCGGCGAGCGTGACGGTGACCTCGACGGTGGCCCGGCGCTCACCGTCGACCTCATCGATGGCGGTGACTTGGCCAGTGCAGGTGGGCTGGCCGTGCACCGGCGTGATGGCGGCGAATCGGACTCGGTATGACCGCAGATCCTCCGGTGCGGCCCAGTTGGTCAGCAGCCGCCCCAGATAGGCCATGGAGAGCATTCCGTGCGCGAACACATCGGGCGCACCGGCCGATTTCGCGGCGTCGACGTCGACGTGGATCGGGTTGTGGTCGCCGGATGCCCCGGCGAACAGTGCCAGCGTCAATCGCGAGATTGCCGGCAGCGCCAGCGGTGGCAGTTCAGAGCCGACTGCGATCGGTTCGACGGATGTCATGCGCCGCCTCCCGGGGTGCGAACGACGATCACCGATCGCAGATCGGCGATGGGTGTGCCGTCGGCGCGCGTCACCGCCGTGTCCTTGACGATGAATTCCAGCGCGCCGGCCTTCTTGGCGTACACATCGGTGATCCGGGGGTGTGCCACCAGCTCGTCGCCGGCATACGCGGACTCGTGATAGGTGAAGCTCTGCTCGCCGTGCAGCACGAAACGCAGGTCGACGCCGAGGGCCGCGAGGTAGGCGAAGGGATCGGGGGCCTCGAGCTCGATGGAGAACAGGAACGTCGGCGGCACCGGCAGGTCGCGATGGCCGCCGGCGACCGCGGCGTCGACATGGGTGAAGATCGGGTTCGTCTCACCGATCGCCTTGGCGAAGAACCGCAGCCGCCCGCGGTCGACGGTGAGCGAGGTCGTGGGCAATTCGGTGCCGACCACGCCAGGATCCACTGCCATGCTCAGCCCACCTTTTCGTAGAGGGTGACGACGGCGGCGCCGCCGAGTCCGATGTTGTGCTGCAGCGCGACCGTCGCGCCGTCGACCTGGCGGGCCTGCGCGAGTCCGCGCAGCTGCCATACCAACTCGGCGCATTGGGCGAGGCCCGTCGCGCCCAGCGGATGTCCTTTGGACAGCAGACCGCCCGACGGATTGGTGACCACCCGGCCGCCGTAGGTGTTGTCGCCGTCGAGGATGAACTTCTCGGCGGTGCCGACCGGGGTCAGGCCGAGGCCCTCGTAGGTGAGCAGCTCGTTGGTGGTGAAACAGTCGTGCAGCTCGACCACCCGGATGTCCTCCGGCGCCACCCCGGAGGCCTCGTAGACCGCGTCGGCGGCGGCCTTGGCCATGTCGTAACCGACGACCTTGATCATGTCGCCGGTGAATGTGGACGGTGTGTCGGTGGCCATGGCTTGGGCCTTGATCGCAACCTCGACCCGCAGGCCGTGCTTGCGGGCGAACTCTTCGCTGACCAGCACCGCCGCGGCCGCACCGCAGGTCGGCGGGCAGCATTGCAGCCTGGTCAGCGGCCCGTAGATGTGGGGCGAGGCCAGGACTTCCTCGACGGTGACCGCGTCGCGAAACACCGCGTACGGGTTGTTCTTGGCGTGCGCCCGCGCCTTGACCGCGATGCGGGCGAAGGTTTCGGGTGCGGTGCCATAGGTGTCGGCGTATTGCCGGCCCGCGCCGCCGAAGTACTGGGCCGCCATCGGGGCGGCATCGTCCCAGCCCTGGACGGTCCTCGTGACCTCGTCGAACCGGTCGAACGGGCTGGGCCGGTCGGTCCACATCGACGACAGGGCACCACGCTGCATCTGCTCGAAACCCAACGCGAGTACGCAGTCGGCGGCACCGTTTTCGATCGCCTGGCGCGCCAGCCACAGGGCGGAGGAACCCGTCGAGCAGTTGTTGTTGACGTTGACGATCGGAATCCCGGTTTGGCCGACGCCGTAGAGTGCGGCCTGCCCCGATGTTGAGTCACCGTACACATAGCCCACATAGGCCTGTTGTATCGACGAATAGTCGATACCGGCATCCGCCAGCGCTTCACGAACGGAAGTCTCTGCCATATCTGAATATGGTGTGGTGCGACGTGGGGTCGTGAACGGAATCATCCCCACGCCCGCGACGATTGTGCGGCGTGTCATTCATTCTCCAATGGACTAGTGAAAGTTCACTTAGACTAGGCCGTGGCGGAACTGGGTGGCAAGCCCGCACGAGAGCCGGCGTTAGGCTGTCTGTGACGTGCGGTGATAGGGAAAGGGTCAGAGGACGTGACAGCGGTCGCCCGCCCGGAACGCGGCACCAGGCCGGCCAATCGTCGGGCGATGATCGTCATGGCCGCCACCGAGCTGTTCTGCGTCCGTGGCTACGAGCACGTGGCCATGGGTGACATCGCCGATGCCGTCGCGGTGGGAGCGTCAGCGCTGTATCGCCATTTCTCCAGCAAGCATCAATTGCTGGAGGAGGTCGTCTTCAGCGGTCTGGACTCGGTCACTGCAGTGGTGGGCAGGCTGGACGCCGCCGACGTCGACCGATCCGTACTGGACCTCGCCGAGCTGGCAGTGTCCGGCCGGCACATCGGGATACTCGTCGAGCGCGAGGCGCGACACCTGTCGCAGGACGCGCAGGCCCGGTTGGGTCACGCCAGCCACGATGTCGCCCGTCGGTTGTCGGCATTCGTCGAAACCGCCCGGGCGGACGTGGACGGGGATGCGCGCGATCTGTTCGCGTGGATGATCCTGGGCGTCGTCGTGAGCCCGTCGTTCTATCAATCCGAGCTGTCCGCCAAGGATCAGTCTCGGTTGCTGGCCGAACTCGTCGGGCGAGTGGTGACGGCACCGGCACCGGCAGGGTTCGCGATCGGGCGACGCCCGCGCCCGCCGGCCGGACTGTTACCGAACTCGCGGCGA
This sequence comes from Mycobacterium sp. shizuoka-1, assembly GCF_002723835.1. Classification (GTDB taxonomy): domain Bacteria; phylum Actinomycetota; class Actinomycetes; order Mycobacteriales; family Mycobacteriaceae; genus Mycobacterium. Next base: position 17,737 of record NZ_BEWG01000021.1, on the reverse strand, counting down.
GAAGCGTTGCTGCAGCAGGCGATCCGGCTGTTCGCCGAGCGGCGCTACGCAAGTGTGGGGATCGAGGATGTGGCGGCGTCACTCGGGATCGCCGGCCCCAGCGTCTACAACCACTTCGCCAACAAGGCCGATCTGCTGGCGACCGCGCTCTCGCGTGGTGCCGCGTACCTCTACATGCAGGCCGCCGACGCGTTGGCCGTCTCGACCACGCCCGCTGCGGCACTGCGCAGCCTGATCGCCTCGTACGTCGAGTTCGCGCTCGGCCACCCCGCCCTGGTCGACCTGCTGATGACCGAGGTGCGCAATCTGCCCGAGCCGCATCGCGCCGCCGCATTGGCGGCGCAGCGCGACTACGTCGAGGAGTGGGTACACCTGCTGCGGCAGTTCCGTGCCGAGGCAAGTGAAGCGGAGGCCCGGCTCCAGGTCCAGGCGCTGCTGACACTGGTCAACTACGTCGCGCGGGTGCCCCATCTGCAGTCTGCCGACGGCATCTCGGGCGCGGTCGGCGCGACATGTGCGCACCTGCTGAGCCTGCCGCAAGGGAATTGACACCCGGGACCGCGCGCCTGCGTCTGCTTGCCGCCGCCAGCATCTAGATTCACAGGACTGAGATCTAGGAGGGCATGGCTGTGCCGGCGCGCTTGTGGGCGCAACGTCCATGGGTTGATCCCGTGTCCCCGCCGAGCCCTCGGCGCCGCCCGCGGCCCCGCGGCGAGGGAGTTCCCGCGCTCAACGGGATCCGCGGTGTCGCGGTCGCCCTCGTGCTGATCGGTCACAGTGGAATCCCTGGTATGGCAGGCGGATTCATCGGGGTCGACATCTTCTTCGTGCTCAGCGGATTTCTGATCACGTCGTTGCTGCTGGACGAGATCGGCCGCACCGGCCTCCTGGATCTCGGCTCGTTCTGGGTTCGTCGCGCCCGCCGGTTGCTGCCTGCGCTGCTGATCATGGTGCTGGCGGTGATCGCTGCGCGGATGCTGTTCCCGCCCGATGCCGTCAGCGGCCTACGTAACGACGCGGTCGCCGCGGTCCTCTGGGCGGCGAACTGGGCATTCGTGTTCCATCAGACCGACTACTTCAGCCAGGGCGCCCCACCGTCACCGCTGCAACACACCTGGTCACTCGGCGTGGAAGAGCAGTACTACCTGATCTGGCCGGTGCTCATCGCGCTGGCCGCGATACTGCTTGCCGTTGTCGCCCGGTGGCGCAAGAAGACCCCGACCATCACCGCCGTGCGGTGGGCGGTGCTGGTCCTGGCTCTCGTCGGAACTGCGGCGTCGGCGACCGAGGCGATGCTGATGGCCTCGGACGATTCGCTGAACCGGGTGTACTTCGGCACCGACACCCGCGCGCAGGCACTGCTGATCGGGGCCGCGGCGGCCGCGCTGCTCGTCCGGGACTGGCCGGCGTTGTTGGCGGGCGTGCCGGTGATCCACTCGCGCTGGATCCGGTGGTTGGCCTGGGGTGTGCCGATGGCCGGGGTGGCGGTGCTGGCTGCCATCACCCACGTCGCCACCGGGAGCGCCAACGAGTTCCGCAACGGTCTGCTCATCGTTGTCGCCGTCGCCGCGGTGGTGGTGATTGCGGGCGTTGCGCTCGAGCAGAACGGCCCGGTGGCGTGGGTGTTGTCCACCCCGCCACTGGTGGCGCTGGGCGTGATCTCCTACGGCGTCTATCTGTGGCACTGGCCGGTGTTCCTGGTGCTCAACGGCGAGCGCACCGACTGGTCGGGCTACGCGCTGTTCGCCGCGCGCTGCGCGGTGACGCTGGCCTTGGCGATCGGATCGTGGTGGCTGATCGAGCAACCCGTTCGGCGCTGGCGCCCGGTGCACGTCCCGCAGTTGCGCCTGGCCGCAGCGACGATGGCCACGGCCGTCGCCGTCGCGGTCGTTGTCGTGCCGGTGGGAACCCGCATCGACCCGTCGAGCCCCGACGTCACGCAGGCCGCGCTGATCTCACCGGTCGAAACGGTGCGAGTCGCCGCGCCGACCCACTCCGGTCCTCGCGAGCACACCGTCTCGGTGTTCGGCGATTCGATCGGGTGGACCATGATGCGCTACCTGCCGCCCACCCCCGGGATCACCTTCCTGGACCGGACCACGATCGGCTGCGGCCTGGTGCGCGGCGGGCCCTACCGCTACTCCGGGGTGTCCCTGGAGCAGAAACCCGAGTGCGACACGTGGCCGGAGCGCTGGGCGCAGCGGATCGGCCACGACCGCCCCGACGTGGTGCTCATGATGGTCGGGCGCTGGGAGGTGGTGGACCGCAAATGGAACGGCAACTGGGCTCACATCGGCCAGCCCGATTTCGACAAGTACCTGGAGAGTGAGCTGCGCCGTGCGCTGGACATCCTGGGCTCCACCGGGGCGCTGGTGGTGGTGGCCACCGAGCCGTACAGCCGGCACGGCGAGCAGGCCAGCGGCAAGCTCTATCCCGAAGACCAGCCCGGCCGGGTCGACCAGTGGAACACGTTGCTACGCAAGGTCGTCGACGGCCGGCCCAACGTGACGGTGCTCGACCTGAACAAGAAACTCGGCCCGAACGGCGGCTACACCAACAAGATCAACGGCGTGCAGGTGCGCAGCGACGGCGTGCACCCGACGCCGAACGCGGTCAAGTGGATGACGCCCTGGCTGCTGGACGCAGTCCGCTAGTTGCTAGGAGTGCCCGAGCCGGCGCGGCCGGATGGCCGGCGTCAGTGCCCGAGGCGGCGCGGCCGGATGGCCGGCGTCAGTGCCCGAGCCGGCCGCGGCCGGATGGCCGGCGTCAGTGCCCGAGCCGGCCGCGGCCCAAGCGCAGCAGCAGCATCGCCAGGTCCTTGCCGTCCGGTCCCAGCTCGCTGTAGCGCTCGATGACCTTCATCTCGCGGCTGTGCACCAACCGGGTGCCGCCGGAGGCCATCCTGGCCCGGCCGATCGCCTGGGACACCTCGGTCCGGCGCTTGACCGCAGCCAGGATCGTGGCGTCGAGTTGGTCGATCTCGCCGCGCAGGCTGTCGATGTCGTGTTCGGCTTCAGGAACCATTTCCAGAGTCATCGCTTCGTTCTCCTCAGGTGTGGGTCTGGTCTCGTCCGAGTTCCGGGCCTCACACAAGAGACGAGCCCCGGATCCGGATTCGGACCGCGGGGCTCTCGGGTTGAGCAGCTAGACACCCACGGGCACCGCGGACCGGTACCCGTAGAAAAATCGACGCTGCAAAGAAAGCACGTCCGCAAGTGTGCCACTCCGAAGGCCGGCTTCGCAAAAAAACTGTCGCCATACAGCGGTAAGTTGGGTCAGACATGAGTGTGCACGTGACCGATTTCAGACCGCCGGCCGACGCGGCCGAACTTCTCGAGGGCCTCAACCCGCAGCAGCGCCAGGCCGTGCTGCACGAGGGCCCCCCGTTGCTGATCGTGGCGGGCGCCGGGTCCGGGAAGACGGCCGTCCTGACCCGGCGGATCGCCTACCTGCTGGCGGCCCGCGACGTCGGTCCCGGCCAGGTGCTGGCGATCACCTTCACCAACAAGGCCGCCGCGGAGATGCGGGAACGGGTGGTCGCCCTGGTCGGTCCGCGGGCCCGCAACATGTGGGTGTCCACGTTCCACTCCACCTGCGTGCGGATCCTGCGCAACCAGGCCTCGCTGCTGCCCGGGCTGAACTCCAACTTCTCGATCTACGACGCCGACGACTCCCGGCGCCTGCTGCTGATGATCGGCAAGGACATGGGCCTGGACACCAAGCGGTATTCGCCGCGGCTGCTGGCCAACGCCATCTCCAACCTGAAGAACGAGCTGATCGGGCCCGAGGATGCGGTGGCCGCACTCGAGCCGGGGGCCGACGATCTGGCCCGCACGGTCGCCGGCGTCTACGGCGAATACCAGCGGCGGCTGCGGGCCGCGAACGCGCTGGATTTCGACGACCTGATCGGCGAGACCGTCGCCGTCCTGCAGAACTTCCCGCAGATCGCGCAGTACTACCGCCGGCGGTTCCGGCACATCCTGGTCGACGAGTATCAGGACACCAACCATGCCCAATACGTGCTGGTGCGCGAACTCGTCGGAGTCGGCGCGCCCGACACCGACACCGTGCCGCCCAGCGAATTGTGCGTGGTCGGTGACGCCGACCAGTCGATCTATGCCTTTCGCGGCGCGACGATCCGCAACATCGAGGACTTCGAGCGCGACTTCCCGAACGCCACCACGATCTTGCTCGAGCAGAACTATCGGTCGACCCAGAACATCCTGAACGCGGCCAACTCGGTGATCTCCCGCAACGCCAACCGGCGGGAGAAGCGGTTGTGGACCGACGAGGGCGACGGCGAACTCATCGTCGGCTATGTCGCCGACAACGAGCACGACGAGGCCAGGTTCGTCGCGAGCGAGATCGACGCGCTCGCCGATCGCGGCGGATTCTCCTACAACGACTTCGCGGTGTTCTACCGCACCAACAACTCGTCGCGCTCGCTGGAGGAGGTGTTCATCCGCGCCGGCATCCCGTACAAGGTGGTCGGCGGCGTCCGGTTCTACGAGCGCAAGGAGATTCGCGACATCGTCGCCTACCTGCGGGTGCTGGACAACCCGGGTGACGCGGTCAGCTTGCGCCGCATCCTCAACACCCCGCGCCGCGGTATCGGCGACCGCGCCGAGGCGTGCGTGGCGGTGTACGCCGAGACCACCGGCGCCACCTTCGCCGACGCGCTGGCCGCGGCGGCCGAGGGCAAGGTGCCGATGCTCAACACCCGCTCGGAGAAGGCGATCGCGAGTTTCGTGAACCTGCTCGACGAGCTGCGCGGCAAGCTCGACGACGAGCTCGGCGACCTGGTCGAGGCGGTGCTCGACCGCACCGGCTATCGCAACGAGCTGGAATCGTCCAGCGACCCGCAAGACCTGGCCCGGCTGGACAACCTCAACGAATTGGTCAGCGTCGCACACGAATTCAGCATCGACCGGGCCAACGCCGCGGCACTCGAGAGCGACGAGGACGACGAGGACATCCCGCAGACCGGCCTGCTCGCGGAGTTCCTGGAGCGGGTGTCGCTGGTCGCCGACTCCGACGAGTTGCCTGAGCACGGCGCCGGCGTGGTCACGCTGATGACCTTGCACACCGCCAAGGGCCTGGAGTTCCCGGTCGTCTTCGTCACCGGCTGGGAAGACGGCATGTTCCCGCACATGCGGGCACTGGGGGATCCGGCCGAGCTTTCCGAAGAACGCCGGCTGGCGTATGTGGGCATCACCCGTGCGCGCCAACGGCTTTACCTCAGCCGCGCGAAGGTGCGCTCCTCGTGGGGGCAGCCGATGCTGAACCCGGAATCCCGCTTCCTGCGCGAGATCCCCGAACATCTTCTCGACTGGCGGCGCACCGATCCCGCGCCGTCGCTCAGTGCGCCGGTGAGCGGGGCGGGCCGGTTCGGTACCCCGCGGCCCTCGCCGATGCGGCCGGCGGGTGGCGGTGGCAAGCGGCCGCTGCTGGTGCTCGAACCCGGCGACCGGGTCAGCCACGACAAATACGGTCTCGGCCGTGTCGAAGAGGTCTCCGGCATGGGGGAGTCGGCGATGTCGCTGATCGACTTCGGCAGCGCCGGGCGGGTCAAGCTGATGCACAACCACGCACCACTGCAGAAACTCTGACCGCCGGATATGGGCCAGCCCTACGGACCGGGCTCGCCCGGCTTCGGAATTCTCGGAGCAGTAGTGCTGGCCGCACTGCTGCTGTGGTGCGGGCTGGCTGTCTGGGTGGCTTCCCACCGCGGCGTGCTCGTCGCGGCGATGGATCGCCTCCGCGCGACCCCGGGCTACGTCCGCCTGCATGCGTGGGTAACCGAACATCTCGGCGGCCCCGTCACGGTGTTGGCCCGATGGCTGTCGGTGGATGTCGCCGCGGCGCTGGGGCTGGTGTCGGGAATGGTGCTCGTCGCGCTGCTGTCGGCCGGCTTCACGAACTTGCTCGACGACGTGCTCGACGGCGAGCTGACGTCCTACGTCGATCAGCCGGCCAGTCAGTGGCTCGCCGCCCGGCGTGACCTGTGGCTGACCGCGACCCTGAAAGTGCTTACCCACCTTGGTGATACGGGGTCACTGGTGGTGACCGTCGCCGTCGTCTGTGCACTGGTGTGCTGGCGGGTCCGGTCCTGGCTGCCCGCGGTGCTCGGGGTGTTCGGGTTGGCGGGTGTGGGTCTCGTCTTGGTCGTGGCCAAGGTGATGGTCGGTCGGACCCGTCCGCCGTCGTGGATCGCGGTGATCGTCGAGGATGGCTTCTCGTTTCCGTCCGGCCATGCCACCGGCGCATTCGGGGTCGCCATCCTCGTCGCGTGGATGCTCGGCCGGTGGGCTGTCCGCGGCTGGGCGGCCCGCGTCGCATTGTGGGCGACCGCGTTCGCCGCCGCCGGGATGATCGCGTTCTCCCGGGTCTATCTGGGCGTGCACTATGTCAGCGACGTCGTGGCCGGGGCCTTCCTCGGTGCGGCGTGGGCGGTTGCGGTCATCGTGGTGGGGTCGTGGTGGGAGACCCGCCGTCGATCAGCGCTCCCGGCACCACCGGCGGGTTGACGGGTGCAGCGCCAGAATCAGGGCGGCCAGCGGCAGCACCGGAATCAGGTAGACCACCAACGGGATTCGCGCGCCAGCCACCAACACACTACCGAACGTCAGTAGTGCGATGACCGAACCGAAGGCCATCAGGTAGCGGCCGACCGAGCGGCGCAGCAGCAGCGCGATCACCCCGGCGATGGTGCTGACCGAGAACAGCAACGTCAGGAATCCGACGGCTAGGCAGAACAGTCGATCGGTGCCCCACCAGCCGGTGATCAGGTCGGTGGACACCACCGCCGTCGTCCAACCGGACAGGATGCCCAGCGTGCTGGCGGCGATCGCGGTCCGCCCGGTCGAGAGGTCCAGCGGGGTCACCCGCGCCGGCACCGCCACGGGGGCGGCCCGGTGGATCAAACCGGTGGGGGCCTCCTGCGCCGGTGGCCGCGGAACCTGCGTGGTGCGCGGCTCTGGCGGCTGCGGGATGGGTCCGGTAGGCGCACGCCGGATGATGCTCGTGCGGGGTGCTTCGGGCTGCGGGATGGGTCCCGACGGCTGGCGTCGGATGATGCGGGTGTGTGGTTCGTTCGGCTCAGACACCGGGTCAGCCGACGTAGGGCCCGACCGCCAGCCCGCGCTGCGCCAGCCACGGCACCGGGTCGATCCGGTTGGTGCCGCCCAGCAGAACTTCGAAGTGCAGATGCGGGCCGGTCGAGTTCCCCCGGTTCCCGATGGTGGCGATCTGGTCGCCGGCGAACACCCGCTGGCCGATCTGCACCGTCCAGGTGTTGACGTGGCCGTACAGCGTCACCGTGCCGTCGGAGTGCCGGATCTTGACCCAAGCGCCGTAGCCCGCGGTCGGACCGGCGTCCACGACGACACCGTCGGAGGCCGCCACGATCGGGGTGCCGATCGGGCCGGCCAGGTCGATGCCGCCGTGCAGCGCGCCCCAGCGATAGCCGAAGCCCGAGGTGAACACGCCGCGGGTGGGCATGACGAACAGCGGCCGCTGCAACCGTGCCTCGCGCTCGGCGCGTTCCTGGGCGAACGCCTGTCCATTGGCCAGCTCTTCGCCGTGAACGGCGGCATCGGCGGCCGGCTTGACCGCGATCAGCTGCATGCCGCGCGGCGTGGTCACGGTGCCGTCCATCGGGGTCTTGTCGGCCGCCAGCACCGTCCGGGTGGTGGTGTCGGTGGCGGGCTTGACCGCGGTGTAGGCGGCGGCCGCGGCGGCGCCGGCGGCCATCGCCGCGATCATCACGCGGCCCTTGACGGCTCCGGTCGGCTGCCGGCGATGCTGCGGGGTGCGCGGCAGGATGTCGGTGTTCTCGCTGTTGGAAAAGCGCGGGACCTCGGCGTGGCGGTCGTCGCGGGCAGCGAATTCGGCCGGCACCGCCAGCCGGAGCGGCTGCAGGTCATCGGCGTCATGCAGGTCGTCGAGTTCGGGGCAGCGCGCCACCTGAAGGCTGGCGAAGGCCGTGCTCTCGCGGAAGTCGATGTCGACGAGATCGCCGAACTCGTTGAACGGAATGATGTCGGTGACATCGAGCCGCTCGGGATCCAGGGCTCGGGCTGACGCTCCCTGGCGATCAAAGGTCCTGGTCTTGGTGGGCAAGGCCGAAGAATCTCCGACAGAAGTCGGTTCCGGCCGGTGCTGCGTCAAAACTCGAAGTCCCTTAGTCGTGACCAAAGCGTTATCTCAGACCCCGACGACGTTAACGAGATACACCGCAGCAGGCAACCCACGCGCATATTCCGCGGGCGATTGTGAGTTGAATCACTTCAGCCTCGCGGTGAGATGGACCACATGAGTGGTAGGCGAGGATGGCCGCCCGCGGCCGTCTGGATACAGTTCCCCCGGAGCGACTTCCTCAACACATCGTCACCAGAAAAACAGTCAGCGCCGACCAGACAGTGAGCCAATGGATCTTTTCGAGTATCAGGCGAAGGAACTGTTCGCCAAGCACAACGTTCCGACCACGCCGGGCCGGGTGACCGACTCGCCCGAGGACGCGAAGGCCATCGCCGAGGAAATCGGCAAGCCCGTGATGGTCAAGGCACAGGTCAAGGTGGGGGGCCGCGGTAAGGCCGGTGGCGTCAAGTTCGCCGCCACCCCCGAGGATGCCTACACCCACGCCACGAACATCCTCGGCCTGGACATCAAGGGCCACATCGTGAAGAAGTTGCTGGTCGCCGAGGCCAGCGACATTGCCGAGGAGTACTACATCTCCTTCCTGCTCGACCGCTCGAACCGCACCTACCTGGCGATGTGCTCGGTCGAGGGCGGCATGGAGATCGAAGAGGTCGCCGCGACCAAGCCCGAGCGGCTGGCCAAGGTGCCCGTCAACGCCGTCACCGGCGTCGACCTGGCCTTCGCCCGCTCGATCGCCGAGCAGGGCCACCTGCCCGCCGAGGTGCTCGACGCCGCGGCCGTCACCATCCAGAAGCTGTGGGAGGTGTTCGTCAAGGAGGACGCCACCCTGGTCGAGGTCAACCCGCTGGTGCGTACCCCCGACGATCAGATCCTCGCGCTCGACGGCAAGGTCACCCTGGACGCCAACGCCGATTTCCGGCAGCCCGGGCACGCCGAGTTCGAGGACCGCGACGCCACCGATCCCCTGGAGCTCAAGGCCAAGGAGAACGACCTCAACTACGTCAAGCTCGACGGTGAGGTCGGCATCATCGGCAACGGCGCCGGACTGGTGATGTCGACCCTGGACGTCGTCGCCTACGCCGGCGAGAAGCACGGCGGCGTGAAGCCCGCCAACTTCCTCGATATCGGTGGCGGCGCCTCGGCCGAGGTGATGGCCAACGGCCTGGACGTGATCCTGGGCGACAGCCAGGTCAAGAGCGTGTTCGTCAACGTGTTCGGCGGTATCACCGCCTGCGACGCGGTGGCCAACGGCATCGTCAAGGCGCTGCAGATCCTCGGCGACGAGGCGAACAAGCCGCTGGTGGTCCGGCTCGACGGCAACAACGTCGAAGAGGGCCGCCGCATCCTGGCCGAAGCCAACCACCCCCTGGTGATCCAGGCCGACACCATGGACGCCGGCGCCGACAAGGCCGCCGAGCTGGCCAACAAGTAAGGGACGCAATCAATGTCGATTTTTCTGAACAAGGACAGCAAAGTCATCGTCCAGGGCATCACCGGTGGCGAGGGCACCAAGCACACCAAGCTGATGCTCAAGGCCGGCACCCAGGTCGTCGGTGGCGTGAACGCCCGCAAGGCGGGCACCACGGTGAGCCACGTCGACAAAGATGGCAACGATATCGAGCTGCCGGTATTCGCCTCGGTGGCTGAGGCCATGAAGGAGACCGGCGCCGACGTGTCGATCGCCTTCGTGCCGCCGGCCTTCTCGAAGGACGCCATCATCGAGGCCATCGACGCCGAGATCCCGCTGCTGGTGGTCATCACCGAGGGAATCCCGGTGCAGGACAGCGCTTATGCGTGGGCCTACAACGTCGAGAAGGGTCAGAAGACCCGGATCATCGGCCCGAACTGCCCCGGCATCATCACCCCCGGCGAGTCGCTGGTCGGCATCACGCCGAACAACATCACCGGCAAGGGACCGATCGGGCTGGTGTCGAAGTCCGGCACGCTGACCTACCAGATGATGTACGAGCTGCGCGATCTCGGGTTCTCCACCGCCATCGGTATCGGTGGTGACCCGGTCATCGGCACCACCCACATCGACGCCATCGAGGCGTTCGAGAAGGACCCCGAGACCAAGCTGATCGTGATGATCGGCGAGATCGGCGGCGACGCGGAGGAGAAGGCCGGCGCCTACATCAAGGCCAACGTCACCAAGCCGGTCGTCGGCTACGTCGCCGGTTTCACCGCGCCCGAGGGCAAGACCATGGGCCACGCCGGCGCCATCGTCTCCGACGGTGCCGGTACCGCCCAGGGTAAGAAGGAGGCCCTCGAGGCCGCCGGAGTCAAGGTCGGCAAGACGCCGTCGGAGACCGCCAAGCTGGCCCGGGAGATCTTCGAAACCCTGTAACCCGCTTCACCGAAAAGCCCCCGGAGTCAGTGACTTCGGGGGCTTTTTCGTCGGTCAGAGATGTTGGGCCAGGAAACGCTCGACGGCGTGGTAGAGGTCGATCTGGTTGTCCGGGTTGACGAATCCGTGTCCTTCGTCGTCCTTGATCAGGTATTCGACCTCGACACCGCGCTCGCGAAGCGCGTTGACCAGGTTGTCGGATTCGGCCTGCACCACCCGAGAATCGTTGGCGCCTTGGACCACCAACAGCGGGGTATGAATCTGGTCGACTCGGGTGATCGGCGACCGCGCCAACATGTCGGCCTCTTGCACCGGGTCGGACGGATCTCCGACATACCGGTGCCAGTTGTTGGCGAGGAACGGACGCGCGACGGTCGGCAGCGTCCGCATGAAGTTGGCGAGGCTGGAGATCCCGACGTAGTCGATCGCCGCTGCGAAGACGTCCGGGGTGAAGGTCACCCCGACCAGTGCCGCATAACCCCCGTAGGAGCCGCCGAAGATCGCCACCCGCCGTGGGTGGGCGATGCCCTGGTCCACCGCCCAGCCGACGGCGTCGATCAGGTCGTCGTGCATCTTGCCGGCGAACTCGCCGATCGCTGCCTTGGTGAACGACTTGCCATAGCCGGTCGACCCGCGAAAGTTGACCTGCAGCACCGCATATCCGCGGTTCGCCAGCAACTGCACCTCGGCCTGGTAGCCCCAGCAGTCGCGCGCCCAGGGGCCACCGTGGACCAGCAACACCAGCGGTAGGCCGACCGGCTCGACACCGACCGGCAGCGTCAGATACCCGTGCAGGGTCACGTCGTCGCGGGAGGTGATGGCGACCGGCTTCATCGGCGCCAGCGCCGCGGGATCCAGGTGCGGGTAGGGCCGGAACAGCAGTCGGCTCGCACCGGTGGAATGGTCGTAGAAATAGGTGGCCCAGGGATCGCGGTCGTGGGTGAAGTTCACCACCCACCGTTGCCCGCCGGCGTCGGAGGAGAGCGCGGCCAGGTCGCCGTCCGACAGTGCGGTGAGCCGCTCCAGGATGGCCGCGAATTCCGGATCCAGCGGGTGGATGACCTGGCGGTCGCCGCAATAGCGCGCGCCGATCAGCTCGCCGGTCCGCTCGCTGATGATCAGCGGTGACGGCAGCACCATCTGGGCAGCCAGATCGAAGCTCGGATGGCTGTCCACCTCCGTCTCCTCGCCGGTGGCGACGTCGACGCGAACCAGCCTGGTGCGGTCGGTGTTTCGGCTGGATCCCAGCCACATGCCGGATCCATCGGGGCTGATCGCGATCGGGTGGATGCCGACGGGATAGTCGGCACCGTCGTAGGTCGTGATGGTGCGCAGCGACCGGGTTTCCGGCCGCCACTGCGCCGGTTCGACGTCGCCCTCGGCGGTCAGCACCGAGGTGAACAACTGGCCGTCGGCACTGCACAGCCATGTGACGACAGTGCCTGGATTTTCGGCGAGCAGGGTCAATTCGCCGGTCGCGATGTCGAGTTCGTAGGCGTCGAACAGTTCCGGGTTCCGCCTGTTCAGCTGCACCATGGCCGTTCCCGGCCGGCTCTTGAGCAGCTCGAACGTCGCTCTGACGCCGGGGAACGGCGTGAGGTCGACGATCTCGGCGTCCGGGTCCTCGAGGTCGACGCGATACAGGTGCCACAGCTCGTCCCCGCCGCCGTCCTGCAGGTAGAGCAGCCAGCGCGAGTCGTGGGTCCAGCGGTAGATGTACACGCTGCGGGTGTCGTCGGCGGTCACACAACGGGCCGGTGTCTCGGCGTCGATCTCGTGCACCCACACGTTGAGCCGGTTGCGCCACGGCGCGAGGTAGGCGATCCGTGTCCCGTCCGGGGAGATCGTCGCCGCGGTGCGCTGCGGCGGACTGAAGAAGTCTTCGACGGTGATCAAATCGGGTTTCATGAAGGTCCTTTCGACGGCGGCGGGCGCGGTGATTCGCCGGGCCCGCGGTCGTGCTGGCTCGTGAGGTGTATTCGGTTGTGGTGATGGGGATTTAGCGGTTCACCGGGCCGCCCACTCGGCCGTTGGTGGCTTCCCGGATGGCCCGGTCCATCAGGGCGAGCGCTTCGGCCTGGCTGACCGATTTGCCCTCGACGATCACTGCGCGGCCGACGTCCTCGTCGATCACGCGGAACGCGCCGGTGACGGCGGCTGCGCAGAGGCGGACGGTGAGGTCATCGACGGGGAGGCCGAGCCGCTCGGCGATCACCGGTGCCAGCCCCCGTTCCATCTGGTCGTGGACCATCAGATACGAGGTGCGCAGCGCCGGATCGGTCGTGGTGAGCGTGGCGATGCGTAGCGCCGCCGCCGCATCTTCGATGTCCTGCGGCGTCAGCGGATGCTCGACCGCGTCGGCCACCAGGTGCTCGATGAGGGACAGCTCGGCCGGCCATCGACGGGCGGACGCCAGGAAGCGTTCGGACGTCTGGGCCAACAGTGGCTCGACGCAGCTCTCCTTGGACCGGAAATAGCGCCAGATCGTCCTGGTCGACAGTCCGGCGGCGGCGGCGATGTCGTCCCCGCTCGTCGCTGCCACCCCTTTCTCCCAGAACAGGGCCGCCGCCTTGCGCGACACGTCCAGTCGCGCTTGCGCCTGCTTGTCGCTGATGAGCACCTCCTCCCGGCTGTCACTTAGTGACATCTCGACTGTGTCACTAAGTGACAGATCGGTCAAGGAGTCGCCGGTTGGCGAAACCGTAACGTGTTCTATTAGCCTGTCGAACTATGGTCGATCCGCGTACACCCGTCATCGTCGGCGTCGGCCAGTTCACCGAGCGCGTCGACGACCCCGACTACCGCGGCATGTCCGCCGTCGAGCTGGCCACCGAGGCGGTCCGCGCTGCTCTGGCCGACACCGGCGCCGATGTCGCCGCCGTCGCCGCGGCGATTCAGGTGTTTGCCGGTCTGCGGCAATTCGAGATCTGCACGCCGTTCGCGAGCGCGCCGCTGGGCTGCTCGGACAACTACATCCGTTCGGTCGCCCGTCGCGTCGGCGCCGACCCTGAGCGTGCGGTGCTGGAGTCGATCGGCGGCAACGGCCCGCAGAAGCTGTTGACGGAGTTCGCCGGGGCCATCGCGGCAGGCGACATCGAGGCGGCGTTGATCCTCGGCTCGGAGAATGGCTCGACGCTCAAAACGTTCGCAGGCAAAGACGACAAGCCCGATCACAGCGAGACCGTAGGTGGTCAGCTCGAGGACCGCGGGTATGGGTTCGAGCAGTACATGAGCGAATACACTGCCAACCACGGACTGACCGGTGCGCCTGTGCAGTACGGGCTGCTGGACAATGCGCGGCGCGCCCGGCTCGGTCTCGATGTCGACTCCTATCGGCGCAAAATGGCCGAATTGTTCGCGCCCTTCTCGAAAGTCGCTGCCAAGAACCCGTTTTCGTCGTCGCCGGTCGAGCGCTCGGTGGACGAGATCGCCACGGTCACCGCGGACAACCGGATGATCTGCGATCCCTACCCGCGGTTGATGGTCGCCCGCGACACCGTCAACCAGGGCGCCGCCGCGCTGGTGATGTCGGTCGAGGCCGCGCGCAAACTTGGTGTGCCCGAGCAGAAGTGGGTCTATCTCCACGGCCATGCGGATCAACGGGAACAGGACCTGCTCGACCGCGAAGACCTCGGCGTCAGTTACTCGTCGAAACAGGCTGTGGCAGAAGCTCTTCGGGTGGCGGACATCACCATCGACGACGTGAACACCTTCGACCTCTACAGTTGCTTCCCCTTCCCGGTCTTCGTCGTGTGTGACGACTTCGGCGTGGCCGCCGACGACCCGCGCGGGCTCACCCTCACCGGCGGCCTGCCGTACTTCGGTGGGCCAGGCAACAGTTATTCGTTGCACGGCATCGCCGAGACGGTCGCCGCGATGCGCGACAAGCCGGGCGCGTTCGGGTTGGTCGGCGCGAATGGCGGTGTGATGAGCAAGTATTCGGTGGGTATCTACTCGACCACTCCGGTCGGCTGGACACCCGACCGCAGCACGCAACTGCAGCAGGACATCTCGAACCTGCCGACGGTGGCCGTGACCCGTCATGCCAACGGCACCGGCGTGATCGAAACATATTCGGTGCGCTACGACTGGCCGGAGCGTACCGGCGTCATCATCGGCCGCCTCGACGCCGACAACAGCCGCTTCATGGCGATCACCACCGACGCGGCCTTGGTCGCGTTGATGACCGACGGTGACCCTCTCGGCGCCGCGATCACCGTGACCGCAGGCGAGGACGGCAAGAACCGCGCGACGTTGGCTTAGAGGTCGAGCGCTCCGAGCTTGCCCGCCAGCCGCTCCACATAGCCGGCGACCTCGTCGGCCGACCTGTCGGGCAGCCCGAACAGCACCTCGGTGACGCCGATGTCTTTCCAGTGCGCCAATTTCTCGGGCACCGGCTTGAAATCGAGCGCCACGATCTGCGGTGCGCCATCACGACCGGCGGCGGCCCAGGTGTCCTGCAGCAGCTTCACCGGTTCGTCGATGTCGAAGTCGCGCGGCGTGGTGATCCAGCCGTCGGCGCTGCGGGCGATCCACTTGAAGTTCTTCTCGGTGCCGGCCGCGCCGACGAGCACCGGGATGTGTGGCTGCACCGGCTTGGGCCACGCCCAGCTGGGGCCGAATTTGACGAACTCTCCGTCGTATTCGGCCTCTTCCTGGGTCCACAGCGCCCGCATGGCTTCGAGGTACTCGCGCAGGCAGGTGCGGCGGCGTCCGGCCGGCACGCCGTGGTCGGCCAGCTCGTCGGTGTTCCAGCCGAAGCCGACGCCGAGGCTGACCCGGCCGCCCGACAGATGATCAAGGGTCGCAATCGATTTCGCAAGGGTGATGGGATCGTGCTCGACGGGCAGCGCCACCGCGGTGGACAGCCTCACCTTGGAGGTCACCGCGGCGGCCGTACCCAGGCTGACCCACGGGTCCAGGGTGCGCATGTAGCGGTCATCGGGCAGCGACTCGTCACCGGTGGTGGGGTGGGCGGCCTCGCGTTTGACCGGGATGTGGGTGTGCTCGGGCACGTAGAACGTGGTGAAGCCGTGGTCGTCGGCAAGCTTGGCCGCCGCCGCCGGAGCGATGCCGCGATCACTGGTGAACAGAACGAGCCCGTAATCCATGCGCTGAATTAGAGCGGGCCGCCGGGGGCCGGGCAAGGCGGGGTATCAGTCGTCGAGACCTGCGCTCGCGACGAGTTAAAGGGGTGACCCGGGCCGGCCGTGTCACCACCATGGGGAAACCATGACGACCGAACGCGTTGCCGACCACGTGAAATTCGCCTACTGGGTGCCCAACGTCAGTGGGGGTCTGGTTACCAGCACCATCGAACAGCGCACCGACTGGAATTACGACTACAACGTGCGGCTCGCGCAGACCGCCGAGAACAACGGCTTCGAGTACGCGCTGTCACAGGTCCGCTACGAGGCCAGCTACGGCGCCGAATACCAGCACGAATCCACCAGCTTCTCGCTGGCCCTGCTGCTGGCCACCAAGCGGCTCAAACTCATCGCGGCCGTCCACCCGGGTTTGTGGCATCCCGGTGTGCTGGCCAAACTCGGTGCCACCGCCGACCATCTCTCCGGCGGCCGGTTCGCGGTCAACGTCGTCTCCGGCTGGTTCAAGGACGAGTTCACCCACCTGGGCGAGCCCTGGCTCGAGCACGACGAACGTTACCGGCGCAGCGCCGAATTCCTGCAGGTGCTGCGCAAGATCTGGACCGAGGACCAGGTGGACTTCCGCGGCGACTTCTACCGCATCCACGACTTCACCCTCAAGCCCAAACCGCTCAACACCGCCCAGCGGCCCAACCCCGAGATCTTCCAGGGCGGTAACTCCACTGCCGCGCGACGCAACGGCGGTCACTACGCCGACTGGTATTTCTCCAACGGCAAGGATTTCGACGGCGTCACCGAACAACTCGTCGAGGTCCGCGACCACGCCCGCGACGCCGGCCGGGAGGTGAAGTTCGGACTCAACGGCTTCATCATCGCCAGGGACACAGAAAAAGAAGCGAAAGAGACCTTGAAAGAGATCATCGCCAAGGCCAACCGGCCGGCGGTCGAAGGCTTCCACGCCGCCGTGCAGCAGGCCGGCAGTTCCACCGCCGACAAGCGCGGCATGTGGGCCGACTCCACGTTCGAGGACCTCGTGCAGTACAACGACGGCTTCCGCACCCAGTTGATCGGAACGCCTGAGCAGATCGCCGAGCGCATCGCCGCGTACCGAAAACGTGGGGTGGACCTGATCCTCGGCGGTTTCCTGCACTTCCAGGAGGAGATCGAGTATTTCGGCGCCCGGGTGCTTCCGCTGGTGCGCGAAATTGAAGCTGCCGAAAGTGATTCGTTCACGCGGCCGCTGCAAGCATCTGCCTGACTCGTGACGGCCCTGTGCCAACTGCCTGTGTGACACGCCGATGGTCGTGGTCGCCACGGCGGTGTGCGCTAGCGTGGTGTGCGAACCGGGCCTGCGGCCCCGTTCGCGAGCCACAACCGACGCAGCGCCGCGGGGGACGCGCCGGCGTGACAAGGCTGAAGGAGAGGCCATGAGTTACCCGCCCACCAACCCGGGCTACCCACAATCGCAGCCACCCGGCCCGTACGGCGCTCCGGCGCCGTCGTTCGCGACCGCCGACGCCGGACCGAGCAAGCTGCCGCTCTACCTCAACGTCGCGGTCGTCGTGCTGGGCCTGGCGGCCTACCTGGCCAGCTTCGGGCCGATCCTGACCGTCAAGGCCGATCTCGGCCCGTTCGGCGGTGCCGAGCTGACCAGTGGTGGCGGCGGCTACCCGGTGCTCGCGACGCTGGTCGCCGCCCTGCTGGCTGCGGCCAGCCTGCTGCCCAAGGCGCGGGATTACGGCGGTGTCATCGCGGCGGCCTCGGCGATCGCGCTGCTGACGGCCGTCGCCCAGATGGTCGGACGGCCGACCGGCTTCACCGTCGGGTGGGGCCTGTGGGCGATGATCGCCCTCACCCTGCTGCAGACCATCGCCGCGGTGTCGGCGCTGTTGCTGGAGGCCGGTGTCATCACCGCGCCGGCACCCCGCCCCCGTTACGAGCAGTACGGCCAGTACGGTCCGCCGCCCGGTGGTTACTACGGCCAGTCCGGGCCGCAGGGACCGGCCCCGGGACTTCCGCCCCGTCCCGGCTATCCCGCTCAGTACGGCGGCTACGGCGCGGGCCCGTCGACCGGCGGTTTCGGTGGCGGCGGCGCGCAGACCGGTCCCCCCACCCCGCCCACGGG
>NZ_BEWG01000020.1:168205-210127 GCF_002723835.1 Mycobacterium sp. shizuoka-1 | reverse complement strand
CTCCCCAACGGCCAGACCGAATGGATCCCCCCACCCGACCTACCCATGCTGCGCGGCGGCACCAACACCTACCACCACCCCGAACGACTGCTGGAGACCGACAGCGACCCACCGCGCGACGAAGACGGCGCCGCCTAGCTGTCTTGACCCGGTGCCGAGAGCCCCATACCGTGACCGGGTGGCGACGTTGGCCACACGGCGGCTTCAGGAGCCCGCAGGCACGGCATCGCTATTTGACCACCTACGACGAGCTCCGGTCGTTGAGCCCCACACCGGACGTCGTCCACGACATTCCCACCGAATTCGGCACTGTTCGGGTGTACCAGCACGGGCCGGATGGCGGTGTCCCCATCGTCTTGATCCACGGCTTTTTCCTGACATCGGCCATGTGGTGGGCGCAGATTGGCGATCTGTCACGGGATTTCACTGTCTACGCGATCGACATGCTGGGGCAGCCGGGAGCCGGCATCCAGACGACATCACTGCCCACTCCCGCGGACGCCGCACGCAATGTCGATGCGGTCCTGGCCGAACTTGGCCTGAGCGCTGTCCACCTGGTCGCGCACTCCTACGGCGGCTGGCTGGCAACCCACACGGCGGCCGAAACACCTCACCGGCTGGCCAGTCTGACGCTGATCGATCCCGCGCACACCGTGGTGCGGCTGTCCGCCCGGTTCTGGCGAACCCTCGCACTGCTGTTGACGCGTCCAGGATCCGCGCGGGCGGTCCGAGCAGCGGCGTGGGTGACGGGCCACCCCGTGCCCGGCAGTGCCATCGACATGCTCACCGACCTGTTCGTGACCGGATTCGCCTGTTTCGCAACGCCGTTGCACACCCCGCCGCTGCGCTTTCACGGTGACCCGCTGCTGCGGTCGGTCGACCTCCCGGTCCAGGTGCTGCTGGCGGGCACGTCGATCCACAATTCGGGCAAGGCGATCAGCCGAATCGAATCGGCGGTACCGGGATGGCGCTACCGGCTGTGGCCACAGGCCTCACACGCGCTGCCTGCCGAAGCCCCGACCGAGGTGAACGAGTGCATCCGCAGCTTCGTCACGGAGGCGCTCACGCCCTGACGGAGACTTTGAAGATCAGGGCCCGCAACGCGCCGAAGGCACCGTGCGCACTGATGTACAGCCGTTTCGTGTCATATCCGGCAACGTCTTTCATGGTCTCCGCGCCGAACCGAGCCGGGGCCTGCCCGTCGATCACCGTGACGTCGGCACCAAGCAGAGCGTGCCTCACGTGATCACGTTCGGCACCGGCGGCGGTGGCCACGACCTCGCCGACAGTCCGCGTCCCACCGACCGACGGAATCGCCGCGCAGGTGACACCACGCTGGTCGAGGAAGCGATTCACCGACTCGATGGTGGCATCGGCGCCGACGACCAGGCTGAGATTGCCGAGGTTGATCGTGATCTCGGTGTTGTCTCCGGTCGTCAGCGCCGCGTCCGGATCAGGTGTCAGAGTGCCGTCGAGGGCGGCCCGAACGGCGGTCCCGAACGCGTTGACGTCCGGCTCGTCGGCAGACGGCTCGGGCAGCATCACCCCGGGGTTCAGCAGCCCTCCGGGATCGAAGGCCCGCTTGATCGACCGTTGTGCGGCAATCTCCACCGGGGTGAAGCGCTTGGTCATGAACGGAATCTTCTCGGTTCCGACTCCGTGCTCGCCGGTGATGGTGCCGCCTAATGTCAATGCAGCCGCGATGATCTCGTTGTTCGCTGCTTCTAGCGCGGCCGCGGCCAGCGGGTTGTCCTTGTCGTAGAACGTCGTCGGGTGCAGATCGCCGTCGCCGGCGTGGCCGCACACCGCGATGAACAACAAGCCGTCGCGGTGGCGCTCGGCGGTGGCCTGGATGGCTTGCTGCATCTCGGGGATCCGATCCCGGGGCACGGTGACATCGCCGATGAAGAAGCCTTTGCCGCTCTGCACCACCGAGTTGGGAGCGTTGAGGCGGCCGAACCACAGAGCGGCGCGGTCCTCATCGGTCTCGGCGATGCGCACTTCGGTGGCCTGCTCGCGCAATACCCGTTCCACGACCGCCTGATCCCGGGCAACCTCGGCGGCGGTGCCGTCGACGTCGATGAGAACGATGGAATCGGCATCGAGCGGATAGCCCGTGTCGTAGAACTGCTGCAGCCCAGCGATTCCCGCCCGGTCCAGCCACTCCACCGCCGCCGGCACCACACCGGTGGCGATGATTGCGGCGATGGTGTCGGCCGCCGTGCGGGCGGTGGCGAAGGCGCCCATCAGGCTATGCGTGACCTCGGCGACCGGCCGCAAGGCGACCGTGGTTTCGGTGACGACGCCCAGAGTTCCCTCCGAGCCGATCAGCAGACCGAGGAGGTCAGGCCCCTCGTCGTCGGCGCGGAAGGTCGCCGTCGACCCGTCCGGCAGGACGACGTCGGCGCTGAGGATGTGGTTGTAGGTGACGCCGTACTTCAACGCGTGTGGCCCGCCGGCATTCTCGATGATGTTGCCCGCCACGGTAGCCAGGTGTGCCGAGACGGGGTCGGGTGAGAAGCACAGACCGTGGGGCGCCAGCGCCGCCTGCAGGTCGGAGTTGATCACCCCGGGCTCGACACGGGCGCAGTGGTTTTCTGGGTCGATGTCCAGAATCTGATCCAGTCCGGACAGGTCGAGCAGGACACGCCCCGCGCTCGGCATCATTCCGCCCGAACAGTTCGATGCCCCGCCGCGCGGCACGATTGCCACCTTGTGTCGAGCGGCGAGCTTTATGATCGGGGCAATGTCGCCGCGGCCGTGCGGGCGCAGCAGCAGGTCGGCCACTCCACCGACGCCCCAGTAATCGCGGCCGCGATGGGCCAGTAGTTCCTTGTCGGTGGTCACGTCGCCGTAGGCAGCGGCCGCCACGGCGAAGGACTCGATCGGTGAAGTAGGCGGGGGCATCTCAGTCATCGTCCTTCTGTTCTTTCAACCAGGCTTCTTCTTCCCCCGGCGCGGGCAATACCCGACCACCTTCGATGGCGAAATGTGCAGGGCTGTTCTGGATGACGACGAGCACCTGCTTGGCCGGGATGCCGGTGACCCGGGTTGCCGCAGCGGCAATCTCGGCCACGAGTTGGCTGCTCTGGGCTTCGGGATGGCCGGTACGAACCCAGCCGTTGATCAGAAGTGGCTGGGCAGGTTTGCCGTCGGTGTAGACGTCGTCGGAAGCCAATTCGTGGAACACGACATTGACGTACGTGCCGGGCACGTGGTTGATCATCGAGTGGATCCGGGTCAGTTCCCCTGCCAGCTCAGCCTTGGTGTCGGCGCTCAGCGTCGAGCGCACTGTCGTGCACGTGTAGACGGGCATCGGTCAGCCCAGGAATGGCAGTTGCGGCACGGTGGGCACAACCAGAACGGTGGGCCCGTCGGCGGCCAGTGCCGCCTCGAACTCCCGGACGAGCTCCTCGGTGCCGCCGACCGTAGCCGTTCGGCACCCGAAACCCGTTGCCAGCGAACCGATATCGAGGTCGGGCAAATCCATTCCGGGGACGTTGGGAGTCTTCTCCAGCAGCGCAAAGGACTTCAAGACGCAGTACTCGCCGTTGCGCTGGACCACAAATACGATGGGCAGCTTGTGCTGCGCAGCCGTCCAGATGGCCTGTATCGAATATTGGAACGACCCGTCGCCGATGGACGCGACGATGGTCCGCTTCACCCCGCGCGCCCGGTCGCCGAGCGCGATGCCCACCGCCGCCGGAACTCCCCACCCGATTCCGCCGCTTCCGGTGGCGAAGAAGCTCCCGGGCCGCCGGGTGGGCCACCACGTGATCAGGTCCGCCAGCGTGGAGGTCGACTCCATCACGACCGCGGCATCGTCGGGTTTGACCGAACTGAGCACCGCATAGACGTCGTTGGGCAGCAAGGGCGCCGATGCAACGGGCAGCTCGGCGGCGCGGTCCCTGCTCAATCCCGGCGGAGCCGTCCGGCCGTCGGGAACCTCGACGAGGTCCAGCAGCTGTTCGAGCACGCTGCCCATGTCGCCGAGCAGGCTGTCGCCCACCGGCGCGGTTGCCGCGAGGTGCGGATCGGCGGTGACATGCAGCACGGCGGTGCCCTCGGGCACGTAATCGCCCGCGACGAACGGGTAGTAGCGGAACACCTGCGCGCCGATCACGATGACCACGTCGTACCCGCTCAGTGCCTCGCTGACCCCGGCGATGGTCAGCGGCAGCGGACCGCCGTACAACGGGTGGTCTTCGGGGAACGAGCATCTGTCCGAGAGCGCGCTGCCGCGCACCGGTGCCCGCAGTTTCTCCGCGAACGCGACACCGGCGTCCCAGGCGCCTGCGCGATCCACCTCGGGACCGAGCACCAGCAGCGGCCGTTCCGCCCGGCTGATCCGCGCGGCGAACTCGCGCAGGCGTTCGGCGTCGGGTTGCACCCGGCGGCTGACCGTGCGGACGACGGCCGGGCCCAGGGCCGGCTTGTTCCAGTCGTCGAGAGGGATGGACAGGAACACCGGGCCGGCCGGCGGCTGCGTCGCCACCGCGTAGGCGCGCATGAATGCGGCGGGCACATCCTCTGCGCGTGCCGGCTCGTAGGCCCACTTGACCCATGGCTGCGGCATGACCGTCGGATCAGGGTTGTTCAGATACGGGTCGCACAACGACATCTCGCGGGTCTGCTGGCCGGCGGTGATGATCAGCGGCGTGTTGGCCCGATAGGCCGCGACCAGGCTGCCCATCGCGTTGCCGGTGCCGGCTGCGGTGTGCAGATTGACCAGAGCGGGCCGGCCGGTGGACTGGGCGAAGCCGTCGGCCATCGCCAGCACCGAAGCCTCCTGCAGGCCGAGCACATAGGTGAAGTCGTCCGGAAAATCCTGGAGAAACGTCTGTTCGGTGGACCCGGGATTACCGAACATCGTGGTCAATCCGAGCGCGCGAAGCAGGTCATAGGTCGCCTCGTGGACAGTTGTGGTGCTGGTCATCGGATGACCCCTTCGTCGGTCACGTGCGGGCGGTCGATGCACAGATCACACACTCCGGTGATGCCCCACCGCCCCCGTGAAAACCACGGGGGCGCACGAAACCGGTGCCACCCCCGTACGGCGGCGACAATTTCCAGCTTCAGTCGCTGCGGCATCGCCGGCATGCCAAGATCACCGGCATGAGCAGGGGTGCTCTCATCGGCCGGCAGGCCGAACAACAGCAGCTCGTCGAGCTGTGCGATCGCGCCAGAGCCGGCCACAGCGGTGTTCTCGTCGTCGACGGCGAGGCCGGTATCGGCAAGACGGCACTGCTCGCCGACCTGGTCGCGACGGTCGACGGCGGACTTCGCGTCATCCGCATCAGCGGCGCCGAATCGGAAATGGAGCTCGCGTACGCCGGTGTGGCGCAGTTGTGCCGCCCGATCCTCGCCCACATCGATCGGCTGCCCGACCCGCAGAAGAACGCTCTGCGGGCGGCATTGGGCCTGCGCGACGATGCCGCGCCGGATCGGCTGCTGGTGAGTTTGGCGGTGCTCACGTTGCTCGGCGACGCCGGCGCCGAACGCCCAACCGTCTGCATCATCGACGACGCACAGTGGGTCGACCGCGCCTCGCTGCAGGCGCTCACCTTCACCGCCCGCCGGCTTCTCGCCGACCCCGTGCTGATGATCTTCGCCACCCGCACCGAGTTGGCTCCCCACGAGCTGACGGGTCTGCCCGACCTTCATCTGACCAGGCTCGCCCACGCCCACGCCAGCACGCTGCTCGCCGACGTCATACCCGGTCAGTTGGACGAGGCTGTCCGCGAGAACATTCTCGCCGAAGCAGATGGAAATCCGTTGGCCCTGCTCGAGCTTCGCCATTCGATGGCACCCGCGGCGCTGGCCGGCGGTTACGGACTCACGGCCGCGACATCGGTCACGCGCCGGATCGATCGAGAATACGACCAGCGGCTCGATGGGCTGCCGCCCGCAACCCGGAGCCTGCTGCTCGTTGCCGCCGCGGAGCCCACCGGCGAACCGACATGGTTGTGGGCTGCCGCCGCCCGCCTGGGCCTCGGTGCCGACGTGGGCGTGCCCGCCGAACACAGCGGCCTGATCACGATCGGATCCCGCTTGCGCTTTCGTCATCCCCTGGTTCGGTCTGCCGTCTACCGCAACGCGTCTCCGTCGCAACGGCGGCACGTCCATGCCGTGCTCGCCGACGTGGTGGCGGGCCCGGGGGCCGAGGAGCACCGCGCCTGGCATCGGGCGCACGCCACGAGTGCACCCGATGAGACTGTCGCCGTCGAACTCGTCCAGTCCGCCGAGCGAGCCCGCCGTCGCGGCGGCGTTGCCGCCGCCGCGGCGTTCCTTGCGAATGCGGTTGAGTTGACGCCCGATCCCGCCCGGCGGGCCGAGCGGGCGCTGGACGCGGCACTGCTCAAGCTGGACGCAGGTGATCTGGAGTCCGCGACCCGGCTGCTTGGGACTGCCAGGGGCGTCGGGGACGAATTACTCAGCGCAAGAATGGATCTCCTACGCGCCAAGATCGCCTTCGCCGCCCAGCGTGGCCGAGACGCACCCCCGTTGCTGCTGGCTGCGGCGGAGAAGCTGGGCCCACTGGATCCGCTGCTGGCCCGCCGAACCTATCTCGACGCACTGACGGCGGCGATGATCGTCGGCCGTCTTTCCACCGATAAGCAGGCGTCCGCGGCAGCGATCGCCACGGCCGCGCGCCAGGCTCCGCCTCCGCCCGGTCCGGCGACGGCGGCCGACCTTTTCCTCGACGGGATCGTGTGCCGACTGACCGAAGGTCATGGCGCCGCCGCCCCGCTACTGCAGCGGGCCATCAGCGAGTACCTGAAGGAGGACGAAGCCGGTGTCGCCGATCCGCGATCGCACGACCTCACCCTGCGCGTCCTGCTCGATCTGTTCGATCAGGACACCTACGACACACTCAACGCCCGTCAGGTCGAACTCCTACGTGCTGCAGGGGAATTGACGGTTCTGCCCGCCGCACTGACCACGTACGCGGGAGCCTGTGTCACCTCCGGCGACTTTGCGCAGGCCGCGAATCTGCTCGAGCAGTCCGAAGCGATCTCCACCGCGACTGGCGCACCGCCGCACCGTTCCATCCAGACCTATCTCGCCGCGTGCCGCGGCGACGAAGAACAGGCCGAACAACTCGCTCAGGCCACGATTGCGGACGCGACCGCGCGTGGCGAAGGCAGCGAGATCACCGTCGTTCTCTTCTCGTTGGCGATTCTGCACAACGGCCTCGGGCAGCATGACAAAGCGTTGACCGCCTGCGCATCGGCCCTGGAATACGACGATGTCGGCATGTACGGCCACCTGCTCAACGAGATGGTCGAGGCTGCCGCCCGGTCCGGCCAGTCGAGCATCGCCGAGACAGCCGCCGCGAACCTGATCGAGCGGGCCGAGGCGACCGGAACGCCAACCGCACGCGGATACGCGGCGCGAGCCAGGGCGCTCACGGCCGGCGGCGGCGACGCCGAGCACGACTATCGGGTTGCGATTGCAGAACTGGCGCGCTCACCGCTGAAGGTGATGACCGCTCGCACCCACCTCCTCTTGGGCGAGTGGTTGCGCCGCGCCAACCGCCGAGCCCAAGCACGCGATGAGCTACGCATCGCTCATGGAATGTTCCGGGACATGGGTGCTGACGGCCTGGCCGAGCGGGCGCTGCGGGAACTGCAAGCCGCCGGCGAGTCGGTCCGGAATGAACGAATCGACCGGGCTGCAACGGCATTGACCACACAAGAGAGCTACATCGCCAGACTGGCGGGAGACGGTTACAGCAACTCCGAGATCGCCAGCCATCTGTTCATCAGTCCGCGCACGGTCGAATGGCACCTCAGCAACATCTTCGCCAAACTGGGGGTATCGTCGCGCCGCGAACTCAGGCGACCCCGCGAACCACGCTAGCGCCCAGCCTGACTCAGCCTTCCCGCTCCACCACCACATCCGACGGCACCTTGTCGGGGCGCAGACCACGCCAACTCGGGTGCCGCAGCCGGCCGTCCGACGTCCATTCGCCGTAGCGCACCTCGCCCACCAGTTCCGGGCGCAGGTACGTCACGCCCTTGGCGTCGAGTTTGGGAAGCGGTGCGGCGAAGGGGGATTCCTCGGTGTGCAACGGCGCAAAGGTCTTCTTGAGCCGGGCCAGCTCCTTGTCGGAGAAACCGGTGCCGACCCGGCCGACGAACCGCAGTCCGCCATCGTCGGGAATGCCGAGCAACAGCGCCCCGATGCCGCCGGCGCGCCCGCCGTTGCCCGTACGCCAGCCACCGATCACCACCTCCTGGGTGTTCCAGTTCTTGTCCTTGATCCACGCCGCCGAACGCCGGCCGGGCTGATACGTCGAGTCCCACTTCTTGGCGACGACACCTTCCCACTTCTTCTTGCGGGAGTAATCCAACGCGTCCGGACCGTCACCGTCGAGTAGCGGTGGCACGATCAATTCCGTTCCCTCGGCCAATGTTTCGAGGACCTTCCGGCGATCGCGGTATTTCGCCTTCAACAACGAGCGGCCGTCGAGTCGCAGGATGTCGAACGCCCAGAACTCGATCCTGGTGGCACGCACCCGATTCTGCATCTCACCGAAGCTCGGCACGCCGTCGGAATCCAGGGCGACCACCTCGCCGTCCAGGATCACCTCGTGCTCGGCGAGCTCGGCGGCCAGCGACTGCAACTGCGGATAATCGGCGGTGAGATCGCGTCCGCTGCGGGACTGCAGCCGCATCTGACCGTGGTCGATCTCCACCAGCAACCGGTAGCCGTCGAACTTGCCCTCGAAGCCGTACTGCGCTCCGGTGAGTTTCTCGACCGAGCCGAGGGTGGCCAGCATCGGCGAATAGTCCTGCAGCCGCGGCGCGGGTTGCTCCTTCATCCGGTGCGCCAGCCACTGGTCGCCGTTCGTCTGGATCAGCGCATACCGTCCCGAGATCCGCTGCCCATGCAGGTCGACGATCACCTCACCGCCCTTGGCCGGACCGTCCGGGGCGCGATCCCGGAACTTCTCCGCCTCGTAGGTGCCGGAGTCCCAGATGATCACCTTTCCGCCGCCGTACTCCCCCTTGGGGATGGTCCCCTCGAACGTCGCGTACTCCAGCGGGTGGTCCTCGGTGTGTACGGCGAGGTGGTTGACGGCCGGGGTGTCGGGCAGGTTCTTGGGCACTGCCCAGGACACCAATACCCCGTCATGCTCCAACCGGAAGTCGTAGTGCAACCGCCGCGCGTGATGCTCCTGGATGACGAACGTGTTGTTCTCCCCGACCGCGGGTGTGGCTGCGGGCACCGGCTCGGGGGTCTTGCCCGCGTCGCGCATGCTGCGATACGTCGTCAGCCGGTCGCGCGGTGGGACGTCAGTGTCCAAAGCGGCCAGCAGATCGCCGTGCTCGGCCACCCGATCCAGGACTTCGTGGTACTCCAGGTGGCGCAATTCGGGATCGCCGATCTCGTCCCACGTTCGTGGCGCGGCCACCGTCGGGGTCTGCCGCCCGCGCAGCGAGTAGGGGGCGATCGTGGTCTTGGACCCGTTGTTCTGGCTCCAGTCCACAAACACCTTGCCCGCCCGCAGACTCTTGGTCATCGTCGCGGTGACCAGTGTGGGCATGCTCTGCTCCAGCTGCTGGGCCACCCGCCGGGCCAGTACCACCGCCCCGTTGCTGCTGACCGGATCGGCCAGCGGGGCGTACAGATGCAACCCCTTGCTTCCGCTGGTGAGCGGATAGACCGTCAACCCGATGTCGTCCATCAACTCGCGGACCGCGTTGGCAACCTCGCACAGCTGCGGCATGGTCACGCCCTCGCCAGGGTCCAGGTCGAACACCAAACGCGTTGCCGGGCCAGGTTTTCCATCGGGAGTGAATCGCCATTGCGGCACATGCACTTCCAGCGACGCCTGCTGGGCGATCCAGGCCAGCCCGGTCGAGCTGTCGATGATGGGATAGGTGGTGGCACCCGAGCGGTGCACCACCGTCGCACGATCCAGCCAGCCCGGCGCCGAACTGGCCAGCTGCTTTTCGAAGAAGGCCGGCTCATCAACCCCGTTGGGCCAGCGTTTGCGGGTGACCGGGCGGCCGGCGATGTGCGGCAGCATCACCTCGGCGATCGTGGTGTAGTAGGCGAACACATCGGCCTTGGTGGTTCCGGTCGCGGGGTAGAGCACCTTGTCGGCGTTGGTCAGCGCAACGCGCGGTCCCCTCGTCGCGCCCGGGGGCCACACGTCATTCACCATCACAACGTATTACCCACTGCTACCGTGGACCAGTGACCAAAATGCTGGTGGCCGCCGTGCTGGCGCTGCCCGCGTTGATCGGCGCGCCTGCCGCGGGTGCCGATCCAGAAGATCACGTCCCCTACTGTTCGGCCGGCCAGGACCCCGTCAACAGCAACTGCCGGCCAGCACCCAATCAGGAGAACAGCGGTGGCGGTGCGCCAGGGGCCAACCCCGACCTGCCGACCGGGGTGAATCCGGGCGTCGCGCCGGCCGTCTGACTCAGAATCTGGGTTCAGGCCTGCATACTGGACAGATGCGTTCCATCTGGAAAGGCTCGATCGCATTCGGTCTGGTGAACGTCCCCGTCAAGGTGTACAGCGCCACCGAGGACCACGATCTGAAGTTCCATCAGGTGCACGCCAAGGACAACGGCCGCATCCGCTACAAGCGCGTCTGCGAGGTGTGCGGTGAAGTGGTCGAATTCCGCGACATCGCCAAGGCCTACGAGTCCGACGACGGCCAGACCGTGGTGATCACCGACGACGACATCGCCACCCTGCCCGAGGAACGCAGTCACGAGATCGAGGTGGTCCAGTTCGTTCCGGCCAGCGAGATCGACCCGCTGATGTATGACCGCAGCTACTTCCTCGAGCCGGACGGAAAATCGTCGAAGTCCTATGTGCTGCTGGCCAAGACGCTCGCCGACACCGATCGGGTGGCGATCGTGCACTTCGCTCTGCGCAACAAGACCCGGCTGGCGGCGCTGCGGGTCAAGGACTTCTCCAAGCGCGACGTGATGGTGGTGCACACCCTGCTGTGGCCCGACGAGATCCGCGATCCCGATTTCCCGGTCCTCGACAAAGAAGTGGAGATCAAGCCCGCCGAGCTGAAGATGGCCGGGCAGGTCGTCGACTCGATGGCCGACGACTTCCATCCCGAGCAGTTCCACGACACGTATCAGGAACAGCTGCGCGAACTCGTCGAAGCCAAGCTCGAGGGCGGCGAGGCGTTCACCACCGAAGAGCAGCCGGCCGAGCTGGACCAGACCGAGGACGTCTCGGATCTGCTGGCCAAGCTCGAAGCCAGCGTGAAACGGCGGCGCGGTGAGGCGGGCGGCTCGGACGACGCGGCATCCGCCGCGAAGGCGCCCGCCAAGAAGGCGCCGGCCAAGAAGACGGCCGCGAAGAAAGCGCCGGCCAAGAAGGCGGCCGCGAAGAAGGCACCCGCCAAGAAGGGCTGACCTTTCTGCGGATTTTCGTCGAATCTTCGAACTCGGCACCAAAATAGAACGTGTTTCAGTTACGTTCCGGATGGAGCGTTAACAGCCTTAGTGGTCTTGTTACGGTGTTCGCCGACAAGGGAAGAGAGACACGTGATACTCGACAAGTTCAGACTTGACGGTCAAGTTGCAGTGGTCACCGGTGCCGGTCGCGGTCTGGGCGCGGCGATCGCCGTGGCCTTTGCCGAAGTCGGCGCCGACGTCGTGATCGGCTCACGTACCCAGTCCGAGTTGGAGTCGGTCGCCCAGCAGATCGAGGGGGTCGGCCGGCGCGCCCACATCGTCGTCGGCGATCTCGCGCACCCGGAGACGACGGCCGCGCTGGCCGGCACCGCGGTCGACGCATTCGGCAAGCTGGACATCGTCGTGAACAACGTCGGCGGCTCCATGCCCAACGCGTTGATGACCACCAGCGTCAAAGACATGAAGGATGCGTTCACGTTCAACGTGTTGACCGCACACGCCCTGACCCTGGCGGCGGCGCCGCTGATGATCGAGCACTCCGGCGGCGGCAACATCATCAACATCACCTCGACCATGGGCCGGCTGGCCGGTCGTGGTTTCGCCGCATACAGCACCGCCAAGGCGGCGCTGGCGCATTACACCCGGCTCACCGCGTTGGACCTGTGCCCGAAGATCCGGGTCAACGCCATCGCACCGGGATCGATCCTGACCTCGGCGCTGGAGATCGTGGCCTCCAACGACGAACTGCGCGACCCGATGGAGAAGGCGACGCCGATGCGCAGGCTCGGCGATCCGCTCGACATCGCCGCCGCCGCGGTGTATCTCGCCTCGCCCGCCGCCAGCTATCTCACCGGCAAGATGCTCGAGGTCGACGGCGGCCTCATCGTGCCCAACCTCGACCTTCCGATTCCCGACCTGTAAGGAGCACCATGCCCATCCGCGTCGCACAGATCGGCACCGGCAATGTCGGTGTCCACGCGCTCAAGGCATTGATCACCAACCCGGAATTCGAGCTCACCGGGGTGTGGGTCTCCTCTGACGCCAAAGCCGGCAAGGACGCCGCCGAGCTGGTCGGGCTGGACGGCACCACCGGTGTCACGGCCACCACCGACCTCGACGAGGTGCTGGCGGCCAAACCGCAGTGCGTGGTCTACAACGCGCTGGCCGACCACCGACTGCCCGAGGCGCTGGAGGATTACCGGCGCATCCTGGCCGCCGGGGTCAACGTCGTCGGCAGCGGGCCGGTGTTCCTGCAGTGGCCGTGGCAGGTGATTCCCGACGAAATGATCCAACCGCTGGAAGATGCCGCACAACAGGGCAATTCGAGTCTGTTCGTCAACGGCATCGACCCGGGGTTCGCCAACGACCTGCTACCGCTGGCGCTGGCCGGCACCTGCCAGAACATTCAGCAGATCCGCTGCATGGAGATCCTCGACTACGCCACCTACGACAGCGCCACGGTGATGTTCGACGTGATGGGCTTCGGCAAGCCGATGGACGAGATTCCGATGCTGCTGCAGCCCGGCGTGCTGAGCTTGGCCTGGGGCTCGGTGATCCGGCAGATCGCGGCGGGCCTTGGCGTGGAACTCGACGGCATCGAAGACCTCTACGTGCGCGAGCCCGCGCCCGAGGACATCGAGATCGCGGCAGGCACCATCGCCAAAGGCACCGCCGCTGGACTTCGGTTCGAGGTGATCGGACTGGTCGGCGGTGCCCCGGTGATCGTCGTCGAACACGTCACCCGCCTGCGCGACGACCTGTTCCCCGAGTGGCCCCAGCCGGCCCAGCCCGGCGGCAACTACCGGATCGAGATCACCGGCGAACCGTCCTACGCCATGGATCTGTGCCTGAGCTCACCCAATGGCGACCACAATCACGCCGGCCTGGTGGCCACCGCGATGCGTCTCGTCAACGCCATCCCGTCGGTGGTGGCCGCCCCGGCGGGGATCCGCACGACGATCGACTTGCCGTTCGTCACTGGCAAAGGGCTGTACGCTGCTGGGTAGGGGAACTGCCAGGAAGGGAATACCGATGCGGCACAGGCTCCGCTATGCGTGTGCGTTGCTCGTCGCCGCGGGCGCGGCCGCCGGTGCGCCGGCTCCGGCCGCCGGAGCCGACACGACGTTGATCACCCCGTCGGGCCCAAGCTGTGTCGACACCGGGGGCAGCTCGGTGATCGGTGGCCAGACCACCGAATGCGCCACCCCCGGCAACGTGCAGCTCAACTCGACGCCCGAAGTCCCCGAGGATTTTGCCTATCCCTGGGGCGACGAGTTCTTTGGTCCCGCACTGATTTTCGGTGGCCCAGGCCCCGCAGGCGGCGGTGGGGCCCATGGCGGCGGAGGCCGCTGAGCTCGAGATCGCGGCCACAAAGGAGGCCACCATGGTTACCAAGATTGTTCTCGGCGCTCCGATTGTGCTCGCGGTCGCGGCAGTCATCGCGGCCGCACCGGCCGCGGCCCGCCCCGCGCAATGCACCGACACCGGTCCCAGCACCACAGTCTGCGAAACCCCCGGGCATGCGGCGATTGTCACCTCGCCCAACCCGGCTTTGCAGAACCCGCTGGCCGGCTGGGGCTTCGGCGGCTTCGGCATCGGCCTCGGCGGCGTGTTCATCGGTTTGTGAAGTTTCGGGTACCCTAACTTTCTTGTTGGTGTCCCCGGATAGAAGGCTCGTGGTGTGACACAGGTCCTCCGTCGGCCGGGCTGGTATCTGCTCGGTCCGGCCTTTGTCGCGGCCATCGCCTACGTGGACCCCGGCAACGTCGCGGCCAACATCAGCGCCGGCGCCCAGTTCGGCTTCCTGCTGGTGTGGGTGATCGTGATGGCCAACGCGATGGCGGGGCTGGTGCAATACCTGTCGGCGAAGTTGGGCCTGGTCACCGGCCGCACACTGCCCGAAGCGGTCCGCGACCACACCCGCACCCCCAGCCGCATCGGCTACTGGATCCAAGCCGAGTTGGTCGCGATCGCCACCGACCTCGCCGAGGTGGTCGGTGGTGCGATCGCACTGCGGCTGCTGTTCGATCTGCCGCTGTTGGCTGGCGGGGTGATCACCGGCGTGGTGTCGCTGCTGCTGCTGGCGGTACAGGACCGGCGCGGCCAGCGGGTCTTCGAGCGGGTGATCACCGGCCTGCTGGGGGTGATCGCGGTCGGCTTTCTGGCCAGCCTGTTCGTCAAGGCGCCGCCGGCGGCTGACGTGGTGGGCGGCCTCGTCCCCCGCTTCGACGGCCCGGAAAGCGTCCTGCTCGCGACCGCCATGCTCGGCGCGACAGTGATGCCGCACGCGGTCTACCTGCATTCCGGGCTTGCCCGCGACCGGCACGGCCACCCGGCGGCGGGCGCCCCTCGCACCCGATTGCTGCGGGCCACCCGCTGGGACGTGGGCATCGCCATGCTGATCGCCGGCGCGGTCAACCTGTCGATGCTGCTGATCGCGGCGACCAATCTGCAAGGCCTCGGCGACACCGACTCGATCGAGGGCGCCCACGCCGCAGTCCGCGACACCCTCGGCCCCGCGGTGGCACTGCTGTTCGCGATCGGGCTACTGGCGTCGGGGCTGGCGTCGACCTCCGTCGGAGCCTATGCGGGCGCCATGATCATGCAGGGCTTGCTGCGCAAGACCTTCCCGCTGCTGGTGCGCCGGCTGGTCACCCTGATTCCCGCGCTCGTGGTGCTCGCGATCGGGATCGACCCGAGCCGCGCGCTGGTGATCTCCCAGGTCGTACTGTCCTTCGGGATCCCGTTCGCCCTGATACCGCTCATCAGGCTGACCGGCAATCCCACGCTGATGGGGGCCGACGCGAACAGCCGTCTGACCACCATCCTCGGCTGGTCCGTCGCCGCGGTGATTACGCTGCTGAACGTGGTTCTCATCTATCTCACGCTCGCCCACTAGTGATGAGGCACCCGTATTTCGCCTACGGGTCGAACCTCTGCGTGCAGCAGATGGCCCGGCGCTGTCCCGGGGCCGCCGACCCGCGGCCGGCGACCCTGGCCGACCACGACTGGCTGATCAACGAGCGCGGTGTCGCCACCGTCGAGCCCTTCGCCGGCAGTGAAGTCCACGGGGTGCTGTGGTGGCTGACCGACCACGACCTGGCCACCCTGGACAGCGCCGAAGGGGTGCCGGTGCGCTATCGCCGCGACCGGCTCACGGTGCACACCGCCGACGGCCCGGCGCCGGCCTGGGTGTACATCGACCACCGGACCGAACCCGGTCCACCCCGGCCCGGCTATCTGGAGCGCATCATCGACGGCGCGCTGCACCACGGCCTGCCCGCGCGCTGGGTGGAGTTCCTGCGCCGCTGGGACCCGACCCACTGGCCGCGACCACTGGCATCGAACGGCACTGGGCCGCAATCGCTTTCCGAACTCCTCGCCGATCCGGCGATCGTCGAGGTGAGCCGGCTGCGGTCGCGGTTCGGGTTCCTCGCCATCCATGGCGGCGGACTGGAGCAGATGACCGACGTGATCGCCGAACGGGCCGCCGACGCGGCGGGCGCCTCGCTGTATGTGCTGCGCCACCCGCAGGACTATCCGCATCACCTGCCGTCGGCACGCTACCTCGGTGCCGAATCCGCCCGGCTGGCCGCATTTCTGGACCACGTCGACGTGGCGGTGTCGGTGCACGGGTACGGGCGCATCGGGCGCAGTACCGAGCTGCTGGCCGGCGGCGGCAACCGGGCATTGGCCCGCCACCTCGCCGCCACCATCGACGTTCCCGGCTACCGGGTGATCACCGATCTGGGTGACATCCCCGCCGAACTGCGCGGCCTGCATCCGGACAACCCGGTCAACCAGCCGCGCGCGGGCGGGGCGCAGCTGGAGCTGCCGACCCGGGTGCGGGGCATCAGCCCGCGCAGCCAGCCCGCGCAGGCCGATGGGCTCTCGCCCGCCACCTCGGCCCTCGTGCGGGGGTTGGCCGCGGCGGCCCGGTCCTGGTCCGGCTAGCGGGAACACGAACTCCTGCAGACGAATCGGTTAACGTCAGCCCCGTCCGCGAACACCGGCACGGACGCTGCTGGAGGATCCCCTGTGTGGCCGACGTCGACTTCGCCCTGCTGGATCTGCCGCGCGCGGCTCCCCCAGCCGATCAGGAGGCGTACCTGCGCGCGGCGATCGCCTGGCACTTCGGCCCCGACACCGGCTCGCCGTACTGGTTGCGCATCGCCGCCGGCCTCGACTTCGACCCGCTGACCGAGGTCCGGACCTTCGCCGACCTGCGCCGGTTCCCCAACCTGGTCAACGAGTTACGGCGCACCCGGGCCGAGGACCTGATTCCGCGTGGCTACGGGTCACCGCCGCCGGTCCCGCTGATCTTCGAATCGGGCGGCAGCACAGGCGCACCCAAGCGGACGGTGCAGCTGCCCGATTGGGTGGCCCAGGTCGCCGACTGGCAGACCGAGGATTTCCGTCGCGCCGGGTTCGTCGCCGGTCGCGCGTTTCTGTGCCTGATGCCCAGCGGCCCGCACGGGGTGGGCTACTTCTCCCGGGTGGTGTCGGCGCGGCTGGGGTCGATCTGCCACACCGTCGACCTCGACCCGCGGTGGGTCAAGGCACTGGTGGCCCGTGGCGCGGCGGCGGAGATGTCGGCGTACCTGCGCCACCTCCTGCAGCAGGCCGACCACGTCCTGCGCAGCCAGGAGATCGTCAACCTGCACACCACGCCGCCGCTGCTGGATGCGATCGCCCGCGACGACACTCTCGCCGGGTTGGTCGGTGACACGGTCCGCTTCATCCTGCTCAGCGGCGCGCACGTGGATCTCGACACCCTCGACGTGCTGCGCGATGTCTTTCCCGCCGCCACCATCGCCATGGTGTTCGGCAGCACGATGATCCTGTCGCAGGCCCAGACCCGGATCGTCGGCGAGACCGCCGTGTTCGATCCGCGCAGCCCCTACATCGTGTTCCGGGTGGTCGATCCCGACACCGGCGGCCAGGTCGAGTACGGCAAACGCGGCCAGGTGGTGATGAACCACATCAGCAAGGGCATGTTCATCCCGAACAACCTCGAACGAGACAGCGCGATCCGGTTGCCCGGCCCGGCCGGGCAGATCGGTGACTCGGTCGCCGAGGTCGCACCGGTCGCCACGCTCGACGGCGAGCCGGTGATCGAAGGCGTGTATTGACCGTGATCGAGCTGCCCGCATTGAGCGGATCCGGCGAATACCGCTCCCGCAAAAGAGAAGTCATCGCCGACGCCGCGGGCGCGCCGATGGCCAAGCTCAGCGTCGCGCCGCCACTGTTCATCGCCCGGGCGATGGCGGCCCAACGCAAGTCCGCGCCGCTGCCCACCGATCAGCGAAAAGCACTGCTGGACAGGGCCGCCGGGGCGTTCGTCGAGTCGACGGCTGCCGGGCTGGACTTCGAGTCCTACGTCCGGGCGACCAGCCGGGTCTCCGGTCTGCCGGTCGCGGTCGCCCGCGCGCAGGCCCGGGAGGTCAGCCAAGCCGTCGCCTGCACGTTCGACGCCGTAGCGCCGGCCCGCCCGGTCGCGGCGGCGCCGCATTGGCGCTCGGTGCAGCCTGGCACCGGACGCGCGATCTGGTCGCGGCGCGGCGAGTTGTTCGGTGTGCACGCCTCCGGCAACGCGCCCGGCGTGCACGGACTGTGGCCGCAGGCGCTGGCGCTGGGGTACCGGGTTGCGATCCGCCCGTCGCGCCGTGAACCCTTCACCGCACATCGGCTGGTGACCGCGTTGCGGGAGGCCGGTTTTCGCGACCAGGACGTACTGTACCTGCCCACCGACCACAGTGGGGCGGACGACATCGTCGCCGCGGCCGACCTGGCGTTGGTGTACGGCGGCGCCGACGTCGCAGCCAAGTACGGTGGCGATCCGGCTGTGCACGTCAACGGCCCGGGCCGGACCAAGATCCTGCTCACCGCCGAACAGGACTGGCGCGAGCACCTCGACGTGATCGTCGATTCGATTGCCCGCCTGGGCGGGATGGCGTGTGTCAACACCACCGCTGTTCTCGTCGAGGGGGACCCGGCGCCGCTCGCCGGCGCGATCGCCGAACGGCTCAGCGCCATCGAAGTGCTGGCGCCCGAGGACGAGCGCGCGATCCTGCCCGCCCAGTCGATCGCCTCCGCGCGGGCTCTCGCCACCTTCCTCGCCACGCGCGCGAAGGGCACGACCGCCGTATTGGGCGCCGACCAGATGGTGGCCGACCTGGGCGACGGCCGGGCCGTGCTACGACCGGCCGTGCATCTGCTGGCCGACCTCGACGCCGAGCAGCTCAACACCGAGCTGGCCTTTCCGTGTGTCTGGATCGCCGGCTGGAATCGCGCCGACGGCGTTGGGCCGCTGCGGAATTCACTGGTGGTCACCGCGATCACCGACGACGACACCCTGGTCGGCGACCTGATCGACGAGCCCACAATCGCCAACGTCTACCACGGCCCGGTGCCCACCTACCACACGGCGCAGGAGCTGCCACACGATGGATTCCTGGCCGAGTTCCTGATGCGCACCAAGGGATTCGTCAAGTGAGCGTCGCCTCGGCGGCAACGGCGAGGACGTCGTCGATCTGATGGCGTTCCCGCCAGGCGGCCCGCTGCCGCATGGCACCGTTGCCCTCCCGCAGCAGCCGGGCCAGTTCGGCATGCACCCATTCGTCGTCGCCGAGTTCGACCAGCGCCGGGCGTAGCACCTGCAGCCAGTGGCCCAGCACGGCCGACGTGGGGGCGCTTGCCCAGCCCTGTGTCACGTCGAGCGCCTGACCGTCCAAGCCGTCGTGCGCCGCTTTCCACGAGGCGGCACGCACCAGGTGATCGTCGATCCTGGGCATGGGTTCACCGGCCCGCTCGGCGGCCAGCGCCGTCATCACCGCGGCGCGGGTCAGCGTGGCCAGTAGCACGGTCTCGGCCGCCGTGGCCGGCACGTCGGCGACCCTGACCTCGACGGTCGGGAACTTCGTGGACGGGCGCACGTCCCAATAGACCATCCCGTCGTCGAGCATGGCCCCCGAGTCGAGCATCATCGCGACGACGTCGTCGTAGTGTTCGGCCGACTCGAAATGCGGTGGCGGTCCGGCACTGGGCCACCGGCCCCACAACACACTGCGCCAACTCGCGTGCCCGCTGTCGGCGTTGCGGTAGATCGCCGAGTTGGCGGTCAGCGCCAGCAGCAACGGCAGCCACGGCCGCAGCCGGTTGCCAACGGCGATCGCAGCGGCGCGGTCGGGCACCTCGACGTGCACATGACATCCGCAGATGCCCTGCTCATGGGCGATCATGCCGAACTGGCGGCCGATCGCGCGGTAGCGCTCGGTGTCGGTGATCGGGAAGCTCGGTGGCACCGTCGGCGGCAGGCCGACGGCCAGCAGTTGCGCACCCGCCTGCCCGGCGGCCTCGGCTGCGACCTGACGCAATCGGGTGATTTGTTGGCGCAGCTGCGAACTGGTCTCCGCCACCTCGGTGGCGGTCTCGACCTGGCAGGTGGTCAGCTCCAGTTGCAGGTCGACGCCGCGGGCGGCGGCGTGCTTGGCCACGTCGGCGTTGCGGGCAACCGGTTCACCGGTGCTGGGATCGACGAGGAGGAACTCCTCCTCCACGCCGACGCTGGGCAGATTCACGGTCCACAGGGATGCCCGCGCGGGGCCGGCGTCAAACTCGGGCGTCGGCACCCGGTGCCACCGACCGGGACCGATCCTGTCGATGCGCCGGGATCCGGCCATAGCATGCCGAGATGGTCAAAGATTTTCGCTTCGGCATCGGCGTGCGATCGGTCAAGTCGGCGCCGAAGCTGCGCGACACGGTGCGGCGGTTCGAGGACCTGGGTTTCGACGTCCTGCACGTGCCGGATCATCTCGGCCGCTTCGGGGTGCCGGCGCCGTTCCCCACCATGGTGGCCGCGGCGGAGTATTCGAAGACGATGCGGGTGGGGACCTTCGTGATCAACGCGGCGTTCTACAAGCCGGCGATCCTGGCCCGCGACGCGATCGCCGTCGATGTCCTGAGCGAGGGCCGGCTCGATCTCGGCCTGGGCACCGGATATGTGCGAGAGGAGTTCGAGGCCGCCGAGATGCCGTATCCGAGCGCCGGCGAACGCGTCGACCACCTGCGGCACACCACCAGATATCTCAAGGAGACCGCGCCGTCGATTCCGATCCTGATCGCGGGCAACGGTGACCGCGTGCTGCGGATCGCCGCCCAGTACGCCGACATCATCGGCCTGACCGGCGGCGGGGTGCCCGAGTATCCCGGCCACGACCCGCTGGCCGAGCGCATCGACTTCGTCCGCGACGCGGCCGGCGAGCGGTTCGCCGACCTCGAGCTCAACATCGCGATCACCGGGGTGCCCACCGATGCGTCCGGCATCCCGGACCTGGCCCTGACTCGCGGCTACGCACCTGATGCCACCGAGGAGCAGCTGCTGGCGCTGCCGACCGTGCTGTCCGGCACCCCGCGCGATATCGCCGACACACTGCGCGCCC
This sequence comes from Mycobacterium sp. shizuoka-1, assembly GCF_002723835.1. Lineage (GTDB taxonomy): Bacteria > Actinomycetota > Actinomycetes > Mycobacteriales > Mycobacteriaceae > Mycobacterium. The sequence goes on along the minus strand of NZ_BEWG01000020.1, from coordinate 189,285 downwards.
GCCGAGACGCCTACGGCATCACCTACTTCACCGTGCAGGACTATCACGCCGAATATTTCGCGAAGGTCATCGCCGAACTCCGCTGAGGGGTTTGTGCAGCCGCGAGTCGGGCAATGGCTTCAACCACACAGGCACCCCAACGACGGTTTCACAGGGCTATTCGGATGCAGCAGTACAGCGATAACGAGACAAGAATGCAGCAGTGCGCGCAGGGTGTGCTGATCGGACTGGCCCAGGACGTCGAGCCGGAGGCCGACAGCAATGCCACCGCGGTCGCCCGCTACGAATGGGGCGCGCTACTGCCACGCCGGAGACAGCCATGAAACACCGCCTCGTCGCCTGGTTTCGCAAGGACTACCCGCAGGCCGCGCCCGCGCGCGGTCACTGCCCGCTGATCGCCCTGTGCGGCGAACGCACCGACACCAAGCGGTAAGCTCCCAGCCGGTGCGCCCCCGTAGCTCAGGGGATAGAGCACGGCTCTCCTAAAGCCGGTGTCGCAGGTTCGAATCCTGCCGGGGGCACTGTTCAGAGGTGGTATCTAGCCACACTATCTAGCGTGATTCATCGTTTATTCATCGTTAAGCAAGTCGGCAACCGCGGTGTGCGCATACGGCCGCGGGCCATGTATTTGTCTTGCGTCATCGAGATCCGGCTGTGGCCCAGGTGGTCGGCGCCGATCCTCGCGGACAGTCCCTCGTCGTCGATCAGCGTGGCCACGGTCTTACGGAAGCTGTGCGACGTGGGGCTTGGCAGCCGAGCCGCAACACGTCTGCTGGCCCAGGCTAGAGGGCAACGTGAGCCTTCACGCTGGGCCAGCAGACGGCTGCTCTACTTCAGCGGGCAGGCTGCACGGTGCGCCAGCGCCACATCGAGCCGATCCTTATCGGACCGCATCCAGCTCGCGCCGATCTCGACGATGTCGCCGCACACCAGGCAACGAGCAGATACCTCGTCGTGGTGCACGTAGCTCAGGTCGAAGAGCTCAGCCGGCAGGTTCGACACCTTGGCGTTCGCCATGGTTGTTCTTCTTTCTTGATGATGGTTGTGGGTCAGTCGATCCCCACAAATTCCGGGTCACAACTGGGGGAAATACAGCGCATGGCCTAAAGATCCGCTCACGCGTTGGTGTTCGTCACGGCCGCCTATGGTTCAGCGCACCTGGTGACAACTCGACGCGCCGCCATGACTTCCGCGCGCACGCCGCGGGCCCGCCTGAAGATCCGCTGGCGCCCACCGAGGCCGCGAGAAAGATCCGCACGTCGCCTCGGCGGCGAACACTACACCCGTGTGTGCCGAGACCACAAGAGGTCGGCGCAACCCCGGGGGGAGGACCCCCGGCGGGCATGCCGAGACGCGCCGGATGGCATAGCGCCCGCCTGTCCGTACGAAACTCGGACCGTTTGACGTTCGGAGTTTCATACATTTGACAATGCCCCCGTAGACGTCCTGCGATGCTTTTGCGCATGGCGACTCAGCAACATGGCGGCGCATACGCCGATCCGGAGCTAGAAGGCAGTGCGATCCACCGCGACCAGTTGATCACCAGCCTTCGGGAGCGCAACCCGGACCTGGCGCAAAAGAACATTCGCATTTCGGGCTACTCCGACCCCGTCGATGGGGAATGGGACTTGAGCGGCCCGCGACCTCTCCGTCTGTACAGCGTGCACTTCATGGTGAGCGACCCTTTGGCCGAGTCCGACATGAGGGCATGGTGGGATCAGCTTTCCGGCGATGATCAGGAGCGCCTGAAGCAGGCTTTACAGCAGTACCCGGCTGAGCCGGCGATCGTGGACCTGCTCGTGTCGGCGGGCGAGCCAATGAGTACAACGTGGACGGCGACGTCGATCGCCGACCGTCCTCAAGCGATCGCAATTCACGATCCATTGAAGTCGTTCCTCGAGAACAAGATCGACGACGAGGAGTGAACCCACACCACTGCTGACCATCAACGCGGCGGCGGACTACTTCCGCCAGGGCGGTACGCCTTTCACGCCCCACAGGGCTCGCTGTAGGCGGCCGAGCGCGAGTGGCGGCGGGTCGTTGTGGTATTCGCGGTGGACGGCGAAGGACAGCAGGACGTTGCCCATGTGCTTGCCTTCGTCGTCGAGGCGTTCCATCCCTTGGTCGAGGTACTCCTGAATTTCTTGGCTGGTCGCGCCTTCGGCGAGCCGCTTATTGATTTCGCGGCGCATCAACAGCGCCCACCACGCACTCAGTCGCGCCCGGTGTTGATGTGACCACAGCTCACGAAACATTCTGAGTTCGGGCGTGACTTCGAGGTCTGTGAAGTAGGTTGTGGCGCCGGCGGGGAGTTTCCATGCCCTTCGCCGCTGCGATCGGGTGGCCCATTTGCGGCCTACCGCATGAGCAGACCCGCGCACGGAGATTGCTCCCTCACGGGTGCCGTGGCCGTGCCCGGCGAGGGCTGGCCAGAGGTAAAACTCCGCAGTGACGTGGCCGCCTGGCTCGAGTCGGATGGGATTCGAGAGGTCGGGGGTCAGATCCTTTGGGTCACAGTCTTTCCGAAGGAACTGCCATGGCTGAATGGTTGCGCGGTGCCGCCGGAGGGTCCAGCGATAGCGGTGCCGGACCGCGTACGAGATGTTCTCGACTGACACCGCTGTTCGACCCACGTTGGTGACCCTTACTTGGCCGTATTCGATACCTATGTCGGACATGCCGTCCATGCCGGCCCGGACGTCAGCGAAGGCCGGCCGGCCGCGGCCTGCAGTCCTCCACGTCATGTGCCCGCCATCATCGGTGTAGCAGAACACGAGCTGCACCTTCAGCCGCGCGCCAGAGAGTCGGTACAGCGTCAGCTGCCAGACAACGCCAACAAGAGCGACCGATGCGCTGCAAATCGACACAATGAACGCAGCGACGGCAAGAGGGTCCGGGCCTGCGGGTTCAGGCGGCATGGCCAAAAGTCAGTCTTGCTCGCGCCGGTAGCGCATCCACGCAGGCTCCCCGGGCTTCGCAAGCTTCGCGGCTCGTTCATTGAGCGCGGCGAGCTGCCGGGCCTCTTCTGTCTCCAGATCAGTCTCGTGCTGACGGGCCTGGAGCTCAAAGGGCAGGTCGACAGTCTCGTACTGCTCGTTCGCGTACTCGATGGCTTCGTCAACTGCTCTCACCGCGCGCTCGAAGCTGTCCTCAGGAGCAGTGATGTGCATCCCCTCGCCGTCGTCAGCATGCTTGTAGTTGAACTGCGCCTTGAATCCCAGGTCGCTCAGCTTCGCGTGGAAATGCTGCTTCCACTCGGCCGGCGCCGTCGGTACGGTCCCGATGAACAGATCGACGGTTCTGGCTCCGTACCCCGGCTTCACCTCGGGTGTTCCCACGCGGGCCACCGGCTCCCAATCCGCCATAATCTGTGGCTCCTTGTCTCCATCGAGTAGGACTGGTCCAGGCGCAGACCGTACCGAGGCCCACCGACAACCCATCGTTTATTCATCACTTTTGACGGAGAATTGCAGGGAAACCTTGAGAACTATCGCGGCTATACCAGGATCAAAGCGCCTGAGTAACTATCATTTGCGTGCACCCGGGGGATAGCCAGAGAATTGGATCTTTCAGAAGCCGGTGTCGCAGGTTCGAATCCTGCCGGGGGCACCAAAGTGTTTCTTTCAAACCTGCGCCATCTGGCGCAGGTTTTTCGTTGGCCCTGATCAGGGCATCTGCCAGGGGTTGCGCTCGCCTCTGATCACCGTCGGCGTTGGCGGCATCTGCCGCGTGTTGAACTGCCGCTTCAGCAACGGCAGGATCAAGCAGAGTCCGAAAAGGCTCCGCCAGCTCGCTGCTGAGATCGTCGTCTTTGACCTCAAACCGGGCGAAAAATGCCTGGTTGAAGAGCCGCCTTTCGTGGTGCCCGGCCAGCACGTAGCCCTTGCTCCAGTTCGTCGCGTAGTCGAGTGCTGCATGGAGCGCGGTTTCGAAGCGGTCTACCTCAATATCCGTCGCAGCCAGCCGTGTCTCGATCGCGGAGAGCTGACGCGCAATGCGATCCTGCTCCGTCTTAAGCAGGTCAAGCGGGACAGCACCTGCGTAGTGGGCTTGCAGAAGCCAGATCCGTTCACCTGTGAGGCCGTCATGCTGCGTGGTGAGTTGCTGCCGTTCGGTATTAGTGGCACGTCGATACTCGCGGAACTCGTCGCGCACCATCGCTTCAATCTTGTCCCGGAGGTCGGGCTGCATCTGCAGCGCCCGGTACTCACCTTCGATCAGTTCTTCCAGTCGAGCGATCAGGATCGCGCGCTGCGTACAGTCCGTCGTCTTGGTGCCGTCCAAGGCATATGAAATATGGATATACCTTGCCGGAGCGGTTCTTTGACATCGTGACGATCAGGCGACTGCCGCATCGCCCGCAAAACACGCTTGATTTCAGATAGTGCGGATGCTCGCGCTGCTTCTCCCCCATCGCGTGCGACGCGAGCACATCCTGCACCCGTGTCCACGTCGCCGCATCGACAAGCGGTTGATGGCGCCCGGGGTATCGCACCCCGCGGTAGGTGACCTCACCCTTGCAATAGGGCGTGGTCAGAATTTTATGCAGCGAGTTGTACTTGATGGGCCGACCTGGCGACTTCGGCGTCGGCCTGGTGGCCAACCCACGTCGCTCAAGCTCGGTAGCGAGCAGCTTGAGTGTCCAGTCACCCGTCGCATACGCGGTGAAAGCCCACGCAATCAACGGAGCTTTATCTGGGTCGACATCGACGGTTCGGACTTCGCGGCCCTCAGCATTCACAGCGCGAACATTGCGATAGCCGAGCGGCGCCTTGCCGGGGTTCCGCCCGTCTTGGCCTTCTGCTCCATGCCCTTGTTCAATTCTTGCGCCAGGTTGCGGCTGTAGAACTCGGCGATTGAACTCATGAATACTTTCAAAAATTTATGAAAGAATTAACACGCCGTGCGAGGATTTGATCACAAAACAATGAGTTTGCTGACATCGAGAGTTAAATAACCACTGCCGCAAAGCTACTGCGCAAGCTTCAGCGGGCAGACGCGGTCAGAATACGGAGAAGGCTGTCGTTTAATTCGCGGGAATTGATTGGATGTAGCTGGCGTCGAGGGGGCCGTATCCACCTGAATAGTTCTGGATATCGACGATCACAGGTTTGCCGCCATGGAATTGGAAGGTTGCCTGAAAAGTTACGGTGCCACTAGACAGGCCACTGATCATTCCGTCAACAATTTTCGATGGAACACCGGCTGCGGTGTATCCGTTGGGTAGAGTCCCGTCGTGGAACACAGGCGATTCAATCGTTTTACCGTTTACTGAAGAGACATTCACTCCTCGGAGTACGACATCGCTGCCGCCCCCTTCAACGAGCCTCTGGTGCCCCTTAAACGTAGTTGAAGTGAAGTCATCGAATATTGCACCACTTAGTTTAAGTCGGGTATTTTCAGGGAGATCAGAATTTTGCTGGATGTCTTGGATTGTTGTGAACAGAGTAAAGATTTCGTCTCCGGACATTTGCTCGGACTGAGGGACAAAGCTTTTAATGTATTCATAGCCACCCGCCGCTTCTTGCTCGTTGAATCGTTTTCGTACTTTTTCGTAATGCTCTTCTAGCAGAGTTTTGCCAGTAAATTCGGGGTTGATAGAGGCTTGATTAAGCACACTATATGCCCAGTCGAGTCGTTCTTGGGCGGTGAAGTATCGTTCGTTGAGGAACTGATCAGGGGTTGCATTGCTTACATTGAGGTTGGCTGGGCGCTCTGCCCTAGTGCTTTCTGCTTTTTGTTCGGCAAGCTTGTCTTGGACTGTGTCAAGGGCGATTTTGTCGACATCGTGTCCTATGTGATCTTTGACGACGGTTTCATATCCTAGGATGGCTAGGCCACCTAATACGAGCGCGCCAATTCCCTTTTTGAGTTTATTGTATTTTTTGTCGTTGTTGTTTGGGTTGCCTGGGCTTTGCGGCAACTGATCCGAGTTGGCGACCATGGTATAAGTGCTCCTTAAATTTACTTGTATCTATTACACTAAATGGTGAGAAAAAGCAATGCCAGGTTGGCGCTAGCGCATAATGTGGATTACTGCTTGTTTGGCACCGCCGTTGGTGGTGCCGTTTACACATCCCGCCAGTTCCGACCGCGCGTGCTCAACCAGCGATTGATGCCCGAAAAGGAGCAGCCGGGCCTCTGCGCGTTCCGCGTCGGACCGGTCTTCTCGCACCTACGGGTTCCAGCGGCTGTCTTCATTCATGTCCTTGAAAGCTGCTCGCGTCGATACGAACTTGTCCGCGATTGCCGTGGCGCCGCGCCTGGGCTTCCACAGCATGCGGTCGTGGTCGAAAACGCCTTCAGTCGACAGGGTGGTGGTCGCTATGGACACTCGCGCTCTTGCGGTTGAGGGATGTATTGCTCACGGCCTGCTGCTGGAGGTCGCCGAGCGGGCCAGGTAGCCGCCGTTGGCGCTAAGTCAATCTTCCACTGTTTCTTCGTGTTCGATGTCCATCCGTCTCGGGGGTTCCCCGGCGACCAGCTTCGATGATCCGCGCCGAGCATCAGGCGGATTGACTCACGTCGCCTTCCAACCCGGGCGGTCGCCGTCCGATCGAATCGGTGTCCTGGTGGCGAAAGCCGTTTCCGCCGGCGCGTTTGGCCCGATACATGGCCCAGTCGGCGGTGGCGACGAGCTGGTCGACCAGAAGCTTGTCGTTCCCGTGGGCCTCGTTCGGCCGCACCGCGCTGGTGCCGACGCTGGCGGTGACCCCCGCCGGCGACTGCGCGATCGCCGTGCAGATCCGGTGCGCCAACTCCCGGCAGTCCGCGGTCGGCGACGTCGTTGCAAGCAGGAACTCCTCGCCGCCACTGCGCGCGACGACCGCGATGTCGCCGGCGGTCTGCGTGATGGCTTGGGCGACATGCACCAGCGCCTCGTCGCCGGCCGCGTGCCCGTACCGGTCGTTGACCGCCTTGAACGCGTCCAGATCGATCAACGCCACCACCAGATAGGCGCCTGAGGCCCGGGCCATCTCGATCAAGCCCGAGGTGTCGCGGTGGAAGGTCCGTCGGTTCAGCAACCCCGTCAACGGATCACGTTCGGCGCGAAGCAGATCCGCCCCCAGCGCGCGGACCAGTATCTGGATCGCCAGCGGAAGCGCGATGTTGATCTGGATGATCAACCACCAGTCCACCGCGGCCAGAACCGGTTGTCCCTCGGCGGCCATCCGCGCCGCACCGCTGGTCACCACCGCCGCGGCGACGGCGAAGTTGTACAGCACGAACCCGGTGGTGAGGAAGAACGCGATATAGGCACCGATGGTGGCGAACGCGATACACCCGACCACCGAAGGCAGCGCCCTCGGATAGGCCAGACACGCCATCGCGATCGATGCGTTGGTGACCACGGCGAAGACGAAGGCCTCGCGCCGCGTCGGCCAGCGCACGGCGAACAGCACCGCCCCGCCGATGCCACCGAGCACCGCCAGCCAGGTCAGGGTGATGGGCACGGTCCCGGTCGGGCCGTCGGCGGATCCGAGCAACGCCAGCAGACACGCGACGAACGAACTCGCGAGGAACGCCATCAGGGCCCGGGTGGCCCCGCGCATGCCTCGGTCGGCCAGGTAAGCGCTCAACCAGTCGTAGTGGTCAGAGGTGCGCCACCACCGCTCGAGCACAGCACTCGACATGGCCCAACCCCCGCAGTACCGGAAAAACTATGGTCACGATACCGAGGAGCTAATCGCCCCGGGTCTCGATCACCCGGTTCGCGATGTCGACAAGCCTGGTGTTGGTGGTCTGTGACAGCTCCCGCAGCATCTCGAACGCCCGCATGGCGTCGACATTGAAGCGTTCCATGATCACGCCCTTGGCCTGGCCGATCACGTCGCGGGTGGTCAACGCCGACTCCAGCTGCTCGCCGTGGCGGCTGGCGATGATCGCCGATGCCGCGTGCGCGGCCAGCACCGAGCCGATCGCCTCGGACTGACCGTCGAACGCGTGCGGCGCCAGCCCGAACAGATTGAGCGCGCCGGCGGTCGACTCGCTGGTGTACAGCTTGAACGACAGGCCACTGCGCACCCCGAGTTCGGCGACTGCACTGCTGTACTTGGGCCAACGACGTTCCGTGGTGAAATCGTCGGTCCGCACGATCAGCTCATCGATCGCCGCCTGAATACAGGGACCTTCCCCGCACGTCTCCTGCAGCGCGTCGAGCTCGTAGATGAGCTCGGAGGTGCCGAACAGCGATTCGAACTTGCCGCCCTTGCCGATCAACAACACACCGCAGGTGTCGGTGCCCGGAATCATCTCGGCCGCCGCAGCCGTCACGCCGGCGAGAACCTCGTCGACATCGCGCGGCAGGGCGGTGGCCCGGGACAGCTCGGCCATCCGCTGCGCCAGATCGTGGTTGGACCTAGACATCGGTGTGGTGTTCCCCGAAGCCCATCGAAACTAACCGAAACCACTCGCCGCCCCACCCGACGACGACGTTTGTGGATGATCGGCCCTGGCAATGCTGCGCTGAAGCGGGCGCGGTGGTCGACACCCACGCCCGCCGAGGTCCTGTCGGTTCAGACCGCGAGCCGATGGGACCGCCTCCCCTCGCCGCGGCTCGGGCATTCCGGCCCGCTACTCTTTTAGCTGTAGTAACTTCGGCGCTGTGGCAGGCAACGTCTGGATTCTCGGTGGCTACCAGAGCGACTTCGCTCGAAACTTCGCCCGGGAAGGCCACGACTTCGCGGCGCTGACCCGCGAGGTCGTCGATATGACTCTGGCTGAGTCGATGATCGACGCCGTCGACATCGGCGTCGTCCACGTCGCCAACGCGTTCGGGGAGCTGTTCTCCCAACAAGGACACCTCGGTGCCATGCCGGCCACCGTGCACGAGGGGTTGTGGGACACCCCGGCCACTCGGCACGAGGCGGCCTGCGCCTCCGGCAGCGTGGCCGCGTTGGCGGCGATGGCCGACCTGCGCGCCGGCAACTACCGCACCGCACTGGTGGTCGGCGTCGAGTTGGAGAAGACGGTGCCCGGCGACACCGCCGCCGCCCACCTCGGTACCGCGGCCTGGACCGGTCACGAGGCCACCGATGCCAAGTACGTGTGGCCGTCGATGTTCTCGCAGGTCGCCGCGGAGTACGACCGCCGCTTCGGACTCGACGATGCCCACCTGCACGCAATCGCGACAACGAACTTCGCCAACGCGCGGCGCAACCCCAACGCCCAGACTCGCGACTGGCAGGTCCCCGATCTCGCGTCGGGCGGCAGCGACGACACCGTCAACCCGCCCGTGGAGGGCCGGATCCGTCGTTACGACTGCAGCCAGATGACCGACGGCGGGGCCGGCATCGTGCTGGTCAACGACGACTTCCTCCGCGATCACCCCGGGGTGCGCCCGATCGGGTTGATCGAGGGCTGGGGTCACCGCACGGTCGGACTCGGTCTGCGCCAGAAACTCGACCATGACGCGGCCAACCCGTATGTGGTGCCGCACGTTCGAGCCGCCGTACACGACGCGTTCGGCCGGGCCGGCGTCGGGATCGACGACCTCGACGGCTTCGAGGTGCACGACTGCTTCACCCCGAGTGAGTATCTGGCCATCGATCACATCGGCCTGACCGGCCCCGGCGAGTCCTGGAAGGCGATCGAGAACGGCGAGATCCAGATCGGCGGCCGTCTGCCGATCAACCCGAGCGGCGGGCTGATCGGCGGCGGGCATCCGGTGGGTGCGTCGGGCATCCGGATGATGCTTGACGCCGCCAAACAGGTCAGCGACCTGGCCGGTGACTATCAGGTCGACGGAGCGCGCCGTTTCGGTACCCTCAACTTCGGCGGGAGTACCGCCACCACAGTCAGTTTCGTGATCAGGTCGGCAGACGATGGACACTGAGATCGTCGGGAAGTTCCTGTCCACCCTGCCCGAGGACGACGACCACCCCTACCGCACCGGACCGTGGCGGCCACAGACCGCCGAGTGGCGCGCCGACGATCTCACCGTGGTGGACGGCGAGATTCCCGTCGACCTCGACGGGATCTACCTACGCAACACCGAGAATCCCCTACATCCGGCGTTCAAGGCCTACCACCCCTTCGACGGCGACGGGATGCTGCACATCGTCGGATTCCGCGATGGAAAAGCGTTCTACCGCAACCGGTTTGTCCGCACCGACGGATTCGCGGCGGAAAACGCCGCCGGCGGCCCGCTCTGGCCTGGACTGGCCGAGCCGCTGTCGCTGGCGAAGGTGGACCACGGCTGGGGCGCCCGCACGCTGCTGAAGGACGCGTCCAGCACCGACGTGGTGGTGCACCGCGGCACCGCGCTGACGAGCTTCTACCAGTGCGGCGACCTGTACCGGGTCGACCCGTACTCGGCCGAAACCCTCGGCAAGGAGACGTTCAACGGCGCGTTCCCGGCCGACTGGGGAGTCTCGGCACATCCCAAGGTTGACGATCGCACCGGCGAGATGCTGTTCTTCAGCTACTCGAAGTCCGCACCGTACCTGCGCTACGGCGTGGTCGACGCGAACGACGACCTGGTGCACCACACCGACGTCCCGCTGCCCGGCCCACGGCTGCCGCACGACATGGCCTTCACCCGAAACTACGTCATCCTCAACGACTTTCCGCTGTTCTGGGATCCCGAGCTGTTGGAGCGCGACCTGCACGTCGCCCGTTTTCACCGGGACACGCCCTCACGGTTGGGGGTGCTGCCCCGCCGCGGGAGCAGCAGCGACATCCACTGGTTCGAGGCCGATCCCACCTATGTCCTGCACTTCGTGAACGCCTACGAGGACGGCGACGAGATCGTGCTGGATGGCTTCTTCCAGGGCGACCCGGAGCCGACGGACAACGGCACCGGCACCAAGTGGCAGCGGGCCTTCCGGTTCCTTGCTCTCGACCGGATGCAGACCAGGCTGCACCGCTGGCGGCTCAACCTGCGCACCGGCGGTCTCACCGAAGAACCGCTGTCGGACACCATCACCGAGTTCGGCATGATCAACAGCGGGCATCTCGGTGAGCCGTACCGCTACACCTATGCGGCCACTGGCAAGCCGGGCTGGTTCCTGTTCGACGGACTGGTCCGCCACGACGTGCACACCGGCGCCGAGCAGCATTACCGCTTCGACGACGGCGTCTACGGAAGTGAGACGGCCATGGCGCCCCGGGCCGGTAGCCAGGCCGAGGACGACGGCTACCTGGTGACGTTGACCTCCGATATGACCGCCGACGCGTCGTACTGCCTGGTGTTCGACGCCGCCCGGCTCCCCGACGGGCCGGTGTGCAAACTTCAACTGCCGGAACGGATCTCCAGCGGCACCCACTCCACCTGGGTGGCTGGCGATGCGTTGCGCCGCTGGCGTGCCACCGATTCGGCCGCCGAGGCGATCGGGCTGTAGTGGGCGATACCGTACCCGCCGGGACACCCACCGTCCTGGCGCCCGATGGCCCCAATGCCATCGGCCGGATGCTGGGCCTGCTCGGCGACGAGTGGAACCTGCTGATCGTCCAGCAGGCGCTGTTGGGCGCCAGCCGGTACAGCCAGTTCATGGCCCGCTTGCCGATCTCGAATTCGGTTCTGACCAACCGGTTGCGGACGCTGGTCGACGACGGCCTGCTGACCCGCAAGGTGCATGCCTCCACCCGGGCGCGGACCGAGTATCTGATCACCGAGCGCGGCCGGTCGCTGTGGCCGGCGTTGCTGTCCATCTGGGGTTGGGAACGCAACTGGGTGACCGGGCATCGCGAGAACCTGCCCGCCATGTGCCACACCGCCTGCGGGTCGTACTTCACCCCACAGTTGCGGTGCAACGCCTGTCACGCCGCAGTCGCGGGCGCGGAGGTGGCCCTGAGCCTGGGGCCCAGCGGGACGTGGTCTCGCTCGGCGCCCGCCGCCTCGACACGGCGCCGCTCGGAGAGCGACGCCACCGCCCGGCATGCGGGCCTGTTTCCCGAGACCATGAGCATCCTCGGGAATCGCTGGGCGGCAGCTCTTCTGGTGGCCGCCTTCCTGGGCACCACCCGCTTCACCGATTTTCAGACGCAATTGGGGGCACCGCCGAGCCTGCTGGCCGAGCGGCTGCAGACCTTCTGCCACATCGGTGTGCTGACCACCGCGCCGACCGAGCGCTCGGGCCCCGAGCGGGCCGCCTATCTGTTGACTGAGAAGGGTCTGGCGTTCTTCCCGGTGCTGACCGCCGCCCTGCAATGGGCCCAGTGGTGGTTCCAGGCCCCCGAAGGTCCCGCGGTGGTGATGACGCATCGGGAGTGCGGGGCCGGCTTCACCGGCGAACTCGCGTGCGATCACTGCACCGAGAGGCTGAGCGGCGCCGAGGTCACGCCGGTCGCTATTTAGGCGGGAGTATCTGGAATCCCTTGAGAATCACCGCGGAATCGGCGGCGTAGGTAGGGTTGTCGGGCTTGATCGTCTGCACTGTCAGCGTGGTGACGTAGTTGACGTCACCGGCCTGATAGACCACCGCGAGTGAGGTCGCGTTGCGAGCCGGGATCTTGCCCATCGCCGGGGCGGTGTAGCTGGTCGATTGCGCCGGTGACCCGCACACCTGCGCCGGGGCGGACTTCAGATCCTTGACCTTCAGCTTCGACACCAGCTGGGTGTTCTGGGCGTCGAGAATCTGCTGCGGCTTGCCCAGGTCGGACCCCACCTTCTGCAGCGTCACGACCGCGTTGGGGGTGAACCCCGCGTCGGTGAGGCTTTCGTTGCGCAGCGCGAACCGGATCGTCTCGGAGTCCAACTTGGTGGTGCGCTCCCAGCCCTGCGGTTGCGGCAACCGCAGTCGCGGCTCCTGATCGGTGCGGGTCGGGATGTCGGCCATCGGCACCGACACTTCGTCGCATTTCACCGCTACCGGCTTCGCGTCCTCCGAACAACCCGCGATGGCCACCACCAGCGCGGCCGTCAACGCGGCCGACAGCCGTAACGTCATCCTGCGCAATCTCGTCCCTTCGCGAAAACCCGGCCCAGCCTACCCGCGACCGGGCGAGATCCGGTCGAAAAGTATTAGCACTCTTACTGCCCGAGTGCTAATCTGGCGGTGCACAGTAGAGCTGCCCGCCAGGGTGGCGGGCTTACGTTCGAAGATCCAGGAGGTGAGTACTGTGCTGCGCTTCGATCCGTTCAATGACCTCGATGCCATGGCCCGGGGACTGTTGGCCAGCCAAGCTGGAACCGATCGCAGCCCCAGGTTCATGCCGATGGACCTCTACAAGGTCGACGACCACTATGTCCTGACCGCCGACCTGCCCGGCGTGGATCCCGGTTCGATCGACGTCAACGTCGACAACGGGACCCTCACGCTGACCGCGCACCGGTCGGCACGCTCGGAGGACTCGGTGCAGTGGCTGACCAGTGAGCGATTCTTCGGCACCTACCGTCGCCAGCTCGCACTCGGCGAGGGCATCGACACCGGCAAGATCTCGGCCACCTACGAGAACGGCGTGCTCACGGTGACGATCCCGCTGGCCGAGCGGGCCAAGCCCCGCCGCATCGAGATCACCCGCACCGGCGAGAGCAAGCCGATCGAGCCGACGACCGTCGACGCGGGCTGAGGCCCAACCTATTCCGTCCGTTCCTGCTCGGCCGTCACTCGTGACGGCCGAGCAGGAACGTGAGGTTGTTGCGCACTGCCGGCCATTCGATGTCCAGGATCGAGTAGACCACGGTGTCGCGGCGCGACCCGTCGGCCAGCAACTGGTGACTGCGCAGCACGCCGTCCATCTTCGCGCCGAGCCGTTCGATGGCCGCCCGGCTGGCCTGATTGAAGAAATGCGTGCGCAACTCCACAGCGACGCAACCGAGTTCGTCGAACGCATGGCTCAGCAGCACCAGCTTGGTCTCGGTGTTGACCCCCGTGCGCCGCGCCGACGCCGAGTGCCAGGTGTGTCCGATCTCCAGACGGCGGTTGGCGGCGTCCACATGAAACAGGCTCGACGAGCCGACGACCACACCGTCGGTACGTCGCCGGATCACGTACGTCACGCCTTCGTCGGCAGCCTGCATGGCAGCCATCCTGGACACCCACGCTGCCGCGGTCTGCGGCGTCGGCGCGCTGGTGAACCACAGCTCCCCCACGTCCTCGGCGGCGACGGCGATCTCCGGAATGTGGGAATCATCCAGCGGCTCAAGGGAAACCCAACGCGGGCCGGTCAGCGTGACGGGTGCGACGAACCGGCTCATCGTCTGCCCGCCAGCGCCGCGATCAGTGCCCACGCCGACGACAACAGCGCACCGGCCGTGCACGCCGCTCCGAGGTAGAACCCGTATCCGGCCGACATCGGCGGGCTGACGTTGAGGTGGTAGTACCAGTAGGTCAGCACGCCGAGCAGCACCGAGATCACCAACGCTGCCGCGGCGGCCAGCCGCGGGGACAGCTCGCGCGCCACCATCGCGCCGGTGACGATCAGCACCGAGGCCAACAGCACGATCAACTGGCCGGCGCCGAAGCGTGGCGGAAGCACAATGCTGCCGACCGTGCCACCGATCGCGCTGGCCCGGCCGCCGCCGGCCGCCGATGTGGTCAACCACGGCAGCCAGGCGCTGACCGCCAGCGCCGCCGCGCACAGCACGACGAACCAGCCCGGGCGCAGGTGTGCCATGGTCAGACCCTAACCCGCCTCGTCCAGGACCCCGGAACGCCGCATCGACAAGGTCCGATCCAGATCCAGCCGGGCCAGGAACTCGTCGTCGTGGCTGACCACGATCAGCGCACCGCGATAGGCCGCCAGGGCGTCCACCAGTTGGTCCACGGTGGCCAGGTCGAGATTGTTGGTCGGTTCGTCCAGCACGATCAGCTGGGGTGGCGGTTCGGCGAGCAGCAACCGTGCCAGCGCCACCCGGAATCGTTCCCCGCCCGACAGCGTGGCCACCGGCCGGTAGACCGCATCACCGCGCAGCAGGAACCGCGCCAGGCGGGTGCGCACCAGGGCGGCATCGGCATTCGACGCTCCCGCCAGCACGTTGTCCAGGACACTGGCCCGCTCGTCGAGACCGTCGATGCGTTGGGGGAGGTACCCGACCCGGTCGGTCAGCAACCGCCCGGCGGACCCGGCGAGCAGCGCCTCGAGCAGTCTGGTCTTCCCGATTCCGTTCGGCCCCGTCACGGCAATCCGTTCCGGACCCATCACCACCAAAGGTCCACGCCGGCCGGGCAATTCGGCGATCCGGCGGCTGGCTGGAACCTCCAGATCAGGCAGGTCGACGCGGATGCGTTCGTCACTGCGGAGCCTGGCCTCGGCTGCCTGCAGGGCGTCGGCCGCCGCGGCCGCCTTGTCCTCGAGCTCGGTGCGAAGTTTGCCTGCCGCCACCTCGGCGGATGCCGCCCAGGTGTTCATCACGATCTTGGGCGCGCGAAGGTTGTCATAGTCCTTCTGCGCCTTGCGGTTACGCCGCGCCAGCTTGATCTCGGCCGCCGCGCGCCGGCGCTTGTGCACCCGTACCGTCTGCTCAGCCGCCGCGACCGCCTGCGCCGCAGCGGCCTGTTCGCTGTCCAGGTGCGCCCGCCACTGATCGTAGGGGCCGCCGAACGTGGTCAGCCGGTGGTTGTGCAGTTCAGCGGTGTTGTCCATCCGGTTGAGCAGGGCGATGTCGTGGCTGACCACGACCAGCGTGCCGGGCCATTCGGCGATCACATCGAACAACCGGGCGCGGGCGTCCCGGTCGAGGTTGTTGGTGGGCTCGTCGAGCAAGGTGACCTGAGCCGGCTCCAGCCGCGCAGCGGCGACCGCCAGCAGTGTCGCCTCCCCACCGGATACCTGCCCGACCGTGCGGGTCAGGTCGGCGGTTCCCAGTCCGATGCGGGACAGCGCCTGAGCGGCACGGTCGGCGACGTCCCAGTCGTCGCCGATCACGTCGAAGTCCCCCTCGGTCGCGACGCCGGACTCGATGGCGGCCAACGCCGCCAGCTTGGCGCCGATGCCGAGCACGTCGGCGATGGACAGGTGCACGTCCAGCGTCAGGGTCTGCGGCAGGTAGGCGACGTCACCGGTCACGATGACGCTCCCCCGGCTCGGGGTGAGTTCCCCGGCGATCAGCCGCAGCAGGGTCGACTTGCCGGAGCCGTTGGCACCGACGAGCCCGGTGCGTCCGGACGTCAGGGTGCCGCCCACTGCGTCGAGTGCGACGGTTCCGTCCGGCCAGACGAAGTCGAGGTCGATCAGGGTGACGGCAGAGTCGGTGGGCATGGGTCTCCAATGTGGTGGTCAGCGGGCTGGTGAGCGGCGCTGTGATCCACGGCGGAGACCGTCCTTTCCGACTTGCGGTGCGACATCGAGTACGAGCGAGCGCCACGCTAGTGCGGCAACGCAGACGGGGGCAACCGATTTATCTACGCTGTTGCGATGACCGATCTCCCCGACTGGGTTCGACAGCTCGACATGAGCCCGCACCCCGAAGGTGGCTACTTCCGCGAGACCTGGCGCAGTGAGCTGGTGATCGGTGAGTCGGCGCTGCCGCCCGATTACAACGGCCCGCGCAGCGCCGGTACGGCCATCTACTTCGTGCTGATGCCCGGCCAGCAGTCGGCGTGGCATACCGTGCGCAGCGCCGAGATCTGGCTGTATCACCGGGGCAGCCCGCTGCTGTTGGACATCGGGCCGGAAAGAAACAGCGCCACAACGGTTCTGCTCGGTCCGGACATCAGCGCCGGGCAGCAACCGCAGGTGCTGGTGCCACCGGGCCACTGGCAGCGGGCCCGACCCCGCGACGACGAGCCGACCCTGGTCAGTTGTGTGGTGGTGCCGGGCTTCGACTTCGCGGATTTCGCGCTAGGTCCGGCTAGCGAGTGACCTGACGCAGAACGTCGCGCGCGGCGGCCACGAGTTCGGCGTTGCCTGCCGCCGCCGAGCCGTCCGGCAGCACCAGGGTGTCCTCCAGGCCGATCCGGGTCTGCAGCCCGCGTAACCCCGCGTGTGCCAGCAGCGGCCAGCAGCTGGCGTCCAGGCCGTGCAGCAGCACCGGCGCGGGCGACGATGCGCGGCGGATCCTGGCCAGCAGGTCGTCGGCGGTCTCGGTATCGCCGTCCGAGGACAACTCGATCATCACCCGCATGCAGTGCGGCGCGAGTTCGGAGCGCGCCCAGTCGTCGGCGGCATCGGCGTGGAAGATCCCGATCTCCACCCCGATTCCGCGGCTGAGCAGCACTGCCGCAAGTTCGGGCGAACCGGGCTCGTGCCAGTTGACCGAGGCGAAATCGGGCACCACCGTCCACGACTCGACCGCGCGCAGCCGCTGCTGCTGATCCGGCAGCGCCCAGAAGCCCGTCGTGACGCCCAACGGCAGGCCGGGCAGCGCGCGCCGGACGGTGCTGACCGCCGCGGCGACGATCTCCGGTGCCAGCGAATCGACCCCGTCGGCGGTCTTGGGATGCAGGTGAACGGCCTGCGCTCCGGCAGCGTGGGCAGCCACCGCGGCCTCGGCCAGTTGGGCCGGCGATACCGGCAGCGCCGGATGCGCGTCGGGGGTGCGGGCACCGTTGATGCAGGCTTTGACGTAGGGAGCTGTCGGCATACGTCATTCTGACCCGTCACCGCCGCGGTTTCCGAAGTAGCGTTTCCCCATGCAAGGCCACACCATCGTCTGCGGGGACGACGCCCTCGGTCTGCGGATCATCGACGAGCTCAACAATGCCGGGCTCATCGTGGCGATCGCGCATCACCCCGAGGACCTCGAAGCAGCCGGGATCGCCACCGCCCACGCCGTGATCTGCGCCGACGACGACGATGCGCTCAACCTCGAGGTCGCGCTGCTGGCGAGGCGGGCCAACCCGACGGTGCGCGTGGTCGCGCGCCTGGCCAACACCGTGCTGCGCGAGGCCATGGCCGACGGCAACGGGCCCGGTGCCATCCTCGACGTGGCCGACCTGGCCGCCCCGTCAGTGGTGGAGGCCCTGCTCAAGCGCACCACCCACACGATCTCGGTGGCCGGCGTCGACTTCGTCGTCACCGGCACGACCGCGACCAGGGACGGCACCCTGCGAGAGATCTATGGTGACCTCGCCCCGGTGGCCATCGTGCGTGGCGACGACTCCGAGTCCCCCGGCAAGTTGATCGCGTGTCCCGGCCGCGACGTGCACGTCCAGGCCGGCGACTGGACAGCGATGATCGGCACCGTCGACGAACTGGCCGAACAGGGCATCGAGATCGCCAAGCCGATACCGGCCACCCCGCAGGCGCGCCCGCTGTTCGTCCGGATTTCCGACTCCGTACGCGCGTTCGGCGACGACCTGAACCCGATGTTCTACCGGGCACTGGCGGCGTCGGCCACCCTGCTTGTCGGTTCGACCATCATGCTGCGCTTCGCCTACCAACAGCCCGGCATGGACTGGATCGACGCGCTGTATTTCTCCGCCGAGACCATAGCCACCGTCGGCTACGGCGACTTCAACTTCCTCGATCAACCCGACTGGCTGCGGCTGTGGGGCGTGGCGATGATGTTCGCCGGTGTCGCCACGACCGCGATCGTGGTGGCGTTCGTCGCCGACGTGCTGCTGTCCCGCCGCATCTCCCAGGCCGCCAGCCGGCAGCGGGTGCGCCACCTGCACCGTCACGTCGTGGTGGTGGGCCTCGGATCGTTCGGCATCCGGGTGGCCTCGGTGCTCAAGGCGGCCGGCCACGACGTCGCGGTGATCGAACGCAACGAGGACAACCGCTACCTGTCGGCCGCGGCCGAGCTGGAACTGCCAGTCATCTTCGGCGACGCCACGCTGCGCCAGACCCTGGAGGCGGCCCGGATCGACGACGCCCGAGCGGTCGCGGTGCTCACCCAGAATGACATGGTCAACATCGAGACCGGCATCGTGCTGCGCGAGATGCTCGGTGCGCGAAGCCTTCCCGAGGTGCACCGGGCCGATATCCCGATCGTGTTGCGCATCTACGACCGGGCGCTCGGCGCCGCGGTGGGCCAGCGGTTCAAGTTCGAATACGTCCGCTCGATCGTCGACCTGGCCACCCCGTGGTTCATCGGGGCGGCGATGGGTCTCGACGTACTGGGCACGTTCTCGGTGGGTCAGCGCTCGTTCATGGTGGGCGCCGTGCAGGTGCAGCCCGGCAGTGAGCTCGACGGTATCCGGATGTTCGGGCTCTCCACCGACACCCGGGTCATCGCGATCGGCGGCGCCGACGTACCGCTTCGGCTGCATCCACGGCGGGATACGCAGCTCAACGCCGGAGACATCGCCTACCTGGTCGGGCCGTACCGCGAACTGATCGCCACGCTGCGCAAGGGCCAGCGAGCGACGAGCACCACCCCGCTGAGCGGGCCGACGCGCAACGGCTGACCGCCGGATCCGCCCGGACCCCGCCACCGGGCTGCCCTACCCTTTGCTCATGACGTGGTCGGGTGACCAGTGACCGGCGGGCACAACCGAGACGAGATGCGCCGCCGCATCGAGGAGCGCTACCACCGGCTGGAGGAGTCGCGCCGCCTCGCCCCGTTCGCGTCACTGGTCGCACGCTTCACCGAAATCGACGGCGGCACACAGGGTGCGGTGGTGTCCACCCAGCTGTTCACCACGGTTATACCGCTGATCATCATCGGGTTCAGCTATATCTCCGGGTTCGCCGACAACGCCAGCCCGGGGACGATTTTCATTCGGCAGTTCGCCCTCGAGCATCCGCTCAACGATCGGGTCAGGGAGGCGTTCGGCAACTCCGCGGGGTTGCGACCGGACTGGACGCTGATCGGGGTGGCGGGGTTCCTGATCTGGGGCGTCCCGATGTCGGCCACCATTTCGACGATCTTCTCCAGGGCCTGGCGCCGCGAACCCTACGGCCTGCTCACCCGACTGCTGCGCGGCACCGTGTGGTTCGGGCTGTACCTGGTGATGATCGCGGTGCGGGAACGGATCACGTTCGGTGGGCATGTCACCGGTTCCGGGCGGGTGCTGTTGTTCATCGCCGGGCTGATACCGGTGTGGCTGTTCTGGTCGATCACCCCCGTACTACTGGTCCGTGACGGTGGACGCGGGCTGACCCCGCTGGCGCTGGCCGGACTGGCCGGTGTGGCGATCGACGGGATCGCCATCCCGTTGGGCTCGCGGGTGTTCTTCCCGTCGCTGCTGCACGACTGGGACGGCTTCGGGCCGATCGGGGTGGCGATGGCGCTGCTGATCTGGTGCGGCGTGGTGGGCACCGGGTGGGTGTTGACCGCCTGCATCGGGGCGGTGCTGTGGGAGCGCACGGCGCCGTCGGAGATGGTCGTCGACTCCCAGACCGGCTAGAGCAGACCGAGCACCCGCAGCGCGTTCTCCTTGAGGATCAGCGGCACCACAGCGGGATCGAGTTCCAGGGTCTCGAAGTCACGCCGCCACCGCTCGATGGTGATGTAGGGGTGGTCGGTGCCGAACAGCGCCTTGGTCCGCAGCTGTCGCCCGATCGCCGAAACCAGCTGGGGCGGGAAGTATTTCGGCGACCAGCCGGACAGGTCGACGAACACGTTGGCTTTGTGCGAGGCAACGGCGATCTGCGCATCGACCCACGGCACGGCCGGATGAGCCATCACGACGGTCAGGTCCGGGAAGTCGGCGGCGACGTCGTCGAGCAGCATCGGGTCGGAGTAGCGCAGCTTGATCCCATGCCCACCCGGCAGCGCCGAGCCCAGGCCGGTCTGACCGGTGTGGAACAGCGCAGGGACACCGGCGGCGGCGATCGCTTCGTAGATCGGATAGAACCGGCGGTCGTTGGGCTCGAAACCCTGCAGACTGGGATGGAACTTGAAACCCCGAACGCCATGGTCGCCGGTCAACTCCCCCACCCGGCGCACCGCGTCGGCGTCCCACGGGTCGACCGAGCCGAACGGGATCAGGACGTCGTTGTGCCGGATCGCCCCCTCGATCAACTCCGTCACCGAGTTGGGCTGGTGGCCCGAAGCCGTGCGCGCGTCGATGGTGAACACCACCGCCGCGGCGTTGTGCTTCCGGTAGTGCTCGGCGAGGTCGTCGACGCGCGCGAAATAGTCCTCGCCGAGCTTGAAGTAGCGGCCGGTGGCCTCGGCCAGTTCGGCGTCGTAGGCGCAGTGGCCGGTGGCGTCGATCTCCACGTGAGTGTGGAAGTCGATCGCATCGACCGCGGCGACATCGATGGCGGGTGAGTACCTGGCGGTCATCGGCGCAGTCTAGAAGAAG